>JAFXZY010000022.1 GCA_017541025.1 Bacteroidaceae bacterium | reverse complement strand
GATTGATGGTGTGGCTGGGTGCTTTTATCTGGGTGCTTGCACACAAGGAAAAGGACGCAGACATAACATCAAAGACGAAGTCTCAACCTAAGCAGAAGGGTTTTGGCGGTTTTCTTTAATTCCCACATTTCAACTAAATTGAAGAAGAACCAATACGGTTGACTCCTTTCAGACCTTGTTATTTAACACTTGCCTACCCGTACGGATTTGGTTGACTCCTCTCTCTGAGAACAGTAAACGATAAACAGTAAACGGTAAACAGTAAACTTTTGCCCGTCATTTTGTGTTAAAAAAACATAAATAATTGCGGTTGTAAGTCTAAAAACTACAACGTAGGAAGTGTTTTTCCATCAAGCGTTTTGTGATAATTGATTTTTTTGTACCTTAGCGGCGAAATTAATTAAAATTTCGGGAGTTATAAGATGGATTTAAACAGGGAGTTATGCGCTTCGCGCAGGAAGTTAAGCCAACAAGTTGGCAGGACGATAGTCTTGGATGCTGTCTGCCTATATGGTATTGTCCTTTTATTTGGTATTGTCCTTTTATTACTTCCAATTTAACTTCTATTTATACTTCCTATTTAACTTCCTATATTTGAGTAAATTAACAATAACAAATATACAATGAAAACAATTTTTTCTTTTGCGCAATTCAAGTTCGATGTCTGGCTTATAGAACAACTTCAGATGACACCACCTCCAGGCCCTACATTGGAGGATCTGAGAGACCGTTGGCTTGCTTTGCCCGGCCATGTAGGAATCCTTTCGCGCGACATGCTTACTACCCACAGGCAGGCTATTAAGGATTTTATGGGTATCGTTATCTCGGCCCCCGACCGTATGCACTATCGTATCATGAACCCTGAGGCTCTTGCCCTCGACTCGCTTGCCAACGATCTGCTGAAGAGTATACAGAACTATTCGTTCCTTCAGCAGTACAAGGAATTAGGCAAGCAAATCCAGCCAGAGCAGATAGAGACAGGTTCGCGCTATCTGCGGCTGATTGGTCAGGCGCTGCGCGACAAACAGAAGCTGCTTATCACCTATCAGAAATTTTCGGACGAAAATCCATACGATGCCATCGTGCATCCTTATTGCCTGAAGGCTGATAAAGGCCGTTGGTATATCTTGGCTTATAAGGAGGGAAGCGAATGTCAGGAACCTGTACAATGTTTCGCTCTCGACAGGACATTGCGCCTTACGCTCCTGCCCGAAACCTTTGTTCCCAACCGGAGAATAAAGGTCGCAACATATTTCCGTGATTGCTTTGGTGTATGGCGCGATTACGAGCATTATCCCGTTCGTCGTGTTGTTATCACCTGCACCGATAAGGTAGCTCATTATCTGCGCACGCTACCATTGCATCACAGCCAAAAAGAGCTTCGTTGCAAGGAAGAAGGCTATGCCTCTTTCCGCTACCGCATCTCCCCCTCTCCCGACTTCATTGCCGAACTAAGAAAATGGGGCGACGAGGTGAAGGTGGAGTGGTGAAAAATATTTACAAAAGACATCGATCCGCCTATAGTTGTTAATGGGATAAGATGATGTATTATAGGTTGAAGTTATATGATTATTTAAAAGAGGGATATAAATATCGGCGATTATGGAATTAGGATATAAGGAACAACTTAGTGCCCACGTTGAGAATATCTTTAAGAGTTATGTGACTCCAGGACTTCACATCAGTGATATAGCTACAGGTGGTGGAAAATCATATACTATTGGAAAACTTACGTGTGAGTATTATCCACTCCATTTTGATAGGATTATCATTCTATGTGTACAAAACAAACTTGTGAATGGGATGGACCGTGAAATAGAAAGGTTTATATCAACTCCTGAAAGCAAGATAAAACCAAAGGACAAGTTGGTCATAGAGAATAATCCGGAGGTTATCATGAAAGCAATAAAGAACTCCAGTTTTTCATCTTTGCTTGAAGAGATGGAAATGCAGATTGATGACCAAAAGAAAAAAGACACCAAGGTTACAGATTTAAGATATAGCTTTAATTGGGTCAAGAAAACATTTGAGGGATTGTCTGGGTTAGTTAAGACCTATGAGTCCAATAACAATGAGTATCTTCGTCAGCAGATAGATGAAAGCGAAGCCAATTTGCGTAAAGCAGTACGCGTGTTTTTCGAAAACTTCAAAAAACATTTGGAAAATACAAAACAAGATAAGCGTGTATCTATTGCAAAATTAAACAAGCTTTTTCCCCATTTAAGAGAAGTATACCCTCAAGTTGACTATAAAAATAAGAGAGTACTTCTTATGACTGTTCATAAAGCAATGTATGGGATAGACCCTATTATAGACGAGAAATTCAGTATTTCAGATTTTTCGAAAAAGGGGAAAAAGACTCTTATCTTATTTGATGAGTCCGACCAGGCCGCTATTGCCATGAGGAATGCAATCATAGATCAAGCAATAGATAGTACTTATGGAAATAAGAGGTTTGCGAAAGGCTACAATGGTTTCTTGCAGTACAAGTCCTTACTTGAAAGACCTGAGCATACGTCTGATTCATATTATGGAACTCGTTTGGAAGATTGTGTCCATAAAGCACAGTCAATTATATATGCTAATTGGGAGAAAGCATTTGGGGATACAAAGCCTTATAATAGTATTTTTTTAGATACGCCAGAAGAAATAGAAGAATTCAGAAGAGGTGTATTCTTTTCCGGCCCAATAAAGTTAAGTATTTCACAAAGCGGAGATAAGACAAATTCCTTTGTTTGTTACAAAAAAGGAAACAGGCATCTAAGTTTGGTGCATAGCAATGATAAAGACTCTTTAATCGCAGATTATTCTATTGTCATTCCTTTAGATGAGTTCCTAACACTTACGACTAGAAATATCACTTCTGTAAAATCTCAATTTAGAAGTGTTATAAAAGAAGCATTAGAGGATAGCCGTAATAAGTTTGATGATGAAATCCGCCAGATAAATAATACCGGAGAAAAAACATTCCTCGGATACCCCACATTAGAGCGAGAAATACATACGTTCTTTTCAAGATTTGAGTCTGCATCTGAATTCCATTTCGAGCAGCAGCAAACGGAGTTTATGACTAACCGGAAAAACCATATCATAACCAAAGATGCCAATCCGATAAAACTTCCAGACTATTCTGTTTACTCGCAAGGAGTTCAGTTCTTCCAAGAAGAAATTGATGAAAGAGACAATCAACATCGAGTGAGATTATCTAGTCGTGAAATAACAAATACACCAGAGAAGATATTACTTAATCTAACCCATTTTGATGATAATGCTGTTGTTTTGTGTTCAGCAACGGCTTCAAATAAATCTGTGGTAAGTAATTTCGACCTCGTCTATTTGAAGGAGATATTAGGTGATAAAGTTCACACATTAACGGCAGAAGATAGAATCAAATTTGATGATTTGGTCGCAGCGACATATCCCCAAGAGCATAGAATAGAAGCAATTCCGATTGAGCATTACGAATATAAGGACAAACGTGAAAACCATCTTGTTTTGCCTCAAAAATACAAGGAGATGTTTTCTGCACGAGCCCGGGAAGATGGCCTTGATGATGAGTGGTTCCGTATTACTGTCAGAAACCTTAGAAGATATGATAAGGAAATGAAAAGTACTTTCTTCCACTTATACAGGCTCTTCCAATTCATAGAATCATATCATTGGTTTATCACCCATGATGATATTCGTAGTATGATATTCTTTCAGAATCGTACTGGTGAAAAGGATAGTAATCAAATAATGACACTGAGTTGCCTCATTGATGGCACATACGAAGATATGTCGTCGAAAATTGATGGCGAACTACCAACAGATTGGGAAAATAGTCATATTCGGATTACGAAAGAACTGGAGGAAGTGGAAAACAATATATTGGTAGAACTAAGTCATGATAAAGATGCCAAAATCATGTTGGTTTCTGCATATGGAAGTTTCAAGGCAGGAACAAACATGCAATTTGAAATACCAGAAGGACTTGACTATGTTTCTGGTGACAATTGGGTAGAAGATGGTAAAAAGCTAAAGAAAGACTGGGACGCATTATATCTTCAGTCTCCTACCAACTATCTTATGATGAGCGAGGATGGCTATGAATCAACATTTGAAAAGAGCTTCTACAATGCTATGCTGGTGTTGATGATGCTATATGAAAGAGGATGCCTTTCAAGATATGATGTCGCTAAATGGCTTTATCAAGCATTATCAAATACTTTTTATTTTAGTGAAAAAACAGATCTTGGTATTGCAAATGATAAGGCAGCATGGGCTCAAACCATAATAGAACAGGCTGTTGGGCGCTTGTGCCGTACGCGAAATAAGCCTCGTACTACATATTTACTGTACGATGAGTCCATGACTCCCTATTTTGATTCTTCAATCTTCCAGAAGTCTCTCACAAAAGAATATCGGGTATTAGTGAATCATATTTTAGAACATAAGTCGAACATTGATGAGAATGTCTCGATAGAAGAAACAATTCTCTGTCATACAGCTAATCATGCTCAATATATGCTTGACAGTATGCGTCGGCAAGCTCTTTATTTCACGCCTCATAAAGAAGATTTTGAAGATGACTTTGATGACGAAGATAGTAATGGGGACATTCCTTATAACATATTGGCAAGTCAAAGGATGAACCAAAGCTATAAACGTGCTATTATTACGAAGCCAGTAATATCGGGATGGGATGACTTGGACGAAGAAGATAGATATCTCACGTTCATAACAAAATGTTATGGTAATTGGCAACGTGATGAAAAAGGAGGTTATTATTTCTTTTATGAGAAGAATAAGATTTGTCCTATCAGAAATGGGGTTAATCCCTACTATGTATCTCCATCCGATGTGCGCCTAGATGTGTTGATGAAAAATAAGGTGATACGTAATCATTTTGAGAATAATGGTTTTGCTACAGATTGGAGAGGCGATGGACTAATTCTTCATCCACAAATATTGCGTACCGATTATGCTGGCGAAATAGGAGAAGAAGCGTTTAAAGCATTATTGATTTACTATACAGATTGCAAGGAGGAAGATATTAAACATCTAGAGGGAAAGGATTACGAATTAGCAGACTATGTTATTTGTAATCCTGATGGAAGCTACAAAGTCGCATTTGATGTCAAAAATATGAATCCCAAGGCAGATCATAACGACAGATATGGCGATATACCTACTTTAGAAAAACGACAAAGAAAAATAGCTCGACTTAATTGTCGTTTAATAACGGTGAACATCCTCCAAATTGATGACTCACATATGGATGAAATAAATGAAATTGGAGGACTGATTGATGAGAATGGTGTCATTGTTCCCAAAGGGATTGAAACATTACGAAAACTAGTAAATTTACAGTAAGGAAGATGATGTTGAACTTGGAAGAAATAAAAGCTTGGCCACTTACAACCAACAAAATTGAGGTGGAATATGATAGAGAGACATTTTTCTCTCAGTATGCTATTGTCTCTTACTATAGCCTCGATAAAGAATACAAGAACTTAGCTTACGAACAATTAGCAGATATTCCTTTTTTATCCGTATGTGGCATAAGAGCAAAATGGAATGATGTTCAATATCCATGTGTCCGCTTTTTCATAATGATGAAGAAGGAGGAACTTCAAGATGTTTTGAAAAGCTTAAGGACCTATGACCAAATTCGTTCTCGTATTGATGATTTGACAGATTATGATTGTAAACTGCAGCAACGAATCATAGCATCATTGGCAATCAATTCTCTTGGCAAAACTAAGCCTGATAGGATGATGTACAATAATGGGGTACTGTTGCTGTGTGATGATAAAAACTTCTTGATTCCTCAAAGCCGGAAAGAGTTGGTTTGCTTAAAGATGGAAGTAAACGAATACATGAATCTAACTGCAAAAACAACATCTTTCTCAAATCCCAAAAACGTTGATGAACTTAGAAAGAGACAAACGTGTGTGTTTCAAATCAGCAAGGATGTTCATGGGCAGTGGTGGTCTGGTTTAGCGGTAAAACCTGTTGTCTTAAGGAAGATGAAAGGGATTAAGCCAGAACTTGAAACTTTTTACGTTCAAAAGAAAAGATTCCCTGACAAGCATAACATCGTACCATATTGGCCATATAATCCAGAAGATTACTCTCATGGTAGATTGTTTGCTATATATCAGGTAATAGCTTCTGTAAATGAGAAGTATAGAGGACTGTTGTCCATCCAATTTGTTGACTCTGCTGTTCTATATTATGATGAGTATAAGCCTAGTAAGGACATGCTTAAATTTATTACGGAGTATCTTAATGAGAAGTCTATCAATATTGAAAATCCTTTTGGCGAATCTGCTAATGACTTGATTTCCCAAATGAAGATACAATTCCAAGAAATCATGCAAGGCTCTCTCATATTCAACCAAAAGAGAACAGCAAATGATTTGATAATAAAGTTATGTGAACCTACAGAGGAGTTACTTCCACAAACTCATTACACGCAATCGTTATATAGGTTAGCTCATTCTAGTACTGCATTACAGCACAAAATATTTTATAATAACGAAAAAGAAGACCAAGTCTCTGTTTCTGAGGCTCGTAGAATACTAATAGAGTTATTAGTGAAAGACTGTTTGATAAACAGACAGATACCAGAACAATTATGCAATCTTTCTAAAGAATGGGAATTTTACAGATATAAGATTCATGATGGATGTGTCATTGGCGCTTCACTAAAGATGACAGATGGCGGAAAGATGAATATTGCAGAATTCGGTTTCTCTTCAGAGCAAATGCCCGTGTTTTTCGATGAATTTGCTTATAGTCATTTGAACTATAACGAACCTAGTAAAATACATGGAGCAAGAGACTATATGGCGCTGAAGAAGAATGGCAATGTCTATCTAATAATTGATACAGATGAGATTCCAATATTGGATGTAAGTCTTATTGATGAAGCTTATAATGGCATTGTGAATGAAGGAATGCCGTTGTCTTTATTTAAAAGGAAAGCTGAATCGCATAAGTATTTAAGAGGATATATAGGGCTGCATTTATGGAAAACTGAAGGGTTAAATGGAGAACCTGATGGTGCATATGCATATATCTCTGGAACCAATAGCGAAAATATGCAAATAATGAAGAGCACCAAGATGGACCGTATGCCAAGAGTACGGCGCATTTTCATTCTTCATAAAGAAAATAAAGCTAATGTGGAGAAGGATATTTATGAGATTATGGATATGTTGAGGTTTGGATTTGGACGATGGAACGAAATGATGACATATCCGTTCCCATTTAAGTTTCTGCAAGAGTATCTCGATGATGCAAGCGAAATAGCTTTTTGTAAACATTGGAGTGAGTTAGCAGCAAAAGGATAAAAAGTTAAGAAGAGAATAGAAGTCGTAGCAGCAATCCAACTGTCAGGGGCTGACCCGAGTGCGTTGTGGTTTGATGATGAAATAGAATGATATACACCCCCGTTTCTTAATCTTCGTCGAATCTGTCTGAGCCTAGCTGCTGACAGAGCCACACATAAGGGCAATAATAACCATAATGTATCTCATAGCCTCAGTTATTATCCCGGCGCTTGCCGCCGGAAATCATCAGTAGGATGCCAATTATAATCAGATAGGCAGACATGATATTAAGGTATCATTGCTTTCTGCATAGATGCCCCGAGGGTTTCATCTCCTTCGGGGCGGCATTCTGAAATGTCAGGGTCAAACAACAAATCAGAGTGTAATGCTAAGAATTAAGCGTTCATGGTTGCAGGAATGCCTAAAATAGCGTATCTTTGTAAATAAAAAACAAAAAAGCATGACACGTGAAGAGATGATTGCAAAAGGATTGACGCCCAATGAAACAAAGCATAACGGACATCGTAGGGCGTTCTTTCATGACTATAATCGACCCGGGACTTATATGATTACGATGGTGACGGAAGGGAGGAAACGTGTTTTTGGCTGTATCGAGGGGCATATCCGCGGCAAACAAGGAACGGCTGATTACCCTCATTTACATTGTTCTGCCCTGGGTTCTTTGGTTCTTCAGGAAGAAGTGAAGAAAATCCCCATGTTTTATCCTATGGTAGAGGTGTGGAAAGTGGCATTGATGCCAGACCACATTCACCTTCTGATAAATGTGAAGAAGAAGCTGCCAGCAGGGAAGCATTTGGGGAACATTGTGCGTGGTTTTAAGACTGGCTGCACGAGGGCTTGGTGGAAATTGGAGGATGAAGCGTCCTGTGATGTGCCCTGTGGAGAAGCACAGGGCACAATGTTGCGGAGGGAGGATATTGGAGAAGCACAGGGCACAATGTTGCGGAGGGAGGATATTGGAGAAGCACAGGGCACAATGTTGCGGAGGGAGGATATTGGAGAAGCACAGGGCACAGTGTTGCGGAGGGAGGATATGCGCCCCAGTGGAGAAATCCCGAGTACTGTGCCTGAGGTTTTTCCCTCGGGTTTACGGCCAGTTCTCTTTCAGGCGGGCTATCACGATCGCATTGTTATGAGAGATTGTACGTTAGATAATATCTTTCGCTATATGGAAGAGAACCCTTTTAGGGCGAAGCTTAGGGAAGAGACCCCAGATCTTATGCAACGCCAGCTACACCTGTGGATTCAAGGCCGCGAGTATGCTGCCTTTGGTAATCTTTTCTTGCTGAAATACCCTGAAAAAGAACAGGTGTTTTTTCATCGGAGGAGCAAAGAGGGAATCCCTACACATCTCACCCCCGAGTATGATAAAGAAAAGGCTCTGTTGCTACAGCACGCAGAACAGGGCGCCGTGCTGGTAACACCGGGCATATCTGAAGGAGAGAAGGGAGTTGTTCAAGCAGCCTTAGCGGAACACTTTGCGCTTATTATCTTACAAAAAGAACCCATTACAGAATACTGGAAGCCTTCGCAAGGCCGTTTTTATGCCTGTGCTACAGGTAGGCTATTAATCCTGGCTCCTTGGAAGATTGTGGGAAATTCTGATTATAGCCGCTTTCATTCTTTGAACGACATGGCTCGTGAAATTTGCCAGGCAACCGATACGCGTTTGCTAGGCTTTGGATGTTAATCGTGATTTGTAAACAAATAAGGAAACACAATTATAACTGAAGAATATCATGAAAAAGTGGATTTTAGGATTTGTATTGACGATTGCCTGTATATTCCCTTCCTTTGCCCGCAAGCAGTGGACCGAGAAGGAAGCATGGAAATGGCAGGAGAGGGTTGGCGTCGTGAAAGGGTTCAACGAAATGATTCCTGCCTATCCAGGTATGACCCTCGATGAGATTCTGAGCAAGGCTAAAGAGATAGGGCTCAATAATGTGCGTTTTTGGATTCCTGGTGCCAAAGCTGAAGAGAAGATTGCCAATCTGAAGCGTATTGTTGATACGGCAGAGAAGTACGGGATTACATGCTCTCCCGTTCTTACGATGCCTTTCCCCAAGGCTTTCGCTGCTTCTGGCGGAACGGATGAGGGCGCTCTGAAGGAGATGGAGGTTTACACCAAGAAGGTTATCGGAGCCTTTGCCAAGGACCGGCGTATCATTATGTGGGACTTGTTCAACGAGCCAGGCTGTGTGAACTTCTTCTCGGCAGGAGATGCCGACTTTACTCTTTCGCTGAAAGCCGTTGAGCACTTTCTGGAATGGAGCCTCGAGATGAATCCTGTTCAGGCCCTGACTTCCAGTATCTTCTGGCGCGGTGACCTGATAAACAACGAGACGCCGCTTCACAAGTATGCCCGTGAGGTGGAATCGAAGATGGATGTCCATAACTTCCATGACTATTCGGCGGCTGGCGACAGCGACCATCCGCAGGAATACCAGCGCAAGCTGATGGATTATCTGCTGGGCATCAGCAACCGACCGTTGGTCTGTACGGAATGCCTTACGCGTGTGAACAATTCGGGTCTGGCACGCACCTTTGCCGATTTCCAGCCCTATAACGTGAATTTCTATCTGTGGGGACTTTATATCTGTGACCGTAACTGGGCAGTCCGTTGGGAGCGATCCACGTACGACCCTTACGAGAACCCGTTCCATAACCTGTTGCGCCCTGACGGAGATCCTATTGATTCCCGCGATATAGAGCTGATACGCAACTATCGGTTCACCAATGGAAAGCCGGTGGATCCCGGAGCCGAATATACAGACAGGTGGGAGAATCAGAAAGCCTGGCGCTGGATGTCGCCCGGTCCGGTGAAAGGGCGACAGTTTGATAGTGTGAGCGATGCCTTGGCTTGGCTGAATACGCCCGAGGCAGAGAATGGTTTCAACAGTCTGAACGTGAAGTGGAACTATAACGATTATATCTCCAACGAGAATGGCTTCTATGCAAAGGCCGATTCCTTGCTGAAGATGGCTGATACTCGTGGAATGACCGTCCTGCCGACGCTCTTGTCGGATGCCGACCTGACGGCAGCAGATAAGGAGCTTGCGCGGTATGTGGGACATGTAATCCGACACTACTATCAGGATGCCCGCATACAGGCGTGGGACTTATATTATCAACCAGGAGCCGTATCGAGGGATACGGAACGGTTGAAAGAACTTCTGAAGATGCTCTTCCGATACGGCCGCTACGAGTGGCCTAATCAGCCGATGATGGCAACGCCTGTTGTCAGGGTTCAGGAATTTGCGCCTGATTTTGATTACCGCAGAGCTTTGTTCCATGGTACCACCAACGGCTGGAACCGTTTGGAGTATCAAGGCGGAGCGAATGCTGATTTGTGTTATCTGGCCTGGAAACTGAGTGACGTGATAGCTTTTGCATCCAATCAGACGGCTCCTCAGACGGGCTGGCTGAAGAGTATTGCTTTCCGTTACGGGCGTCCTGTCTTTGTGACGAACTGGCAGCCGACAGATGATGCTAACGCAGCAGAGACTTTGGATAACTTCAGCCGAAGTCATACGTTCTGGTATCAAAGCGGTAGGACTGCCACTTTGAGGAATATCGGGAATTTCAGGTTTAAGCCGATTACAGTAGGACATTAGGTTTAGTTTAAAGTTTAGAGTTGAGAGTTTAGAGTCAGTTTATTTAGTTTAGAGTTGAGAGAGTTTACGGTTTACTGTTTACTGTTTACGGTTTACTGTTTAGAGTTTAGAGTTTGGAGATTAGAGTCAGTTTATTTAGTTTAGAGTTTAGAGAGTTTACGGTTTACGGTTTAGAGTTTAGAGATTAGAGTTAAAAAATAAAACGATGAAAGGAAAGAATTTTTTTACTATGCTGGCTGCCTGTATGCTGGCAACAGTGAGTGCTAATGCACAAGGTATCCGTTCCGGTGAAATATGGCCGGATGAGGACGGGAACCACATAAACGCCCATGGCGGAGGTGTAATGAAGTACGGCGATACGTACTACTGGTTCGGCGAACACAAGGCAGAACATACGAGTAGCGCTCTGGTGGGTGTGACTTGCTATGCCTCGAAGGACCTGAGGCACTGGCGCAACTGCGGTGTGGCGCTGAGCGTAACGGATGAACGCGGACACGACATAGAGCGCGGATGTGTGCTGGAACGCCCGAAGGTTATATATAATAAGGTAACGGGGAAGTTCTGCATGTGGTTCCACCTGGAACTGAAGGGTCAGGGGTACAATGCCGCCCGCTATGGTGTTGCTGTGGCCGACAAACCCGAAGGACCTTATAAGTTCCTCTATTCCCAGAGGGCCAATGCTGGAACTTGGCCTGTGGAGTTTGACAAGCAAGCCATGGCTGTGGTGGATACGCTGAACGAGGCTAACTTTAAGGAGTGGTGGACACCAGCCTGGCGTAAGGCAGTAGGAGAGGGCCTGATAGTGAAGCGTGACTTCGGCAGCGGTCAGATGTCGCGCGATATGACGCTCTTTGTGGACGATGACGGAAAGGCTTACCACATCTTCTCGAGCGAGGAGAACCTGACGCTACACATAGCCGAGCTGACGGGCGATTACCTGCACCATACGGGGCGTTATACGCGTCTGGCTCCTGCGGGACATAACGAGGCGCCTGCTATCTTTAAGCACGATGGGACTTACTGGATGATTACCAGCGGCTGTACGGGCTGGGATCCCAACGAGGCCCGTATGTTCTCTGCTCCCAGCATCTGGGGCCCCTGGAAGCAGCATCCTAATCCCTGCAGGGGTCCGAAGGCCGAAATAACATTCGGCGGACAGAGTACTTTTGTGTTAAACGTTAACGGGAACGACTCTCAACTCTCATCTCTCAACTCTCAACTCATCTTTATGGCTGATATCTGGCGTCCTCGTCATCCCATAGACGCACGATACATCTGGCTTCCCATAGAATTTGAGGATGGGAAACCAGTTGTACGTTGGCGTGATGAGTGGTAATTATCGGATAAACAGCATCTCGCGATACTTGGGCAGAGGCCACAGCTCGTCGTCTACGATAAGCTCCAGCTCGTCGATGTGATAACGGATCTTCTCGATGAGCGGTGCTACGGTATCGTGGTAGGCGATGGCTTTCTCGCGTACACTCTCGATCTTGTTGGCCACACGGCGGGCTTGAATGAGGGCTTCCACATTCTCTGTGATGAAGCTGCTGTGCTCGCTGATGCGCTCTATGAGTGCCAGATTGTTGGCGCTGACCTTCAGGGCCGTCTGTTCGGGGAATATCTCCTTTACCTTATGTACATTATCTATTAGCTGACTCTGGTACTTGGTGGCTACGGGGATAATATGGTTCAGGCAGAGGTCGCCGAAGATGCGTGCCTCGATCTGTATCTTCTTGGTGTAGGTCTCCTGCTTGATTTCGGTGCGAGCCTCCAGCTCGGCCTCGGAGAGGACGTGCATATCGCCGAACATCTTTATGGTGTCGGGCTTCAGGTAGTTGTCCAGCATCAGGGGTGCGCTGTTCTCTACATCGAGGCCGCGACGGGCTGCCTCCTGCTTCCACTCCTCGCTGTAGCCGTTGCCGTCGAAGCGGATGGGCTTGCAGGTCAGGATATCCTCGCGAACGGTCTTCAGGATGGCCTTCATAGGCTCTGTGCCATTCTGGATAAGCTGGTCAACACGCTCCTTGAAATGGGTCAGCGCCTCGGCCATAGCGGTATTGAGGACAATCATAGAGGCGGCGCAGTTGGCCTGCGAACCGGCAGCACGGAACTCGAAGCGGTTACCCGTAAAGGCAAAGGGCGAGGTGCGGTTGCGGTCGGTATTATCCAAGAGGAGCTCGGGAATCTGAGGAATATCGAGGGTGAGCGAGCGCTTGCCCTTGAGGTTGATAATCTCCTCGTCGGTGGCGTTCTCCAGATGGTCGAGCAACTCGGAAAGCTGCTTGCCCAGGAAACTGGAGATGATGGCTGGAGGCGCCTCGTTGGCACCCAGACGATGGGCATTGGTAGCAGAGATGATGCTGGCCTTGAGGAGTCCGTTATGACGGTAGACAGCCATCAGGCTCTCTACCAGGAAGGTTACGAAGCGCAGGTTGTCCAGCGGCGTCTTGCCCGGGCCGTGCAGGAGAATGCCTGTATCGGTGGAAAGGCTCCAGTTGTTGTGCTTGCCGCTTCCGTTCACGCCTCCGAAGGGTTTCTCGTGCAGCAGGCAGCGGAAGCCGTGCTTGCGGGCTACCTTGCGCATGAGCATCATCAGCAACATATTATGGTCGACGGCCAAGTTACACTCCTCGAAGATGGGAGCCAGCTCGAACTGGTTGGGAGCCACCTCGTTGTGGCGCGTCTTGCAGGGAATGCCCAGTTCGAGGGCCTTGATTTCCAGGTCCTTCATGAAAGAAGCAACACGACCGGGGATGGAGCCGAAGTAATGGTCGTCCATCTGCTGGTTCTTGGCGCTGTCGTGTCCCATCAGGGTTCGACCCGTCATTACCAGGTCGGGACGGGCGGCATAGAGGTCCTCATCAACCAGGAAATACTCCTGTTCCCAACCCAGATTGGTGATAACCTTCCTGACTTCGGGATAGAAGTACTGAGCCACAGCGGTAGCAGCCTTATCGACGGCCATCAGGGATTTCTTGAGCGGAGCCTTATAGTCGAGTGCCTCGCCCGTATAGGAGATGAAGACGGTAGGAATCATCAGCGTATCGCCCACCACGAATACGGGGCTTGCCGGGTCCCAGGCTGAGTAGCCGCGCGCCTCGAAGGTAGAGCGGATGCCGCCGCTGGGGAAAGAGCTGGCATCGGGTTCCTGCTGGACGAGCTGCTTGCCTGTGAATTCCTCCACCAGGCCGCCCTTGCCGTCGTGTTCCACAAAGCCGTCGTGCTTCTCGGCCGTTCCCTCTGTAAGGGGCTGGAACCAATGGGTGCAATGTGTGGCGCCTAATTCCATCGCCCACTTCTTCATGCCCTCGGCTACAATATTGGCGGTTGCCAGATCCAGGGTCTCGCCGTTGTCCATAACAGCGCACATTTTCTTATATACGTTGGCAGGAAGATACTGGTACATCTTCTTACGGTTGAATACATATTTACCGAAGAACTCACTGGGCCGTTCCGTGCGATTGGGAACGGGAATGGGTTTCTTGTTGAAAGCTTCTCCTACTACTTGAAATCTGAGTGTACTTGACATTTATGTTTACTGTTTACTGTTTACTGTTATTCATCTATGAAGCGTTGCGTAAGGCCGCTGTAATCCTCGATGCGGCGGTCGCGGAGGAAAGGCCACCAGCGGCGGACATTCTCGGAACGCTGCACATCTACCTCTACTATCATGTTAACTTCCTGGTCCTTGGGAGCGCGATAGAGTATCTCGCCCTGAGGACCGGCCACGAAGCTGCTGCCCCAGAATTGTATGCCGTTGGTCTGTCCGCTGGGGTCGGGCTCGTGACCTACACGGTTGACGGCAATCACAGGCAGGCCGTTGGCAACAGCATGACCGCGCTGGACAGTTGTCCAGGCTTCGCGCTGGCGTTCCTGCTCTTCTGGCGTATCGCTGCTTTCGTAACCGATGGCAGTAGGGTAGATGAGCAATTCGGCTCCCTGGAGGGCCATCAGGCGGGCACCTTCGGGGTACCACTGGTCCCAGCAGACCTGAACGCCCAGTACACCTATGCTGGTCTTTATGGGATGGAATCCTAAGTCGCCGGGCGTGAAGTAGAACTTTTCGTAATAAGCGGGGTCGTCGGGGATGTGCATCTTGCGATACTTGCCGGCAATGGAGCCGTCCTTCTCGAATACCACAGCCGTATTATGGTATAGTCCGGCAGTCCTGCGCTCAAAGAGGCTGGTTACCAGCACTATGCCGTGCTGACGGGCCAAATCGCTATAAAACTGGGTACTGGGGCCTGGGATAGGCTCAGCCAAAGAGAAGTTATCCACATTCTCGGTCTGACAGAAATAAAGGCTGTTGTGCAACTCCTGCAACACCACTAACTGTGCGCCCTGCTTTGCCACATCGGCAATATTACGGGCCAGCTTCTGCTTGTTCTCTTCGGTGTCAGCTGTGCAACTTTGCTGTATGATTCCTATTTTCATTGTTTTTGTCTTTTCTGAGTTTCCAATCTCTAACCTCTAACCACTAATTGGTTCTCCCTCTCCTCGGAGAGGGTAGGGGTGAGGCTTCCTAACGGGAACTGCATGGCTGAGCAATGGATGGAGCCGTGCTGAAGGATAAGCGTCTGACTGTCTATCTCCACAATCTCGTGCTTGGGGAACGCTTTGGCCAGTTGGCTGTGTGCCTGACGGTCGGTTTCGTAATCGCCGTATGTGGGCATCAGCACGGCCTTATTGATAATAAGGAAATTGGCGTAGGTGGCAGGCAGGCGGGAACCGTCTTCGTCGAACCTCTTGGGAGCCATTGGCAATGGGATAAGATTATAGGGCTCGCCGCTGAGGGTTCGGAAGGTGCGTAGCTGCTCCTCCATGAGTTTCAACTCGGCATAGTGCTCGTCTTCGTTATCTGTGCATTGAACGTAGGCAATGGTGTTGTTGGGACAGAAACGGGCCAGCGTATCTATGTGGCTGTCCGTATCGTCGCCGGCCAGATAGCCGTGATCGAGCCAGAGGATGCGCTCGGCATGGAGGTAAGAGAGTAGCTTCTTCTCGATATCGGCCTGTGTGAGAGGCTGGTTCCTGTGTGGAGCCAACAGACATCGGCTGGTAGTGAGGACGGTTCCCATACCGTCGCTCTCTATGCTGCCGCCTTCGAGAACGAAATCGAGATGGCCTTCGTACTCACCCTTGAAAATGCCTTGCTGCATCAGGTTCCGGTTTATCTGGTTGTCCAACTCGGCAGGAAACTTCTCGCCCCATCCGTTGAATTGGAAGTCGAGCAGGCACGTGCCTGTCTCGGTAAGTAAGGTAATGAACCCATGATCGCGAGCCCAAGTGTCGTTGGAGGGCATCTGACAGAACATAATCTGCTGGCATACCTGCTTGGGTAACTGCTCTGTAAGGAGCGCCTTTACCTGTTCGGGCTCTGGTGTTACAATCAGAAGTATCTCGCGAGAGGCAATCTGCATGGCCATCTGGATGTAGCAATGTGTTACTTCCTTCAGAACGGGAGCCCAGTCGGTACCGGCATGCGGCCATGTTAGCTGAACAGCACATTGCGGATACCATTCGGCAGGCAAATGGGTGGAACGGATTTCTGTGAGTTCCGGTCCGTGCTCCTCATCATAACGGAGTTGCAAAAGCAAGTCGGTGATTGTTGTTGTGGGTCTTTGAAAATGTATAGCCATCTGTTCTCTTACCTTTTATATATATAAGTGGCTGCAAAGATAGCGCAAACCGAGAGAAATACAAAATAAAAATGTTTTTTATTTTTATTTCCGAGTGTGAGCAGGCTCGACAGAAGGTCAAAAGTGTAGAGTGAAGAGTGAAAAATGACAAAAGAAATTTGGATTTTATTTTCTTTTGGCGTACCTTTGCGCCCAACAAACGTACTTACTATGAGCGTGAGAGTTCGGGAAGTGATGAACGCCCTTGAAAATTTCGCGCCTCTGCCCTTGCAGGAAAGTTATGATAATGCTGGCTTGCAGGTTGGACTGACAGAGGCGGAAGTCTCAGGGGTTTTATTGTGCCTTGACGTGACCGAAGAAGTGATTCAGGAGGCCGTAGAGTTGGGGTGCAACCTTATTGTGTCTCATCATCCGCTGTTGTTCCGAGGCCTGAAAGTGCTTTCTGATACCGATATGGTGCAGCGCTGTGTAAGGATAGCCGTTCAGAACGACATAAACATCTACGCCGCCCACACCAATCTGGACAGCGCCATAGACGGTGTAAATTACGCCATAGCAGAGCGCTTGGGATTGGTGGATGTGGAGTTGATTCAGCAGAGAAAGGTGCCTGTGCACTCTGACGCAAGAGAACGAATGGTATTGGCAGGCAATGGTGTGATTGGCTATCTGCCGGAGGGCGAAGATTCGTTGGTCTTCCTGCAAAGGGTGAAGCAGGCCTTTGGCGTGGAATGCCTGATGCACAACGAGTTGCTTCAGCGCCCCATACAATGCGTGGCTATCTGTGGCGGAGCAGGAGATTTCCTGTTGGATGAGGCTATCCGACTGAAAGCAGACGCCTTTCTGACGGGTGAAATGCATTACCATCAATACTTTGGCCACTCCCAACAGATACAGATTGGCGTGTTGGGACATTACCAGAGCGAGCAGTACACAACGGACATCCTGCGTAGTGTGATAGAGGACAATTTTCCCAGTCTGGCACTCTTTAAGACGAGCATTTGTACAAACCCGATAAAGTATTTGTGATTGAGAATAGAAAATTATAAACAATAATTATGGCAAGAGAAAAAGTTAAGGATCCCGCAGATTTGAGCGTGGAAGAAAAGCTGAAAAACCTGTATGAGTTGCAGAAACTGCTGACAGAGATTGATAAGATTAAGACGCTGCGTGGCGAATTGCCCCTTGAGGTTCAGGACTTGGAGGATGAAATAGAAGGTCTTTCTACTCGCGTAGAGAAGATTACTGCAGAAGTGGCAGAGTTAAAGCGTGAAATCAGCCAGCGTAATGGTGACATAGAGGTCAACAATGGAAATATAGAGCGCTTTAAGACTCAGATGGACAGCGTAAGAAACAACCGCGAATACGACACCCTGAGTAAGCAGATTGAGTATGCTGAACTGGACAATGTCCTGAATCAGAAGAAGATAAGCGAAGCCAAGGTGCTGCTAGAGAGTAAAACTGCAGAGATTACACGCTGTAACCTGTTGGCTAACGACAGACGTGCCGACTTGGAAGTAAAGCGCAGCGAGTTGGAGGAGATTATCGCTGAAACCAAGGCTGATGAGGATAAGCTTCGCGAGAAGGCTAAGGCTTTGGAATTAACGATAGAGCCTCGTTTGCTGGGTGCCTTTAAGCGTATTCGCAGAAACAGCCGTAACGGTCTGGGCGTTGTTTATGTACAGCGTGATGCCTGTGGCGGTTGCTTCAACAAGATTCCACCTCAGCGTCAGTTGGATATCCGTATGCGTAAGAAGATTATCGTTTGCGAATACTGCGGACGTATTATGGTTGACCCCGAACTGGCTGGTGTAGAACTGGTAGGAAAGGAAGAGAAGCCAAAGCGCAGAAGATCTATTCGCAAGAAGGCAGAAGACGGCACGGAGGATTAAAAATACAATCTCTCAATAAGTACGAAATACGCTCATCCTGTAAAAAGGGCGGGCGTATTTCTTTTATTGGAAAAGTTCGTTCCACGAGGGTATGTCGGACAGAAACTCATAGGTTTCGTCCTCGTAGTTAACCTTGCAGCAATAATGTTGCATCCCGTTGCTAACAACAAGCCAACGGACCCGCATCTTCATGTTGTACCGGCTTATCTGACTGAATACTCTCTGGCTGATGGGAATATGAGGTGCTTTGTACTCGACAATCATAACGGGGCGAGCCTGAGCGTCAAAGACAACCGTATCGCAGCGCTTCTGGGTATTGTTCAGATTCAGGGCAACCTCGTTGGCTATACATGAGGCGTTGTATCCCTTTTGTCCGATAAGAAAATGAATGAAGTGCTGGCGGACCCACTCTTCAGGTGTTAGGACAACGTATTTTTTGCGTAAAATATCAAAAACCGTTATCCGATTTCCCTTTCTTTGTAACTTTAGGTCCGTTTTTGGTAAATTCAGCACTTCCATTTCAGAATAATTTGTATCTTTGCCTACAAAATTACATAAATTATGAAAACCAAGCAAGAGATTGTTGAAAATTGGTTGCCCAGATATACGCATAAGTCGCTGGAAGAGTTTGGCGAGTATATTTTGCTGACCAATTTTAATAACTATGTGGATATTTTCTGCAAGCATTTCGGTATAGAACCTCCGGACTATACTTCCAACATGCGTACGGAAACGGCAGATGGTATTAGCATCATCAATTTTGGTATGGGAAGTCCTAATGCGGCTATTATTATGGACCTGCTGAGTGCCATAAAGCCCAAAGCTTGTCTCTTTTTGGGTAAATGCGGAGGTATCTCTACCAAAACACAGCGTGGCGATCTGATTCTTCCCATTGCCGGCATCAGGGGAGAGGGAACCAGTAACGACTATTTCCCGCCCGAAGTTCCTGCTTTACCTGCATTTATGTTGCAGCGTGCCATCTCCAGTACTATTCGAGACCTAGGGTTTGACTATTGGACGGGAACGGTATATACTACCAACCGGCGTGTTTGGGAGTTCGATGACAGTTTTAAGGATTATCTGCGTACTACGCGTGCTATGGCTGTGGATATGGAGACGGCAACGCTCTTTACCTGCGGATTTGCCAACCATATTCCCACGGGCGCCCTTTTGCTGGTAAGTGACAATCCAATGGTTCCGGATGGTGTAAAGACCGATGAGAGCGATAAGATTGTGACAAGCAGATATGTCGAAGACCATGTGGAAATAGGTATTCAGGCGCTTGAGATGATTAAACAGGAGAAAAAGACGGTTCGTCATTTGAAATTCGATTATTAATGGCTGCACAGGCAAAAGGAGGCATTTCGCACGAGGATATTATCCGTTCCGTTCGTGCAGGAGAGGTGAAGCCCGTCTATCTCTTGATGGGCGCAGAGGACTATTATATAGATAAATTGAGTGATTTTCTTACGGAAACGCTCTTACAGCCGGATGAACGTGATTTTAACCTGGATATCGTGTACGGTCTTGAAACGAGTGCCGACAAGGTGGTGGAGTTAGCCAGGGCTTATCCTATGATGGCCGACAGGCGCGTGGTATTGGTACGCGAGGCACAGGCTATGCGTTCTTTGGATGCGCTGGAAGCTTATCTGGAGCATCTCACGCCCACTACGGTACTCATTCTCTGTTACAAGCACGGCACGTTGGATAAACGTAAGGCTGTGGCCAAGCTGATAGAGCAGAATGGTGTGATATTTGAAAGCAAAAGGCTTTATGATAGCCAGTTGCCTCAGTTTATCACTCAGTATTTTAGCCGCAAAAAGGTGAAAATAGAAACGCAGGCCGTCCAGATGCTGGCCGGACACGTAGGAGCCGATTTGTGCCGTCTGTCTGCAGAAATGGACAAGTTGTTGCTCTCGCTCTCAGAGAACGAGGATAGCGTAACGGCAAGCAGGGTAGAGGAGCTTACCGGAATGAGCAAGGAATTCAATGATTTTGAATTGCGTACCGCTTTAGCCTATAAAGATGTTTTCAAGAGCATGCAGATAGTTAAGTACTATCAGGGCCAGCAACAGAAATTTGCCCTTCCGCAGACGCTTTCCAATTTATTTACATTTTTTTCTGCTGTTTTGCTTACATATTATGCTCCGGATAAAAGTGACAGGGGAATTGCTGCCTGGTTAGGAATGCCGGAATGGCAAGCCAGAAAGGATATTATTCCGGCCTATCAAAACTACAAAGGAGTGAAGGTTTTACAGATCTTATCTGAAATACGCAAAACTGATGCCAAAGGTAAGGGGGTAGGGGGCTGTAAAACTCCAAAAGAGGAGCTTCTTCAGGAGCTTATTTACTTTATTTTACATTGATTTTTGTCTAGATTGTAACAGTTGGCTAACATAAAAAAAGAGGCCCTATCTTCTGTAAAATAGCAAGTTAGGGCTTTTTTTTGCGTGCTGAGAATCGCGTAAATCTGTGCGTTTTCACAGCTGGACAGGTATTCTTTAAGCATTCAAAATTTGGTAAAAAATGGGTGTTTTTGCGATTTTTGAGTTTACATTTGTAATTCAGAATCTTAAACCCGATTTGCAATCGCAACACTCACAATTGTCTTATGAATGTAAATTAAGGACAGGAATTTAAATACACAAATGTAAATTGCATATTTGTGTATTGCATTCACGATTTTTAAATCACGCAATTTTAATCATAAAACTGAATAATATGCAAAAGCAAATTCTATACGTAACAGATTAAAAATCAGTCTGTTTTATATCATTGTTTACAACCTCGCTTCATTAAAGTGTAATGACTTTTGAATAATTGCTCAAATTTACCGTTTTAACACCATTCAGATGATTTTTATCATTTATAATACAAAGATAATCAGATTATTATGTCTTTCAACCTATGCACTTTGCTTTAGGTGTGTAAATTTGCAAATCTGCATGTAATTGTTGGATTATGTTAATAAGTCCGCCTTGTGATTTACAACTATAAATATTTGAAAGCGTAAATGTTCACAAAAATTTTTCTTTTGATTTTTGAATTGCAAAATTTGGATAATTAAATCGCTTTTTCTACCTTTGCACTCAGTTTAGAGTTTAAAATCAAGGGGGCGTCCCTACTAATTAAATGCAAAAACAGATGAAGGACAGGATTTATCAGTTGATGAAATATCAGGGTATGTCGCAAAAAGAGTTTGCCGCTACCCTTTGTATTGCGGAAGGAACTTTGTCGGGAATCTTCACCGGAAGAACCCGTCCCACTAACAATATCGTTAATGCGATACATGAATGCTTCCCCCACATTAGTATTAATTGGCTGATGTTCGGTGAGGGTGAAATGCTTCTTGACGGAGCTTCTTCTAAAACTCCGGAATCTGCTACTGGACAGTCCGATCTGTTTTCCCCCGAATCAACCCCTTCATCCGAGGGTAATTCTGCCCCCACTTCTGTACCCCAAGTTCATGAGGTGGTAAAATATATTGACAAACCGCAACGTAAAATAACAGAAATCAGAGTCTTTTATGACGATGGAACGTTCGAAACATTTTCATCTTAAATGAAAAAACTCCTGAAACTCTGCCTTGTGTTTCAGGTTTTTTTTATACCTTCGCAAAAAAATAGGCAGAATAAGTAAATGAAGAAGTATATTTTGGACTTGAAACTGACGGCTGTAGAGCGTCTGCATGAACGCTATGTGCTGATAAAGGCTACGGATAAGACTCGGCCTTTGCCAGAAATGCTCCCCGGTCAGTTCGCCCAATTACAGATAGAAGGCAGCAAGCAGACTTTTTTGCGCCGTCCCATCAGTATTCATAATGTAGATAGGAAACAAAACGAGGTCTGGTTCCTTGTGCAGACCATAGGAGACGGCACGCGTCAGCTTGCCAAGATGCAGCCGGGAGATACGCTGAACGTAATCCTTCCCTTAGGGAACGGTTTTACGATGCCTACCGACCCCTCATCGCGCGTTTTGCTGGCAGGCGGAGGCGTGGGTGTGGCTCCCCTATTGTATATGGGTGCCGTAATGAGAGAGAAAGGCATAGAACCTACTTTTCTTTTAGGTGCCCGTAGTGCAGGAGATTTGCTGCAGTTGGATAAGTTCAAGGCTTTGGGACGCGTGTTTGTTACTACAGAAGACGGTTCGATGGGCGAGAAAGGCTTCGTTACCCAGCACAGTCTTTTGCAGCAGGAGAAGTTTGATCAGATTAGCGTATGCGGTCCCAAGCCCATGATGGTGGCTGTTGCCCGTTATGCCAAGAGTGCTGAGACATCTTGCGAAGTAAGCCTGGAGAATATGATGGCTTGCGGCTTAGGTGCCTGCCTGTGTTGTGTGGAAGATACAGAGATGGGTAATGTGTGTGTATGTAAAGAAGGTCCGGTATTCGACATAAACAAACTGAAATGGCAGATTTAAGAACTAACATAGCAGGCTTGCAGCTCTGTAATCCCGTAATGACCGCCAGCGGAACATTCGGCTACGGTCTGGAGTTCCAGGATTTTGTGAATCTGGAAGAGATAGGCGGTATTATCGTAAAAGGCACTACGTTGCAGCCTCGCCAGGGCAATCCATACCCGCGCATGGCAGAAACGGCACAGGGAATGCTAAACTGCGTAGGCCTTCAGAACAAAGGCGTTGACTATTTCTGCGAGCATATCTATCCCCAGATCAAGGATATCCGCACCAATATGATTGTGAATGTCTCGGGCAATAGTCCTGAGGATTATGCCGAGTGCGCCGCTCGCATCAATGAGTTGGAAAATATTCCTGCCATAGAGTTGAATATTTCCTGCCCCAATGTCAAGCATGGTGGTATGGCCTTCGGAACCACCACCGAGGGTGCTGCCAGCGTTGTTAAGGCTGTCCGTGAGGCTTATAAGAAGACCTTGATAGTTAAGCTCTCGCCCAATGTTACCAGCATCACGGATATTGCTTTGGCCGTTCAGGATGCGGGAGCCGATGCTGTGAGTCTTATCAATACGTTGATGGGAATGGCCATCGATGCCGAGAAACGCAAGCGTGTACTCAGTATCGGAACAGGCGGTTTGAGCGGTCCGTGCGTTAAACCTGTGGCGCTCAGGATGGTCTATCAGGTAGCACATGCTGTCCGGATTCCCGTTATCGGCTTAGGCGGCATCAGCTGTGCAACGGATGCAGTGGAATTCCTTCTTGCGGGTGCAACGGCTGTAGAGATTGGAACTGCCAACTTCCTCGATCCTGCCATTACCGTTAAGGTGGCACAGGGAATTAAAGATTATCTGGACCGTCACGGATTCCAGAGCGTAAAAGATATAATAGGTATATGCGAATAGACATCATAACCGTACTACCCGAACTGCTGGAGAACTTTACTCAGGAGAGTATCGTCGGCCGTGCGCAGAAGAAAGGGCTGGTGGAGATACACATTCACAACCTGCGTGATTACACGCTGGACAAGTGGCGCCGTGTTGACGACTACCCCTTTGGCGGCTTTGCCGGTATGGTTATGCAATGCGAGCCCATAGACCGATGCATCAGCAAGCTCAAGAGTGAGCGCCACTACGACGAGATTATCTTCACCACTCCCGACGGTGAGCAATTCTCGCAGCCGATGGCCAACAGCCTCTCGTTGTGCGAGAACATCATCATCCTGTGCGGTCATTACAAGGGTATCGACTACCGTATTCGCGAGCACCTTATCACCAAGGAAGTCTCCATCGGCGATTACGTGCTTACAGGCGGAGAACTGGCAGCTGCCGTGATGACGGATGCTATCGTGCGCATTGTGCCAGGTGTTATAGGCGACGAGCAGAGCGCCCTTTCAGACAGTTTTCAAGATAATCTGCTGGCAGCACCCGTATATACGCGTCCTGCCGAGTATAAAGACTGGGGCCGTGTGCCTGATATCCTCCTCTCCGGCCACGAGGCCAAGATCAAGGAGTGGGAGCTGCAGCAGAGCTTAGAGAGAACAAAAAGATTACGTCCAGACCTTTTGAAGAAAAAGTAAGAGTTATGGAACACCAGAAAAAGAAAATGAACCTGTATGTTATTGCGGGCTGTAACGGAGCCGGAAAGACAACGGCTTCTTTTACCGTGCTGCCCGAGATGCTGAAATGCAGGGAGTTTGTGAATGCCGATGAGATTGCCGCAGGTATCTCGCCCTTCAACCCCGAAGGAGTGGCTATTCAGGCAGGCCGACTGATGATAGACCGTATCATCCAGTTGCTGAAGGACGGAGAAACCTTTGCCTTCGAGACAACGCTTGCCACCCGTTCATACGTCAAGTTGATTCAGCAGGCCAAAAAGCGCGGTTATTTTGTAACATTGCTCTTCTTCTCGCTGAGCACTTCCGAGCAAGCCCAGCGCCGTGTGGCTCAGCGTGTGAGCATGGGAGGCCATAATATCCCGTCGGATGTGATTGTGCGCAGGTACGAGGCCGGGCTTCAGAACCTGTTCCAGCTTTATATGCCTATATGCGACTATTGGACACTCTACGACAACAGTAACTGTCCTGCCGTCCGTATAGCCAGCGGATTTGGAACAGAGAGGATAGAGGTCTTCGACAAAGAGCGTTATCAAACCCTTTTTAAAAAATACCATCAGCCGGAGGAGGGCAAGACAAAATGACAGATTATGAAGTTCGTGAGATGCAGCGTCTGATAGATGCCGGCATCCTTTTGGCCCATAAGCGCCTTCTTGCCCGTGCCCGTTTCGACCAGCAGGTTCTGGTTTTTTCTCAGGATGGTAAAGTCGTAGAGAAAGTTCCCGATGGAGTTGCCACCTCTCCAGCTTTGGAGGGTGATCCTCTTCTTCGTCATCGTATTTTCCGAGATTAGGAAACAGCATGCCAGGCAGAGAATTGCTTGATAAGTTCATGCAATCGTTAAGAAGCGCCCTTCCCTCCACATGGAAGAGCGCCTCTTGGCTGCTTAAGCTTATGATACCCATTTCCCTTACCGTTGCTCTTCTGCAGCATTGGGGCATATTGGCATGGATGGCTAAGGTTAAAAGGTTAAAATGTTAAAGGGTTAAAAAGGTTATTAGAACATCTAAATAGGTTATCGTTAACGTTAACGTTATCGTTAAATATATGTGTAACGGAGAAAAAGGAAATACTTGGACACACCTCATAGGGGCTGTTTTCGCCCTCGCCTCTATGTGGGTTATCTGGCCTGCCGTAAAGCAAGGCTGGCAGATGACCATGGGCGTTATCTTTTTTATTGTAGGAATGTTCCTGATGTTCCTCAGCAGCACCATCTACCATTGGCTCAGTCCCGGTAGGGTAAAGCAGGCCATGCGCAAGCTGGACCATATCAGCATCTATGTAATGATAGCCTGCAGCTATGCTCCCATCTGCCTGGGTGTAGTCGGAGGGTGGCTGGGCTGGAGTGTCTTTGCTTTCCTGTGGGCCATCGTATTAGGCGGCACCTTCTATAAGATATACGCCATAGGCAAGTGGCCCCGCCTCTCCCTGGCTCTGTATTTGCTGATGGGGTGGAGCGTTGTGCTTATCTTCAAGCCCGTTATGGACCGTCTTGAGCCCATTTCTATGGCGTTGTTGCTTGCCGAGGGCGTCTTCTACACTTCCGGCACCTACTTCTTTGCGCACGACAGCAAACCGGGCTATCATGCCATCTGGCACGTCTTCGTCCTCCTTGGCGCCATGGCCCATTGGCTCACCGTACTGACTATAGTATTATAACAATTCAATTCCCGGTAGTATAAAATGGAAGTTTATAATAGAAGTTAAAGTAGACATTACTAATATCAGATTTAAGAAAGATGGGTGAGATTAACAGCTTTTTTACCATGCTCAGTTCCATATTATGGGGCTGGCCTATGATTATCTTGTTGCTTGGTACACATGTATTCCTTACGCTCCGACTTCGTTTCCCACAACGCCGACTGTTCACGGGGTTTCGTCTGTCTGTGCAGAAGGATAAGGGAGCCACGGGCGATGTATCCCAGTTTGGAGCATTGGCCACGGCAATGGCAGCAACCATTGGTACTGGTAACATTGTGGGGGTGGCTACTGCAGTAGCTTTAGGCGGACCGGGTGCTGTGTTTTGGTGTTGGCTAACGGGCATCTTCGGTATGGCCACCAAGTATGCCGAGGGTTTATTAGCCGTGAAATACAGGGTGAAGGGTAGTGACGGTCAAACATACGGAGGTCCTATGTACGCCCTGGAAAACGGTTTGGGTATGAAATGGCTTGCATTTTTCTTTGCCATCTTCACCATCATGGCAAGTTTCGGCATCGGCTGTACCGTACAGGCGAACTCTATTGCCATGCTGGCAAGCGAGAGCTATGGCATTCCCACATGGATAGTGGGTATTACCATCTGTTCAATTACAACACTTGTTCTTTTGGGCGGTGTTAAGTCCATAGCTAATGCATGTACCGTATTGGTGCCCTTCATGGCTGGCATATATATAACAGGTTGTTTGTACATCCTATGCATGAACATCAGTTTTGTATGGCCTGCGCTGAAACTTATCGTCGTGTCGGCCTTTAACCCCGCCGCAGCAGGTGGTGGCTTAATGGGTACTACAGTAATGATGGCAGCCCGCTATGGTTTAGCCCGTGGCTTGTTCTCTAATGAGAGTGGTATGGGAAGTGCTCCCATCATAGCGGCTGCAGCACAGACACGTAACCCCGTCAGACAAGCGTTGGTTTCCAGTACGGGAACATTCTGGGATACTGTTGTCATCTGTGCTCTTACTGGCTTGATGGTTGTGAGCAGCATCCTGGCTCATCCTGACATCAGTTATGACGATGGCGCGGCACTTACAAAGGTGGCATTCGCCAAGATTCCGTACGTAGGTACGCCATTGCTTGCCTTTGGTATTCTGACTTTTGCATTCAGTACCATTCTGGGATGGTGCTATTACGCCAAGTGTTCTGTCAACTACTTGATGAATAAACGTGCTAAAAGATTCTATCTCTTATATCGTATTATCTACATTGTTGCCCTGTTTTTCGGTAGTGTTGTCAGTTTGGATATTATCTGGAATCTTGCCGATATAATGAATGCCCTTATGGCCATTCCCAACTTGGTGTCTTTACTTTTATTGAGTGGAGTGATTACCCGCGAAACAAATAAATACCTCTGGGGTGGCCGTTTAGACGAAGAATCATCATTAACTTAACATTTTCCTGTCTGCTGCGTATTATAGATGTATGACACGCTCAGAATTCGAACATATAGCTGCGCCGTTGCGACAGAAAGTGCTGAAGGTAGGACTTCAGTTCTTCGGTTCCCAAGAGGATGCCGAAGATGCCGCACAGGAGACGATGGTGCAGTTGTGGCGTTACTGCGAGCAGATAGATGCCAGCCGTAACATCGAGCCACTGGCTATCAGAGTGGCGAAGAACTGTTGCGTAAGTATGTACAGGAGAAACAGACCTACCCCCATCCCCTCCCTTTATGGAGAGGAGCTTGGGAGTTCTCCTCAGGAAATTCTGGAGGCTAAGGATACGCAAAGGATGTTGGAGGAGGCACTTGACTTGTTGAAACCCCGAGAACGACAACTCTTCGAGATGCGGCAGCTGGAGGGCCTGTCGGTAGATGAAATATCATCCGAAACGGGAATCCCCAAACCATCCATCACGGCAATGGTATCGGCAGCACGAAAGAAAGTTTTCACAGAACTTAAAAGGAGGATGAAACAACCGAATGAAAGACTTTCCAGATAAGATGACGGCCGAGGAGGCACAAGCATTCAGGGATGCTGTGCTCAGCATTGTAAGTCAGATTCCGCGGGGTAGTGTCACTACCTATGGCCTTATTGCCACTTTGGCCGGTTGGCCCAGCCATTCACGTATGGTAGGCCGTACCCTTCGATATACGCCCGGAGCAGCCCTTCTCCCTTGTCATCGTGTAGTCAACAAGGTGGGGCGTACGGCTCCCGGATGGAAATGGCAACGCCCTCTCCTGGAAGAAGAGGGCGTCACCTTTAAGGCTAACGGTCATGTAGATATGGCCCGGCACTTGTGGGAGCCTGACCTTCCCTAATTAAATCCTTGGCACTGTTGCTTGCCGAGTCTACACCTTGCCCATTTCCTGGCTGTACTGACTATTGTAATCTGAACAGGCCGCCTACGAACGTAGCATCTATCCTGGCTCCGCGTACCGCCTTGCCTGTAGCTATTTCCGTACGGTATATCCACAAACCGTCATTTGTTGAGACGGGAGCATATACATAACCACCCTCGCACAAGGCCACAAATCTGCGGCCACCCATTCCGCTGTGCAGGGGAATGTCCTCAATCATTTTGCTGGTCTTAGCCTTCAGGTCGATAAGCACGCATCTGTCTTCGGCATCGCTCCAGGCACCAGCATTCTGGTTGGTCGAAACCTCAGCATATACCTTTCCGTTGCCAAGATAGAGCCAGTGTGCCACCTTATGGCCCGTAAGTGCCTCGTAGTCGAAGAAGTAATCTTCGTCGAAATGCATCTCTCCTGCCTTTATCCGAAGGAATCCGCTATGGCCGGCCGTTTCAGAGAAGCCGTTTGTCAGCGATGTGTTCGACATACAGTACAGGTCGCCGCTCTCATCTTTCTGAAAACCGTTAAAGGCATTCCAGCTGCCGATGTTACCCGTCCTTGTATCCGTTATCAGTCCTTTGAACTGGAAATCCGGATAACTGTACACAGCCACGTATGCCGTCTTTACCTCGGGTGTGGCAAACGTGTTCTGGTTCATAGGCACATAGCTCACGTAGATGTTGCCGCCCGCATACTCCATACCCGTCACGCTGGGCCAGTCCACATCATCCATCGGAGCCATAGGCGTTGTCTCCACCTTGCTTGTCAGGGCCATCGTCTTAATATCTACCGTATAGAAGGTGAGGTTCTGACCCTTGGCTGGTGTAGTTGGCAGCTCCAGCGCCGCCATCGTGTTATTGTCCACCTGGCAGAAGCCGACAGGCGTATTGTTAAACACAAAGTCCCCCATCTCCTGCAGATAACCGCTGGCATCGCGGCGTATTCCCGTAGCGCTGGTCACACCCATTCCACCTATTGAGAATACCGTACCCTCAGCTTGCTGGTAATCGCGATAGCCGTTCTGCTCCAGCCCCTTGGCATACGCATTGATGGTTTCGCTGCTCATCAGGTCCTCAGCTGTTACCACATAGTAGGTGGTAGTTCCTGCCGAGGTAATTCCTAAAGAGAGTACATAAGGCTGGAAGGGCACCTCCATGCTGCCCATGTCCTTGTCGCACGAAGTAAGAAGTGCCATACTCAGGCACAAAGTCATTACAGATCTGAATATATTTTTCATTGTTCAATTACATTTTAGGAAGATAAACACGGAATGTTACGTTAAAGTTCCTGCCTGGCTTTTGCAGCCGGTAGTTGTCATAGAGCAATTCGTTACCGATGTTGTTACACTCGGCATGGATGCTGTATCTGCCGTCGGCAAAGGTGTAGCCTACGGCGATGTTGTGAACCGTCTGCGTAGGAATCATCTTCTTGCTGCTGGGACGGCCAAGGCCAGGGAAGCCGAGGTAATACTCGTAGGTGTAGTTCATCGAGTACTCCACACTTAACGTGTTACCCTTGTGGAAGGCATTGTGCCAGTCATATCCTGCATTAGCGTTCAGGAAGAAGTAGGGGATGTTAGGCATACGCTGTCCGTAAGAAACGTTAGCCGTCTGCTCTTCGCCCACATAGCTGTTCCTGTTGGTGATAAACTCCTCCTTGTCTCGAATATCCTGATAGGTAATACTGCCGCCTGCATGAACCGTCTTTCTGTAGTCATAGCGTACCGAACCCTCCACACCATGTGTAATGGCCTTGCCGATATTCTCGTACGAGGTTGTGGGGTCGCTTGTCAGGTTTACCCCCTTCAGGATGAAGTCCCTTGTGTTGCGGTAGATGTAGTTCACCTCGGCAGCTATGCTGTGACTGCCCGCTTGTTTGTTCATCATCAGTCCGATGTTCAGGTTTCTCGACATCTCAGGACGCAGGTCGGTATTGCTCTTCTGGATGAATCCGTCACCGAACATCTCCACCGGCTCCGGCATACGGTAAGCCTGTTCGTAGCTGGCCTTACCCTGCAGCCAGGGCAGGAAGAAGTATGTACCGGCAGCACCGTAGCCCCAGTTCGTCTGACTGGCGCTTACCGTCTCCCAATGCTCCGTAGCCAGGAACTGATCCAGCAGTTTGTTGCTCGAAGTATGTAGCGCATACAGCTTGCCGAACACATTCACGTTCCAGCGGTCATACCTTAGCTGGTAGCCCAAGCCCGTAATGTTCTTCGTCAGGTACTGCGGAACATCGTTCATCGGATTGTCCCTGTGCTCGCGGTCATCGCTCATGCGTTTGTTGGCATTTACCAGATGGTTCAGCAGGAAACGCTGGTGTTCGCCCAACAGATAGCTTAGCGTAATATCTCCCTGCCATTGGTGCAGCCTTATCCGGGCATCCGTCAGGTAACCCTCGCCTCTGCTGTCTGCAGGAACGTATTCGCCCAGCCAGTTGTACCTCAGCGCCGCCGTATCCACATTATGGGTACGCACAAAGGCATAGTTCAGGTAAGCCTCCAGGTCGAGCCCCTCGGTCAGCAAGTCCCTCTTCCTGTACTTCAGTCCCGGCACAATACTCAGGCTGTTTGTCTTAGGCTTGCCATATACGGCATCCATTGTAGCACCCGTCTGGTTCTCGTTCTTGTCTGCGCTCGCTATAAAGGTTACCAGCGCATAGTCAGCCCACTTCTTGCCAACCAGGCCGGTCTCCATTCTCACGCCGCCGCCGATGTATCCGTCGTTGAAGCGCTTTACCCACTCATTTCCTCTCTGCAGACCCGTATTCAGGTCCACAATAGGGGCATATACCTTATAATTATTATCCGAATAGTTCAGAAACGCATTCGCCCGTAGCGTGAATCCTGTCTTCTGGTCGGTAAATGCACCATTCACGCTGGCCCGGTGCGTGTTGAACGAACCGTAGCTGTAGGCAGCATCCAGATAGTTGGCCTTCTTGCGGGTAACGATGTTGACGGCACCACCCAGCGCATCAGCCGACAGACTGACGGGCAGCGAACCCTTGTACACCTCCACGTAGTCGGCCATATTAGCTGTAAGCGTGGACAGGTTGAAACTGCTGCCGAAGTTGTCCATCGGCACCCCGTCTATGAAGAACTTCACCTGATTGCCGCTGAAGCCGTTCAGCGCAAAGTTGTACGAGCTGCCCAGCCCGCCCGTCTCGCGGATCTTCACACTCGATACATTCTCCAACATTCTGTTCAGGGATTTCTGCTTGGCATACTCGCCTTTCATATCCACTACACTCACGGCAAAAGCCTGTTCGCTCTGCATTCTTGCCTTCGACTTAGCAGTAACCGTCACATTCTCCAGCGTTCGTGTCCTGAGCGAATCTCCTTCCGCCAGAGCAGCCATTGTAGCACTTCCAAGTAGCCACAGGGCCATAAATCTTTTTACCTGTATCACTATTATCTGATGGTTAAAATTTTCGGCTGCAAAGGTACGGCTATTCCGTCATACCGGAAATACCCTAATCTGATGATTTTCGGCTTGCGGAAAACACGGCTTGTAATAGTAAGTGGGTAATGGGCCGGAGCGGATGGTAAGGTGTTTAATAGCAAAAATCCTTCACTCTTCACTCTTCATTCTTCACTTTTCTTCTCCCTTGTCATCGTGTAGTCAACAAGGTGGGGCGTACCGCTCCCGGCTGGAAATGGCAACGCCCCCTCCTGGAGGAAGAAGGCGTTACCTTCAAGGCTAACGGTCATGTAGATATGGCCCGGCATTTGTGGGAACCGGACCTTCCCTGACTAAATCCTCGGTTTCTGGCAGAGGTGAACGATAAGGGAGATAAGAAGGATGATGATACCGTAGATAACAGGAACTAAGGCGCACTTGTATCCGCCATATATAACGGGGGACATGTCTACATCTGTGGGGGTTACATAGCCCGACTCTTCTATGGTTTTAAGCGTTTCTTGCATATGTTCTTGCATGTAGCCAAACATCTGATTGAGGCCTAACGCTCCGAAGAGTAATCCACAAACAAACGCGATAGCGCCTATGTTACGTACCCAAGCGGGAGCTTTCCATGCTGCCAGGAATACCAACGCCAGCAGAAGGGTGAGGGCAGACATACACCAAGGGTTGCCCATCACAAAGAAATCAGTAATTGCTGTCATAATCATTTTTAATTTAAAAGTTAAACATCTTGTTTTTTTGCAGCTGCTGGTGCAAAGGTACGGCATTAGGGTAGGGGCACCAAATTTTTTGGCTGTTAAAACCCCTCGTTTGCCTGCTGAAACCCTCTATAAGGGGATTTTTCCCTTCTGCAATGGCTTTTGAACGGGGGAAAAGTATTATCTTTGTTCCCGTTATGAAACGTACAGCGCTTATTATTTCCTATTGGACGGTGGCATTGTTTCTGTTTGCCATTGTACTTTCCAGCACGGGTTATACATTTCCCGATGCTTTCTTCCTTGCCAGTTCACTTCTGCCTGTGGCCGTACTGTTCCGTTACCTGTTGGCACAGATGCGTTTTACCTCGCGATGGCAGGGAATACGCGATGTATGTTTCTTAACGCTCTTCATTCTCACGATGGCTTTTTTGGCTGTCCATTTGGCACACACCATTATACAAGACCTTCGTGTTCAGATGGATGGCTCTATAGATGTCGCCCCCATACTGCTGAACCCTATATTCCTGCTGGCCATGCTGCTGCTGATTATCGTGGGCGATTATTTTGTGGGGCGGATGATTGAGGAACGTTTGCCTGAAGCAGAGGAGTCCATAACCTTTACTAGCGACCGCCAGCCCGTAACGCTCCAGCGTCAGGAGATTCTTTATGTGGAGAGTTGCGACACGGAAACGTGGATTTATGCTACTGAGGGCCGTAAGTATCGCAACAAACGTCCCATTTCTGCATGGGCCAATCTCTTAGGGGATGACTTCCTGCGCATCCACCGTTCTTTTTTAGTCCGCATTTCAGCCTGTCAGGGGACTGAGGGCGAAAACGTCATCCTTGGTGACCTTCGTCTTCCCGTCTCACGCAAATATAAGGCCGAAGTGCAGGCGGTTCTCTAATTGAACATTGATTAATCTTGGCTCATTTCATCTTTTTTGTTGTTTTCCAGAAAAAAGTTGGGGTGGGGCGTAATATTTTTCCGATTCCGTCGTATAACAAGTAGAAAGGCATAAACAAAACGTTAAAAGTGCAGACAGAAAAGCAAATAGTGGAATCCGTTAGGAAAGGCGAGCGTGAAGGGCAAGACGAAATGTTTCGCCGCTTCGTCAATCAGGTCTTCTGTATGATTGTGAAGCAGGTGCCTGACGTAATGGATGCTCAGGAGCTGACGCAGGATACTTTCCTGAAAGCCTTCCGCCATATCGACCGCTACGATGCCCGCCAGTCTTCACTCTCCACCTGGCTTTGCCGTATTGCTTATCGCCTGACGCTTGACTTCCTGAAACGCCGCCGACCCATAGTTGTCTCTATAGAAGACAGCTCTGTTTGGCAGACAGATATCAGCGACGAGGAGCTGGAAACAGCCCTCTCGACAGGCAACGAGCAACGCATAGAGAAACTGCAGGAGTTGGTGCAACAGCTGCCCAACGAGGAACAAATGCTGCTGACGTTCTACTACTTCGACGACCTGCCGCTCAAGGAAATAGCCTACATCACAGACGCCGACCCCAAGGCCCTGGCCGTAAGGCTTTACAGAATAAGAAGGAAATTGTATAAGAAGTTGAAAATTGAAAGTTGAAAATTGAAAGTTATATAATGAACGAGAAATTCAAAGATACAGACCTGCGTGAAGCCCTGAGGCGCAATTACGCCAATGTGCCTGAGATGAGGACCCCTCTCCAACTCCCCCGAGGGGGAGAGGCAAAGACTCGCCCTATGCGTCGTTGGCTGTACCCCATCCCGGCCATTGCTGCCAGCATACTAATCGCCTTTTTGCTTTGGCCTAAGGGCGAAAAGGCTCCCATCGCGCAGCCAGAAACACAACAACCGGTTGTAGCAGAAGTTCATGAGCCCCATAAGTCCTATGAGCCCCGTGAGTCCTATGAGCCCCGTGAGTCCTATGAGCCCCGTGAGTCCTATAAGTCCCGTGAGTCAAGGCAGCCGCAGCAGCCAGCTGCCGAAGCACAAAATACTCCCCTTGCTACAAGAGAGGGGCAGGGGGAGAGTCCACTGGTGGAAAGTCTTCCCCTTCTGGCCGAAGCACAAAATACTCCCATCCCGGAGGAACTGGGGGAGAGCCCTGTAGAATTGCCCGTCCTTCCCCCTGAGCGCCAGGCATTGGTAGATATGTTTCTGGCAGAAGAAGCATTACAAGTTGCCTATATGCAGCAGGAACAGACAAAAGAGCTTCGTGCCTTTACTGCAGGGCTGGAAGGTAAGGAGCCCGAAACATCTCACCTTATTATTGCATTTTGATTAATTCATAATTTTCTGCTTTATGAGAACGATTATATTAAAACTATTATCAAAGATCTCTTTCCCCTCCATAGAGGGAGGGGTTAGGGGAGGGTCTCTTCTTCTTCTCATTTTACTCGCTTCCTTTACAGCTTCGGCACAAAAGGTCATAGTTCAGGATTTGGAGTCTTGGATGAGCAGTCTCATCACACAAGCTATCGATAACAAGGTTGTGGTTGACAAAAACCTTGGGCAAGAGCGTGACATACAGAAGGAGGGCAACCCGCTGAAGTGGCGTTGTGACATTCTTACCTTCACGCTTTCCAAAAAACAGCGTTCTATGCTGGAGGATATGATAAGGGCCTTCGAGGAAAACGGTCACCATAATCCCAACTGCTACGGCATCAACAGCAAGCGGACGGGTACCAGTCAGGCAGAAGGCAAACGCAACCTGATGATTGGCGACGACCCTAACAACTACGTTACCATCGGCGAGAACTATGGCAATTACCTGAACGTTAATATCCTGGATGCTACGGATACCACTAAGACCCACCGCTACGCCTACGCTCTGGAATGGAAAGAAGACCGCAAGGGAAACGCCTTCGTGCGCTACATCGTTACCTACGCCAAGATTCCCTCCGCCTTCACCAGCTATAATGCAACCGTCAAATACCCCTCATTACCAGACGGAATTTCCAATTTCATCAAAGAACGTTCACGCAACCCAAAGGGCACCCCCCAGCAGGCACCAGACAAAGCACAGGCGTGGTTCATGGGTCAGGATTCTATTATAATTAAATATAATGAGCTGAAGCCTTATATGCTCTACGAAAAATGGGTGCCGCGCGATTCTGTGGCCCTTTATAACCAATTGTCCAACGATGGAAGCTTTCTGCTTAACTTTTACAATCTTAGGAAAAGGTATCAGGAACATCAAAATGCAGAACTAACAGCCATCTCCATCTATGAGCTTTGTAAATTAGGTGTCAAGTATGATGCCTTTAAGAGTCCGAATTCCACAGAAGTGTTGGAACAGGTTTCGGCCGATTTGTGTAAGTTGATTGATGAAGCCAAAACTGAAACCGACCGCAAGTACTTCAAGATGGCATTGTATCAGTTAGATCAAATAAAGAAAAAACAAATGTAACGTATAATAGTAGATAAGTTTTAAGGTGAAGATCTTCCAAAAACACCCCGATGTGTCGCAATGACTCGTCGGGGTGCATTTCTTTCACTTTTCAATGGCCAGTTCAAATCCTTTTAACATGGGCACCGCTGGGAGCGCTTTCCCGTTTTCCACTACTGCCATAGCGTAGCCTATCAGTAGCCATTGAGTAGGCTGCTCCTTCGGGGAGCCTAACACCTTGTTGGGTGCTATACCCGTGTAGTCCGAAACATGGCGGATGTACGCCTCCGTGTTGTTCTCTTTGGCGGGAGCCCATCGGGACACAATGTCCCTGATGGTCTTCAACCCATACTTCCCATAGTATGTTCGGCAGAGAATCACAAATGCGGCTCTCCAACCATATTCCATACTCACAAACTGGAAGAACTCCCGATCTTCCTGCAAGGTACTTAACCCTTGCCACTTATCCGCGCTCTTGCGGATATTCAATGGATTGTTATTACGTATTCCACGAGGTTCCATAATATATATCAGCCTCTCCCCCCCGCCCTCTCCCTAAGAGAGGGGGCAGAGGTTATGAGGACTTTGTTAAAATGATAATTTTTCATTCTTTCACTTACCTTATACAAGAGGTAGTTCCCAATGCGGTAATGATAGAAGCAATAATGCTTGCTACAAGGTGAAGTATCGTCTTCCAAGTTTCTTTTTTCATAATAAGGAGCCTCTCCCCCCGCCCTCAAGCCTCACCCCTAACCCCTCTCCGAGGAGAGGGGAACTATTTAGAGTGAGCGATGAGCCAAGGTTCTGAGGACTTTGTTAAAACGTTAATAATCTTTTTTTTTCAGTTCCCCTCTCCTCGGAGCGAATGGGGTCTTTAGAGTAGCCACTAAATGTGGCTGCGGCCCCACAGAGGGGAGAGAGTTCCCACTCTCGACGGTGTTTGGGTTAGGGGTGAGGCTTAGTCTTCATCCTCTCCTGGCTCGTCGCCACCACCGCCTCCGGGGTTATCACCACCGCCCTCGTTAGGGTTTGGGTTAACGTTCCCGTTGCCACCAGTGTTGACGTTGTCGTTGACGTTGTCGTTATCGTTGTCTTCCACATCGTTGGTGTCGGCGCTGGTTACGCGCTTCACGATGTTGCCGTCCTTGTCGTAGCAGGTGATGGCAATCTTGGTGGCCTGCAGCTCGTCCTTAACCTCCTTAGATGGGGTGAAGATAACGCGACGGGCAGAGATGAGCGAGGTCTTCACGTCCTCTACGTTCTGCACACTCTTGGAGCGGACGCTGAAGCGCATGCTGCCGAGTCCGGGCAGAGGCACGTTGTGGCCTTCGGTTGCCCAGGTGCGGATAACCTCGCCTGCTGCGTCCCAAGCGGCCTTGATAACCCCTACGCTGATGCCGCTTCGCTTGGCAGCCTCCTCGATCACCTTGCTGGCGTCCAGCGTGTTGTACAGGTGTGCCGAGAGCACGTAGGCCAGTTTCTCAACGTTCTTTTCGAACGATACGTTCTGTTGCTTTGCTTTAATCTGAATCATAATGAGCCCCTCTCCCTAACCCTTTGCCCATCTTCGCGAATGGTGATTCGCTCACCTTTGTGGGGCCGGAACCACATTCAGTGGTTCCTCTAAAGACCCCAGTCGCCCAAATGGGAGGGGACTGCAAGCAGGGGTATGGCAGTCTTGGTTAAACATTTTGAATTTTCAATTTTTTCCCCTCCGGAGCCTGCACGTGTTGTTCCCGGGAATGTGCAAGCGTGGGCTCGGAGAGGGTGCAAATGCACGCGCTCGTGCCTGCTTCTTAAGACACTACAAAGGTACGACATTCGCCGCCACCGTTCTGACGATAGCTGGCGATGCCGTACGATTCCTGTACTTTTCTATGGTTTTCCCAACTGCTCTACGATAGCTTTTACCTGACGGGGCGTAAACGTCTTGCAGGTGGTTTCGTAGCCCATCTCCTGCAGTTGTTGACAAAGCTGGGTGCAGCGTCGAATCCAACTCATCAAGTGGCTCACGGCTGTGTGTGGGCTGCTGTCTGGGAAGTACATCAGCGCCAATTCCTTTTTGGTGTAAGGTCGTATTCTAAAATCATCCATATTATAATTGTTAGATTATACATTCAGCATTCTTCCACTCCCCCAAAGGGGGAGCCAGAGGGGGCCTTCAAATAGTACTCGCTAAAGTCCTTGCAGGTGGGTGGCAATTGGTGATGCACCAGCGAGGGCAACACCTTTTGAAGTTGCAGGAAGAGTCGTTCGCCAGGCTCGTCGCGATCTGGCCACATGTGGAACGTAATTCCAAGTGAAGAATTAGCCTCACCCCCAGCCCCTCTCCGAGGAGAGGGGAGTTGAACTCCTTGAACCTTTGAACCGGCAATTGCCTGCAATAGTTCCACATCCTTTTTGCTCAACAAGGTAGCCGACGGGATTGCGATGGCCTTATGGCCAGCTGATAAGAGACTCCAGCAATCGCTACAACCCTCAGCTATGTAGAGCTCATCGCCTGGCTTCAGCAGATTCAGAACAGGCAGGTTATAGATGCCACATTGCGAGCCTTGGGGAAAGCGGAAGCGAGGAAGGGCACCTTTAATGAGGTTGCGGTTCTGAATGCCCACCAACTTACCCTCACAATTATAATAAGGTATTTGCAGCCAGGGCACGCCCTGCTTATCTTTCCATGAAGTGAGTCTGCACCAGCGCACCACCCGCTCATCAAGCCGTCGCTCCGTAAAAAGAAACTTCTTGGCCTCAGGCAAAAGCCAAGGATGCTCAAAGAAACGGGCATATCGAGAAGCATCAAAAAGACCCCCTCTATCTCCCCCTCTAAGGGGAGAATTTGGTTTAGCCTCTCCATAGAGGGAGAGGTTTGGAGAGGGTCCTTCGTCGGCAAGCCAGCGGCAAGTTTCCACGAAGTCCTTTCCCAGCATTTTCTCTGCCAGCTTGATGGTATCTCCACTTTCCCCGCAGCTCCAGCATTTGAACTTATTTTTCTTAAAGGACATGCTTGCATGATGGTCGTCGTGAAACGGGCACAAGCATTTATGGTGACTCACGTAGAGTCCAAGTCGCTCTGCGACCCCCTCAATGGGAAGGTCGCGGAGCTTCTGAAGTTCATATTTTTCCATCTTACATCTTACCTCTTACATCAGACATCTTAAGGTATTCCTCCGTTTTCGTGTACAGTCCCGTCTGGCTGGAGTACTCGATAAAGCCGCGGTTCTTCCACACGTTCAGCTGATGCTTGGTGCCCTCACGGCTCTTGCCAAGTTCCTGGCGCAAGGCTTCCAGCTGCTGTTCGTTGAACGAGCGGTCAAGGCTGTCGAGCATGTTCTTCGGGCCTGTCCTCTGCGCTTCATCCATCAGGGCATCGCCACCCTTGAACATATCCGAGAACACCCTTACCTTCGACCAAAGGTCGTAGTAGCAAAACCACACCATGAAGTCGCCAATCGAGCGGCTATACGTCTGATTGTTCAGAACCCACAAAGTGGCGGCCTTCTTCCATGCGCTGAATATCGAGCGATGCGAAAGTTCAAACAACATGTCGTCATCAGCAAGGTCTGCCAGACGCGCCATCTCCTCAGCCAACTGGTCGGCAACCTTGTTCAGCGGCTTCACCACGAATCGCCCCTTGCAGTTATCCAGTCGCAGCAGGTACTGGTCCAGTTCCTGAAGGAAACCTTCGTCATACTGACCTTGACGCGGAATCCTGCCCTTGCGCTCGCTACGCCCCTTGTAGGCAAAGGGAATACGTCCGAAGAATCCGTTCGTCATGTCCCGCTTATAGAACAAACGGGCAGCCTCTGGCGTCGAGCTGAATGTAAGGTTTACGCGGAGCAAGGGATTGCCGGTCACTCCTTCGGCAGTAGCACGCAAAGCGCCTGCACGCTGGCGGTCGTAGATGTTGCGCACCATCTGGCTCACCTGCTTGTGTCCGCCACACATCTTGTCGGCCATCTCCACCTCGGGCAGGTTCAGATACTGCGTGCGGCCTCCCTGCTGCTCAAGTGCCAAGGCGTTCTGCAGGAAAGCGGGCGCTGTGATATCGGCAGGCGGGAACCAGAAGCTAACTGCAGGACGCTCAGGTTTCTCCTTGTTTGCTCCACGCGTCTTCATCTGACGAATCCAGTCGGCCAACTTCCTATATTCCACCTCGTCGTGGTCTCGGAATGGTCTCATGATGGCCTCGATGAGATGTGTCAACTGCGCCTTACCGATACCGCTTGGGCCTACCAAATGCCCCATTTGGCCACAAAGTTCATAATATTGGTTATCGGAATACATCAGTTCCACGTCGGTCAGATGAGCAGCAAGTGCAGGCAAAGCCATCGGAACTAGCGGTTCGCGCATGTCTTTTGAGGCCTGAGAGAGTAGTAATTTCACGATTTCTGTGCCTTTTGAAGGCTTAGGCATCGCCGGAGCGGTGCTGTTGAAGATATTGTAAGTCATTGCTTTTTAGAGAGTTAAATTAACTAATAATATAGCCGGCAGTCTCAGTCTCAGAGTCTCAGTTATTTTTCAAACCTACCCATCAACTCACTCTTATATATATATTTATTATATATCTATCTAATAATCAATAAGTTACAAGTGTTATAAGAGGTGGCTGCGAGTTAGATTGTGACTTTTTTTCTAACTGAGACTGAGATTTGAGACTGTTCAGCGAATTCTTCATTCTTCATTCTTCACTCTTCACTTCCCTCTACAAGGCCCGTTACTACGATAAGTTCCTCGGCAGCCTCACGGCAGAAGTCCTGAAACGTGAAGTTCTTGCTGTAACGCGGACGGTTGAACGTAGGGTACAGCGTACCGTCAACGGCTCGGCTCACGTTGATGTACTTCCCCATGTAAACGTGCGGGTTACGCTTCTGCGTTGCCGGATGGCTCTCCAGGAAAGTGTAGTGGTCCTCCCCGTCGCGCATCAGCACGCCCCTGTAATTCTTACCCAGTTTTGTCACTCTGTCTGTGCGCAGGAGTGTCTTAACATCCATGCACAAGTCTGTGTTGCATAATAAAAACATAATTCAATAATGTAATTAAAATGCCCTTCCAGCACTTGCACGATGATATAGAAAGGCGAACTTCATCTCGTGCCCTCGGAGCCGTGCTCAGTTTTTGACTGCCGCTCACCTCACGAAAAAGAAAAGCAGCAGAAACCCCGATGTTTGGAATTCCTGCTGCAAAGGTATGCACTATTGCCCACGCAATCTATAGTGCATAAATGTACTATAAATATGAGGTTAGAGGCCCAGCTATGGCTGGAACGTCAACGATAACGTCAACGATAACTTTTTAACCCTTTAACCTTATTAGAGGTTAGGGGTTAGCGGTTAGAGGTTAGCGGTTAGAGGTTAGAGGTTAGGGGTTAGAGGTTAGGGCGTCATCCCATTTTGCAAAAAAAATCACATATCTGTGAACTTTTCTTGTCTTTTTCTTTGTCGTTACTATATAAGTTCGTACTTTTGCACTAATATAGGTTAGTAAAAAACAATTTAAGCCATGATAATTAAGACAGAGAAGGAGTATAAAGAGTATGAGGCTCGTGCTGAGGCATTGATGCAACGCGGTACGGAGTTGGGAGATATGGATTTGCTTCCGGAAGAGGAAAAGGCGGAGTTCATGCAGTTAAGCGAGGCATTAGACGAATACGGCAGCGCCTATCACCCGCTACCTGGGCAGATGAGTACCCTGCTTACTGATGCTATCCTTACTCAAGTTAAGAAAAAGGGGCTGAAACAGAAAGATGCTGCCAGGATGATTGGCATCAGCTCTACCATGTTCAGCGACCTGATTCATGGCAGACGCTCATTGAGTTTTGAGGTGGCACGTAGTATCCATAAAATCCTTGGCATTCCAGCAGATATCGTACTGGCGTAGTTGACAGGTGAGACTCAGTTTAAAGTTTAAACATCTCGTCAATCTGTGAGCGCCACCGTTGTGGCTTCTGCGCATTATACACCTGCGTCAGGGATGAATACAGACGTTTTACACCGAATAGTTCGTTCAGGCTCTCCTCCGGAAAGTTCTCGCCCGCGTTGCCAGTAACGGTATACTTGTAGTTATAGACGCGTCCCAGGAAGTATGCCAGCTCGGCCGTGCTCGGTTTCTTGCCCGTACCCAACCAGCGGTATCGGCCGTCCTCCGCTGGTTCCATATATCCCAGGCGGACAGCCTCGGCAAAGTACCTCCTTGCCCGCGGCGTATCCAGCTCCTTAGGCAGCCCATTATTTCCCCCCGCCTTGTTATCGTTGACGTTATCGTTGACGTTGTTTATCACCACCTTCCCGTTATCGTGTATGTCGAACATAGGTCCCTGAAACGTCACATTCCCCTTGAACGTTATGCCCAGGCCATCACTAAACTTCTTATCCATCTGGCTTTCCTCCTATATTTACCTTGTCGTTATCCCTGACATCATACATAGCACCGCCGAATGTAGGATCGTTCATATTTATGCCGTTCTGGGCCGATGGCATAATCTGGTACACCGATGGTGCGGAAGCCTTGGCACGGGCCAGCTCCAGTTCCTCCAGGCGTATGCGTTCCTCGGCAAAGATGGCGTCCGCCCCCTGCTTAACCAGATTCCATATATGCAGGCTCGAGAGAATATTCTGCATCCCCTCGAAATCCTCTAAAGCGCTCTGCAGACCTTTGGTCTTCACACACGCAGCTATGCACTCCACAATCTGGGAGACAAGGGCGGTTTCGTATGGTGAGTTGGGGTCGTACATAGCAGATGCTGTTTTATTTTAGAGGGTTTTAGGGGTTCGTGAATGTAAATGCGAAGATACATAATTTTCCCGGATCGCACATCGTCTGCGGCCCACATTTTCATGCCCTGGCCGTATAATATTGACATGTATCAAGAAATGATTATCCCCCCGTTATTTGTACAAAATTTAAACAAAATCCGGCACCCTTATTTTACGCCAGTCTCCTCCTCACCTCGCAGACCCATATATCCGCAGACGCTTAATAAGAAAAACTTCCCTTTTCTTGGAAGGAATTGGAATATTCTGTATCTTTGCGGCAGAAAGGTGTTGTCAGGCCTTGCGCACGATAAGCTAATGCCAGCGGGCGGCTGGTGCGACAAACGATTATGCAGAATGGTGGAATGCAAAAATAACAGTCAGTTCCGTTCGCGGAATGGGAGTATAGAGCAAGTCTCCGAGTATGCTAATCATGGCCATTTTATTGATTTATAAGTGATTAAGTCCTATAGGGTGTTAATCACCCATAAATGTTGGCTATTGACAGGCGTCGTGAGAAGCTGCTGCTGCACACCACCGGTGTTAATCACCCATAAATGTTGGCTATTGACAGGTTAGTAACGGTAAACTCACAGTCGCCGTAGGGTGTTAATCACCCATAAATGTTGGCTATTGACAGGATTCCCAGGTACAATTATCGGCGTTGAACAGGTGTTAATCACCCATAAATGTTGGCTATTGACAGGCTGTTGTAACCCTGCACAAAGTACTTTGCGGTGTTAATCACCCATAAATGTTGGCTATTAAGATTTAAATGAACGAAGTATTTGTGTTAGAATTGCCATTGCGAGTTGAAAAATATCAGGCTGATATACTCAACAAGCGTTACGAGCAACTTCGCCAATTGTACAATTATGTGCAAGGCAAGTTGCTCAGACAATACAGATACTTTGAGCAAACGAAAGAGTTCCAGGCATGCAAGAATTCTAAGGAAAAAAGAGATTTCTTCCGAAGTCATTCCTTCCATATTAATGGCGTTTTGGGCAGCAACAAGGAACTTCTTGACATTACTTTTACCGAATTTGGCATAAATGGTTTCGTCGGGAAGTTAGGCAAAAAGCAGGTTGGCGCAGGGGTGACTTATGCCGACTTGGGTATTACTTCCACGTTGCTCGACAGGATGTCGCTTGCTGTCTGGGCGGCATGGGAGAAGATGCTTTATGATCCTCGCGCAAAGAGAATTTCGTTCAGGAAATATGGTGAACTGAGCATCTTTGGAAGCAGAAAGAAAACTAACGGAAGTGGCAAGAAGGCGTTCTCCGGTATGGAATTGCATTTGGAGAAAATGGAAGTTGCTATCAAATTAAACGGGAAAGGGGGTAAGGCTGCCAAATTTATTACACTTCCCATCCAACTCACCCCCGGACATGAAGAATATGAAATGTGGGCATTGAAAGGAGGGTTTGACAGCATAACAGTACTTACCATAGTGCGTCGCATGATTCGTAGCCAGTATAAGTACTATGTTCAGTTAACCATCGAAGGCGAGAAACCACAGAAGGGAAGAACGCTGGGCAGAGGCAATATTGGTATTGACTTAGGCCCGACTACTGTTGCAGTATCAGGTGAGAATATTGTAAGTATTGACAAACTGGCCGAGAAGTGCGACAATATTCAGCCAAAAATCACCCTCTTGAGCAGGAAGATAGACCGTAGTCGCCGAGCAAACAATCCGCAGAACTTCAACGAAGATGGTACCATCAAACGAGGTGTTAAACTTGTATGGAAAAAAGAAAAAGACTTAAAGCGATATTCTAAACTCAAAAGAGAGTTGGCTGAGCTACGCCGCAAACAGGCGGCTATCCGCAAACAGCAGCACATAGAACGGGCCAACGCTTTGCTGAAAGAAGGCGATACGTTTATTGTGGAGAATAACCCTTATAAAGGCTGGAGTGCCAGGAAAAAAGAAACCAAGATAGACGAGAAAACAGGAAAGTACAAATCGAAGAAGGGGTATGGCAAGTCTATTGGCAATCACGCTCCTGCGATGTTTGTAGATATTTTGGAAAACAAAGTAAAGTCTTTGGGCGGCAGGTTTGAAAGAGTGAACACACAGAATGCTGCCAGCCAGTACGACTTTACGAACGACAGCTTTAAGACTGGAGACGAAAAGCATAAACTGAATGAACGTGCCATTACCCTATCCAACGGCGACACCCACCAACGCGACATGCTTGCAGCCTTTAATCTGCAACACCTGAAGTTGGACGAAACGAAGACGAAGCAGTATGACACAGAGGCTATGGCTGCCGATTACGATCGTTTCTGCCAGTTGGAGCACGAGGAAATCCTGCGTTACAAGAACAAGGAGAAAAAGGATGACCGGGGGACTATCGGAGCCGGAAAGCTTTAAGGGACGAAAAGGTTCGGGCTGATTTATGGCCATAGGTTCAAGTCCATCCCCCGTTCTGTTATACAAAAATAAACGGATAGTGTTTACCTATCCGCTATATTTTAATAATATATCCATGTTATTGGGGGAAATAAAAAAGTGATCAGCCCGTTTGTCTATTGGACATAGCCAATTATAACGAAAATGCCTTTCGTTTCCCATTTTGAAAGAAAAAATGCCAAAGAAAAGGCGTTATTAATGAAAATACTGTATCTTTGCAGTAGAAAACAATATATTTTGGTTATGACAACATTTGCATTGAATAACTTGTGGGCATACCTGCAGGGGCTTTCACTTTCAAAGAAAGACCGTGAATGGCTAGCTAACAAGCTGATTATGCCGAAGGAAACCTATTTGAAGGAGGATGATAATGCTCGCTTGGATGAAGCATTAAAAAAGTTCAGTGGCGATTTCGGAGGCTCCGCTGATGCTATGACTATAGCTGAAGAGCTCCGTCACTCTTGAAGAGAATGCAATCCTTGTAACTGGCAACATTAAGCATTTTGAACGGATACCGGGTCTGAATATTGAAAATTGGATGGAGCGCTAATTGCTCATTATTTTTAATAGGTATGAACTTAACAATTCTTGTCTCGTAATGTTTAACTGAGAGGGGCAACGAGAGTTTGCGACCTCTCATAGCATTACGAATAATATGAGTAAAAGTAAAAAGAGGACTCCTGTATGCACATGGTGCTACTGTAAGTCGCAAAAGCGAGGCAAGCAGATTAGCCATCGTAAGTTTCGTCGTTATGAACAAATACTTGTTCAAACAGGAGAGTTCAACAAACTTCCTTTCCGTCAGTGGGAAATTGTATCTCAATGGGATTTGGGAGGAGATGGCAAACACTTTTTTGGTTACCACATGACCGAAGATTGGTACATCCGATTGATGAGAAAATAAGTTGCCGCTCGCAGAACTCCCGCAGCACCTGAAGGTCAATACTATTTCTCCCAAATTTCAAGTCCATTCCCCCGTTCTGTTATACAAAAATAAACGGATAGTGTTACCTATCCGCTATATGCTTAAAGTTTATTGTAAAAGTGTAGCCAAATATTCTGCAGCTGTCATCACGGGAAGTTTCGATGCTATGAAATCCTTGCCGTTACGGGTAATGATAACATCGGCCTTAGCCTTGAGCGCCGTGTAATATTGCATGTGCTTCGCAGGCATTCAGGTCGTCTTCGGCCACAGGTTCGCCTGCGCCAAGCAGACTAAGTACTATATCTGGTACAGTCTCGTTTGCTGCAACCTGATGTGTAGGGTGGGCACGACGGCGCAAACGCTTGACATACTGCGATACGCTTTCCATCATTTCCAGACTCATCTGGTCGAGTTCGGCTATAATTGATTTTCTGAGTTCTACGGTTGTCATAACAAAAAATATGAAACATTTACGACTGCAAAGTTACAAACATTTCCGGATAATTCCCTCTGCTTTCGGCAGAAAAAGTGAAAAGATAAGCGGATAGTGCCGAATATGCGCTACCCGCTATGCTGTGTCTTTACCTAGTGAATATTATAGGGTCTTGAAGTAACGAAGCAAGCAGGTGCTCGAAGTCCTGCTCTAAGGATTTATGACGTTTTTTTAACTTCTTATATGCGGCACGGAAGTCTTCGGATATTCGTGCTTTCATAGTGCCCTAAGTGCTGCTACGGCTTCTTCTGGAGTCATGCTTGGCTCGGACTCCACCTGTTTCATACTTCGTTTGATGATGCGAGCCAGCTTGTAGGTTTCCTCCAGCTGAAGCATACGGTTCCATCGCCGTAAACTCATACTGACGGTAATTCTGCTTGGAGTTCTCTCAATGATTGCTTCCATATTTCTTGTTATATTTTGTTTCTGACAGCAAAAGTAGTACATTTTTTCGGAAGTCCATCCCCCTAAGGGCAGAAATCTGCTACATCCCTTCCTGTTTTTATCGTTTATTCATGTTTTAGCCGTAAATTGGAGCGACCTTCGCCTCTCCATCTCCCGCAAGTATAAGACAGAGGTGCAGGAGGTGTTGGAGCAAGGAAATATGGTTAACAACTAATAATAATTGTTAAATATTGCCCATCCCCAAAAAGTTTTCGGTTTTCCCCTTTTAATACAATCACGTTTTTGCTTTTCTTTGCACCATCAAACAACTCAAATATAATTAATACGTTATGGCAAAGATGGATTATTCAAAGAAAATGGTTTGGGGATTCCTGCTATTTGTTTCTTTTGCGTTTACTGGATGCACAGAAAAGTCCATGAAGGATTCTTTCGTCGAGACCGTAAATGGTGTTTCGTTCGAGATGATACATGTTGATGGTCAGGATCAGTTAGAAGGCTTCTTTATTGGCCAGACCGAGGTGACGCAGGAACTGTGGGAGGCTGTGATGGGTTCCAATCCCAGCAATTTCAAAGGGAAGGACAACCCTGTGGAATACGTGAATTGGAATGAGTGTCAGGATTTCATTACAAAACTGAACAAGTTGACAGGCAAGGATTACCGTCTGCCTACTGAGGACGAATGGGAATTTGCTGCTCAGGGCGGCAACATGAGCCAAGGATATGAGTACAGTGGCAGCGACAGTATTGACCAGGTGGCTTGGTGCTGGAACAATTCTGAAGGGAAGACTCATCCTGTAAAGATGAAGGCCGCAAACGAGTTGGGACTTTACGACATGAGTGGCAACGTCTTTGAATGGTGCGAGGATGTGGTTTTACTTGATGACACTATCCAACTCCGTGCTATTCGTGGTGGCAGTTGGTGGGTGGATGATGTTGACGCTTGCCGCATATCATGCAAACGCAGCATTTGGCCAAGCAACAACGAAAACAATATAGGTTTCCGTCTTGCATTATAAATAATACGAAACAAACGGATAATTCCCTCTGCTTTCGGGGGAAAAAGTGAAAAGATAAGCGGATAGTGCCGTAAATGCACTATCCGCTTCTATATGATTATATATCTATGTGACAATTATTTCTCGGCAATATACCGTTTGATTTTCTCAATGATCTGGCGGTCTTCTTCCTTAAGATTCATATATTAGTTGTTTGTCTTGTTCAACATTATAGAAAAACATGGCGTGTGGCCCGTTGTACCATTCGTTCTTGGAGTATGTGTGTACGCTAAAGGACTGCCAAAGGTCGTAGCCACGAACAATAATGGGATAGGCGTAACGACGGAAGTCCTCATCGCTGTCGCCGCTACCCTTCTTGTCAAGAAGTAAAAGCAAATCCCAGTCCGAGTCCTCGTTCCAGTCGCCGCGAGCGCGGGAGCCATAGAGGTAGAGCGAACTGCCCTTTGGCAATACGCGTGCAGCTACCTGTCGAATACTATCAATTACTTGCGTTCGTTCCATGTCCAGTTATTATTTTCACATAAATCCCGCTGCAAAAATACATTTATTTACTGACATATTGCATTTTCCAAGCAAAATATTATCGAATTTCCACATCTCTAAGGGCAGAAATGTTAAAAGAAATCCTGCAATTGGCGCATTTTAGTCGTAAAAGGGCATAAAAAAGCCCCGCGGGATGGTTCCTACGGGGCTGAGATATCGGTTTACTCGCCAAAGATTTTCTGCAGTTCTCTTTCGATTTGTTCTCCGCGGTGTAATTGTTTTCTTGCGCCTGCCCGGCTAATGTAACAAGTGTCAGCAAAGTGATGACGAGTGTCTTTTTCATACCTTGTAATATTTTTTTGTCTTTGTATTTGTACGAAGTTTTCCTTTACTTAAGCACTGGGGTGATTTCCTTCATCATTTTGTCAATGTTTCCCCAACCGCTGAAAGCATGGTGGATGGTGCCGTCGGCATTGATAAGCACAAAAATGGGTACGCCACTTGTCTCACAGGGGAGTTGGTGGTGGAGAGCCTGAAGTTGCTGCTTGGTCAGACGGTAATGGTCGCCGACATAGTTGGGGATAAGGTTCTGCCAGGTAGCGAAGTCGGAATTTTCGCTGGCAATATTGACAAAGTGAATGCGCCCTGCCAGTTCCATTTTCTTCTCGTGCATTTCCTTGAAAGCCATTCGACATATGCCGCAAGTGGTTTCCCAAAGGTCGAGGAGAACGGGACGGCCGCGATAAGGTTTGAGCAGAACGGAGAGTATATCGTCTGTGTCTGAGGCTCCATCGGGAAGTGAACAGATGCGGGACAACCCCTGCTTGTTAATAAACGATAGTTCCTGCTCCAAACGGTCGTTATACGCCAGCACAACAGAGTCCAGTTCTGGCATAAGTGTCCGAACCGTGTCCAACTGTGCCTTAGAGAGCAGCATTTTCTGATAGCCTATCTGTTCCATGTATTTCGATGCCAGATAACATTGCTGATAGCTATCGGGCAACTTAATGGGATGCGTGACGTAAGAATTAATTCCCGTATCTGGAGTGTGCCACATGACGTAACTAAGCACTGGATTGGCCCAGGGGTCACCCTGCATATACTGGTCAATGCGACTTCGAAGGCGTTCAGCGTGGGCATCGTATGCTGCTTCGTCGTCAAAGCCTGCATACTGAATGGCTTGACCACAATGAGGAATCATGGAGCCATACATATATACGTTCACGGCCTTGGCAAATTCTCGGTAAGCTGTGCCGATGTGTTTGTCTGCATCGATTATCTTGTCTGTTCGCTCGCGTGTGGCATCCAGATAGTCGAAGTACCCCTTCTCGCTCTTTTCTGGCAGTTCGCTATGCAATTGCCCCATGTTCCGCTTTTGTTCAATTTCCTGATATATGCCAGTTGGGTCAATACCATGTTCCTGAGCATAGACAAAATCATGATTGAACTGGGGCAGTTCCCCGTCGAAGGCCAATGCCGCAGACAGTCCTTTTCTTTTCTGCTTTCTAAGATTAAGTATGAAGGAAACTTCTTTGCCTGGCACAACATAGCAATTAAAGTGAAGGTCGCCAATCCAAACCGTGCAAGCTGTTGTTATATGCATGGGTATGTCCGCCTTGAACTTTCCTTCACTATCCAATGGCACAGCTGTTCGCCAAAGAGCATCTCCCATCCCCGAAGTGTACGGTTGCAAGCATCTCAAATATATGGTATCGGGCGCTTCCGCCCCATCTTTGATGATGCGGCCGCTCAGTACTGCCGGCTTCTTGCTATAACTAATCTCTGGCAGATGCTTCTGCGCTTGCCCCGCCACAGCGATAAGTGTCAGCAAAGCGATGATGAGTTTCTTTTTCATATTTGTTCTTTTTTTATTTCAACTTTTCCAACAGTCTTTGCAGTTCGTAGTCGAAATTATCGTAACCATCGATGCGGAGGTCATCGTGGACGCGGCGGCAGTCAGGCGTAATGGTCTCGTAGCGAGGAATGCCATTGAATTGGAACAACTCTTGCAGACGGGCGAAGTCGGAGTTTGTAACGCAGACTGTTTCCTCGTCAGCCAACCACTCGGACACATACTTCTTATAGGCATCACTACCCTCTGCGGTACGCTCGCCGGCAATGAATATAAGTTTTACGTCATCGCGCTTGGCAATCTCAGCGCGTAGCTCCTTGCTCGCCTGTATGGCTCCGCGGCAAGGACCGCAACTCATGCCCCAGAAGTCAATCATCAGGATTTTGCCCGGGTACTTGGCACAGAGCGAACGGATGAGCTCGGCCATCGGTGCATCAGGCAGGGACGATGAGAGTCCCATCTGCGCCATGTTATGGGTATAGAACTGCTTAGCCTTCTGGCGGATGTAGGGATGGGTGATGTGAGTCAAGAACAGATTGAATCTCTCCTCCACAGAAGGAACCTCCTCAAGCATTTTCCTCCCTATTGAATCGGAGGACGTGACCCCGTGCAGCTTCAAGTGTTCCAAGATAAAGTCCCTTTTATTGCGCCAATAGTTGAAGTTGTTCAGCATTTCCTTATAACTGCAAAGCTGGGCCATCATTGTGTCGTCTCTCGTCCCAAGCGTCTGGCGTAGGGCTGCATAGTATTCGGAATAGCGTTGGCTTTCGGTCAGCGAGTCATTTGAGAGTACTTTCATAACAGGTTTGACATACTGGATTTGGTTGAGAGCGTAGTGGAAATTCTGACTTGCAAGTAGCAGGGGATTGTTGAAGTCGATGTGGCGCAGCGGATAGTAGTTCTCGGTATCGTAAAGCTTCTCGTACTCCATGCTGTCAAGTATCTTTATATGCCAATTACCGTCGCGCTCCTCATATTTTACCAAGCTGCTTTCATGGTTGTCGACGTATGACAAATAGCGTTCTATGAAGTTCGTCTGAATGTCAGCTAATGCCAGTTGCATCTCCATCGGCGTATAGTGCTTGCGGCGGCTCACCGACTGCAAGCGATACATCGCATTATTCCAGACAACCTCGGACAGTTTATTGCCTTCCTCCAACTTGCCTTTAAAAGAATTAAGCGGCCTGAATACATCGTTGTACTCGTCGCTGGAGCATAGCCATCGCTCTACATCGCGACTGCTTCCGCTGTTGAAAGCGTAATCAAACCCGCCATCTTCGTGTATTCGGACGGTAACATCGATAATCTCGCCAGGACGGGCAAAAAATGGAATTTCATCGAATGATGTTTTCGAGTCCCTTGTCCAGAATAGTTGACTGAAGGGATAGCTGATTCTGAACTTCTTGCAGAATGTGCCGTCAGGCGCAATATTGAGCACCTGCACGGCATCTCCCTTTTCGAACTCATCCTTGTAATAACAGTGCAGCATATCAAATCCTAACCGCTCGGCGTTGTAGTCCTCAATACGGCCTTGGATGGTGATAGTGTCGGTCTTGAACCAGTCAGCAGGCACCGTCCATGGATTCGCCTCTGACAATTCCTCCATCGTTGGATACTTAATTTTGTATTTCATATCGTGGATACCCAACAGCTTGAAGTCGCCGCTGTCGTCGCCCTCAATGAAGTCGAATATCTGTACCTTTTTCGGCAAGGGCTCGAAGTGCATCGTGAAGTCGGTTAGGCGGCTGTCGGGCGACTTAATCCATTTTTTGAGGGCTATACCTTCGGCGCAGCGCAACGGGTAGCGCTTGCCGTCCTCATCCATGAGGTAGCAGTCGTTGGCGAATTGAAATATCTCTCCCGAAGGGTAATCTATCGTGAAGCGTACTGTAGTTGCTGTGTCGGTCATGACAACCTCGCGAGCTATCAGCTCTCCCCCGTAAATGTTGTGCCCCATTGCCACTGGCGTTTTAATTGTCTTGATTGTCTTTGCATTCCCCGCCACAGCGAATAGCACCAGCAAAGCAATGATGAGTGTCTTTTTCATATTCTGTTTTCTATTCAACAAGTTTCTGAATTGCTTTGCGAACATCTAAAGGGCTGCTGGGTCGAGGTGCCTGATTGGTGACGATGGTACCATCAGGGGCGACGAGAACGTAGGTGGGGAAGCCTCGAACGCCAAGGTGTTGTTCAACAGCATTCTGTTGTTCTTTGGGCAAGAGAAGGTTCACATGGTCGGTTCCTTCAAGCCCGAAACGCTTGGCAGCCTTCTTCCAGAGTTCTTCAGGAGAGTTGTTGGCAAGATACATATAAGTGACAGGTAAGCCTTTGAGTGCTTCGTGCAACTTAGGCAAATGTTCCAGCTCACGCTGACACGGTCCGCACCATGTGCCCCAAACATCTACGTATATCACACGACCACGATAGGGACTAATGAGTTTCTGAAATATCTCCTTACCATCAATCAGGCTGTCAAGAGGCGTTTCCTCCAATGTAGCAAATTCTTCCTCTGGAAGCGAGGCAAATTCCGTTTTCTTCTGACGAATGAGGCGGTGCATAGCTTCAAGTACTTCTGCCGACATTTGACCTTCCAGGAAAGTCTCTCTTTCTGCAGTCTGCTTATCTTCGCATAAAGGAAGGGCCAAAGCGCTCTTCATTATCTGCTTTACATCAGGTGAGGCAGAGAGGGAATTGATGACATCATATTTGGTAACCAATTCCTGAAGTTGCCAATCGGAGTCTGTGTCAATTTCTTCGCTAACAATACCTTTTTGAACCATTTTCTCCAGCCAGACAATATCGTGGAAATAACGTGCTGCATCGCATGGAAGGGGACTTCTCGGGAACAACAGTTCCTGCGTTTCTGCTTCGTGCAACAAGGCAAGATGCTCTTTGGGCAAAGTTTTTTCGCCGTGTTTCACGATGGATAAGATAGAATCCATCACATGCCCCATAACGTTCTGCGTCATATCCATAGCAAAACTGTATCGGGCCATCTGTCGCAAAGACTCCACATATCTCTTTGGTAAATTGGGATGAGCGGCACAAAGCGTGTCGATGTTATGGAAGTTGCGCTCACGAATGCGACGGATGACCTTAGCTGCTTCCTGCATATCCATACGGAACATGCTGCCGTGAAAATCGTCAACATTCAGATAATGCTGTATCTGGGCATTATGCGCTTCGGCATTCTCGCCTTTGAAAACTATACGGTCGTTGATGTCGTCAAGATGAATTTCCGCCATTGTCCCAGGTCGACAAAAGAGATTGATTGCACCCCACACAATGCCGTGAATCTTATTACCATCCCATATCTGTACGTGAACGGTGCGGTAGGCAGGAATCTTTACCGTCCATCGCCCATCTTTGTCCGTTATAGGCTTTAGAGTGGTTACCTCACAACTTAGAAAATCTGGATAGATAAGTGTTGCCATTTCACCCGATTTCTTGCTTGCCAACTGAAATGATATCGTTACGGAATCGGCAGCGTATGAAACGGTGTCTTGCCAATCGTTGCCAGTCATATCGGCGAGATTCCCAGCCTGTATAGTCGCTGTGAAAATTGCCAGCAATGCGAAGATGAGTGTCTTTTTCATAATTGTTTCGTTTTTATGGACACAAAGTTAGGGTGTTCCGTCGGAATCTCCGAATAACTTTACAAGAATTCCCTAATATTTTGTTTTCTTAACAATGGATAAAACATCTTTATGCGGCGAGCAGAACATCTTTATGCCTATGGTATTGAGAATGAGGAAGTGGTAGCCATGATTAGCATCTTCTCCATAGTTGAAAATTCTTATCCATGCCAACCTGTCCTCCGCCTTCGATACTGCACCTATGAGAGCAAGTATCACAAGTATTGTCGTCTTTTTCATCTTTTCAAAATTTCACTCTTTCACTTTTTACTCCTTAGGCAAATCGCCAACACGTTCCAGCACAAAGTCCACGGCAGAGAGCCAGCGCCGTTTGAGTGTTTTGCCTGTAAGGTCTGGGTCGCAGGTTACGCCGTAGATGAGGTTACCGTCGCGCACGACGATATTATCTATAACGATACGGCTCCAACCGTAACCCATTCCTCCGTTTGCCAATGCTATGCGGACGTCCTTAGGTGAGATTTGAGTCCCCTTCTCGTCAGCTTCCTTTACGCGTATTGCCGCTTGTTGCCAGATATCGCCTCCGCGGTCGTCGCAGGCAGGAATCTCCTTTAGCAGAGTATCCTCTCTTGTTTTGGCAAAGATAAATGCTCCTGATTCGCCATGCCCAGATGCACGTCCTGCAACTGTCACGCGATAGATGCCCGGCTTAAGGTTCGTCTCAACGTGTTCGGCCGTATATTTCAATGCACCATCTTCATCGCAACAGCCATCAAGGTATTCCAAGTCAGGATTGCCCGTATAATGCTTGCCCGAAACAGCATAATACCAGCGGCCGCCTTCGTTCTTCGTAACGGTGAAGCCAATATCTTTCAAGAACTGGTGACGCTTAGCGTCGTGATATTCCAAACGTACCGACTCATTGATTTTGCCACGCAGAATGTTTTCTGAAGCCTTGAAGTAGTCTTGAATCTGAGGGTCAGCATTTTTGGCTTTATTCTCCATTTTATAGATTCCTCCCCAAAGCAAGGCAAACTGTTCCGGTGTGAGCAGCAGCTCGTAGCGTGATGCTTCGCGCTTCAAGGCAAAGCCTATGGAGGCCAATTGAACTTCGCTCGCATCTTTGCTATGTTCAACAAGTTCCTGAACCTTGTTATGGAGGGCAGGGAATCCATCCTGATAATCGCTGATGTGATCCATCGCTCGCAGGATATCCCGATGGTATTTCGAGGTTACTGCCCACTTCCCATCAATGTAAGTTGTGTCTATTTCTTTCTGGGCATCTCCATTAATAGATTGCAATTCGCTTTGCACCTCTTCACCAATCTTTATGGCAGTTCGCACGCTATCCATTGTGGTATAGTCCTCTTCTTTTGCAAGTTTTAAAACTTTTGGGTCTTTTCCAACATGCTGGACAAGGTATCCCTTTTTACTTCCATCGGGCAAGTTATCCCACATCAGACAAAAACCGTATGACAGATTATCAGATTCCTCAAATGTAAGTACATATACATTTTCTCTACTTGTTAACAAAAGATATGATCCATCATTACTGAATTTCAGAATCTCACTATTCTCTATCTTTGAGGCTAATGAGTAACAGTAGTGGAAAGCAGCATTGTCAAAATGTCCCATAAACGCAAGCAGAAGAAGGTTCAATACTTTTGCATCCGTGCAAGTAAAATCGACGTGTTTCGTACTGTCTTTCTCGTGGATGCTTTTTTTGTCAATAGGTTGTCCGTGAGATGTTAATAACGGATTTGTCAGCGTTACATGCTTGTCATTCAAGAAACGCATGCAAGCTTTCTGCATCTCTCTTACATCTTTGTTCTGCTGGGCTGAAATGGGTAAGGCCATCAGCATGAAAAAGATTAGAAAACCGTTTTTTGCAATTCGTTTCATCATAATATTCATGATTGTATGGATTAAAATGTTACATATTTTGTTGTGGTATCAACCAGCATCTCCTCCTGATAGGCTGTTTCCACTTGCTTGTGGATAATTTTGTTGACCAAAGTCTTTATTCTGTCATCAGCCCTCATCAGCTGGCTGAGGTGAGCCAGACAAACGCTGTCGCGACAATCGCCCATCTGATTCTCCAACTTTGTCAGATAGTATGCCAGGCTGTCGGCAGTAGTGGCAAGATTAACCGGTTCTTCTGTGCTGAGCGTAGTATCTTTGGTTGCGATTGACACATCAGGCTTCCGAATTGCTATTTGCTTCTTCTCTGCTTGAGCCAAAACGGGAGTTTCCTGCACACTTGTTGGCGTAGGCTCTTTTACCTCTTCTATTATAGTACTTTCTTGCTGCTCCGTCTGCTGAGCGAGAACAGGCTGCTGTTCAGGCTCTACCTTATTATATTGGAACACAAGGATTAAGAGAACGCTGGCAGCAATAGCGAGCAGAGATGCTGCATAAGGCCAGAGTTTTTTCTGCCTTGAGGGAGTCTTTTGTTTCTCGATGCTTGCCATCAATCTATCGGTGAAATCTTCCGAGAGTCTCACACGCTCAGCTGCTTCGGCTCTGCGTTTCATTATAGAGCGGAGGGCATTATCCTGGAGTAGATTATTCTTTTTCATCGGCTTCAAGGGTTTTTATGGTTAGGGCCATACGTTTGCGTATCCATTGCAAGCGCGAACGCAGATAGCCTTCTGTACGGCCAGTAATGTATGAAATTTCTCTAATGGGTTTATCGTCGTAATAGTAGAAGCTGAGCAGCATCTGGTCGTCTGGCCGCAGTTGGCTGACTGCCTGATCCAAGAACATCAGTCTATCTGGGCGCGTATCATTCAGCATCGCATCGGCCTCATTGTCTGGAACGGAATCGAGCCAAGTCTGATCAGTCTCTACAAAGAGCACTTTCTGCTGGTCACGAAGGTACTTCAAGGCTGTACGGTAGGCGATGGCTGAGAGCCAAGTGGGGAAACTGGCTTGCTGAGCATCAAAACGTCTCAGGCTCTGGAAGGCAGCCAATAACGCATCCTGCGTCACCTCCTCTGCATCTTCAGGAGAAGTAATCATGCGTGAAACCAATTGCAGCACTCGTTCGGCATACTGGCTGGCAAGTTGACGAAACAGATTCGTCTGGCCATCAAGAATGAGGCCGATGAGCATTGTTTCATCTTGTGAACGTTGGAGTACGTTTGCTGTTTTTGCTTCCATTTATCTGATTCTTCTACCTATATATTACCAAATCTAAGGAAAATATATAATGGTAATCTAAATCTTTTTCCTTTTTTTTATAAAAACGTATAAAAACGAGCGAAATATATTTCTTATGTCTTGCAATTAAAGTGCAATGTTAAACAGCTTAAAGAAACTAATCCATACCTCGTTTTCATGTCAGTGATAGTAAACCATACTATTTCTCGCCACAAAAATACAACTAATTACCCAAACCAACAAATGTCAGGGGGAATAAAATGTATTTTCGCAGGATCATTCGTATCTATCTGTAAGTCTGCGACTTACAGATATGTTTGACGCAGACAGGTTAAAGGGTATGTAATGGTACAGATGGCAGGGGCTGACTAGGGACAGGCCCCTGACACCTCTACGCGATGCCCGTCATGTTCAGAAGGGTGACGTCTGTGGTGTTGCAGATTTCCTCCGCCAGGTCGTTCAGACGATGGAAACGTGCGTAGTCAGATGGTGCCTCCGTCGCGTTGGCGTCGGTCTTCCCTGTTGCGGTCTGTGCCCACCATGCACGAGAGCAGCCCCCCTTAAAACTGCTGATAATATGTCCCAGGTGTTTTCCTTGTGGCAGAGGCTCCCTGATGTATAACAGCAAGTGAAGGTGGTCAGGCATAATTGCCGCCTGCCAGATCTCTATTTGCGGGTATAAACGGTGTATTTTGGGGAGCTCGTTTTCGAGAATAGTACGACCAAGGGTGCTGAGTACTATATGGGGGAAGTCCGTCGTCCCCCGAGTTGCTTTTATATTGCCCTCTAAGTAGCCAAAGAAAGGATGCCGCCCATCTATGCACAGGGTAATCATATACAGGCCGCAACTCCCGTAATCCTGCCACTCTGCGCGACGATGTTGGTTGTGCTGAATATCGTGTGGTTTTAATCCTCTGCGCAAAAGTTCTTCTTTGGAGGTTGGCATGTTGTAGCTACTTTTTTAGCGGGGTATGTTACTTTGTATTGCAAAGATACGACATTATATTAAATCTCCGAAAGAAAACGCGTACAATTTTATGTACATTTCAAAAAGCTTTCGCCCAACTTACTTCCGTTCGGAAATACTCAAATAAATTTGGTATTTCTCTCGCTTATTCGTAACTTCTATGTTGCAAACCAAATAATTGGCTGTTATTTTAATATTGTTTAATCGTTTTATCTCTAATTTTGTTATTTTTTACAGGATTACTGTCAAAGAATCCCCTTCCAGACACGAACCAACCATATCTGGAAAT
>JAFXZY010000021.1 GCA_017541025.1 Bacteroidaceae bacterium | reverse complement strand
CAACTGAATGTGACCGCTACGCTCACGGCGAACCTTCTTCTCTGTTACCTCAACACCACATCGGTCGCAGACAATACCCTTGTAGCGGATACGCTTATACTTACCACAATGGCACTCATAATCCTTGGTGGGACCAAAGATTCGCTCACAGAACAAGCCATCGCGCTCGGGCTTATACGTACGGTAGTTAATGGTCTCAGGTTTCAAGACCTCGCCATACGAATTCTCCAGGATTTCCTCAGGAGACGCCAAACCGATGGTTATCTTGGTAAAATTGTTTTTTACCTTTGTTTCTTTCTTAAAAGCCATATTATATATCCTTTCTAAAAGAGTATTCTACGTTAATCCAATGTAACACTTAATCCCAAACCACGCAACTCGTGCAAGAGAACGTTCAATGACTCAGGAATACCAGGAGTAGGCATGTGCTCACCCTTAACGATGGCCTCGTAAGCCTTGCTACGACCTACCACGTCATCGCTCTTGATGGTGAGGATTTCCTGCAGCACATGAGAAGCACCAAAGGCCTCGATGGCCCAAACCTCCATTTCTCCGAAACGCTGACCACCAAACTGTGCCTTACCACCAAGGGGCTGCTGGGTAATAAGTGAATACGGGCCAATGCTACGTGCATGCATCTTGTCTTCAACCATGTGGCCAAGTTTAAGCATGTAGGCAACACCTACAGTAGCCAACTGGTCGAAAGGCTCACCTGTTGCACCGTCGTACAACTGTGTTGAGCAGTAGCGCGGCAGGCCTGCCTTGTCAGTCCACTCGCAAAGGTCGTCGAGAGAAGCACCATCAAAGATTGGTGTAGCAAACTTAACACCAAGCCTGCAGGACAATCTGCCCAACACCATAGCCGAAGCCATGTCGTGCGGGACACCCTGTGTTGGTTTTAATGTAGGTGGAATACCCGAGATGATTGACCACATGCAGAACGGATATGTTGCCAAATACAAAGACGTGGCCGATTTGGCAGAAGGCATCCAGTATGTTCTTTCCCATGATATGCGTGATGCAGCCCTTCACAAGGCAGCGTCGGCATACGGAGAGACACACGTTGCCCAGAAATATATAAATGTTTATGAATCAAGATAAATCATCAAATACTACACGCCCGCTTATAACCATAGCCACTGTTACCTATAATGCAGAGGCTACCCTGCAACGCACGTTAGACAGTGTTGCGGCACAAGACTATGCCCGTATTGAGCATCTGATTATCGACGGACTATCAACAGACAGAACGCTCAGTTTGGTTCAGCGCTATGTAGAGCAGAACAACAACAGACACCAGATTCGCCTGACAAGCGAACCCGACGAGGGACTTTACGATGCTATGAACAAAGCAATGACTATGGCAACAGGGGAATACATTGTTTTCCTTAATGCTGGAGACAAATTGCACGACGTGGGGACCATCTCAAAAGTAGTGGCAAGTGCCAACTGGAAAAAAGGGAACGTTAAGAACCCTGCCGTTCTGTACGGCGAAACAGATTTAGTGGACAACGAAGGCAAGTTCCTTCGTCACCGTCGTCTTTCTACTCCAGAGAACCTTTCCTGGAAAAATTTCCTCAGCGGCATGTTGGTTTGTCACCAGTCGTTCTATGCTCGTACAGACATAGCAAAAAACGAGTTATACAATATGAATTACCAGTACTCTGCCGACTTCGACTGGTGTATTCGCATCATGAAAAAGGCGGCCAAGCGCAGATTAAGAATAATAAATACGCATGAGATCCTTACGGATTACCTTAATGAAGGTACGACCACCAAGAATCACCGCAAATCACTCGTGGAACGTCTGAAACTGATGGCCAAGCATTACGGTTGGACACAGGCTATAGCTGCCCACTGTTGGTTCGTCATTCGGGCAATCATTCATTCATAATTATGTTGAGAGTTTACGGTTTAAAGAGTTTAAGAAGTCCACTAACCACTAAGGAAGTAAAAAAATGAAGATAGCAATCATAGGAGCAGGAAATATGGGAGGTGCCACCGCAAGAGGATTGGCACAGAGCCTGCATGTAAGCGCTAAAGATATCTTTGTCAGTAACCCCAGCAAAGGCAAACTGGATGCCATCAAGGCAGATTTTCTTGAGATAAACGTAACACAAGACAATAAGGAATGTGTAAAGGATGCCGATATGGTTATTCTGGCCGTTAAACCTTGGAAAGTTGAAGATGTTGCCCGGGAGATTACCACACATCTGAAAAACAGGAACGTAATTGTGGGGAGCATGGCAGCAGGCATCAGCACAGAAAAGATAGAGAATATGTTCGACCAGCACCCTATCTACATCATCATTCCGAATACAGCTATTGCGGTCCGTCAGAGTATGACCTTCATTGCCCGAAAGAACACTACACCTGAGATGGACAACGAGATTCTGACCATTTTCAAGGAACTGGGAGAAGCGATGATTATAGAGGAAAGACTGATGGGTGCCGGCATGGCTTTGGCTAGTTGTGGTATAGCTTACGCCATGAGATATATTCGCGCTGCCACAGAAGGCGGTGTGGAATTAGGCATGTATGCACGAGATGCGCAGCACATTGTGGAACAGACACTTCTGGGAGCCGTGGAACTGCTGCGTGCCAACCAGAGTCATCCAGAGACAGAGATAGACCGTGTAACGACTCCCGGCGGTATTACCATTCGCGGACTGAACGCTATGGAGGAGAACGGATTTACGAACAGTGTTATTAAGGGACTGAAGGCAAGTAAATGAAATTAAAGGAAAAGGTCTTGGCAACGATGAAATCGACCGACACAGAAAGTCGGTTCGAGCTTTACGTCACCCGTACGCCAGGCTACCTGTGGGCTCGTCTGTTCCAGAAGCTGGGTGTACATCCCATAACTGTTACGCTGATGAGTATCGTCATTGGAGCCGCCAGTGGGTATTTCTTCTACCTTCCTACCCTGAAGATGAACCTGATAGGTATCCTTTTACTGATTTGGGCCAACTGGTATGATTGTGCCGACGGACAACTGGCACGTATGACAGGTAAGAAGACGCTTATTGGCCGAATCCTCGACGGCTTTGCCGGAGATGTCTGGTTTTTCTGCATCTATCTGGGCCTTTGTCTTAGATTGACACCAGAATGGGGCATATGGATTTGGCTGCTGGCGGCGTGGGCCGGATTTCATTGTCATGGTCGCCAATGCGCTATTGCCGACTATTACCGCAACATACATCTTTGGTTCTTCTTAGGCAAGGAAAAAAGTGAACTTGCAACCAGTAAGCAAGAAGAAGAGGAATATCGTAGTCTGAAATGGAAAAGTCGTGAATGGTTCCACAAACTTTATCTTTTCTTTTATATAAAGTATACCAAGAGTCAGGAGGCGCAAACTCCCCGTTTCCAAGAACTCTTCCATTGCATACAGGAAAAGGGAAGCATCCCAGAGGATCTGCGACAGCGTTTCCGTGCGGACAGCCTACCACTGATGCCCATCACCAATATTCTTACTTTCGACACTCGCGCTGGCGTTCTGTTCCTTTCTGTCCTGATAGGAATGCCCTGGATATACTTTGTATTCGAGGCAACCGCATTGGAACTTCTTCGCTATTGGATGATTCATACACACGAAACATTCTGTAAGAAATACATTGATGAGATAATTCACAATGAACAATGAACAATTCATAATTCATAATTATTTTCAACGGTAAACAGTAAACGGTAAACCATAAACAGTAAACCAAACAAAGTGAAGAACAATAAGCATATAGCACTTCTGCTGGCTGGCGGCAAATCATCACGGATGAACACCAACCGCCCCAAGCAATACATTGAAGTGAACGGAGAATCGGTCCTCAAGCATACCATGAAGGCCTTCCAGCAGCATCCCCTCATACAAGACATTTATGTAGTCTGTGCCAGAGGTTGGGTAGATACTGTGAACGACGAGGCACAGAGCGGAGAGATAACTAAATTCCGTAATGCCATAATCGGTGGCGACACATCCTTTCAATCCTTAAAGAACGGGATATCCTTTCTTCTCCATGAAGTGAAAGATACAGAATCCATTGTGCTGGTCCACGATGCTGTT
>JAFXZY010000020.1 GCA_017541025.1 Bacteroidaceae bacterium | reverse complement strand
GTCGTGAGACAGTTCGGTCTCTATCTATCGTGGGCGTTGGAGATTTGCGTGGATCTGACACTAGTACGAGAGGACCGTGTTGGACAGACCTCTGGTTTACCGGTTGTGCCGCCAGGTGCATTGCCGGGTATCTAAGTCTGGATCGGATAAGCGCTGAAAGCATCTAAGCACGAAGCCGGCCACAAGATGAGATCTCCTTATGAGGGTCGTCCGAGACGAGGACGTTGATAGGAGGCAGGTGTAAAGACGGTGACGTCAAAGCCGAGCCTTACTAATTGCCCGAAGCTTTCCCCTGACTTGCAGGATGGTTATACCGTCAGCTGTGCATGCTTTGCATTTTTGTCTTTCGCTTTTATATGTCACCCTATACAGTTAAGAGTTGATGGTTTAGCGTTTAGAGTCAGTTGACAAGTTGACAGTTGAAAGAAAAATATTTCTTCATTCTTCACTCTTCACTCTTCACTGAAAGATATTCAGGTGGTTATAGTGGCGGGGTTCCACCTCTTCCCATTCCGAACAGAGAAGTTAAGCCCGCCCGCGCCGATGGTACTGCACACCCGTGGGAGAGTAGGTAGCCGCCGTTTTTTACGCAGAAACCCTTCGAGAGAAATCTCGGAGGGTTTTCTGCGTAAATAGGCTACCTTCTCTCCTACGGGTCCGTGGGCGACTGAGGTCTTCAGAGTAGTGACTGAATGTCACTACGGCCTCACAAAGGCGCTGACATCAACGGCACATTTGTGTGCCTCCTTTACAGTTTTTCCTAAGAGAATACTGCTGACGAAGGCTGCTGTGAAGGAATCGCCCGCACCAACGGTATCAGCTACTTCAACTTTTGGAGTGCCCAATTCGCTTATCTCCCCATCCGGAGTGAAGACGTACGAGCCGTTTACACCGCAGGTAAGTATGAGCATCCGTAGGTTATACTTTGTCAGAATGTTGCAGCAGCAGCTCTTAAAATCTATGTTCTTCCATGTCGTTTCAAAGTCTTCGTCACTCTCTGGTAGCCAACCGAACAGGTGGCTTACGGTTACCAACTCCTCGTCGTTAATTTTCAGCACGTTGCACAGATTTAACGATTCCTCAATCACCTCTTTCGTGAAGAAGTTCTGCCGCAGGTTGATGTCAAATACCTTCAGGGCATCTTCTGGCATATTACCAATAAAGCGACGAATGGTATCTCTGCTAACGGAGCTGCGTTGGGCCAATGAACCGAAGCAGACAGCATCGGTGCGAAGTGCAAGTTGAGCTAATTCTTCGGAGTAGGGGATATTATCCCATGCCACACCTTTCTTTATATTGTACTGCGGAATTCCCTTTTCGTCGAGAGTCACCTGTACTGTCCCCGTCTCGTACGGCATCTTGGGACATATAACCTGCAGGTTAACGCCTTTGCAGATGTCCAGAATCTCGTCACCCATTTCATCATCACCTATTGCACTCACAGCCCATGCGTCCAAGCCAAACTGGCTGCAATGATAAGCAAAATTCGTTGGTGCGCCGCCAAATTTCCTGCCTTCGGGAAGACAATCCCATAAAGCCTCTCCTATACCTGTAACTGTTTTCATGTTTATATTATAAGATAATTACGTGGGCAAAGATACACACAAAATTTGTTTAAGCAAACTATGTAGTGCTGTTTTGGCCCTTTGTTTGTAAGATATTCAGACAGAGGCTTACATCGGAAGTTTTTTTGCTCGGATTTTGATGTCTCCTCGATTTATTTTGCTATCTTTGCAACGGAAATCTCAAAGACGGATCTTAATCCCATGATTAAAAAACTTATTTTTCTGCTACTGGCAGTACTGCTGACAACAGACATATCATCCTATACCCTAAAGCGTGTTAGCGTACACGATCCCAGTATTGTATGGGATCCGACAACCCAAATCTATTATATCTTTGGCTCACATCGTGCGTCAGCCAGGAGTAAGGATCTGATGAGTTGGAGCACGATAACGGTACCTTGGAAGACAACAACCAGTAATAACGCACCAAATAGTGCTGCATTCATCACTCCGCAAATAACCAAGGTGAAGAAGGGCGATACCGAATACGAACTCAACTTCAATGCTTTCAACTGGTCGAAAAAGGGCAGTGCCAACTACAGCGTAGATGGTAATATGTGGGCCCCTGATGTTATTTGGAACGAAAAGATGCAGAAATGGTGTATGTACCTGAGCATCAATGGAGAAGCGTGGTTCTCGAGCATAATTCTGCTGACGGCAGACAAGATTACAGGTCCCTATCGCTATCAAGCTCCGGTTGTCATGAGTGGCTTCAAAGGCGGTTCTGATTATAAGGAAACAGATTTGGAGATTGCCATTGGAACCCAGAGCGCGTTGCCCGCACGTTATAATACAGGTAACAGTTGGGGTACCCGATGGCCTAACTGTATCGACCCTTGTGTTTTCTATGATGAAGAAGGAAAGCTATGGATGAGTTACGGATCATGGAGCGGCGGCATATGGATGTTGGAACTGGACGAAGATACAGGACTGCGTGACTACAATGTGAGTTATACTCAGTTGGGCAGTGGTGACGGCATCACCCAGGATCCTTATTTCGGGAAGAAGATAGCCGGTGGTTACTATGTCAGCGGTGAAGCCAGCTATATAGAGTATATCAATGGCTATTATTACCTGTTTGTAACCTATGGCGGTCTTGCTGCCGGAGGAAATTCTGACGACTACAACAATGGCGGATATCAGATGCGAGTCTTTCGTTCAACCAAGCCCGGCGGTCCCTATACCGGTCCCAATGGTCAGAGTGCCATATTTGCAAGTTATCTGTTGAACTTCGGTGCCAATGCCAATGCATATCGTGGCGAGAATATCTTCGGGGCATATACCGACTGGGGAAATCAGGCCAAGGGAAGCGACGGAGAGCGTTCGCAAGGTCACAACAGCATCATCGCTGCAGAGGACGGTCGTACCTATCTGGTTTATCACACACGTTTCCAGGACAGAGGAGAAGGTCATCAGGTGCGTGTGCACCAAGTGTTCCAAAACGAAAAAGGATGGCTCGTAGCAGCTCCTTTCGAATACACAGGCGAACAAGTGAAGAGTGCCGACATCGCCACCATGCAGCAAGTATCAGAAGAAGCAATCTCTGGCACATACAAGCTTTTGGTACACAAATATCTCCTTGACCATACAAAGAAAGAAGCCGTATCTCCTGTAACTATTCAGTTGAATCAGGACGGCACCATCAGCGGCAGCTATACAGGTACGTGGCAGGCAACGGAAGGAACCTCCTTTGTCACCATCCAACTGGGCAGCACCGTCTATTATGGTGTGATGGTCGAGCAAACGATGGAGCCAACGAACAAAAAGGTTAATGCTTTTACCTGTATGGCATCAAGCGGCGTTACTATATGGGGCTACCAGACCGAACAGACCACAGGCATCAGCAATGCTGTGGCTGACGAAGAAAAGGTCACAGCAAAAGGCTGTTGGCACACCCTGGACGGACGAAGGTTGGAGGATAAGCCCTCAAATAAAGGTATATACATCTTCAATGGAAGAAAAATAGTTGAAAAATAAAAAGCGAAGAGCGAAGAGCTCTTAGGTTAAAATGTTAAAGGACCCCTTCTGACTCTGCCCATCTTCGCGAATGGGGATTCGCTCACCTTTGTGAGGCCGTAGTGACATTCAGTCACTACTCTTAAGACCTCAGTCGCCCACGGGTCCGTGGGGATTCTCTTTTACCCAACACAACCAGCAACACGGAAGAAATTATAAGTACAATTCCAACAGCAAGTCTTAAGGTGAGTGATTCGTCAAACACCATCACGCCAATGGCTACTGCTGTCAATGGTTCCAAGGCTCCCATGATAGCTGTAGGTGTGGCTCCAACCTCATGAACGGCAATGGTCATGAAAACCAGTGAAAGAACCGTTGGCACCAACCCAAGCCAACATGCATAGAACCAGGCACGGGACGATGGTGGCAACATCAGATGCAAGTTGGGTGATGTAAATGAATAGGCCAGCAGACACAACATGCAAATCAGCAACACATAGAACGTGAGTTTCAAAGAAGACATGCGTATGCTTGACTGATTGACAATAACGATATAAACAGCGTAAGTAAGTGAGGAAATCATCACCAGCAGTATGCCAATCGTGCTGAGCGAGATGTCTGCATCGCCCCTGTACAACAGGCCGATGCCAACTAAAGCAAGGATAATGGATGTAATAGTTGAAACCGTTACCTTCTCTTTGAAAAACGAGGCCATTATTACAGCCACCATCACAGGATAGACGAACAGGATGGTTGATGCGATGCCTGCATCCATAAAGTGAAAACTCTGATAATACGTGATACTGGATGCTGCAAAAAGCATTCCGAGGGAGCCAAGAACCTTCAGCTCACCCTTTGAGACACCAAATGATTTATGTTGAACCACCAGCATGATAGCCAGCATCAGCACTGCCATGAAGAAACGGTAAAATAGAACGGACGCGGTGTTTACGCCTTCCTCATAAAGCGGTAAGGCTCCGAATGGATTTGTGCCATAACAGACAGCAGCCAGTATGCCGCAGATGATTCCCTTATGTTTCATTCTATCATAAACTATCCTAAAAGTGACTGCAAATTTACCAATTATTCTGCAATAATCACTATCTTTGCCGTTAGTTTTAAGTGTATTTTTGTATTACGCGTATGATAGACCAGATTATTGACTATAACAAGACTTTCGTAGAACAGAAGGGCTACGAGAAGTATCTGACAAGCAAATACCCTGACAAGAAGCTGGCTGTATTGTCATGTATGGACACCAGACTGACCGAACTGCTTCCTGCTGCTCTGGGGCTGAAGAATGGTGATGCGAAAATAATCAAGAATGCAGGAGGCTTAGTCATATCTGCTTTCGACTCAGCCATGCGCAGCCTCATTGTAGCCATTTATGAACTGGGCGTAGAGGAAATCATGGTGGTGGCTCACTCGCATTGTGGTGCGTGCCACATGAGTTATGACCACTTCCACCACGAGATGATAGCCCGTGGCGTAACTGACGAGACACTTGACACCATCCAGAAGTGCGGCATCGACTTGCATCACTGGCTGGAGGGTTTCAAGGATACGCCAGAATCCGTTCGCAAGACAGTCGAGACCATCAAGACTCATCCACTCGTTCCCAAGGATATCGTTATAAGAGGCTTTATAATTGACTCTGAAACAGGAGCATTGGAAGAGGTAGAATAGATGCTTATGAACATAATCAGACGGAAAACAGTTGAAAAAAATGAGTATCCGACAGCCTGTTTTGCACAAGAAATCATTCCAGGAACTAACAGTGGATGAGCTATACGAACTCATGAGGGTACGTAGCGAGGTGTTTGTGGTAGAGCAGAACTGCGTCTATCAGGATCTGGACGGTGATGACCAGAAGTCTATCCATTTGTGGCTGACAGTGGCAGGGAAGGTGGTTGCCTTGGCTCGTGTCTGTCCTGCCGGAACTCACATGAAGGAGATTTCCATCGGTAGGGTTATCACAACCGAACGGGGCAAAGGCTATGGCAAGCAGATAATGCTCCATGCCATTGATGCTGCAAGAGAGCATTTTGGAGCAAAGCTTATTGACATTGAGGCACAGGAGTATGCCAAAGGGTTCTATGAAAGCGTCGGCTTCAGGCAGTCATCCGACGCATTCATGCTCGATGGCATCCCACACATTAAAATGACTTGGACAAAAATTACAGACAGATAGATTGGAATTAAGCAGTATTATGTTTCAAGATATCATTAATTATGTGGGGAACAAGAATGCGAGTTTAATGTCCAATGCCGAATAATATGAGTAATACAATAAATCATAGAGGCTATACTGATGATATACGGAATAAGTTTGTCATCTATCAAAGCACTGGTATTGCTCTGTTGACTTAAGGATAATAATGAATATGCGGCATCTAATAATAGCATGAGTATAGCATAGGAAATGCATAGGATTACTGATATTTTTATTATCGTTTTCATTTTTTTCTTATTGTCTTTGTGAAGCCAACCGTGCAGCATCGAGCACTGTGCTATGGTGCTTCTCGTAGGGTTGGAAGCGGTTACGGTCTTCATACAGACAGAAGGCCTCGCTCATCAGCCAGTCGGTACCCTCGGCATATTGACGGCACTGAGTACTGAACGGCTCGTCGCCCAGACAGCACAGACGCCCACCGCCAGACAACTGAGCTGTAAATCCGAACTGACGTTCTTTAGTGGAATGTATGTCAAAACATTGCATCGGGAAACCTCCAGCCTCGAATTTGTCGCCATCTTCAAGCAGGTGCATCGTTACGAATTCTTCAATGCTTTCAGCCTGATTCTTGGGAAGTATCTGCTGGCAAATGCTTGTCAGCAGGTTTAATACTTTCGCGTGGCTCCATACACGCAGACTTTTTCCGTCCTCCAGTGCCATGCGTATCACCCAGATGCAGCCCAACAGATGGTCGGTATGGGCATGGGTGACAAAGAGGTCACTGATGTCCTTACGCCTGATTCCTGCCTTCTCCAGTTGGGTAAGAATACCATTACCTCCACCAGCATCTACAAGCAGCACACCCTTCTCGCCATGAAGTGTGAAGCACGTGTTGTAGCATCGGGTGGCAAGTGCATTGCCTGTACCGAGCATGGTGATGTAGTCGTTCT
>JAFXZY010000019.1 GCA_017541025.1 Bacteroidaceae bacterium | reverse complement strand
ACCGAAACGGGAATGAAGCGTTCTACGTGTCAACTCGCTTAGGAATAAGCAGAACAGGGCTATAATAGTGTAAATAAATAGGGTTGTAAACTTATATTGATATTAAGAGTATAAACTGTCAACCAAAATCAGTACAACTCAGCTAGCTAAACCCTTACTTGATGGTTGCTTTCACACTTCTTTCTCCAATCTTTATGATGACTATGCTACCTGGTTTAAGATTTGTTGTAAGGTTGGCCTGACCATTATGGCTAATGGCAGATCCAACTTGTTGACCACTAACCTCATATGCATATATTCTCGTGCCGTCATCAACACCTGAAATCGCTATCTGACCATCCATTGACTGAATTAATACTGCTTTGGCTCTCACCTGCGCAATATCATCACTGAGCCCTTCCGTTTTGGGTTCAACATCAATCCAGCACAAAGTGGCCGTCGCAACATCTGAGTTCTCATAACCTGATTTTGCAGCATATACGCTAATAAAGTATGTTACTGCGAGTTGCACCTCATTACCAATATAAGAAGTGATGTCTGAATTTGTGATGTTAGAATAGCAGATTGCACTTTCCGTTTCGCTGAAAAAGGTCAGTATCCCGTTGTTGTAGCTGATATGTGGTTTCGCACACTTGGGTTTTTCTTCACCGATCCCATCTTCAGATAATTCTTTTATATTCCAAAAATTTCCCCATCCATCAGCTTCCTTATACAATTGAATGGATTCGGATGGAACATACAAGGTGCCCTCTAAATATGTGGATGATGAAAAAACGTTGTTTTTATCTGTAGCGGCAGAAAAAGTTGGAGGTTCCGTTGAATGGCAATAAACATTTCTAATGGCATTATTACCCACAAAAGTTTTATTAATATCTTTCATGGTCCCGAACGAAATAGATTCCAAGTCGTTTAGTCCATAAAAATAAAAATCTTTGTCAATAGAACTAGTAGCAAACTCAATGTTCTTAAATGTTTTTATATTCTCAAATAGGTAACGACCACTCGTATAACCTAATTGTTTACCTAAAAATAGGTGTTCTATAGGTGTATCAGACGATAATTGCATCGAACTAAAAGAAATATTATAAGGGTATTCATATTTATCTGGTACGGAAATTATTAACTCTTTTAGCGCTGTTAGACCTGAAAGTGAATATTGGCCTAATGAGTAGCATTTTTTTCCTAAAGTTAGTGAGTTCAATGACGACATACCAGACAAACATCCCAATCCAATTCCTCTAACCTTGTCCGGTACAACTAAAATTTTAATTCTGGTGCAATTTTCAAATGCATAATCACCAATAAATGTAACTTCATCAGGAATGGTAAGCGATTCTAATTGGTTACAGTTACTAAACGTTCTGTCAGGAATTTTAGTCAATTTAGAAGAAAGCTTAATGCTTTTCAGCGAAGTACAACCACTAAACAATGACGTTCCAATACTTTCTACACTTTCGGGCATTGAAAAACTCTCAAGTAGTTTTGAATTTGAAAAAGCTGCATTGCCGATTGTCTTAACTGACAAAGGAATGTTTACTTGACTTGCAGAAGAACCATTAAAAGCATAGTTTGAAATTGATATTACGTCAAAAGTTTTGTCTCGGAACGTTACTTGTGCTGGAATTGTTACGGTTCCTGTGTAAATTGCCCCGCTACCATCCGCATTAGTAACAGAAACTGTTAAATCAGGAAGTGATATGATAGAATAGTACATGCCATTCACTTCAAAATCATAAGCAAATGTTTCCTGTTCGCTAAGTAGCCCCAACATAAGAAATGTCAAAGAAAGGATTTTATGTTTCATACCTGAATATTTTTACATTTGTTAGACATCCATTTTTCTTCTAAAGAAATTGCCTTCAGCTTTTCTTCTATACTTTTGTATATTGTGCCACTGTCGATGCCTAAAACAGAAAGTTCATGCAAGATGTTTTCTTTATCGCATCCTTTGACAACAGCCCTTCTTGCATCAAAGAAATCTGAATCTCCAAGATCCTTCCTATACTGTAAGGCAGAACTATCATCGATTACCTCAGAAATAAGTGGTGCCATAATAAATGCACCATTTTGGGCTTCGATTCGGGGATTATTTATTGGCGGGAGTATAAAAATCGGCTGAGTAAAGCTATTGATATTTACATTTTCTTTTTCCGCAAAGGTTTGAAAACCGACAATCATTCTCTGCACCTCATTCCCAAAAACGTATATGGCTGTCAATTCTGCAATCTTGGTATTTTGGCTCTCGGTATTATGCCCGCAATATACAACTCCGTCACACGATTGTTTGTCCTCCTCACAACAAGCCATGTATAATGCAACAAGAGGATTAAACGTAACGTCAAGTAGACGGGTACTTAGTCCATAGTGTTGAAAGAATATCATCTTCTCCAAATATGTGTTCAGTGATGCTATTTCGTTCCATAGTCGGAGGGTCGCTTTCTTGAGTAGAGAATTCTCATCAAGATACGGCGGTTCTCTCAATACACTTGGCTTCAATTCCCAGCATACACAAGATTGTCCACGATAATAACCATAATCGTCTTCAAATGCCAAAGGTTTCCCTTCGTCGCTCATAACCTCTGTTTTATTTGTTTCTTTGACCCATAAGAGGAAGTCAGAGACGTTTTGGATAATTGTATCTTTATATTCCATCACCTATATCGTTTAAGCATCAATGTCAGTATCTGTTATTTATTTAGGGGGCTGCGAATGTTTTCAATAATAAAGCGCAGACCGCCACCATAATCCTGCCAGGCTTACCACAGCCTCCAATCATCTACGGGGAAGTCTGCGCCAGAGGCGCGACTTCACGATGATTGGTGTTTGCTCTTTTTATCCTTTCGGTGTGGTAATTTGGCAGGATGTGAGCAATATGTCTTTGCAAAGCAGATTTCGCCCACTATGCGTTGCAAAGATACTCAAAAAAACTTCAATTATCGAAACTTTTGGTGCTATATTAGTATGATTTTAGATAAAATTTGCTTAAATTGCGCGCGAAACAATGTTTTCATGCCTTGTTCTCAATAAAAAAAATGTACCTTTGCAAGATAAGAAACGAGTCTTCATATACAATGGAATTAAAGACTCTGATAGCCGCAAAGAAGCAAATAACCCGCAAAAAAAAAGAAGATTATTATTCTGAAATCACAACTTTACGAGGAAATATCCGCAAAATGTTTCGTTATCTAGAAACTTTCATATAATTTTGCATTGTAAAATGCGATACTGCAAAAATGGAATTAAAGAAAAAATTTAGGGTTATATTGTACAGAGAGGCCCAAGACTTCCTTACTGGCCTTGATGAGAAGACACGAGATAAGATATATCAGACATTTGATAGGGCCAGTCTTTTGCTTGACCCAGAGGCTTTCAAAAAACTAGCCGATACCGATATATGGGAGTTTCGAACATTATTCAATAAGAGGAAATATCGAGTTTTGGCTTTTTGGGATAAGACAAGACCTGTTAACACCTTGGTGATAGCTACACATGGTTTTGTAAAAAAGACACAGAAAACGCCTCAGAAAGAGATAAACAAGGCTATAACAATTAGAGAAATATATTTTAAGAATAAGCTAAACGAAAAATAAAATGGATAAGGATTTTATTACATTAGAAGAATCTAAGGATTTGTTGATTGGGAAGATTGGCACGCCTAAACGTGATGCTTACGAAGAAGACCTTAAATTATATGCTGTTGGTGCAGCAATTAAACAGACTCGTAAACAACAGAATCTAACGCAAGAAGAGCTTGGTCGTATGGTAGGTGTGCAGAAAGCGCAGATTTCCAGAATTGAAAATGGCAAAAATCTTACTTTCGCCACTGTTCTTAAACTATTTAAGGCTATGAATATTAGTGTAAAACTGGATATTGACAGATTAGGAAAAGTCGCACTTTGTTAGCAAGCACCTCGTTATGCTAATTATTTCTTCCTAAATATGCTCAAATCGATGCAACAGAAACGTACTACATCCAAGTTCATCTCTGAACTCCAGCCAGGACGTTTTTGGATTCTCTCTTCTGTCCGCCCCAACTCGCGCATGTTTTTTCAATAATCCGCAGAATATAATCAATAATTCTTGGGAGTATCAAAGGAAAGTATTACTCTTGCATGCAATAGTATTACAATTACACCTGATATGGAAACAACAATCACTAGAAGACCAGCCTCATTCCGGCTAAGAAGCGACCTTATGGACAGACTTAAACAAAATGCTGCCCGTGAGAACCGTACACTTAACAACTATGTGGAAAGTGTATTGCTGGATGTTGTTTATGATGAGCCTAACGAGGTAACCAAAGCGGCTATTAAGGAGGCTATGTCGGGGAAAAACCGCAATAAGGTTTACAGTAATGTTGATGAGATGTTCGATGAGTTTGGAGCCTGCAAACCCTGAGAATTCAGGCTTCAAGCTCCCCGAATTAAGCCTGAATTCTTTTTGCATAGTAAGAAATAGGTGTCAGGGGATTATTCACCCCAGATACTCCCTATAGCAATCAGCCTTTTCGGCCAAGCCTCACTTCTTACCTCCGCCCTTTACCAAACGTTTGATTTCGTTTAGCTTATTGAGCGCTTCTATGGGAGTCAGGTTATTGATATCGAGATTGAGAAACTCGTCCCTTATCTGCGTAAGAACGGGATCGTCGAGTTGGAAGAAGTTCATCTGCACGCCCGTATCCGACTGAGGTCCGGCGGCGATTCCCTTCCCTAAGTTCTCATGATCCATATTGTCCTCCAGCTGCTTCAGGATTACATTAGCACGCTTTACAATGGTGGAGGGCATACCGGCAATCTTGGCCACATGAATACCGAAACTGTGCTCTGAGCCGCCACGCTCCAACTTACGCAGGAAGATAACCTTGCCGTCCACCTCGCGAACACTTACATTATAATTCTTGATACGAGGGAAGCTCTTCTCCATCTCGTTCAGTTCGTGATAATGTGTAGCAAAGAGCGTGCGGGCCTTCCCCTTCTTGTTCTCGTGAATATATTCCACAATGGCCCATGCGATGGAAATTCCGTCGTAGGTACTGGTGCCACGTCCCAATTCATCGAAAAGAATCAGGCTTCTCTCAGATATATTATTCAGGATATTGGAAGCCTCGCTCATCTCCACCATAAAGGTACTCTCGCCGACAGAGATATTATCGCTGGCTCCCACACGGGTGAAAATCTTATCCACGTATCCGATTCGGGCACTCTCGGCAGGTACAAAACTACCGATCTGTGCCATTAGGGTTATGAGGGCCGTCTGTCTGAGCAATGCACTCTTACCAGCCATATTAGGACCGGTAATGATAATAATCTGCTGCTTCTCGGTATCCATATACACGTCGTTGGCCACATAGCGTTCGCCTATGGGCAACTGCTTCTCTATCACCGGATGGCGGCCCTGATGAATGTCTATCACATCTGAGTCATCGACAACAGGACGAATATAATGATTCTCCTGGGCACTGACGGCAAAAGACAGCAGACAATCGAGTTGGGCAATCAGGCTGGCATCCACTTGGACAGAAGGAGTAAACTCGGAAAGAGCCACCACCAACTCGTTGAAAAGTCGCGATTCCAACGCAAGAATCCGGTCCTCTGCACCCATAATCTTCTCCTCGTACTCCTTCAGTTCCTGCGTGATGTAGCGCTCTGCCTGCGTCAGCGTCTGCTTGCGGATCCACTCGGCAGGTACCATATCCTTATAGGTGTTTCTTACCTCCAGATAATAACCGAAAACATTATTGTAACCTATCTTCAGGCTCTGAATGCCCGTTGCCTCTATCTCGCGCTGCTGGATGTGCAGCAGGTAATCTTTTCCCTGATAAGCAATACGACGCAGTTCGTCGAGTTCGTCGTTTACGCCCTCAGCTATCACATTTCCCTTATTCACCATCAATGGCGGATCAGGCTGAACTTCTTTAGCTATGCGGTCGCGAATGCTGGTGCATAGGTTCATCTGTTCACCTATGCGCTTCAGCACAGCATCGTCGGACTGCTCGCAGACAGCCTTTATGGGTTCTATGCTCTGCAGGGCAATCTTCAGTTGAACCACATCACGAGGCGAAACACGTCCCACGTTCACCTTCGAGATGATACGCTCCAAGTCACCTATTCTGTGCAGATGGTCGGAAACCAGCTCCCTTACGTCAGGTTCCCGGAACAGGTAATCGACTACATCCTGCCGCTCCCTGATCTTATTGGTGTCCTTCAACGGGAAAAGCATCCATCTTCGCAGCATACGGGCACCCATAGGAGTAATCGTCTTATCAATCACATCGAGAAGGGAGATGCCGTCCTCGTTCATCGCGTTCATCAGCTCCAGGTTACGGATGGTGAACTTGTCCAAACGGACAAAGCGTTCTTCCTCGATTCTCCTGAGCGAGGTGATATGCTTCAACTGCAGGTGCTGGGTCATAATAAGGTATTGCAGGATAACACCAGCTGCCACAATACCGTTATGGAGATGGTCTATTCCAAAACCTTTCAGGTTCTTAACCTCGAAGTGCTTGTGCAGTTTCTCTTTGGCCGTACTCTCTGTAAAGCACCAGTCATCCAGAGGGAAAGTAATATATTTTGTACCGAACGAGCTTTCGAACATTCCCTGCTTGCCTCGCTCGTACAGCACCTCCTTGGGCGAGAAATTGCCCAGAAGCTTATCTACATAATCTATTGTACCTTCTGCAACCAGGAATTCGCCTGTACTGATATCCAGAAAAGAAAGACCACAAGAGGCTTTCCCGAAATGGACGGCTGCCAGGAAGTTGTTCTCCTTGTAATTAAGGACGGTATCATTCATCGCTACACCTGGTGTCACCAGCTCGGTAATACCACGCTTGACAAGTGTCTTGGTCAATTTGGGGTCTTCCAACTGGTCGCAGATAGCCACGCGCTTACCCGCTCTTACCAATTTGGGCAGATAAGTATCCAAAGCATGATGAGGAAAACCTGCCATTTCGGTATTTGGCATATTCTCTTTCCCATTATTCCGACGGGTAAGCGTAATGCCCAGGATTTCTGACGCTATCACAGCGTCTTCTGCGTATGTTTCGTAAAAGTCGCCGCACCTGAACAGAAGCAAAGCATCCGGATGCTTCGCCTTCAGGTCGTAGAACTGTTTCATCATGGGGGTTAACCCTTCTTTTGCCATAGTTTATGAGTCTTCTTTTGCACAAAGATATTACTTTTCCTTGAAATAAGGGTAAAGTTTGGCGTAAAACCTTGCCCATTTGGCAGAATTGCCATATTTTTGTATAAAATAGAGACATTCATTATGCCCACAAGCAAAGACAATTTCTTTACAACACATACGCTGGCGTGTGGTTTACGCATCATCTGCGCTCCCAGTCCTACTCAGGTGGTTTATTGCGGCATAGCCGTTGATGCAGGCACACGAGACGAGCAGACACTCGAGAGCGGTATGGCTCATTTCGTGGAGCACATGAGCTTCAAAGGAACACAGCGACGCTCTGCCCGCCAAATTATCAACTGCCTGGAATCCGTTGGCGGTGACCTGAACGCTTATACAGGCAAAGAGGAAACGGTATTCTACAGCTCTGTCCTGAAACAGCATCTGCCCAAGGCCATCGACCTCCTGGTGGATATCACACTGAACAGCACCTTCCTTCAGGAAGAGATGAATAAAGAAGTGGAGGTAGTAATAGACGAAATAGAGAGCTATAACGACCAGCCAAGCGAACTTATTTACGATGAATTCGAGGAAATTTGCTTCACCCGCCATCCGTTGGGACGTAACATATTAGGTGAAGCATCAGCCTTGCGAGAACTTACCAGCGAGCACATGCACGCCTTTCATAGCCGTATGTACCGCCCCGAAAGAATGGTACTCTTTGTGTATGGGGATGTGGAACCCGACAAGGTGATACGGTTGGCAGAGAAGGCCCTAACAGGCAGTCATCTGTCTCATCCCAGCTATTCCCTTATGCCGCTGCCCAGAACGGCTCCTGCACCCTTCTGTTCAGCAGAATCGACAACCAGTCGCAAGAAAGATACGCATCAGGCCCATGTGGTCATTGGTAGCCGCAGCTTTGGCGGTAACGACCCCAGACACTTGCATCTTTATCTGCTCAACAATATGCTGGGCGGACCTTGCATGGGCAGTTTGCTCAATCTTTCCTTGAGAGAGCGAAACGGCCTGGTATATACCGTAGAGAGCAATGCCACATGTTATACCGACTCTGGTGTATGGACCACCTACTTTGGCTGTGACCCAGGTGATGTGAAACGCTGTCTTCGGTTGGTGGAACGCGAACTGCAGAAACTGGTGGAAGCCCCTATGTCGGAACACAGGCTTAATGCCGCACGCAGACAGTTAAAGGGTCAGATAGCTGTTTCGTACGACAACTACGAGAGTTTAGCCATCGCCATGGCTAAACGTTACCTGCATTACGGCAGCACCCAAACCATGCAGCAACTGTTCAACAGATTGGATGAACTAACCCCGAATCAACTTTGGGAAACAGTCCAACAGGTTTTTTCGCCCCAAAATCTGCACACCTTAATCTATAAATAACAGAGAATATCTTCACGAAAACCAATTAATAATTAACAACGGGAGTGGAAACGGGGGGTGAATTGTTATTATTTTGCCACGCACAAACTTCGCAAATCTGATTAATACCGTTAAAACGTCTTTTTTCTTGATGGTAGTTGTGAAGCAGGAATACATATCTACGATTCAGGTGAGGATAAATACTGGAATACACCAATTTATGACTTAGAAAAATTAAACTTTAAACATTAAACTTTATTACATTGGTAGCTCATCATTTTTGGAAGTTCTAAGACCATGACTTAACCATGAGGTACTCCTGACGTTTTCGGGTAGCGATTAAGAATACCTAATAGTGGGTATCTTTTTGTACGAGTGTTAAAAACTGAGGATTCACTTGCATGCTTTATTTAGAAAAAAAGTGTAACTTTGCACGCAGAAAAGTGAATCGATTCGGATACTATGACGCTTCGTGATTTGAAAATAGGACAAAGAGCCGTTGTCACTCAAGTGGGTGGAACAGGTGCCTTGCGACAGCATTTCTTAGACATGGGAGTGATACCCGGTGCAGAAGTAGTGCTGCAAAAGTTTGCGCCTATGGGCGACCCTATGGAGTTGCGTATTCACGGCTATGAGCTGACACTCCGCCTGGCAGATGCCGGAAAGATAGAGGTAGAGGCCCCTCTCCCCGCTCCCCCAAAGGGGAGGGCTGCAGATGACTCTGCTACTCAAGAATATAAATGGGAGATGCCCGTTGAGCACCCTGGTTTGGGTGAGGACGGTCCCCGTTATCACGATCCTTCCCAACCTCACGGCCCCTCTGCCCAACCGGGTAAACTGACTTTTGCCCTTGTAGGTAACCAGAATTGCGGTAAAACCACGCTTTTTAACCAATTGACGGGTAGCCGTCAGCATGTTGGAAACTTCCCCGGGGTAACAGTTGACCGTAAAGATGGTGTTATCAAAGGATACCCCAACACACTTGTTACCGACCTGCCTGGCATATACAGTCTAAGTCCCTATACCAACGAAGAGGTGGTAAGCCGTCAGTTTATACTGGACAACCATCCCAGCGGCATTATCAATATCATAGACACGACGTGCATAGAACGGAGCCTTTACCTTACGATGCAGTTGATGGAATTGAATATCCCGATGGTGCTGGCGCTGAATATGATGGACGAGATGAAGAACAACGGAGGAACCGTCCGAATCAACAAGATGGAACGTCTGTTAGGCATTCCCGTTATCCCCATCAGCGCCATGAAGAACGAGGGTGTTGATGAGGTGGTGACGCACGCCATTCATGTTGCCCGTTATCAGGAAGGACCGGGCAGGCAGGACTTCTGCAGTCCTGATGATCATGGAGGAGCCGTTCACCGTTGTCTGCATGCCATCATGCATTTCATAGAAGACCACGCTCTGAAGGCAGAAATTCCCCTCCGCTTTGCTGCCAGCAAACTTATAGAAAGTGACCCGCTGATTATCAAGGCTTTGGGACTTACGCAGAACGAGCAGGAAACCGTTGAGCATATTCTGCAACAGATGGAGGAAGAAAGAGGTCTGGACCGTTGTGCCGCAATGGCCGATATGCGTTTCAGCTTTATCAATCAAGTATGCGAGCAAACTGTTCTGCGTCCGCATGAAAGCAAGGAGCAGAAACGGAGTCGTCGTATCGACCGTATCTTAACCGGTCGTTTTACCGCCATTCCTACATTCCTGGCCATAATGGCATTGGTATTCTATCTTACCTTTAGCAGTGTGGGTGCTTGGATGCAGGAACTTTTAGAAGAAGGAATTGAAAAGTTTACAGAACTTTCCGACCAGACGCTTACTGCATGGAATATTGCTCCCCCCATACATTCGCTTATCATCGACGGCATCTATAGCGGTGTAGGAACTGTATTGGTTTTCCTCCCGCTTATCATCATACTATTCTTCTGCCTGAGTATGTTGGAAGACAGCGGTTACATGGCGCGTATTGCCTTTGTGATGGATAAACTACTTCGTAAGTTGGGACTTTCAGGGCGTAGTATAGTGCCCTTGCTGATAGGTTTCGGTTGTTCTGTTCCCAGTGTGATGGCCAGCCGTACCCTTCCCAGCGAACGAGACCGCCGTCTTACCATTATGCTTACTCCCTTTATGAGCTGTACGGCCAAGATTCCCATTTACGCCTTTTTTGCTGCAGCCTTCTTTCCAAAACATGCAGGATGGGTGATGGCAGGCTTATATATAATAGGTATCTTTACAGGTATTGTTGTGGCGTTAATACTTAAACGTACACTGTTCAGAGGCGAAGCTGTTCCTTTCGTGATGGAACTCCCCAATTACCGTATGCCTGTACCAATAAATGTTGCCAGACTACTTTGGGAGAAAGCCAAGGATTTCCTGCAGCGAGCCTTTACCATTATATTCTTGGCCAGCATCGTTATCTGGTTTCTGCAAACTTTCGACTTTCACCTTCAGATGGTACAGTCCGGAATGGAGTCAGAAAGTATGTTGGCACAAATGGCAAACATTGTAGCTCCCCTATTTAGTCCGTTGGGATGTGGAGACTGGCGCATTGTAACCTCTCTTGTTAGTGGTTTCTTGGCCAAAGAAGTGGTAGTCAGCACCCTTAGCACCCTATTTGCCGGTGCAAGTATTACAGAAGTGCTTTCGACAGGAACAGCCTTTACACTGTTGGTGTTCTGTCTGCTCTATACCCCTTGTGTAGCAGCAATAGCTACCATACGCCGAGAATTAGGCGGGAAATGGGCCTTGCTTATTATGACGGGACAATGCCTCATAGCTTGGATAGTAGCATTCTTGGTACATCTGGTAGTATAAAAAGCCCCCTCCATCTCCCCCTTTGGGGGAGTGAATAATTGAGAATTGATAATTGAAAATTGAAAATTGAAGCCCCCTCCCAACCTCCCCCGAGGAGGAGGAGAATTTTGTTGAACATTGAGAATTTCGATAACTGCTCAACTGTAAACCGTAAACTGTAAACTTATAAATGAATATACAGAGTATCCTTCTTTTGGCCGTGATAGTGATAGTAGCAGCCCTTGCGCTACGTCAGTATCTTAAGAAACCGCATTGTTCTGAATGCGAGGGGTGCGGATGCAAGTGTGATTGTGAGAGTTGTCACTCTACCAAAACGCGGCAAACGGCATCCTGAAACTCTCTAGCATCATATACCGGAGAATTATTGTTGATGATACTGAAGGCAAACCACCTTCCGTTTATGTGATGCGCATAACCCGTAAGTGAAGAAGACGCATAAGAAACCAGCGTGCCTGTCTTGCAGAAGATTCGGTCTCTAAAGCATGGAGCCGACATGCGGCCTAACAAAGATCCATGCCGTACAGGATGAGCCGGTGTAGCCAAAGCCTCATCAATAAAAACATCTTTTATCTCGGGTTGCTTATAGGCATATATCATCAGCTGTACCAGAAAGTCAGCTGTCAGTCTGTTCTCGGGAGAAAGGCCGCTGCCATCATTCACGACAAAATCGGCCATTCTATCGTAGATACCCTCTGATTGTACAAAATCAAGGGCAGACATTTGCAGACAAGTATCCGGTTCTGCCATTCGGTCCTGCGCATGTATGATATGGTATAGAACACACTCAGCTTTTACGTTGCTGCTGTTGATGAGCATAGGTTTCAAAACTTCCCGCAAAGGCGTTTGGAACTGATAGATTAACTCAGCATTTGCCTTAAGCGGCATATTAAAAAGAAGGGTATCCCGCTCGTAAGTAACGCCAGCAGCCCTAAGAGAAGCCAGAAACTCACTTCTTACTCGCGGAGCACCTTTCATCAATAAAGGGACCTGCTTATAAGTAATATCGTATGGCTGGGCGGTATGATGTGGCCGTAAAGTGTCTGTCCGCAGAAGATCAAAGATGACTTTCCCTTTTATATGACTGATACCCCGATATTTAACCGCTTGGGAAAATTCATCAAAGGAAAGCAAAAGAGGGTCGTCGTCCATCTGAAGGAGTAAATCGCCATAAAGTGTATCGCGCCTCACCGTGCCTAAAACATACTCATAGCTATTGTACTGATGGTCTGTGCCAAGTTGTTTTAGCGCCCTGACGCCAGTAAGCAGTTTCATGCAGGAAGCCGGAATCATTCTGCGGTGACTATGATACTCATAGACATAACAACCACGGGTAAGGTCGTATATATCTACCGCCAGCATTGTGGTATCAATTAAAGAAGACCGACGGATAAGGTGTTCCAGATTGTCGGCAATCACCATATCCACGCTGTCCGGTTCTACTATCTCCTCCTCATCCGGTTCGCCACTACCAAACAGAAAATCTTTGGCTGGAGTACACCTGACGAGTAAGAAGAGTGCCAGCAACAGCAGGAATATAATTATCCCCAGGCAGCCGCGCTTGACACTCTTCTTAAGTCTGCGTTTCTTCTTTCTTACTTTCTTCTGCACGCAAAAAGTTGATTATGCCCACAAAGCAAGGGCTGCCCCATCGATACTCTTAAGGTTATTGTCCTTAATAACTTTAGCGGCTTTTTCTCCGTCATCGGTGCGGAAGATAAGAACGCCCTTTCCGCGTAACAGGAACGAATACATATAGGTAATGCTAATGCCTGCCTCGCTGAAAAGCTTAACAGCCTCCGCAGCACGCCCGGGCTGGTCGTCTATCTCGATGGCGAAAACATCACTGAGAGCAACTGCTACATTCGCCTTTTTCAACTCTTCGCAAGCACGCATAGGCTCGCTGCATATAAGACGATAAATACCGTACTCTGCAGTATCTGCAATAGTGGAGGCTACAATCTGAATATTTGCTTCCTTCAAGGCATCAAGAACCTTGATAAGAGTACCGGAACGGTTCTCAATAAAAATGGATAGTTGAGGGATTGTCATATTAGTAAAATTTATAGTTTAAAGATGATAGTTTATAGATTTGCTCCCTCCCATTCGGGGGAGGGCTGGGGAGAGGGGCCCTTATTGATATACCTTTCTCTTATCTACTACGCGGACAGCCTTGCCCTCGCTGACGGGCAGCGAACCTTTCGAGACGAGGCGAACGCGGGGCTTCAAAAGAATTTCATCGCCCAACTGATGGCGAAGCTCCTCCGAGAGCGCTTTCAACTTGGCAAAGTCGTCAGTTCCCTCATTGACCTCAACCTCAACGGTCATCTGGTCGTTATTGTCCTCAGTAGTCAGCGTAATGAGGTAGTTGGTGCCCACTTCGGGGAACTTCATGAGAATCTTCTCAATCTGAATGGGGAAGATATTTACTCCACGGAGCACAATCATATCATCCGAACGACCACGCATACGGTCGATACGAATATGGTTGCGTCCACAGGGGCAAGTACGACCTAGAATACGAGTAAGGTCACGGGTACGATAACGCAACAGAGGCATGGCCTCACGGCAAAGGGTTGTGAGCACCAACTCGCCAATCTCACCATCGGGTACAGGCTCCAATGTTTCGGGGTCAACAATCTCCACAATGTAATAGTCCTCCCAGAAGTGCATACCATTCTGTTCCGGACATTCGAAACCTACGCCAGGTCCGCACATCTCACTCATACCAAAGGAGTTATAGGCCTTCACACCCATCATCTCCTCGATGCGTTTGCGCTGTTCTTCGCTGTGAGGTTCTGCCCCAATAGCCAGCACCTTCAGTTTGGTATCACGGCGTGGATCTACGCCTTCTTCCTTCATTACCTCGTAAAGACGGGTAACATAGCTGGGAATAGCATGGATGGCAGTGGTACCAAAATCTTTGATGAACTTAATCTGGCGCAGAGAGTTACCTGCAGCGGCAGGAATCGTCAACATGCCAAGTTTCTCGGCTCCGTACTGGAATCCCAGGCCACCGGTGAACATACCATAACCACTTGAGTTCTGAAAAACATCATCGGGACGAAGGCCCACCATCCAGAGGTTACGTGCTACCTGGTTGGCCCACTCGTCAAGGTCCTTTTTGGTATGGAGGATAACGGTAGGATTACCCGTTGTTCCGCTGGAAGAATGCAGACGCACACAATCCTTCATGGGCACGCAACACATACCAAAAGGATAGGTCTCACGCAGGTCCTGTTTAGTAGTAAAAGGCAGTTTGCGAACATCAGCCAACGTCTTGATATCATCGGGCGTGATGCCCGTTTCGGCAAACTTCTTCCGATAGAATTCATTGTTCATGCAGTGATGCACCGTCTTCTGAAGGCGTTCCAACTGCAATGCCTCAATCTCTGAGCGGGAAAGAGTTTCTACTTCTAGATTAAAATAATTTGAATACATTAATTAATATATTACGTTGTTTTCATGTATATATCTCCCTCCCCCACTCGGAGGAGGGAGAAGGGGGTTACAATTTTCTCTTATCTACCACATGGGCGCTCTTGCCCTGACTGCGTTCGATGGTTCCGGGAGCCTTCAGCTGTACCTTAGCAGCAATGCTCAGCACGCTCTTCAGTTTGGCTGCCAATCGCTTCTCCAGTTCATCAACAGCAGCAGGAGTATCGAAGGTTGAAGTGAATACTTCCTGACGCAGTTCCACCTGAACCTGCAAGGTATCCAGATTGTTCACACGGTCCACGACAAGCAGATAGTGAGGAGCGAACTCTGGCATACTGAGTACCACGCTTTCTACCTGAGACGGGAACACATTGATACCACGAATGATAAGCATATCGTCCGAACGTCCCTGTATGCGTCCCATACGAACCTCGGTACGGCCACAATCGCAAGTACCGGGCAGCAGGCTGCAAAGGTCACGGGTACGATAACGCAACACAGGCATACCCTCTTTCGTCAGGGTAGTGAAGACCAATTCTCCTGTCTGTCCGGCAGGTAGCGGCTCGAGAGTTACAGGATTGATGATTTCGGGATAGAAATGGTCCTCACAGATATGAGAGCCGTTCTGCATCTGGCATTCATAACTTACGCTGGGACCCATCACTTCGGAAAGACCATAGATATTAAAGCCTTTCAGACCCAAGCGAGCCTCTATCTCCTGACGCATACTCTCCGTCCAAGGCTCAGCACCAAAAGCACCCACACGCAGTTTCAGGTCTTCCTTACGGATACCTAATTTGTCCATTGTCTCTGCCAGATACAAGGCATAAGAGGGGGTACAAGCCAAACCTGTGATACCCAGGTCGCGAATGAGTTTCAGATGCTTCTCGGTATTGCCCGTTCCAGCAGGAATTACAGAGGCACCAATGTGCTCAACACCATAATGGGCTCCCAATCCTCCAGTGAACAAGCCATAGCCGTATGCCACAGAGAAGATGTCGTCACGTGTTACGCCGTATGCTGTAAGACAGCGGGCCATACATTCGCTCCATACACCAATGTCCTTACGGGTATATCCCACTATAGTTGGGTTGCCGGTTGTTCCACTGGAAGCGTGTATACGGATAATCTCGCTCTGCGGAGCAGCCTGCAATCCAAAAGGATAGTTGTCTCTGAGGTCTTTCTTAGTGGTGAAAGGCAGCTTCTGAATGTCCTCAATAGTCTGAATATCATCAGGACGGATATCCATTTCCTGCAACTTGTTGCGATAGAAAGGCACATTGTGGTATACGTATTCCACTATCTTGTGTAGGCGTTTGCCTTGCAGCGCACTCCTCTCGTCACGACTCATGCACTCTTTGTTCGGATTCCAAATCATGAATTTCTGTTATTTAGGTTTATGTCCCATGCAAATGTACAACAAAATCTGCTTTCGGACAAATATTTTATATCTTAAACTTCTTGAACTCTTGAACTTATTGAACTATTTCTCATAGCACTGGAACATGCGGTCCACATCATTCTTTGGCAACTGAGATGTGAAAAAGCTCACCAGCAACACAACTGGGAAACCGCCCAACATGGCAATGGCTCCACAGTTTATAGGACTGATGGGGTTGCCCAACAGCATATTCAGCACCGTAATACCCACGCCCCAGATGAAGCAAGCCCATACGCTGGCCGTTGTTGCCTTACGCCAATAAAGTCCCAGCATAAAGGGTGCCAGGAAGGCACCTGCCAATGCACCCCAAGAGATACCCATCAACTGGGCAATAAAGGTGGGAGGATTCAGCGCAATCATCAAAGAGATGACAATGAAGAACACAATGAGTACACGCATCACAACTACCTTACGGAGTTCCACCTTTTCTGAAACGATATCGTCAATACTACCTTCTTCTACCTCACCTGGCAAAGATTTCTTATCGCGATAGATAAGATCAAGGGTCATAGTTGAACTGGAAGTCAGTACCAACGAAGCCAACGTACTCATGGAAGCCGAGAGTACCAGCAGTACCACAAGGGCAATGAGCACATCGGGCAATGTAACCAGCATAGCAGGTACAATAGAGTCAAAGGCAATCTTGCCCGTCGCTTCATTTATCACTGGGTCGTACAGACGACCAAATCCACCCAGGAAGTAACAGCCACCAGCTACGATGAAAGCAAAAATGGTGCTGATGATGGTGCCACGCTTGATGGCGCTTTCATCGGTAATGCTATAGAACTTACCCACCATTTGAGGAAGTCCCATCGTGCCAAGCGACGTCAGGATGATTACGCCAAGCAATCCCCATGGGTCAGGGCCTAACCAAGTAGCAAACATACCACTACCGGGCTCAGTTGCTCCATCAGCAGGTAGTTGAGCCAACTTACCGACAGCCTCAGTAAGTCCGCCCTGGGCAGAAAGCACAGCCAAGATAACAGCCACGATACCAAAGAGCATGATGATGCCCTGGATGAAGTCGTTCATAGCTGTGGCCTTGTAGCCACCCAGTATCACATACACAGCGGTTAGAGCCGACATGATGACCACACAATATTCATAAGGTATGTTGAAACCCATCTCAAAGAGTCTGGAAATGCCGCTGTAAACACCTGCGGTATAAGGAATCAGGAACACGAAAGCTATGACAGAAGCTACAACACGCAACTTCTGGTCGGAAAAACGTGTGCCAAAGAAATCTGGCATCGTACGACTTTCTATGTGCTGGGTCATCAACTTGGTACGCTTACCCAAGATGAGCCAAGCCAGCAACGAACCAATGACGGCATTACCCACACCAATCCAAGCGCTGGAAAGACCGTATTTCCATCCGAACTGACCGGCATAACCCACGAATACAACAGCAGAGAAATAACTGGTACCAAAGGCAAAAGCTGACAACCAGGGACCTACCGAACGGCCACCTAACACAAAGCCTTCTACACTACTTGCCTGTTTACGACTATAAAGGCCAACACCAATCATGATGGCCAAGAACACTATTGTTAAAAGAACTTTTATTATCATAATAACTTAAAATCAAATTGGTTAGCGGTTAAGGGTTAGCGGTTAGAGAAAACTCTAAACTCTAAACTCTAAACTTTAAATCACTCCCTCAGGGGGGCTTTAATTAAATCTCACCTGGAGCTGACACATTATGGCGTGAGAGTTGTCCTTGATGAATGTGTTGTTGGCCACGTAGGCGCTCTTGTAAACATATTGCACCTGGACACGGCACTTCTTATAGAACCAATACTGGAATCCGGCAATAGCCTTGTGCTGGTCCATTCCCAATGATGTATTATAGTTGAAGAAGTCGTAGCTGCCCACAAACTCTACCTTCGGAGTACCCAAGGGCACAGCACCTGTCAGATAGCCGCCTCGGCTGGTCACATCGCCATCGTAGCCTTCCAAATACTCGCCGTGAGCATTAAACGCCTTGCTTTTATAGTCAAAACCTAAAGTCCAACGGTTACGCTTGTAGTCTTCTCCGTTCTGGATAGCCGGATTATAGACCGAAGTCTTACCGTCGGTAAGGATATTGTGTCCTCGTCCAATCTGTCCGGTTGCTACCAGGTTCAAGCCCGTAACGGGGCGATATTCCAGACGAAGAATAAAATCCTTAAAGTTATTACCGTCCTTCTTATTGATACCCTGTCCGTTCATAACATCTAACTCGTAGCGCAACTTGCCGTTGTTTATCTCACCGAACAGAGAGAGACCCAGGTCACGGCCATACTGAACGCCCATCAAGGGGTCGCTACCACAACCTGTCAGGTAGGTAACGCCTTCGGAATAGACATCAATGGCTTCCATAGCAGTGGGGGAAAGGGGGTTCTCGAGTGACAGACCATTCTTGAACTGGCCGACCCTGACGGTAAGGGCCTTATTCTTGGTAATGCGAAAGTCTGTGTAGTATTCCTGTACGACACTCGAGAAGTCGTGCATGAAGAGAAACGACCAACGGTCGGTAATTTGGGCATCTGCCCAGAAGAGAACACGTTTCAGTTCAAAGGTGTTGGTGTTGCCGGCAGCGTTGTGGGTATAGTTGTAACCGCCTTGGGCGTAACCATGAAGTTTAATACGACTGGTGAGCTCCTTCACCCATTTCTTTTCCAAAAAGGATGTCTTGGTGGAGTCTTTCACTGTTTCTTGTCCCATGGCGGCTGTGCTGCTGAAGATAGCTAAAGCAACAGCCAGCGTAGCTTTTACGAAAAAAGTCTTTTTTTTCATTGTTGTGTTGTTTGTTGTTAATTAATGAATAATATAAAATTCCCCCTTCCCTTCGGGAGGGGACAGGGGTAGGCTTGTTTTAGTTGTTCTTTTCAAAGATTGCCATTCGCTCCTCCAGTTGTTCGTACTGATGATCTCCGATGAACGAGGTACAGACGCGCAGTCCCTCCTGATGCGAACCCGTAGTAATCAGGCAGATGGCACTGACGCCATAGTACATCAGTTCCTGAGCCAACTGTCCGCTGGTCATACCCGGATAGCCAATGGTAAAATAGAATCCGTCGGCCACAGGCTGGTCTCCGTCTTTGTCATAAACGACGTAGAAACCATGACGGCAGAAAATCTCCTTTAACTTTCTGGCTCGCTCGCCATACACCTTTACTTCGTCGCGGAAACGGTATTCGCCGTCACAGGCAGCACGGAACATTTCTGCCAACGCATATTGTGCAGAATGGCTGGTTCCTGAAGACAAAGCATAAAGCATACGGGTACTGAACACCAGTCCGAAGGGGAGGCCCTCGTAACGTGCAGCCAGATCATCGTAGTGACGGTGGAACAACTTGTCGCTGATGCACACCACGCCAATGCGCTCGCCTGCATAGCTGAATGCCTTAGAACCGCTGATAAGCAACATATAATTATCGGTATAGCGGGCAACGGTTGGCTGATAGGGAGGCTCGAAAGGAATACTCAAGTCCTGACGGAAGTCCATAGCGAAGTAAGCCAAGTCTTCCATAATGATGCAGTCGTACAGAGTAGCCAACTCGCCTATAATCTGCAACTCCTGCTCTGTCAGACATACCCACGATGGGTTGTTGGGGTTCGAGTAGACAATGGCACAGATATTACCGTTCCTGAGGTAGCTCTCCAACTTGTCACGCAGTTTCTCGCCGCGGAAATCGTACACATCAAACGTCTCATACTTCACGCCCTGCACCTGCAGCTGCATCTTCTGAACGGGGAAACCCGGGTCGATGAACAGCACCGTGTCCTTCTTCTTGTCGGCCTGAGAGCAAGTCAAAAACGAAGCAAAAGTTCCCTGCATAGACCCGGTAACAGGTACGCAGCCCTCCGGTGCGATATCCACACCAATGAAAGCCTTCACGAAACGCGACGCCTGCTTCTTCAGTTCGGGATAGCCCTGAATGTCGGGGTACGAATGAGCGATACCATCCTGAAGCGCCTTAATCTGGGCATCCACACCCACCTTAGCGGCAGGCAGACCAGGAATACCCATCTCCATCTTAATAAACTCTACACCACTCTCTTTCTCGGCCATAGCAGCCACCTGCTTCACCTCGCGGATAGTAGCCTTGGCAAAGTCCTGAATGCCCAGTTTGGCAATCAGTCCATCCACAATTTCTTTCTTTATAGGAGTCAATTTGTTAGTCATAATGCTCTTTTGCTATCATTTTTTCGCAAATCGACTGCAAAGATAAGGAATCTCTCACAAAAAACGGCACGAAAACATAAAATTCTAAGTACTCATGCAGTATTTTCAAAGAAACAAGCTGCAAAACCGGATTTACACCTTTACTTCATCCAGATAATCTTCATGATTTATTCCCTATCTCCACGTAATGTGAATTTACGTGTATAATGCGGTGAGTTAACTCATGACATGTATCGAGTTAATTCATGACATGTATCGAGTTAAGTCCCTGTTTTTACCCCCATTTTT
>JAFXZY010000018.1 GCA_017541025.1 Bacteroidaceae bacterium | reverse complement strand
ATCCTTTAACCGTTTCCATCATTCCCTTCTCTAAGATGCTGGTGATGTCTTCGGCGAGGAGGTCGGTAAGACCTGGGATGGTGTTGAGGTCGCCGTGTTCTGTCCAGATAAGTTCTTTGGCTGCCAGAACTCCCTCCGCTACCTTATGTACATCGCCTGTTGCCCACAGGCCGGTGAGCAGTTGCATGATGCGTGGGTCGTCGTTGGGCTGAATAGGTGTGCCGTCGGCACGCTGACCGCCCCGGTAATAGACACAGATGGCAGCCAAGCCCAAGACGATTCCCTTGGGCAATGTGCCCTTGCGCAAGAGGTAGGTTTTCAGTCCGGGCAGGTCGCGCGTCTGGAACTTGGGGAAGCTGTTGAGCATGATGCTCGTAAGCTGATGATCAACGAAGGGATTGCAGAAGCGTTCCATCACATCGTTTCCGAAACGGCGCAACTCATCCTCGGGCAAGTTAAGCGTGGGCAGCAGCTCGTCGAACATCACACGACGGACAAAGGGGCCGATTACCTCGTGCTGACAGGCATCGCGGACGATATTCAGGCCAGCCAAGAAAGCAACAGGCGAGAGCACCGTATGGGGCCCGTTCAGCAAGGTTACCTTACGTTCGTGGTAAGGTGATTCGTCGTGGGTCAGGACAACGTGCAGTCCGGCCTTATCAGCAGGGAACTCCTTCTCCAGTTGCTCCAGGGAAAGGTTCTTGGCCGCCTCAATGACCCAAAGGTGGTAAGGCTCGGCTTGCACCAGCAGGGGATCATGCTGAGGCAGTCGGGCTTGCAGCGCCTCAGCATCTTTCTTGGGATATCCAGGCACAATACGATCCACAAGGGTGGTGCAGAAGTAGCATGACTGTTGTACCCAATGGGAAAAGTCATCGAAATCACTGCCTATCTCTGTTGCCCAAAGGTTAATATATTGATGAACGCATTGCTCCAAGAGATGACCATTGCCGAAAACGAGTTCGCAGGGCAGGATGATAAAGCCCTTGGCAGGGTCGCTGTTGAAGGTGCGAAAACGATGGTAAAGCAACTGCGTCAGTTTGGCAGGGTATGAGGTGGGCGGTGTGTCGTTCAGCCGGCAGACAGGGTCGAAGGTTATACCGGCCTCGGTGGTATTGGACACAATGAAGCGTGCCTCGGCATCTTCTGCCAGCGCAAGGAAGGCCTCGTGGTCTTCGTAAGGGTTTACGGCTGTGGTGACACAGGTGATTTCTTCCATTGTATCTATGGTCTTTCCGTTCAGTAAGCCTTGCAGGTTTACATGGTAACGGCACCCTTGTGCACGCAAAGCATCCAAAGTGTTGCCAGGCCGGGGCTTAACGATGGCTACGCTGTAATTCATTTGTTGAGCTATCCACTCAACGAAGGCACGTAGGAAGTTTCCTTCCCCAAATTGGATAATTTTCATATTCTGCTGGTTTTATGAGAAGTTAACAAGTATTCTGAAGACTTTACCTGGGGCAGCATCCCAATTGGTCATAGCCTGAGCTGCTTCCTCGGGTTTAACGATGCCCGAGATAAGGCGTGCTGTGGGGCACTGGCCACGACGCAGATAGCGGATGACAGCGCGGAAGTCATCGGGCAGGGCATTGCGGGAGCCGCGGATATCGAGTTCCTTCTGTACAAAGAATCGCGTGGGCAATGAGACATCGCCCGGGGCATAGCCGATGCAGACAACCCGTCCCGTGAAGGCAACCTCGTTGATAGCGCAGTTATAGGTTGGAGCTGCACCTACAGCCTCGATGACCACATCGGGACCGGCACCGCCCGTCAGTTCCTGCAGGCGGGCGTGAACATCATCTGTTCCGCTGTTGACCGTAGCCGAGGCACCCAGTTCGCGGGCAAGAGCCAGCTTCTCGTCATCCAAATCCATTGCAATGACGGTAGCACCACGCAGGCTGGCGCGTACAATGGCACCCACACCAATCATGCCGCAGCCGATAACCAGAACGGTATCGCTGTCTGTCACCTGACCGCGATCTACGGCATGGAAGCCCACACTCATGGGCTCGATGAGTGCAATGTCCTGCGGAGCAAGCCCCTCGGCAGGAATCACCTTCTGCCATGGAACGCAGATGAACTCGCGCATAGCTCCGTGACGCTGTACACCAAGGGTCTCGTTGTGCTGGCAGGCGTTGAAACGACGGCGGCGGCAGCTCGGACAGTTGCCACAGGCAGTGTAGGGATCGACGGTAACCAACTGGCCCGTCTGAAAACCGGCAGGAACGCCTTCGCCTACCTTTTCTATAATGGCGCTGATTTCGTGCCCGGGAATGACGGGCTTCAGGGCCATAGCGTTACGACCGCGGAAGGTGTTGAGGTCGGAACCGCAAAAGCCGACGTAACTAATGCGCAACAGCACCTCGCCGGCAGCGGGCTGTGGCGTTGGAAGTCCGATGACTTCCAGCAAATGAGTATCAGAAATCTGTAATGCTTTCATATGTTATTTTTTTTTGTAAAAGGAGTTATCGCTTCGCTCATGAGTTATCGGCCTTACGGCCTAGGAGTTACCGGGCTTTCTGCCCTCCGAAGTTACCGCTTCGCTCCGTAGTTTTCGTTTACTGTTTACCGTTTACTGTTTACTGTTTACCGTTTACTGTTAACGGTTTTTCGTTGTTAATTGTTAATCAGTTTTCGTTATCGTTATCGTTAACCTCTCAACTATCGTCTTTAACTTCTTTAACTCCTGTTATTTCAGTAAAGCCTTATGTGTACGGTAGCCGTAAAGGGCTACGAAAATGAAGCAAATCAGGGGCAGGCAGAACGAAACGTTCACGGCAGGCCATCCGGAGACGCTGCCTAAGTCGATAATCATGCCTTGCAGCGGAGGCATCAGCGCACCGCCTACGATGGCCATCACCAGGAAGGCGGCACCGAGAGAGGTGTCCTCGGCATCGACATTCTCCAGTGCTACACCATAGATGGTGGGGAACATGATGGACATGAAGAGGCTGATACATACCAATGAGTAGAGGCCCAACCGTCCGTCGATACAGATGGCTCCGAGGGTACAGACAGAAGCACAGATACCGAAGATCATCAGCAGACGGCGGGTGTTGACGTAGCGCATGATAAAGGTGCCGATGAAACGACCGCTGAGGTTCAGCGACATAGCCACAATATTAAATACCTGTGCCGTAGCCTTGTTGATACCCAGACGGTCGGCATACTGGATGATGAAGGTCCAGCACATAATCTGTGCGGCTACATAGAAGACCTGGGCCAATACGCCCTCGCGATAGATGGTGTTGTGCCAAAGGCGGTTGAGCGTATGCTTGGGGTGCAACTTCTGTCCTTCGCCAGCCAAACGCGGCATCTTTGTCAGGGCAATGATGATAAGCATCACCACCACAACTAATCCGATGGCTACGTAGGGATCGCGGATGACAGCAAGGTCGTGCAGACGGATGTCTGCCTTTTCGGCCTCGGAGAGCGAACCGAAGATGATCTGTTCGGCAGCATCGCGCTTGTCGGAAAGCAGTTGCGGCAACACGATGAACGATGCTACAGCCATTCCTGACAGAGAACCTACGGGGTTGAAGGCCTGTGCCAGATTCAACCGACGTGTGGAGGTTTCCTTTTCGCCCAGCGAGAGAATGAACGGATTGGCCGTTGTCTCCAGGAAGGCCAGACCGAACGTCAGGATATACAGCGAGATGCAGAAGAACGAGAACTGCTGGTACTGGGCCGCAGGGATAAACAAGAAGGCACCAATGGCATAGAGTGCCAATCCCAGCAGCACGCCGTGTTTATAGGTATGCTTGCGAATGAACAGCGCAGCAGGCACAGCCATAGTGGCGTAACCGCCGTAAAAAGCAAACTGCACCATAGAGGCTTTGGCGGCAGATAACTCCATCACCGTCTGGAAAGCTGCTACCATGGGATTTGTCAGGTCGTTGGCAAAGCCCCACAGCGCAAAGAGCGAGGTGATGAGGATAAAAGTGAAGAGGTATTTCCTCTCAACTAACGGTTTCTTTTCCATTGGTTATGTGGTTATAAGGTTATTCACTCATATTCTTTATATAAGGTAGGGTGGGGAGGGGACCGAAGCCATAGAACTGTTTGGCATTTCCTCCCAGGAAAGCGCCTATCTCATCGGGGGTGAGAAGGTTGCTGCGGAATAGGAAGTCGTAACTCATGCGATAGGTGATGGCTGTGATGGTGCGAGGGTAGTCAGAGCCCCACATCAGACGGTCTATGCCGACCCAGTCGGCAGCCTGACGAATGCTGCGCACGGCAGAAGGGTAGGGGTAGAACTCGCTGTTATAGAGCCAGGTGATGCCGCCTGATTCAATCATCACGTTCGGACCCTCTAAAGCCAGTTTTACCTGACTTTCGAAAGCCGGTGTGGTAACCATTCCGAAGTGTCCGATAGCAACCTTCAGTCGGGGGCATTCCTGGATTACTTCAGCCATCTCTGCTATCTGACGAGGGTCTTCGCCTAAGCACATCGACAGCACCATGTCCTGCTCCTCCATGAATTTGAAGATAGGCATAAACGAGTGCAGCGGTTCCTTTATGCGATGCCCTGGGAAGGCAATGCCTTTCAATCCGGCAGTACGGACGGCCTTTGCTTCCTCCAGCGTCCAGGTCATACCCATGCAGAAGAAGCGGTCGGGGTACTTAGCCTGCACCTCGGTGAGATAGGCATTCTGGTTGCCGTCGATGACTTCCTGCACCACAACGGCAGCACCCACCTGGGCGTAATCCATATTAGAAAGGAACACCTCGGCAGTATTCTTGCCGTCAATCATAAAGGGTGGCAGCATCTGGCGCTCCTCGCCGAAGAATTCCGACCGGCTGCCATTCGGCTGTAGCGTGCGGATGGGGCAGCCATCCACTAAAGTATCCTGCTTCAGCCACAGATGGCTATGGGCGTCAACAATCAACTGTTTTTCCATGTCACGCGTTTTTGGTCGCCAATGATTTCTTGCACCTCGCGTACCAGCTGCCAGTCGATGGGTTCGCTGATGTATTGCAGGTTACGGCGCACATTGTCGGGATTAGCAGAAGAAAACAGGGTAGAAGGCACACGGGGATTGCTCACAGAGAACTGCATGGCAAGCTTCTCGATGGGATAGCCCTTGGCGGCACAATGTTCTGCTGCACGACGGCAGGCCTCTACCAAAGGCTTGGGAGCCGGGTGCCAGTCGGGTACACCACGCATGGAGAGTAAGCCCATGCTGAGGGGTGAGGCATTGATAAGACCTATGCCGTGACTCTCGAAGTAATCCAGATTATCGGCCAACGCATCATCGTTCAGGCAATAATGGCAGAAGTTCAGTACGGTCTCAACGGTACCTTCGGGGCTGTGGTCGATGACCCAGCGCAGGTTGGGGATTTGCAGGTCGGTGATGCCTACGTGGCTCACGATGCCCTTCTGCTTTAGTTCAACGAGTGCCGGCAGTGTCTCATCCACGACCTTCTGCAAACCACCGGGGAGTGAAGCCTGAAACTCAATGTCGTGAACATGAATCAGGTCGATGTGCTCCACGCCCAGTCGGTCCATACTTTCATAGACGCTTTCCTGCGCCCGTTTGCCGCTGTAGTCCCATGTGTTCACGCCATCCTTGCCGTAGCGTCCCACCTTAGTAGAGAGAATGTATTTGTCGCGAGGCAGTTGGCGCAGGGCTTTTCCCAGCACCGTCTCGGCTTTATAATGGCCGTAGTATGGTGAGACATCAATCAGGTTCATGCCCCCTTCGAGGGCTACGCCGACGGTTTCAACGGCCCGTCCTTCGTCTATCGTGTGAAAGACCCCGCCCAGCGACGAGGCACCAAAGCTCAGCGCAGAAACCTGCAAGCCGGTTTTTCCAAGTTTTCGGTATTCCATTAGTTTAAAGTTGTCGTTTTTTTGTTTATAACACCGCAAAGATAATACTATTTTATCAAACGCCAAAGGATAGAGAGGCAAAAAAACAAATGTTTGTGCGTTTGTTATGAGTGTTTTTTTATTATGTAAACAGAAAAAAATGTTGTTTATCAAAGATAAACCAAATAAAAATCGTAATTTTGTCGCCCAAATAGAAATATGAATGGAAGAAAAGAATGAGTTTGTGCGAGAGGTAGCGGAGAAGAAGTACCAGTACGGCTTCACTACCGATGTGCAGACCGAGGTGATAGATAAAGGACTCTCGGAGGATGTGGTGCGTCTTATTTCACAGAAAAAGGGCGAACCCGACTGGCTGCTGGAGTTCCGACTGAAGGCGTTCCGCTACTGGCAAACGCTGGAGGCTCCCACTTGGGGACACTTGAAGATGCCCGAAATAGATTATCAGGACATTTCTTACTATGCCGATCCGACGAAAAAATCCCCACTTGGGGGAAAAGAGGGTGCTATTGACCCTGAGTTGATGAAGACCTTCGACAAGTTGGGAATTCCCTTGGAAGAACGTCTGGCACTGAGTGGTACGGCTGTGGATGCTGTGATGGATTCGGTGAGCGTGAAGACCACCTTCCGCGAGAAACTGAAAGAGAAGGGAATTATCTTCTGTTCCATCAGCGAGGCGGTGAAGGAACACCCCGAACTGGTGCGTGAATACTTGGGCTCGGTGGTGCCGTACAGGGACAATTTTTTTGCAGCCCTTAATTCGGCAGTATTCTCTGACGGCTCCTTCGTGTATATCCCCAAGGGTGTACGCTGTCCGATGGAGCTGAGTACCTACTTCCGCATCAATGCCAGAGGAACGGGTCAGTTTGAACGCACCCTTATCGTCTGCGACGATGATGCATACGTGAGTTATCTGGAAGGCTGTACGGCTCCGATGCGCGACGAGAACCAGTTACATGCTGCCATCGTGGAGATTGTAGTGAAGGAGAATGCCGAGGTGAAGTACAGTACTGTCCAGAACTGGTACCCCGGTGACAGCGAGGGCAAGGGCGGTGTGCTGAACCTGGTAACCAAACGCGGACATCTGAGGGGACGTAACAGCAGGCTCTCCTGGACACAGGTGGAGACGGGTAGTGCCATCACATGGAAATACCCCAGCTGTGTGCTGAGCGGCGAAGGCTCGCAGGCCGAGTTCTACAGCGTGGCCGTGACCAACAACTATCAGCAGGCTGATACGGGCACCAAGATGATTCACATCGGCAAGAACACCAAGAGCACCATTATCAGCAAGGGTATCAGCGCAGGGAAGAGTCAGAATGCCTACCGCGGTTTGGTAAAGGTGGCTAAGACGGCCGACAATGCCCGCAATTACAGCAGTTGCGATTCGTTGTTGTTAGGCAGCAAGTGCGGCGCTCATACCTTCCCTTATATGGACGTACACAACAATACGGCCGTTGTGGAGCATGAGGCTACGACCAGCAAGATATCGGAAGACCAGCTTTTCTACTGCAATCAACGTGGTATCAATACTGAGGAGGCTGTGAGCCTGATAGTGAATGGATATGCCAAAGAGGTGATTAACAAACTGCCCATGGAGTTCGCCGTAGAAGCACAGAAGCTGTTAGGCGTGAGTCTGGAAGGAAGCGTAGGGTAAAGCCCCCTCCATCTCCCCCTAGGGGGAGTGATAAATTGAGAGTAAAATAATTAAGGCCCTCACCCAAAGGGGGAGCGGGGAGGGGGCTTGAGTTGAGATAATTATGCTACAGATAAATAATTTACATGCCACAATAAATGGCAAGGAGATTCTGAAAGGTATCAACCTGACCGTAAAAGACGGTGAGGTGCATGCCATAATGGGACTGAACGGTGCCGGTAAAAGTACGCTGAGCAATGTGATTGTGGGACATCCCGCCTATGAGGTGACAGAAGGCGAGATAATCTTCAACGGCAAGGACCTGTTGAAGATGGCACCCGAGGAACGTGCTCACGAAGGTATCTTTCTGTCGTTCCAGCAACCTGTGGAGATTCCCGGTGTAAGCATGGTCAACTTTATGCGTGCAGCACTGAATGCCAAGCGTCAGTACAAGGGCGAGGAACCTTTAAGTGCCGGCGATTTCCTGAAGCTGATGCGTGAGAAGCGTAAGATTGTCGAGTTGGATAGCCGGCTGACCAGCAGAAGCGTGAACGAAGGTTTCTCAGGTGGAGAAAAGAAACGCAACGAGATTTTCCAGATGGCTATGTTGGAACCTACGTTCAGTATTCTGGATGAGACAGACAGCGGCTTGGATGTAGATGCTTTGCGCATTGTGGCCGAGGGGTTCAACAAGCTTCGCACGCCCCAGACAAGCGCCTTGGTGATTACCCATTATCAGCGTTTGCTGGATTACCTGAAGCCCGACATTATACATGTGCTTATCGGTGGAATGATAGTAAAGACAGCCGGTCCGGAACTGGCTTTGGAGATAGAGAATCGCGGTTTCGACTGGATAAAGGAAGAAGTAGGCCTGTAAGCTATGGCAGAGGACACAAGACAATATACAGATTTCTACGCTCAGGCAGGAAAACTTATCTGCGAGCGCTCTTGCGAGGTGATGAATGCCCCTCGTGCTGAGGCTTTGCGGACTTTCTCGGCCCTTGGTTTCCCCACAAAGAAGGTGGAACGCTACAAATATACCGACGTGGCGGAGGATTTTGCTCCCGACTACGGCATAGCACTGACTCCGCTGGAAGTGAAGAATCTTCCTTATTGCCATCGTATCAGCGAAGCTCCCGTGGATGTTACCCCATACTATAACAAACTGGCGGACAGGCAAGATGCTGTGGTGGCACTGAACACCATGCTCAGTGTGGATGCTTTGGTCATCTATGTACCACGCAATACCAAAGTGGAGCACCCCATTCAGATAAGCAACGTGCTGAAGGGAGAACAGGACACGATGGTAAACCGTCGCATCCTTATCATTCTGGAGCAGTGTGCCGAGGCTGATATCGTCATAACAGATAAAGCGGTGGATCAGATGCACTTCCTTTCTAATCAGGTGGTGGAAGTCTTTGCCGGTGACGGCAGTCATCTGAATCTGTACGAGGTGGAAGAGACCCATCTGCTTTGCACCCGTTATAGCAGTGTTTTCGTCCAGCAGGGGAGGGACAGTCATGTACATCACACCAGCTTTACGCTCTTTAACGGGCATACCCGTAACCGCATGGACGTAAGTCTGAAAGGCGAAGGCTCCGGGGTTATCCTGAATGGTTGTGTGATAGCCGATAAGACCCAGCATGTAGATAACAATACGCTGATAGACCATCAGGTGGGTTGCTGCCAGAGCAACGAACTCTACAAATATGTATTGGACGACAGTTCTGTAGGTGCCTTTGCCGGCAGAATCCTGGTGCGTGAAGGCGCTCAGAAAACCATCAGCAACGAGACCAATGCTAATCTCTGTGCTACCTCCTCAGCCCGTATGTACACCCAGCCTATGCTGGAAATCTATGCCGATGATGTAAAGTGCAGTCATGGCAGTACGGTGGGTCAGATGAACGATGAGGCCCTCTTCTATATGCGTCAGCGTGGTATATCGGAGCAGGAAGCCAGACTCTTGCTGAAGTCGGCATTTATTACCGAGGTGATAGAGACCATCCCCCTTGAAGCACTCAGAGACCGCCTACATGTATTGGTGGACAAGCGTCTCAGAGGCGAACTTTCAAAGTGCGAAGGATGCAAACTTTGTAAATAAGGGACCCTCCCCGTCCCTCCCTTTAGGGCGGGAGAAAAAATAAGAACAAACATCATTGGATGAGTATAATAGAGAATAATAAGATAGAAAAAGTAATTGTTCCCCTCCATACAAGGGAGGGGATGGGGGTGGGTCCGATCCGAAACGATTTTCCAATCCTTGATAAGACCATCTATGGGAAGTACCCTTTGGTTTATCTGGATAACGCAGCTACTACGCAGAAGCCCCGTGTTGTGGTGGAGGCTATGACCGAGGAATATTATAACGTGAATGCCAATGTACACAGAGGCGTTCACTTCCTGTCACAGCAGGCCACAGAACTGCATGAGGGCAGCAGGGAAACGGTACGGAAGTTCCTGAACGCCCGAAGCACCAGCGAGATTATTTTCACTCGAGGCACCACGGAGAGCATCAATCTGGTGGCTCAGTGCTTCTCCGATGCTTTCATGAAGGAAGGCGATGAGGTGATTGTCAGTGAGATGGAGCATCACAGCAATATCGTCTCCTGGCAGTTGCAACAGCAGCGTAAAGTCATTAAGCTATGCGTAATTCCTATCACGGATGACGGACGACTGCGGATGGAAGAATATGAAAAACTCTTTTCCGACCGCACGCGTATCGTTAGTGTGACACATATAAGTAACGTATTGGGAACCGTCAATCCCGTTAAAGAGATTATCCGTATTGCCCACGAACATGGAGTGCCCGTGCTGATAGACGGCGCTCAGAGTACGCCCCACATGAAGGTAGATGTACAGGAGTTGGATTGCGACTTCTTTGCTTTCAGCGGTCATAAGATTTACGGCCCTACGGGTATCGGTGTCTTGTATGGTAAGGAGAAATGGTTAGAGAAACTTCCACCTTATATGGGTGGCGGTGAGATGATAAAGAATGTATCTTTCGAGAAAACAACCTTTAATGAACTTCCCTTCAAGTTCGAGGCCGGCACGCCCGACTATGTAGCCAGCACAGGTCTGGCACGGGCATTGGATTACGTCAGTGCACTGGGTTGGGATGCCATCGGAGCCCATGAGCGTGATCTTACCGCCTATGCTATGCAGAAAATGAATGAGATAGAGGGTATGCACATCTTCGGGCCCAAGGATATTGAACAGCACGACGCTGTCATCAGTTTCCAACTATTCCTTCCCCTCGGGGGAGGTCAGGAGAGGGGTTTTATCCATCATCTGGATATGGGAACGTTGCTCGACCGGTTGGGGATTGCCATCCGCACAGGACACCATTGTGCGGAACCCTTGATGCACCGATTGGGTATTGAGGGAACTTGCCGCGCCAGCTTTGCCTTATACAACACCCGTGAAGAGGTGGATGCCTTGGTGGCCGGCATAAATAGAGTAAGGCAGATGTTTTGAGGTTTTGAGGTTCTCTCTCTTTGGAGAGGACCTGGGTGAGGCTACTTAAAGATGTTAGAAGCATATTATAAAGAAGGACTGATTGAGGCCGGTTGTGATGAGGCTGGCCGTGGTTGTCTGGCAGGCCCTGTGTTTGCCGCAGCTGTGATTCTGCCCTCCGACTTCAGGAACGAGATGCTGAACGACTCCAAGCAGCTGACCGAGAAGAAGCGCTATCAGTTGCGGGAGGTTATAGAACGTGAGGCCTTGGCTTGGGCTGTGGGAATTGTCGATAATAAGGAGATTGATAAAATAAACATTCTTAATGCCAGCATTCTGGCTATGCACCGATCCTTGGATCAGTTGACCGTTCGGCCTGAGTATATCATTGTGGACGGCAACCGATGGAAACCGTATCAAGAGCTTACGGCTAACGATAACGTTAACGATAACGATAACGAGCCAAAAGTTGTGCCGGCTACCACCATTGTAAAGGGTGACGGTAAATATCTCTCTATCGCAGCAGCCAGCATTTTGGCAAAGACATACAGGGACGACTTCATGCTGCGCATCCACGAGGAGTTTCCCCAGTATCATTGGGACAAGAACAAGGGCTATCCGGCTAAGGTGCACCGCGAGGCTATCCGTCAGTATGGTACGACGCCTTACCACAGGATGAGTTTTAACCTATTGGGGGATACACAACAGTTGGAATTTGATTTCGGTTGAAAAGACCTTACAAAAACAGAAAAACAACAAATCTTAAATCACTATATTATGAATAAAAACAACACCAATGGAATTTTAAGACTGCTACTGGCAGCTATGACCTGTCTCGTCTCCACCAGCGTTTGGTCAAGGACTGAGATTCATGTGGAAACGGCAGGCACGCTCTCTTCGCTTCTGTCATCGACAGAAAAGGAACTCAGGGTGACGGGCTACATTAACGGTACCGACATCAAGTACATCCGTTCGTTGGTCACTAATGGAACAGTTACTTCGCTTGACTGGTCGGAAGTCCGCATCGTTTCAGGTGGCGAGGCCTACAACGAGAATTTTACAACGTCAGATGATGTTGTAGGCGAGAAGATGTTCTATAACTGCTCGAAGCTTCAGGCAATGTTGTTGCCTAATACTGCTACAACTATCCAGAAGAATGCTTTTGCTGGAACGGCCCTAAAGACTATAGACATTCCTAACAGCGTCAGGTCGCTTGGCGAGGATGCTTTTGCGTATTGTAATTCGCTGGCAACGGTTGTTATCGGTAAAAAGGTAAACCAACTGAGCAAAGGGGCGTTCTACGGCTCTGCTGTCACTAAAGCCTATGTGAAGCCCATGACACCTCCTGCCATATCATCCTATCTGTTTGGTTCGAAGGTTACCATGTATGTCTATAAGGATGCATTGGCTGACTATAAGGCATCGTCGGCATGGAAAGAATATTATAGCAATATCTACGGTTCACTGGCAAACTTTTATCCGGAGGAACCGGAGGAAAGTGATGTCGTCAGCGAGTTGACTGGCAACTTCTTCGAGGATGCGGCATGTACGCAGCTGAAAGCTGAATACCAGGCCATGAGTGACGAGGCTTTAACCACAGCTATGACAGAGGGCGGTATGCCTGAGTATATGGTCAATATTGCTCTCAAGGTGAAGAACAACTCATGGGCAGCCTACGAACAGGAATTCCGTATTCACAGTTACAAGGCTTACAGCGATGCCAAGTATTGGAACGATAAACTTTGGAGTAGGGCCGCTTCCTATATGGGTAACCCAACAGGTATCCTTTCCCAATCTTACACAGAGCAGCTGTATGTCTTTGTTGACAGCGATGTTCCTTCCGATGCCACACTGTATATAGCAGGCATTGGAGTTGATAAGATGATTACAAGTGCGAAGACAGGTCAGAAGCTCAAGAAAGGTCTCAATATTATTGATGGTGATGCAGGTAAACTATTCTATATTTTATATACAGTTGACACAAAGACAATGACCAAACGGGTCAGCGAGTGGCCCGAGATAAAGATACACATCGAAGGTGGTAAGGTAGAGGGTTACTTCGATGCTTCACGGCATACCGATACCGATTACAAGAAATTGCTTGCTAATGCCACCCATTCTGCTTTCGTCATGAAGGGTAAACATTCTGTCCTGAGCATTTGGACATCCATCCTCAGGAAAAGATACCCGAATAAGATTGCCAAGACTGTTGAGTGTACCGACAGCCTTTCGGTATGGGAAAAAGACGTTACCGGCATCTGCGAATCCGTCGCTAACGGAGAAAAAGCAGGGGCACCTTGGTATATTACAGGCGGTGACGCCTTTTACCCGGGCTATTTCAATAACCCCACATTCGTAGATAACGACTCGCCCGGTTCTTATGCCCATGCCACGGAGTTTGGCATTCACCTTTCCGAAGGTGCTTCCCAGTATTTCCTGAATCCTTACAGCACATCTATAGACGGGTATGACGAGGGAGGTATTGCACACGAATTCGGACATCAGCTGCAGTCTCCTATCATGCTGGAGGGTGTTACAGAAGGCAGCAACGACCTTTTTGCTAACATTTGCCGTTTCCTTATGGGTCACAGAGCATCTACCGGCAGGCCCCTGAGTGTTACCATGCAGGAATTCTCGAAACATGAACCTTTCTATTGGAGACCGGTTGATAACAGTTGCCTCCGTATGTACTACTCTCTTTACCTCTACTATCATCAGGGACAGAAGAACACATCGTTCTACCCTGAACTCTTTAAGGCATTGCGTACGGACAGGATAGTTCCCTATGGTTCAAATACCAACAACTCGGGTCTGAAGTTTGTGCGCAAGGTATGCGAGGTCGCACAGGAAGACCTTACCGATTTCTTCACTGTTTACGGTTTCTTTGAACCGGCTAACAATCGCTACCTGGAATGCTACGGTGACCATTATGTTACCAACAGGCAACTGGACATTAACAGCACAAAAAGAAAGATTTCCCAATATGAGAAAAAGAACCGCGAGATAATCTTTGTTGAGGATCGCGTGGAGAATGTTCCTACCACAGGTTTTGTTACTACGGCAGGAAAACAGCGTTACTATCGCAGCGGCGAACAGTTAGGTCAGTGTGGCGACGTGGGTCAGTTCACCAGCTATCGTCCGGGCGCATGCGAGCCCTCGGCGTATGTATGTCTGAAGGCCGACAGCCTCTATGCTTTGGATGGTAAGGGAGGTGTAGGCTTCCTGATGCAGGATGAAGAAGGTAATCTCAAGTATGCCTCCAATGCCAGGGACATCTGCATTCCCAGGAGTGTGGGCCGTGACTTTACCATCTACTCCATTGATGCAGACGGTACGATGCACGAAGTCGCTAAGGCAGAGGGCGGTGAGGAACATGTTACATTGGAGAAGGTCGGACAGCTTCCCAACAGTATGTCCGACCAGACCGTAAAGCTTATCCTTAGCGGGAAGTTTAACGGAACGGACATCAAACACATGCGTAAGCTTATTACCGAAAATCACCTGGCATCTATCGACCTTACAGATGCCCAGGTTATGTCAGGCGGTCTAGCATACTACCAGAGCTACAAGATTACCGCAAATAACATCCTTGGTGACTATGTTTTCCAAGGGTTTACGAAACTTGTTGCCATGAAACTTCCCCAGACGCTTACCAAGATTGGCTACAACGCCTTCTCCTCTTCGGGGCTTAGGATGATTGATATTCCCGACAAAGTAACAACTATCGAGGAAGACGCATTCGCCTATTGCAGCAGTCTGAATACCGTCATTTTAGGCAAGGGCATAAAGACTTTGTCGAAAGGTGCCTTCTACGAATCTGCGGTTAAGGATGTCTATGTCAAGGCACTCACGCCTCCCAGTACCAACGGTTACACGTTCAGCAGCAATCCCGTTATCCATGTCTATGCCAGCGCCCTCGCAAAATACAAGGCTTCCGACTGGAAAAACTATGGTACCATTGTCGGCGACCTTGATGAGTGGGAAGCCACAACAGGTGTTAAGGAAATTCATAATCCTCAATCCGTCATTCATAACGAAGGGACTGTATATAACCTGAATGGTCAGCGGATAAGTAATGCGGGAAAGGGATTGTACATTGTAGGTGGTAAAAAAGTGGTGTTGAAATAAAAAGCGCTTGACAACTGAAAGTATCTCGTTTTTTTGTTGTACCTTTGCAGCAAATTTGAAGTATAATAAATAAAAACAGAGAATATTATGGCAAAGAAAGCACTTTTGATGATCCTGGACGGCTGGGGCATCGGTAATAAGGGTAAGGGTGATGTTATCTTCAATACACCAACTCCTTACATGGATTATTTGCAGAAGAACTATCCCAACAGCCAGTTGCTGGCTTGTGGCGAGAATGTCGGTCTTCCTGACGGACAGATGGGTAACTCCGAGGTAGGTCACCTGAATATCGGTGCAGGAAGAATTGTCTATCAGGACCTGGTAAAGATTAACCGTGCCTGTGCTGACGGAAGCATCCTGAAGAACCCGGAAATCGTAAATGCATACGAGTATGCAACGCTCAACGGCAAGAATGTTCATCTGATGGGTCTTACTAGCAACGGTGGCGTTCACTCTTCACTGGATCATCTGTTCAAACTGATTGAGATTGGTAAGGAATATAAGGTTCAGAATACCTTTGTTCACTGCTTTATGGACGGTCGTGATACCGACCCCAAGAGCGGTAAGGGCTTTATCGAACAAGTTACGGCTAAGTGCAACGAGGCAGGTAATGCTGCTATTGCCAGCATCGTCGGTCGTTTCTATGCGATGGACCGTGATAAGCGCTGGGAGCGTGTGAAGATTGCATACGATTTGCTGATTAGTGCCGAGGGCAAGCAGGCCACCGATATGGTGGAAGCTATGCAGGAAAGCTACGACGAGGGCGTAACAGACGAGTTCATCAAGCCTATCAATAATAGCACCATCGACGGTACCATCAAGGAAGGCGATGTGATAATCTTCTTTAACTATCGCAACGACCGTGCCAAGGAGCTGACTATCGTGCTCACCCAGCAGGATATGCCAGAACAGGGTATGAAGACCATCCCCGGCCTTCAGTACTATTGTATGACTCCATACGATGCCAGCTTCACAGGCGTACACATTCTTTTCCCCAAGGAGAATGTCAACAATACGTTGGGCGAATATATCAGCAGCAAGGGCCTGAAGCAGTTGCATACGGCCGAGACGGAGAAGTACGCTCATGTAACCTTCTTCTTCAATGGAGGTCGTGAGGCTCCCTACGAGGGTGAGGAGCGTATCTTGGTTGCCAGTCCTAAGGTTGCCACTTACGATTTGAAGCCCGAGATGAGTGCCTTTGAGGTTAAGGATAAGTTGGTGGCTGCCATCAAGGAGGATAAGTACGACTTTATCGTAGTTAACTTTGCCAATGGCGATATGGTAGGCCATACAGGTGTTTACGAGGCTATCGAGGCTGCTGTTAAGGCCGTTGACCAGTGCGTGAACGAGGTGGTAGAGACCGCCAAGAAGGTGGGTTACGAGACCATCATCATTGCCGACCACGGAAATGCCGACAATGCCTTGAATGCCGACGGAACTCCCAATACGGCGCACTCCCTGAATGCTGTTCCTTTCATCTATGTAACAGAGAACAAGGATGCTAAGGTAGAGAACGGTGTATTGGCAGATGTGGCTCCCAGCATCCTGCATATCATGGGACTGGAGCAGCCTGTCGATATGACAGGTAAGTGCCTGATAAAGTAATAGCCCCCCTCCCAACCTCCCCCCGAGAGAGGGAGGAGAACTAATCTCTTAATGCTCAATGAACGTTAGAATAGAAGAGAGCTGGAAGGCTCATCTGAATACAGAATTCGAGAAGCCATACTTTGAGCAGTTGACACAGTTTGTCCGCTCGGAGTATGGCTCCTGCGTTTGTTATCCTCCAGGCCGACTTATCTTCAATGCCTTTGATACCACGCCCTTCGACCAGGTGCGCGTTGTCATCTTGGGTCAGGACCCTTATCACGAACCCGGTCAGGCACACGGTTTGTGCTTCAGCGTGAATGACGGGGTGCCGTTTCCTCCTTCACTGGTAAATATCTTCAAGGAAATAGAGGCAGAAACGGGCGCTCCCATGCCACAGAGCGGGAATCTGACCAGATGGGCCAGGCAGGGCGTGTTCCTGCTGAACACCTGTCTGAGCGTGCGTCAGCATCAGGCTTTCAGTCATAGTGGACACGGATGGGAATCGTTTACGGATGCCGTTATCAGTACATTAAGTCGTGAGCGTGAAGGTCTGGTCTTTATGCTTTGGGGGGCTCCTGCAGGAAAGAAGGCTGCCTTGATAGATGCAGGCAGGCATTGTATTCTGCGGTCGGCACATCCCAGTCCTCTGAGTGCTTATAGGGGATTCTTCGGCAACAACCATTTCAACTTGTGCAACCAATATCTGCAGCAGCATGGACAGCAGCCCATCCAGTGGTAAGAAGGCGTTGTCACCCATGCTGATGGTGGGCGATGTGATTGTGCATACGGATATCGTGACGGAATATTTCTGTTGCGATATAGGCAAGTGTCAGGGCCGTTGCTGCGAGGAAGGTGATGCAGGGGCACCTGTAACTCTGGACGAGATAGCATACATAGAGGACCAGTTGGACACGATATGGCCCCGCCTTAATGCTCAGGCTCAGGCTGTGATAGATAAACAGGGCGTTGCCTATACCGACCCTGAAGGCGAACTGGTAACCAGTATAATCGGTAGTTGCGACTGTTGTTTTCGCGGTCAGAAAGGCTGCTTGTTGAAACAGCGTCCCATCAGTTGCCACCTTTATCCCATCAGGGAAAAGAAATTAGGTACCCTTACGGGTATTAACTATCACCGTTGGGATATCTGCAAGGATGCTGTAGCATTAGGAAAAGAACGCAACATACGCATCTATCAGTTCCTGAAGGAACCGCTTATACGCAGATTTGGCGAGGTCTGGTACAAGGAACTGGAGCAAGTGGTGGAGGAACTTACGAAACAAGGGTATGTTTAGTTTAGAGTTTAGAGTTTAGAGTCAGTTTAGAGAGTTTACGGTTTCAATAACCGATAACCAATAACCGATAACGTCAACTTATAGAGTTTAGAGTATTATGGAAAGAGAAGAAAAGGTTCTTGCTTTCTTGAGGAAGCATGGGATTAGTTTTACCAACTATAATCATCCTGAAGGTAAGACCATAGAGGAAGCCAAGAGGTGGTGGAAGGATGACGGCAGTGTTCATTGCAAGAACATCTTCCTGCGTAATCACAAGGGGAATCAGCATTATCTGGTATGCTTTCATTGCGACTATGATTTGGATATTCACGACTTGGAACATCGCCTAAAGGCAGCTTTGACGGCACAGGGGAAGAATGCTCCGGGGAAACTCTCTTTTGCTTCGCCAGAACGTATGATGCGTTATTTGGGCTTAGAGCCTGGTAGTGTCTCTCCCTTTGGATTGATTAACGATGCAGAGCATCACGTTCACCTTTTCCTCGACAGCCGTCTGCAGCAAGCTGAAACCTTGAGTTTCCATCCCAACGATTGCCGGGGAACGGTGGTGATAAGCAGAACAGAGTTTGAACGTTACCTTCAGATAGTGAGTAACACCTACGAATACATTCCATTATAATATAAGGGAACTATATACCTGTTGTCCGCCGAAAGTGAAGGACCCGTGGTGATGGACCCTCCAGAGACCCCTTCCGACCTCCCCTCCAAGGGATGAAAGAAGAAAAAAGGCACCCAAATGGATGCCTTTTTCTGTGATTTTATTTTGTTCTTCTCTCACTTAATCGTATCTTTGCATGGGGAATAGTTATATTTGTTTTTTTTCAGCAATTATTAAGCATGAAGTATTTTTCTTTGTTTCTATGGGTTTTCTCGCTAATATGTCTGCCTTGTATGTCAGAAACTATTAGTGAGGAGAGGGCGTTGAGCGTGGCACAGCGGTTCATGAATGCGAATCGCTTAAGGCATCGTGCTCTGGTGCGATGGAACGGCATAAGAAAAAATACTAATTATGAGAAGTCCCAATCGCAGGATCCGTATTATATTTTCACCAGTAGCGATAGTATGGGGTTCGTTATTGTTGCGGGAGATGACTTGGCTCGGCCCATTCTGGGTTATTCTGCAGATGCTCGTCTGGGTGATAAGGATAATCTCCCCCTGGGTATGCAGGACTGGCTTAATGACATAGAACGACAGATATCGGCGGCACAGAGCAGACAGGCTTCTCCGAGCGAGGACGTAACCAGGCAGTGGGCTGCGCCACCAGAGGGTAATGTACTAAAGCAATTGAGTACGGCACTCTGGAATCAGCGTTATCCGTTTAACAACCAATGTCCTATGGACGGAAATGCAAGGGCTCTCACTGGCTGTGTTCCTACGGCATACGCCATTCTGATGAAGTACTATAATTATCCTACCAGAGGAAAGGGGCTGACTAAGTTCTACGAGACAGCAACCAAAGGAATAAACGTGGCTATTCGCGACCTGCATCATGAATATGACTGGGACAATATGCCTATGGAATTCGTAAATGGGAAATACACGGCAAAACAGGCAAGTAATGTGGCAACTCTGATGGCAGACATTGGTGGAGCCTTGCAAGTTGATTATAAAACGGATGTTACGGTGGGATTTTTGGGCCTTGCACAGCTGTTTGTGAATTTCGACTATTTCCCTGGATGGCAACAGTATAAGGGTGCGAATTCTGTTGAGAACTGGTATGGATTGTTGTGTGCCGAGTTGAATCAGAACAGACCTATTATCTATAGAGCAGAAAACCAAAAGGGGGACGGACATGCCTTTATCCTTGACGGTTATACGGACAAAGATTATTTCCATGTTAATTGGGGGTGGGGTGGAGACTGCAATGGTTATTTTGCGTTGGATGCAATGATTCCGAGTGAAGTGGATGATTATACCAGCCATCAATCGGCATTCCTCTCATGCATTCCCATGCCGATGTATGAACAGAGGAATGTGGCAAAAGTGGGGGAGAGGGAATGCCCGTCGTTGGCTATTGCCGTGGCGCTTGCCGAGGAAAGCTCCTCGTCGCCGGTCACAGTATCATTGCTTGAGAATACGCCGTGTGACAGGGTTGAAATTGCGAGCGGTCAGGATATTTCACTGGAACTCAATGGCAAAAAGTTAGACATGTCGTCTTCGTTTGCAGTCAAAGGAAAACTCACTGTTACGGACAATGCCCATGGCGGGTGTATCAACCAGCCTTTTTCAAACAATGAATTATTTGTGAATTATGGAACATTGGTAATCGAAGGTGGTACGTTCACAAATGAATATAAGGGTGCTGAAGGGGAATATTACCGCCGCTGCATCTGGTCGGATGAGGGTAGCCAGACCATAATCTCAGGAGGATCTTTCAGTACGAGAAATAACACGCCTCTTTGTTTCAGAGGAGATGCTACTATTCTGGGGGGAGAATTTACTTGCAAAGGAAATAGTGAGGTGATAAGTAATTACAATACTTACGGGACAATAGATATTCTGGGTGGAATATTCACAAATTCCCTGGGTTCTGTTTCCGGCTCAGATTATCGTCGGGCTGTCTGGACTACTCAGGGCAGTGACACGAGAATATCTGGCGGCACATTCACTTCCAAAGGCAATACGTTGTGTTTCAATGGAGATGCTACAATTTCAGGTGGGGATTTCGTCTCTCAAGGTAATAATTCAGTGATAGGTAACTACAATACTTACGGAACATTGGATATTCAGGGTGGGACAATCAAGAATTCCCTGCTTTCTGTTTCCGGCTCAGATTATCGTCGGGCTATCTGGACTGCTCAGGGCAGTGAGACAAGTATTTCCGGTGGTACATTCAGCAGCAGAGGAAACCAGACATTATGTTTCAATGGTGATGCGACGATTAGCCATGCCACTATCGACAATACGAATTCTTCCGGATGCGGATGCCTTGCGTATTCTGGTTCTAATGTGACCATATACAGTTGCTGGCTTAAGTCCAAAACTCTTTTCTACAACTCTGAAGAATCTTCCATTCTATGCAGAGGCGGATATTTCTCTTCTGTGGTACAGGACGGCTTCCTGGGGGAAGATTGCGAGTGTATCCGGAACACAGACAATGAAACAAAGGCGAAGTATCCCTATATGGTTGCAGATAACTCGGAGGATGCTATTCTTGCAAAGGAGGAAGAATCTGTCTCCGCTGCTCCCATCTACGACCTTTCCGGCAGAAAGTTGCCCAAGGTTCCCCAAAAGGGCCTGTACATAATGAATGGGAAAAAAGTGAGGGTGAACTAATTCCGAAGTTCACCCCCACTTGCCTTTTATCTGAATTTAACGGATATTATGCGTCAATGTTGGCATAGACGGCATTCTGCTCTATGAACTCGCGACGTGGGCCTACATCTTCGCCCATCAGCATAGAGAATACATAGTCGGCAGCTGCAGCATCCTCGATGGTAACCTGTTTGAGCAGACGGGTTTCTGGATTCATGGTTGTTTCCCACAACTGCTCGGGGTTCATTTCACCAAGACCTTTGTAACGCTGGGTGAACATACCCTCTTCCTTGCCGTTATTGTACTTCTCCATAAAGCGCAGGCGGTCTTCCTCGGTGTAGCAGTATTCCTCTACCTTCCCAATCTTACAACGGTACAGAGGAGGTGTGGCGATGTAGAGACGGCCATCGCGGATGAGCTGAGGCATGAAGCGGAAAAAAAGTGTCATCAGAAGGGTGTCGATGTGAGAACCATCGACATCGGCATCGGTCATGATGATGGTCTTGTAGTAACGCAACTTGTCGTAATTGGCCTCCTTGTAATCTTCCGGGTTCAATCCGAATTTAACGCCTAATGCCTGAAAGATGTTGTTCACCTCCTCGTGCTCGAAAGCCTTATTCCACATTACGCGCTCTACGTTGAAAATCTTACCACGGATGGGGAGAATAGCCTGGAAGTGACGGTTACGTCCTTGCTTGGCAGAACCGCCGGCTGAGTCACCCTCGACGATGAAGAGCTCGCCTGCTGCAGGATCCTTGTCGGAACAGTCAGCCAACTTGCCTGGCAGACCACCACCGCTCATAGGGTTCTTACGTTGTACGTTCTCACGGGCCTTACGTGCAGCTACACGAGCCTGAGCAGCCAGCAATACCTTTTCTACAATGAGCTTGGCCTCACGGGGGTTCTCCTCAAGGTATTGTGACAGGGCTTCGCCTACAGCCTGTTGAACAGCTCCTGCCACCTCGCTGTTGCCCAACTTGGTCTTTGTCTGTCCCTCAAACTGAGGCTCGGCAACCTTGATGGAGATAACGGCTGTCAAGCCCTCGCGGAAATCCTCGCCGCTAATCTCGATATTATTCTTGGCCAGTTTCTCCAGTTCTTTTGTACACTCTTGCTCTGCGTATGTTTTAAGTGTACGGGTCAGTGCAGCACGGAATCCCTGCAGATGGGTACCGCCTTCAATGGTGTTGATATTGTTAACGTATGAATGCAGGTTCTCTGAGTAGGCTGTGTTGTACATGATTGCCACCTCAATGGGAATACCCTGCTTCTCGGTATTCAGATAGATAACATCGTTGAAAAGTGAAGTACGGGTGCTCTCGATGTAACGGACAAAGTCCTTCAGACCACCCTCGCTATAGAATTTTTCTGTACGGGTCTTGCCTTCCTCGTCAGGACGAAGGTCTGTAAGTGTTATGGTAATGCCCGCATTCAGGTATGCCAACTCGCGCATGCGGTTAGCCAGAATATCGTATTTGTATGTTGTTGTGGTAAAGATGGTCTTGTCGGGCCAGAACTGCTGACGTGTTCCGCGCAATTCTGTTTCGCCAACAACGGCAACAGGAGCCAGGGGCTTGCCAATGTGATACTCCTGCTGGTATATCTTGCCATCACGGTAAACTTGTGATACCATCCTCGTAGAAAGGGCATTTACACAACTTACACCTACACCGTGCAAACCACCGCTGACTTTATAGCTTCCCTTGTCGAACTTACCTCCGGCGTGCAGAACAGTCATTACGACTTCAAGAGCGCTCTTGTGCTCCTTTTCGTGCATATCTACGGGGATACCACGCCCGTTATCCTGAACGGTAATGGAATTGTCTTCATTGATAGTTACCTCGATGTGCGTACAATAACCGGCTAAAGCCTCGTCGATAGAGTTATCTACCGTTTCGTACACAAGATGATGCAATCCCTTTTCACTGATGTCGCCAATGTACATGGCTGGACGTTTGCGTACAGCCTCTAACCCCTCCAAGACTTGGATGTTAGAGGCACTGTATTCTGCATTGTTTTTCTGTAGTTCTTCCATTATTGTATAATGACATTAATTTTGGCACAAAGGTACAAAAAATCGAGCGGAATACAAAATAAACAAGTTTATTTTTTATTCCCGAGTGGAAATAATTTAGAAATGTATTCTGAATTCAACGTCAACGATAACGAGGTAAAGGAATACAAAAAAAAGCAGCTTCCGTATGGAAACTGCTTTTGTTGTGTCCGCTATGACAAATATTGTGCGTATTAAGCCAACTTCTGAATGTGGCGAGCCAATTTAGACTTCAGGTTTGCAGCCTTATTCTTGTGAATAATGTTAACCTTTGCCAACTTGTCCAGAGCTTTCTGAACACTTGGGTACAGTTCAATAGCTGCAGCCTTGTCTGTGGTTGCACGCAATTTGCGTACAGCATTACGCATAGTCTTAGCGTAATATCTGTTGTGGAGTCTTCTCTTCTCCTCCTGACGGATTCTCTTGACTGATGATTTGTGATTAGCCATTTTGAATTTTGTTTTTTATTTTGTTCTTTTGTAGTCCCTAGGAGAGTCGAACTCCTCTTTAGAGAATGAAAATCTCTCGTCCTAACCGATAGACGAAGGGACCAAACCTTCGGTGTTTAACCAGTGCTTTCGAGGTGGTGTCCTCAATTGCGGTTGCAAAGGTAGGCGTTTTTCGTTGACTGACAAAATATTTTTGAAGAAAAATGTATTTTGTTGTGTAAAAATTGGCTGACAGACCCAAAATCATCATTATTTTTGTTAACTTTACCATAAAATATGAGATAATCGAGCATGTTAGAGCGGACGATAGGAGTAGTGCTTCATCAGGTAAGATACAATGACGAGAGCGTTATTGTGAATATCTATACCCAGCTGCATGGGAATCTGGGCTTTCTGGTTAAAATGCCCAAGCAGAAGCGCAGTAATGTAAAGACGCTTCTGTTGCGTCCGTTGAATATACTGGAAGTGGATTTTGATTACAGGCCGAATCAGGCTCTGCAACGGATACGTGATATGAAGCTGTACACCTCTTATGATTCATTGCCTTACGATCCTATCAAAGGGACGCTCTCTCTCTTTCTTTCCGAGTTCCTGTACCATGCTTTAAAGCACGAAACGGAGAACCCGTCTTTGTTTCTTTATATATGTAACAGCCTGCAATGGTTGGACCGTTCAGAAAAAGCTGTTGCTAATTTCCACCTTGTATTCCTGATTCGCCTTACTCGTTTTCTAGGTTTCTGGCCTAATGTACAGAAAAGTGCTCAAGGGATGGTGTTTGACATGAGAGAGGCGACAATGATAGGTGTACTACCGGCCCACGGTGAGTACTTGGACTCGGAAGAATCGGCTTTCCTGCCTCACCTCCTGAGGATGGATTATGCAACGATGCATCTTTTCAGGTTCAACCGTCAGCAAAGGGCAAGAGTGCTGAATGCTCTGCTGAAGTACTATCGCATGCACATCCCGGAATTTCCTGAACTGAAATCCTTGGATGTGCTGCGAACGGTATTCTCGTAAAACTACTGAACCTTATTAAAAATTGAATGTCAGAATTCCATCCGGCTCAGGCTCGGACGGGCTGTCCAATGATGGGGTTGCTGCGGGCTTGGCCGAGGCGAGCTTGTTCAGGTCTTCCTTGGTGCGACGGTAAGTGGGCAATGTTTCAACCATAGAAATGATGTCATCATTGTCGAGTTCGTCGTCTCTGAAGATGTGGACATACCGACGGCGTCTGGGTGAACTGACATCGCTTCCGTAGTACATTTCGATACGCTCGCCCTCTTTCTGCTTCTCTTCAGCGGCAATGGCAGCCTTTTCGCGGGATTGCTGCTCAGATATTTCCGATATGCCTGGAACGTTCTGTAAGCCGAAACCGGTAGCGAGCAGGGTAATCTTAACCTTATTGCCCAATGAACTGTCGGTAGCCAAACCCCATTTTGTCTCTACATCCTCGCGGAACTTTCTCATGAAGTCGTTCACCTCGTTCATTTCCTCCATCATAAGACTTTCGTCTTCTTTATCGCTGCAGAAGTTGATATTCAGGAGCACTTTCTTAGAGTTGAAGATATCGTTGTTATTTAACAGAGGACTGTTCAATGCCTCATTGATGGCCTTTGTTACACGATTTTCTCCTTCTCCGTATCCTGTACTCATAATGGCTACACCACCATCTTTCAGGACAGTTGTTACATCCTGGAAGTCGAGGTTCATGATACCATGCATGGTGATAATCTCTGCAATGCTCTTTGCTGCAATGCTAAGCGTATCATCAGCTTTTGCAAAAGCAGTCAGCACGGTGAGTTCCGGATAGATTTCGCGAAGACGTTCGTTATTAATGACCAACAGGGCATCAACATGCTTGGATATTTCTTCTACGCCATCCAATGCCTGATTAATCTTCTTATTGCCCTCGAACTTGAAGGGAATGGTAACAATTCCGACGGTAAGGATGCCTGCATCCTTGGCGCACTGGGCAATGATCGGTGCTGCACCGGTACCGGTTCCTCCGCCCATTCCTGCCGTGATGAATACCATACGGGTACCGTCACTGAGCATTTCCTTGATTTCGTCCAAGCTCTCCAATGCAGCCTGTCTTGCCTTCTCAGGACGGTTTCCTGCTCCAAGTCCGTCTTTTCCTAACTGCAGATGGTTGGGTATGGGAGAGTCGCTTAACGCCTTTTTATCGGTATTGCATAGAACGTAGGTAACATCATGGATACCTTCACGATACATGTGATTAACGGCATTTCCGCCACCACCGCCAACACCAATGACCTTGATGATGCTTTGTGATGCTTTTGACTCGAAATTAAATGAAATGCCTCCTTGGTTGAAATTCATATTGTCTGCCATAATACATCCTACTTTTACTGTTAATTTTCGTCAGTTATCTCTTCATCTTCCTCCTCTGGGTCGGTCAACATCTTCTTTATTACACTAAATACATTATGTATCTTCTTCTTTACATTGCCATCCTTCTTAGGCTTTTTCTCCTCCTCGGCGTTTTCGTCTTGTAGGTTCGCAGAGCTATCTACAACTGCGGGTTCATCTTCCTTTGTGGAGATTCCCACAGCAGGTTCTTCTGCCTCTACAGGACTAACTTCTGTTATTTCAGGGGCTTCACCGACACAGTTCTGGTCGCCTTTTAGCAATAACGCCATAAGTGTGTTCAGATTGCTGTCTTCTGGAACGTGAATGTTTGAAGCCAGTTTTATGTTTAGTGGCAGTCCTTTTGCAAACCTGATTTGCTTATCAGTTTGTGTGTACTCAGTAATAGCCTTGGCAAGATTCTTTGCCTTGCTTGCTCCGCCAGTCAGTAGTATCCCTGAAAGCAGTTTGTCCTTGTATGGTTCAATATGTGCCCAGATATTAACGATAATCTCCTCATATCGGGCTTCTGTGATATTATTGAGCTCACCTTCTGTGATGGTGCGATCAAAGCTTATTTGAATCTTGTTCTTGTTTGGTTCCTCTTCGCTCTCATGCCAGGCTGTGCCATATTTAAGCTTAAGCTCCTCAGCCTCTCCTAACTCGATGCTCTTAGTACTGATGTCTGTGGTGACATTGTTACCTCCCAAAGGAATAACAACGAGGTGCCGTAGCAAATTGGAATAATACACAGAGATAGTTGTTGTGTCGGCTCCGATATCTACTAACGCGCAACCTGAACGCTTCTCGTTGGCTGAAAGCAGACTGTCTGCCAGACAAATGGGAGAGATAAACAAATCTGCCACCTCAAGACCGGCATTTCTGACGCACCGTTCAATATTCTCGCTCATGCCATTACGGGCAACAACATTGACGAAGCGTGCTTCTATCTGTTCACTTTGCATACCTACAGGATCTTGAATAAACCGATTGCCTATCCTGTATTCCTGAGGTATGACATCGTGGATTTTAGCTTGAGGATATACAATACCATTGTTAATCTCCTTTAGTTGGTCAATCAGCTTGTTGTCGATGAGTGTTTTCTCTGCAAACTGGTAAGGAACCTTATTCTCCAGTGTTCTTAGAGACTGGCCAGACAATCCCATAAAGACACGTTTTGTGGAAATGCCTAACTCCTCGTTAATTTTCTTTACAACATGCGATATGGCTTGCGTGGTTTTGTCAATATTATCAACCAGTCCTTTCCTGATGCAATCCTTGGTTTCTTCTTGTGCAATAGCCAAGATTCGCATGGTACCGTCTGGCTCCCTTTTACCAGCAATGCCCCTAATGGCGGTGGAACCTAGTTCCACGGCAACGATAATGTCCTTTTCTGCTCCCATAGTCTATAATTTTTTTGTGTTATTCTTCCTGGTACATACTATCTGCCCGTTATATGACAGATTAATAATGGAATATTTGTTCCATCCTGTCTTGCTGAGTCCTTTCTTGTAGAATATCATAAGCTTATCCAACTTCTTTCGGAAGTTATCTGCAGTTCCTAATACTATTATATGTTCTCCAACTCTGGGGTATAACTCTATCTCGCGGTTGCTTGTTACGTGAATCTGTTCTATCTGTTTGTCCCAGAAATCATCTTCGTATATGAATCTTGCCAGTTCCAGGAGGTTTTTCTTTGCATATTCTTTTGTGATGTTGCCTGTTGCAACGCAAAGGTCTATGTTCACATAGTCTACAGGCATGGTATCTCCGCTTCTGTCAAGGTAATAGTTGTTCCCGTTCTCCTGTATCACATGAAGAATAGGCCGTTGTGGAATAATCTGAATACACAGATGGCTTGCTGCAGAGCAATAACATCTGGCGCTGTCGATATAAGGATCCTTCTGCAGGATGTCCTCTAACCTCTGTATGTCAATGCTGCTTATTTTCTGCCCTTCAGCAAAGACTTTATTCTTGGTTAAAACATTATGTATGTAATCAGTGGTCACGAATCCACCTTCCAGACTGTCCGTTATCTGTATGTCCACAGCTTCGCATACACGATCTTCCGTACGTTGGGAGAACCGTATTATTGCGAAGCCCAGATAGCCTGCAACCAATAGGAGGAGTATTACTTTGATGGCGATTCTCATGATAGTGGCTTGAGTATTTCTGTTATTTGGTTGGCATAATTCTCGATATCTCCTGCTCCCAATGTGATAAGTACATCAAATCCTCCCTGACGTACCACATTGCATATCTCCTCTTTTTTACACATCTGCTTTTTTATGCCAGAACGCAGGTTGTCGTAGATAAGTGCGCTGGTCACTCCAGGGATAGGTGCTTCTCTTGCTGGATAGATGTCTACTATGGTTACATCATCCAGCAAAGAGAGCACATCTGCAAACTCGCGATAGAAGTCTCTTGTTCTTGTGTACAAATGAGGTTGAAATATAACTTTTATTTTTTTTCCTTCATAAAGCTGCCTGATACTTAGCAGGCTCTGCCGGATTTCTGCCGGATGGTGAGCATAGTCGCTTAGATATACCATCTTGCCTGTTTTCAGTCGGAAATCAAATCTGCGGTCCACGCCACCGAAGGTTTCCATTCCTCTGCGGATTTCTTCTTCATTGGCGCCTGCTATCTGTGCGAGTGCCATAGCCGCAATACCGTTCTCAATGTTCACACTGACGGGAACACCAAGTTTGATGTTCTTTATGTTCCCAAGTGGTGATATCAGGTCGAAAATGATTTCTCCATTGCCAATCCTTACATTCTCGGCATGGAAGTCTCCTTCTTCACGGCTATAGGTATAAGTGGTAACACCTGCTTGTGTGCGGGGCTTCATCTTCAATCCAGTATGTAGAATAAGGTATCCGCCAGGCTGGATGAGGCTGCTGTACTTGCTGAAACTCTCCAGATAGGCCTCCTCTGTTCCGTAAATATCCAGATGGTCGGCATCTGTGGCTGTGATAACACTGGCAAAGGGTGTCAGCCAGTGGAAGCTACGGTCGAACTCATCAGCCTCTATCACTACGTAAGGACTGTCTTTGCTGATGATATAGTTTGTCCCGTAGTTCTTGGTGATTCCGCCGAGGAAGGCATTGCAGTCCACATGGCTCTGATGCAGCAGATGTGCTGCCATACTACTGGTGGTAGTCTTACCATGAGTGCCTGCCACACAGAGTCCTTTCAGCGAACGGGTAAGTGTACCCAGAACCTGAGCGCGTTTCTGTATCTCGAATCCGTTCTCGCGGAAGAATACCAGTTCCTTGTGCTCTGAAGGTATTGCCGGTGTATAGATAACAAGAGTTGAGTCAGCGTTCTTACATTCGGCAGGTATCAGTTCTACATCTTCTGTGTAGTGAATAAAGGCGCCTTCTTCCTGCAGCTTCTTGGTCAGGTCGCTGGGTGTCTTGTCGTATCCGCCCACAATCATTCCTCTGTGCAGGAAATATCTGGCTATGGCACTCATTCCTATACCGCCTATGCCGACGAAATATACTGATTTTATATCGTTCAGATTCATATCTTTATTCCTTTTTTAATTTCAAAACCTCCTCTGCAATGACGCGTGCAGAGTCCTTATATGCCATTTTGTAGGCATTCTCCCCTAATGTCTTCAACTTGTCTGCATCAACAACCGTTCTTAGAGCCAGTGGGATAAGTTCTGATACCGCATCGGCATCCTTAACGTAGAGGGCAGCCTGTTTATTCACCAATGCCATAGCGTTATGTGTCTGATGGTCTTCTGCCACATTGGGGCTGGGAACCAATATGCTTGGCTTCCCTAACAGACAAAGTTCGCTTATGCTGCTGGCTCCAGCCCTGCTTATCACAAGGTCAGCCAGTCGGTATGCCATATCCATTCTGCTAATAAAGTCTGTTATATACAGATTGTCGGGCACATTCTTGCCTTTCAGCTCGTTTGCGATGGTTTCTTTGTAATAGCCTCCTGTCTGCCAGATAAACTGAACAGGAGCTTGTGCTATCTTATCCAGATTCCGGAGAACGCTTTCATTCATGGTCCGAGCGCCCAGACTTCCTCCTACAAGGAGTATGGTTGGCACGTTGGCCTCAAGGTTAAAGGCATTAGCAGCTTCTTCTTTCGTGATGCTGTTGTTCACCAGATTCTGCCGAACAGGATTGCCTGTGAGCATGATTTTATCTTTTGGGAAGAAACGTTCCATTCCTTCGTAAGCGACGCAAATCTTGCTGGCTTTCTTAGCCAACGTTTTGTTGGTCAGTCCTGCAAAACTGTTCTGCTCCTGAATCAGGCAGGGGATACCCAACTCATACGCGGCATTCAGTGTGGCGGAACTGGCATATCCTCCTACTCCTACTGCTACATGTGGCTTAAACTGGCGTATGGTCTTTTTGATAGCCTTCTTGCTTTTTAGGAAATCCCATAGCACGCCTATGTTGCCTGGTTTCCAAAGGGGACGTAATAAGCCTCTGACAGGCAGTCCCACAATCTTATAGCCGGCAGCAGGAACCTTTTGCATTTCCATTCTTCCCTCAGCACCAACAAAGAGAATCTCTGCCCTGGGACACAGTTCTTTCAGTGCATTGGCAATGCTTACTGCAGGAAAAATGTGCCCTCCAGTTCCACCACCGCTTATTATGACTCTCAAATCGTCCATATACCTTATATATTATATAGAATTCTCTTCTTTCTTCTTTGCTGTTCTGCTTACGCTTAAAATCATGCCGAAATAGGCACAGTTCACAAAGGTGCTGGTTCCGCCTCGACTGATTAGTGGAAGCGGCTGACCTGTTACAGGGAATGCTCCCGTAGCAACAGCCATGTTCACCATAGCCTGAATCACTATCATTAGCGCCAGTCCCATAACCAGATACGACGGGAACCTCGACTTGCACCTACTGGCAATCTTCATAGACTGCCACATCAATAGCAAGTATAGGAACATTACGCCAAACAGACCAAAAACTCCTGTTTCCTCAATGATGATAGCATAGATGAAGTCGGAATACGCTTGAGGCAGGTAGTCGCGCTGCACTGAGTTGCCCGGTCCTTTTCCTATGATGCCGCATGTTCCGATGGCAATGTTGGCATGCGTAACTTGTATATTCTCTGTTAAAGGATAGTCTTGTGGGTCTTCAGGAATCTCATTACTTGTGGTAAGTCGGTGAATCCAGGTTGGAATTCTGTGTAATGGTCCTTGCGCCATCTTTTCCATTGTTTCCTCTGATTTCGATAGGGTATAGACCGCAGTACCTCCTAACACAAGGCCGGCAAAGACTAACCCGACAATGACAGCAAGATATTTCTTGGGTGCCTGTGCATAGAATAATATGCCAAAGATGGTTATACCTATAATGCCTGCTGTAGAAAGGTTCTCGGTAGCAATAAGGAGAAGCACGAAAGCTGTAATACCCAGAACCCATTTGGTGCCTATCTTGGAGGCTCCTTTCTCGTCCCTTGACGTTGAGAGTACGAAAGCAGCGAAGCCAATCAGACCCATTTTTGCCAACTCAGACGGTTGGAAGGAAATCCTTCCTATCTCAAGCCAACGGGCTCCACCGTTAATCTTGGTTGTAAACAGTACAATAATGAGCAACAATATGGAAATGGCCAGTACGACAAGTGAAGCGAGTTTGAACCAGTTGCACGAAATCTGCGTTATGATCCAGGCAAAAACTATTCCTATACCCAAGAAAGCGCTATGACGTAACACTGGGTCCCAATAATGCCCGCTGGAATATGTCATGGTACTTGTGGCACTGTAAACTTCAATAACAGATATCATGCAAAGGAATAGGAACACCATCCATATTACCATGTCGCCTTGCATCCAGCTTTTTTCCTTCAGATTGCTCAGTGTCATATATTGTTCTTTAAACTTTAAACTCTAAACTTTAATAAGTCCCTCAACTCACAGTGCCCTTACCAGTTCTTTGAATTGTTCGCCCCGGTCTTCCATGTTCTTGAAAAGGTCAAAGCTGGCGCAGCAGGGACTCAGTAGTACGGTATAACCTGGCTTAGCCATTTTTACACATTCTGCCACGCAGTCCTTCATGCTGTGCGTATCTGCTATGGGTATTCCCATGCCGTCAAAGAAGTTATGTAACTTTGTGTTATCAGCCCCCAGGAATACCAATCCGGCACATTTTTTCTTCACCAAATCCTTAATGGCATTGTAGTCGTTGCCTTTGTCTTTTCCTCCAATAATGAGAATGGTGGGGGTGGTCATACTCTCCAATGCGTACCAACAGGCATCCACGTTTGTTGCCTTAGAATCGTTGATGTACTGTACACCGCCCACACGAGCCACTTTCTCCAACCTGTGCTCTACGCCTTCAAAGTCTCCCAAGCTTTTTTTCAACGTTTCATCTTTGATGCCACTCAGGTGTGCGGCAATTCCTGCTGCCAGACTGTTGTACATGTTGTGCTTGCCATGCAGACTCAGACCTTCCTGCTCCATGTTGAATGGGGTAGGACGTTCAATTACGTAGTGGCCATCGTTGATGTAGCCAATCATGCCGTTCTTCTTGAGGATGCTGAAGGGACACATCTGAGACTTTATACCGTATTTCTTTAATTCTTTTGCAATTATGGGATCGTCTGCCCAGTATACAAAAGCATCTTCTTCTGTCTGGTTTTGTAAAATACGCATCTTGGCATCTGTATATTCCTGCATGCTGTTGTGGTAGCGGTCCAGATGGTCGGGGGTGATGTTCAGTAAAACAGCAATGTTGGCACGGAACTTATACATGTTGTCGAGCTGGAAACTGCTCAGCTCAATGACATAATAGTCATATTCCTTGCCTTCAGCAATCTGCAGCGCCAAGCTTCTGCCTATGTTACCTGCTAGCCCCACGTTATAACCTGCATTCTTGAAGATATGATAGATGAGGCTGGTGGTTGTGGTCTTTCCGTTAGAGCCTGTAATACAAATCATCTTAGCATGGGTATACCTGCCGGCAAATTCAATTTCGTTGATGATGGGAATCCCTGCCTCACGGGCTTTAACGATCATCGGAGCATTCTCAGGGATACCAGGGCTCTTAATGATTTCCTTAGCGTTCAGAATCTTTTCTTCTGAATGATGTCCTTCCTCCCACTCAATGGCATATTGTTCCAGCATACTCTTGTATTCTGGTTTTATGGTTCCCATGTCGCTGACAAAAACATCAAAACCTTTCTTGAGCGCCAGGACTGCTGCACCCACACCACTCTCGGCTGCACCTAAAACAACGATTCTCTCTTTCATCCTGCTTTAATATCTTATATTATCACACTT
>JAFXZY010000017.1 GCA_017541025.1 Bacteroidaceae bacterium | reverse complement strand
GTTATCTTCACTACCATTCAGAAGTTTGAAGAGGGAACAGGGCTGCTGAGTGACAGGAGTAACATCATAGTAATCACAGACGAGGCACACCGTTCACAATATGGTGATGAACATTGGGATGCAAAGGCAGAGAAGATGAAGAAAGGCTTTGCGCTGTTCATGCGCGAGTCATTGCCTCACGCCTCGTTTATAGGCTTTACAGGTACACCAATATCTCAAAGGGATAGAGATACGAAGGAGGTGTTTGGTGACTATATAGATGTATATGATATGACTCAGGCTGTTGCTGATGGCGCAACAAAACCAGTCTATTATGAAAGCCGTGTCATCAAACTGAATCTGAATGACGATGCCTTGCGGAAACTGGATGAAGAGTTTGACCGTCTGGCAGACGAAGGAGCAACTGATGAACAGATAAATAAGGCACGTCAGGAGAATAGCGGACTGAAAGAGATATTATGTCATCCTGATACGATAGGGAGTCTCTGTAAAGACATCATAGAACACTATGAGAAGAACCGCCAGTATGAACTGACAGGTAAAGCAATGATAGTGGCATACAACAAAGAGGCGGCTGTTAAGATATACAGGAAGATGCTGGAGCTTCGCCCAGGATGGACTGAGAAGATTCATGTAGTGGCAAGTGCTGCAAATAATGACAAGGAAGAATGGCACGATGTGATAGATGCCAAGCGGAACAAAGAATATGCAGCCCTCTTCAAGGATGACAACAGCCCAATGAAGATTGCCATTGTGGTGGATATGTGGCTGACAGGTTTTGATGTGCCAAGTCTTGCAACAATGTATGTCTATAAACCAATGAAGGAACACAATCTGATGCAGGCTATAGCTCGCGTAAATCGTGTGTTCCCTGAAAAGGAAGGTGGCTTGGTTGTAGATTATGTGGGTATAGCAGGCGCTTTGAAACAAGCTATGCAGGACTATACCAGTCGTGATAAGAAGCAGTTTGGCGACCCGGATATTGGCAAGACGGCATTGGTGAAATTCCAAGAGAAACTGGAGATATGCCGCGACCTGTTGCACGGCTTCGACTATAGCAGCTGGTATGAAGGCTCTGACCCAGAACGCAGCAGACTGATTACAAGTGGTGTGAACTTCATGCTGGGAAAGGACCCTAAGGACTCTAAGGTCTATATTACTGAAAGCCAGTTGCTGCATAATGCGCAGACGCTGTGTAAGTCGCTGATTTCTGATCATGATAAGTTGGAAGTCACTTTTATGGATGCTGTGAGGATTATGCTTCAAAGACTGGAGGCAAAAGGAACCACCGTATCTAAGCATGATATAAACGAGCGAATATCCCGCTTGTTGGAACAGAGTCTTCAAAGCCAGGGTGTAGAGGTGCTGACTCCCAATGTAAAATTCTCACTATTCGATAAGAGTTTCCTGAATGAGATCAAGAAGATGAAAGAACGCAATCTGGCTCTGAAACTCTTGGAGAATCTTGTTCGGGATAGAATTCGGAAATTTGAACGTACCAATATCGTACAAAGTCTGAAATTCAGCGAGATGATGAACAATGCTTTGTCGAACTACCTGAAGGGTATGCTTACCAATGAAGAGGTGATTGCAGAACTGCTTAGGATGGCTGAAGAAATCAGGAAGTGTGAAGAGGAAGGCAATGAGTTGGGGCTGACCATAGAAGAGAAAGCTTTCTATGATGCTTTGTCGTCACCTCAGGGAGTGAAGGATGCCTATTCAAATGAGGAGTTCGTAAAACTCACAAAAGAACTGACAGAACAACTTTGCAAGAATAGAACCATAGACTGGAATCACAAAGATTCTGCACGTGCCAAGATGCGTGTGATGGTGAAGCGACTGCTGAAGAAGTACCACTATCCACCAGAGGGGCAGGAACAGGCTCTTAAAACGGTAATGGCTCAATGTAACAGATGGGCTGATGATGAAGAGAATTATACCCCCCAAAAGCTTGATAGAGTCGAGGATGACCATGATGTTCGCAACCTTATTTTTAACCGTTTACAACTTAATCCTGATACTCCCGATGGCGATTTGCATGTGGAGTGCATGAAGGAGTTTGGAGAGCGCTATCCTGACATGAAAATCTTTGACTGGCTACGCATAGTTAAAGATTATACCCCACTTGTAAGAGACGCCGCAAAGCGTTCAACATCTAAGGTTGTACCTCTACACCAAAGTCCTTATGCTAATGCTGCAGAGGAGGAAGATGAGTTTAGTTCGGATAAGAAAGAATGAATAGGCTTGTACTCATAGGAAACGGATTCGATTTGGCTCATGGGCTTGACATGAAACTTATGCGCTACAGGGTAGTTAATAAATTATATTGTAAAGCATTAACTGAATAATGTGTTTGGGTACAGAGAGTAAATGGGTATAGCATGAATCTCCCTAAATTCATAATAACAATGGACGGGTATCTCCGTCTGGGAATGGTGAATCAGCATAAGGATTTGCTCATAGGGGATGATGAGTGCATTGGCGGTGGGTATTACCAGTTTGACTGGGTGAGCAATCGGCTGGTGCTTGACAGATTCTCGTATGACTTCGGGCGTCCCCGTTGGCATTTGCTGGATACGCTCAAAGTTCCTATACAATATCGTGGGCTTCGCATTGTCTATCTCTACGATGATGATTATCATGAGGACTTCAATGTAAGTGATGAGCTGAAAATAGAGTACTACGAATAGCTACTCAAAAAAAAAATCCACAAAATTTAAAAATTTCTTCATGTTGTACCGCGTTATGGTACAGCATGGGGTTTACTTTGCACTGTAAAACAATTAAAACGTACGATTATGTGGATAGTTTTTGCAGTTTTTTTTATGCTTTTCCTTATGTCTGGTGACAACAATCAGGGAAATGTTTCAGCGCAGTGCTGAGTGTGTGTTTACTAGAAATACATTTTACTATGTTGGATTTCACGGATTTTATAGCTTTCATGGCTAACGTAGATGCTCATGAAGAGCATGAGAGAGAAAAGCGCAACGAAAGTAGCCTCTATTCTTCTGATGATGAAGAAGATGATGAAAGGGAAGATGGCTGAGGGCTGATGGCTGAGGGAAGATGGATGATGGAAGATGGATGATGTATGAAGGCTGATGTATGATGGCTGAAGGATGATGTCTGATGTGAGATTTTCTAAACTTCAATCCCCAAGTTTCGAAAAAAATATGGGATAAGTGTTTGTTCCAAGAAAAAAATGCTATCTTTGCATAAAAAATTAAGATAAGAAGTCCCTTGTCACCTCTGGTTGAATCAGAGAAAGAAGTTATATTTGCAACGAAAAGACAACTTAAAAATAGCCAAACCCAAATAATTATGAAACAAAAATTACTTACAAAACTGTCTTTTGCCTTGCTGCTATGTTGTACTTTGGGCATATCCGCTCAAACAACCGATTATGTAATAACTGTGAATGGTTCTATTCTAAAACAACAGATAACCAAGGTTAGGCTCCTCAGCCCTTATAGCAGTAATTATTATCTCTACCAAAACATGGTAAGATTAGTTATGGAACAAGAAGACGGTACGGAGTCTTACATACAATTACACCCGCTACAAGTAGAAATGTTCTTTGGTAATGACATCATTAATGGCATTGATAAATTGAAAATGTTTGATGGTGGAAGCATACATGGCAAAATGAACCTTAGCGGTCTGCCTGCAGGCACACCTGTCACCCTCTTTGATTCGAATGGTCGTCAGCGCCTCTCCACCAAAACATCCGAAGGGGACACACCCATTGATACCAGTTTGCTGCCAAGCGGCATTTATATTGTTAAAGCTGGAAAGACGGTTTTTAAGTTTATCAAAAAATAACAAAGGAAGGAACCACACATGAGAAGACTGATTTCTATACTAGTAGCCGCATTGACATTTCTTGCTGCTACTGCCCAGGTACAACTGAAGGTAAAAACAAATGACGGCGCCGTCTCAACATATAACGGATTCTACGAAATGGAGTTTAACGACTCTGCAAAAACCGTAGATTTATATGCCGACTCTGCCGCTACCCTTTCTATGGATCAAATAGAGAGCATTCGTTTTAGTCGAGACTATTTGCCATGGAACCTTTCATGGAAGGCAAACGATAATTCACGCCACTACATGTTCGGCTATGGGGCTATCATGCACGTCCGAGATGTGATGACAGAGGACATGACTTGCACTCAGGCTGGTTTCGACCAATTTTCTAACTGGGCAAAAAATATGTATCAGGGTACGGCATTCGTCTATTCTAACTATGTTTGGGGATACCTGCGCGATATGGTGTTGGAGTCTAACCAATGGATTGTCGCTTGTAAGGGGCAGGATGCGCTAAAGGGATTGTTGGGCATAGCCTATGCTTCACGCGCCTTGCTTTATTTGGATATGGCTCGTATGTATGAATTCCAACCCAACGATCGTACGAATCCTATTTCTACGTCTGGCCAGAACGTCACAGGCTTAACTGTGCCTATCATTACGGAGGAAACAGAGTTTGACGAACAGACAGGTTATTACTACGCTCCTCGTGCCACACGTCAGGAGATGGCAAAATTCATATCGGACGACTTGGATTTGGCAGAAAAACTGATACCGGAACTTGATATAGACAGTCATCTGCTGCCACATCTGGATGTTGTTTATGGCTTGAAGGCTCGTCTCTACCTTTGGATAGGTGATTATAAAAATGCTCAACGCTATGCACGCCTCGCTATTGAAACCACCACCACAAAACCTATGAATCGCGAGCAGATGCTAAGTGCTACTACGGGTTTTAACGATCCTACATGTTGGATGTGGGGTGTGCAGTATTTTCCTGAAGATAATGCCGTTAAAACTTCTATTACTAATTGGACATCATGGGTTAGCAATCAAACAACATTTGGTTATACAGGCACTAGCACTAATATGTATCTTTGTATAGATAAGAAGATGTACGAACGTATTCCAGACACGGATGTTCGCAAATTATTGTGGATAAGTCCGGACAATAATGCCTTAAATGAACAGATCCCGTCAGTCATTACCGGAGCTTCTACGCCTATTAACCAATTTCTTCCTGGTTATGCCAGCATCAAATTTCGTCCTGGCCAGGGTAATGCAGATAATTACATGATAGGAGCATTAAGTGCATTCCCTTTAATGCGTGTAGAGGAAATGTTCTTCATTGAGGCTGAGGCAGCTGCCCAACAAGGTGATTTACAACTGGCTCAACAGCTGACAAATCAGTTTATGAAACAGTACCGCAACCCAAGCTACGCCTTCCCTGCATCAGGTCAACAGGCTACTATTGAAGAAATCGTTATGCAGAAACGTGTTGAGTTGTGGGGCGAAGGACAAACATTCTTTGATGTAAAACGTCTTAATCTGTCTGTTACACGAGATTACGAGGAAAGCAACTTCCCGCCCGACTGTCGCTTTAACACAGAAGGACGTCCCGCATGGATGAACTTTGTATTCCCCGCTTTAGAGGAAAAATACAATGCAGCGCTGAATGAGGTTAACAATCCCGACCCATCCGATGTTTATCTGGCAAACTATAAGCCTGCAAACGCAGATTCCATCAAAAATCACATACACAGTAATACGGTACTTGATATTCCCAAATTCATTGACAAGTTAGAAGTGTTGCCGCTTGATTCTGTTGAACAGATTCTCTTCAGCTTCACACCGCCTGAGAATGATGGGAATGTCACATTTGAAAGCCAGCTACAAGTCTCTCTCACACCCACCTTCCCACAAGATCAGACAAAGATCCTGTCAACCGCAATAGGTGTTTCTGGAACCAAACAAGTAAATATCTATTGCACTTCACTGTCCAATACATTGGCATGGCTAATGAAACAACAGGGCAAACCATCTAGCGGAGAAGCAAACATATATCTGCGCGTAAAGAGCTATGTAACAGCTTCGCCCACCATTCAGTATGCATCCAACACCGTCAGTTTCCGTGTAAAAGTTAGCGACATACCCGGCTTTTATTTCGGCTACAGCTATGCACCTCGCATAACTGCAAACAATGTGGACGTGCTTGATATGGAGAAACTGGCCGGCCAGGAAAACGTTAAGGTATGTAGCCTGAATATGGAAGGAGAAGGCCGTGTATATACAGCCTATGACACCGACTTCCCGTACCGTCTCAACCTTAACTTGTGGGGCTTGGGATTTGATGTAAATGCCAATGGAATAGCTAATCCCCAAAATCTTTATTACGACCCATTTGTCAGCATATACAAAATGAATTGGGGCGAACAATTCACAGGACATCCTGCAGAATACCCCGGATTACAACACTATAATGCGAATATCACCTGTAGAACTGAACGTGACGACCTGATAATCCCCATAAAGAGCAACCCCATAGACGTAAGTGTAATCGTCAATCATCAGGCTTGGATAGAATACGACTACCATTGGACAGATAGCCGTTCTACTGTCATGAAGTCAGAGATGATGCCTGATATCACACAAGTCTCTTATGAGAAAGCCCAGGGTGAAAATATATATCGCCTGCAGGCTCCTTATGCTACAGGGCACAACCTGCTTCTTTATGTCGAAGAAAACAATGCAGTTACCATGCCACGCCAATATGCTTACAACGATGCATTGGGGCAGACCGTATATGTAAGCGGACAGGGAACCTTTGATGGATACACCTTTGATATGCAAATCACCTTCTCCAATGCCGACAATACACAAAGCATTGTCCATCATGAAATCTATGGCGAGAAACCTGAATGGACAAAACTATACACCGGTATCTTCTTTGCTGAGTTGTTTAATTATTACGATTACGGTATAATATACAAGAGCCTTAAAGAAGAAGGCTTGTACAAACTTGTACCATTCATCTATAATGAGGAAGGTTTTGTATTCACATGGAACAAAGAAGACAACACACTTTCCTTCTCAGACCAACCTACCGGTTACAACCACTCTGAATACGGAATGATTATGGCTTGTGACTATACTGGCGGCCACGTAGAAGATGGTGAAAATGGACTCATTTTCCATTTCTATATCAAGTATTGCGTAGATGCAGGAACCTTTGGTGCCTTTGATGATACATTTACCGTTACGAATGTTGCTACAAACAGAGTCAAAGCCAAAGATGTACCAACTCCCCCACAAAACAAGAAAATTAAGTTAGAAAGTCAATTACTCAAGCTGGAAGAATAAAACAAAGGGGAGCTGGATAAGGAAGTGGTTGTTTCCAAAATGGAAATAGCCACTCAACTGGGAGCTATTTAAAGTTAAGACGATTGAAAGTATCATGTGGATAATAATTGCTGTAATAGTACAAATTATGGTTCAAGGTTAAGGGTTAAGGGTTCACGGTTCAGAGGATGAACAGGCATACTGGGATGAAGAATTAGACTATATAGTTTTCGATTCGGTGTACAACAGTAGCGGAGGAGGCTCATCTAATGGAAATAATGGAGACCAGCCCTTGTGCGCTAAGATTATGGTTGCTATAACGCTGATTGCTATCATTGCGTTCTTTATCTATGGTTGGTGTGAAGCAACATAAAAAGTGTCAGAGGTTCTTGCCCCTTTTCGCTCATAGCTCAGTAGTTTAGGAGCAATCTAAACAATAATTGCAGAAAATAATAATAATTAATTCAATATCCTATGAATGACAATATTTACGAGAAGAAGAGTAGCAACAAATCCATCTATGTAATTATTATTTGTGTGGTTATCTTAGTTGCTATGTTGGTAGCCCCTGATCTCATTCGTAAACTGAGGCCTATCCTCGGAGAGAAAAGCGAAGGGGCAAATAAAGAGCTAGCTGTAACACAGCAAGTAGATGGTTTTAGCGTTTCTGAAGAGGAGTGGAATGCTCTAAAACAACAGGTTGAAGCTTTACAGAGAGAGATAACATCGTTGAAATCTTCACAAGAAGAATTAGCTAAATCATTTAATTCGCCAGCAACTAAGGCTACACCCGTTACTGCAACAACAGCTAATTCTTCATCAGCATCCGCAAACAAACAGGATTCATCGAATCCGACATCTGAAGCAATTACTTTGGCACGCTATAATCACGATTGGTTGGACTCTAATGCTACTGTTACTTTGAAGAATAATACCGACCGAACTGTTGTGTCTATCACAGGGCGTATGATTTACTATGACATGAGTGGAAATATGCTTGATTATCAAGATTTTACAAAGTCTATAAGAATCGACCCCGGAATGACAAAAGGTTTCACTTTAAATGGTTATGGTTATAAGGATAATTATGCTTATTATAAGAGTAGTAGTTATAATCCAGAGCGTAAGTATAAAGTGAAATTTGAGCTGAAATCGTATAAATAGATTCAGAAAGAGGGCTGAGGGATGATGGAAGATGTATGATGGATGATGTATGATGGAAGATGGATGATGTATGATGGAAGATGTCTGAGGGCTGATGGCTGAGGGCTGAGCCATTATAAATACATTAGCAATTTTTGTTCTAATGGTCATCGTTTAAAAGACCGTCACGGGCATTGTATTATGTGCAGGCCGACCTGTACACCAGCCTGACTCAGGCTAGACAGCATAGACACCGTCCGAAAGTCATTGGTCAGCTTTCGGACGGTGTATGTTTTAATCAAAAACCATAGTATTTGGTGAGGAAGTAGGTCCTCTCCCAATCAACAATTTTTCTCTGGGATTCTTTTTCGGGATGGATATTGGTCTCGTCAAGCACCATGACGTGTTTGTCTTTCAGGTCGTAGAGCGGCCACACTTTTGCTTTGCCATCGGGAGCCTGCTCTGCCGTGAGCGATGGATTGCCAGTTTTGGCGAACTGTACCCACATTTTGCGCATGGTCTTTGAGAAGGTTTCGTCGAATTCTCTTCCTGTGTCTTTGTCAAGATCAGGATGCTTGAATAAGGATGCCAGTTCTACGCCATGTCCACTCTTCATCATCGGAACCGAGGATTCGACCGTAAAGTAATAGGTGTACGACTTGCCTCCTGCCATGGTTTGGTTTTCTGCCAGTCTGATGCACGGCGCATTGAACATCAGCTGGCTAAGCAGGCGTGTATGCTGTTCCCAGTTTTCGCCCTTTACATCCTTCATGTAGTTTTCAACAAATTCTTTTTCTTTGTCTGTCAGCGGGGCAAGTTTCTTTGCCTCGCGATCGCTGGCCCACTCTATGAATGGCTCGGGTCCGCCCATGCCCACCAAGAAGAAGTTCATCTCGTCCTTGTTGCAGCTCTGCAGGAAGGTTACATCCTTTGTTGCACCGTTGGCGATAGCCTCCCAGGGATCCAAAGGCAGCAGGCTGCCGTCTCTTTCCGGAGCGATGCGCAAGGGGAGCACCTCAGTGGCTGTGCTCACGAGCGTCTCGGCATCGAGTTTCATCAGGTCGGCTACGGTCTTGCAGCCAAGTACCTCCATCAAATCGTCCGTACATGCTTTGGCTGCCTCTGCAGACCTTGACAGTCCGGGGGTGCCGCTCAGTGAGATGACTTTGTTGAAATACCGGTGTGAGCCCTTGACGAGCGAGAGGCTGGTTACGCTGCCGCCTCCGGCTGATTCACCCATAATGGTCACGTTGTCCGGGTCGCCCCCGAAGCCTGCAATGTTCTCATGCACCCATTTCAGTGCCATCAGCTGGTCCATGAGTCCCAGGTTTTGTGCGTAAGGATAGTCCTTTCCGTCGGGCAGATGAGACAGGTGCAGGTACCCCAGTACGCCGAGCCTGTAAGCTACGCTGACTACGATGACATCCGGCTTCTCCTTGACAAAATTATGGAAGTCATACAGAAGATCTACTGTTCCGCCATAAGCGTATGCACCACCATGTATCCATACGATGACGGGCTTCTTCTCTGCTGCCCCGGCAGCCGTCCACACGTTCAGATACAGGCAGTCCTCGCCCTGATAATAGAGTGATGACAGTTCGACCTCTGGCTGTGGGGCAGCTTTCGCATTGTAATAGGCCTCATATACGCTATCGCACGGGGTAACGTCAACCGGTGCTTTCCATCGCAGTTCCCCGACGGGCTGCTTGCCGACATACGGAATGCCCTTGAAGGCAATGATGCTATCCGTCTTTTTGCCGACGAAAGTTCCGTTGATACACTTGACGGCCAGCGACTTGTCGTAGTTACCGTCTGTAATTGTTTTGTTCTCGCCATAGAAAGCTCTGATCATCTTTCTGTATTCTTCCAGTTCACTCATATCTGACTTATTACTTTTGCAGGCTGTAAGGATAACCGTTGCGCCACAAATAATGATGGCTGCAAGCATCCATAGTTTATTATTTCTCATACTTTACATTATTCACAGTATCATTTTCACTGCTCAAACACTTTTTTTCCTTCAAAATAGGTTGCTACAGGCTTTGCCGTGTGGATTTCATTGACAGGGCAGGTCATCACGTCCTTGTCAACGAGCAGGAAGTCAGCATACTTGCCTACGCTCACACTGCCTCTCTCGTTCTCGATAAACATCTGCTTTGCCACGTTGATAGTCAGAGCCGTGAGTGCCTGCTCGCGTGTCAGCAGTTCTTCTGGCCACCAGGGTTTCGCTTTTTCAGGCTGGTAAACGCCCGTGACAACTATCTCCATAATGCCGAATGGGTCATCGGGACTACCAGACAAGGCTGGGAAGTCTGAGTGTGATGAAAAGTTGACGCCGTTGTCGAAGAAGGACTTCATTGGATATCCCTTGTCCTTCATACCTTCAGGAAGAATCTGCATCAGTTCTGCCTGCAATTCATTGTCGGCATGATGCCACAGCATACCCGAGGTGACATAGATATTGTGGTCTGCCATACGCTTATAGTCTGGTTCACTGACGCCATACACGTGTACCAGCGTGTTGCGCATCTCATCCTTTCCACCATTGATATAGGCATTGACAATACGGGTGACACCTTTGTTGCCCATCACGTGTACGTGCATGGTAATACCCTTGGCATTCGCCTTGCGCGTGATGTCAGTCAGTTCCTCTTCCGACCAGTTGGGGATGCCCTGCTTACCGCCTGGGTACAGCGGATCAACAAAACCGGTGCCGCTCTCCACCGTGCCATCCATGAAGAGTTTGAGCCAGTTCGTCTTGATATGGCTGGACTCGTATTTCTTGGTGGCACTGGCCTTTTCCAGAGTTTTGTCCACGTCCATCCAACTGTCCAGTTCCCATGCTGTGCCCAACACGAAGTGCATATCGCCAGCCTTGTCCATCTGTTGAGCTGCCTTGTAGAAGTTGTCATTGAAGAAGTAGGAGGTGTAGCCGTCAAGATACATCGTGTATCCCTCAGACAGCAGTTGCTCCTGAATCTTTGCCATATTGCCCTTGGCGATGTCCACGGAGAAGAGGTCTTCGTTGTCCAAGAACGAACGTACATAGGTGCCAGCCTGTTCCTTTACATAACCGGTAGGTATGCCGTCAGTGTCCAGGATAATCTCACCGCCGCGCACCTCGGTTTTGCCAGCAGTGCCATCTTCCTTGATAAGTCCGGCCTTCTTCAGCAGGATGGTGTTGGCAAGACCCTTGTGACCTTCCTCGTCGGCAATGTAAATAGGAATGTCGCTGCAAATGGCATCCAGTTGTTTGCGGTATGACAAGTTTTTCGGGAATTTCATCATATCCCAGCCGCTGCCAAAAATGGCTTTGGCACCAGTGTCTTTTGCCTTTTTTACCGCAGCGGGAATAATTTCCTTCAGGAACTTGTCCAAACCGTCTGCCCTATCCATTACTGTTCCGACTGTCTGAATGGCGTAACCCAGCGAATAGTGTGCGTGACCGTTGCCGCAGCCTGGCATCACGAGTCCCTTGCCTGTATAGTCCACCACCTCTGTCTTGCCTTCCTCGACAAAGGCTTCGGCTCCTGCCTTGTCGCCTACATAGACGTACTTACCGTCCTTCACAGCAAAGGCTTCTGCTATCTGGTTGCCCTCTGCAGTGAATATCTTGCCATAGACCACAAGGTCGGCACTGCTATTACTCTTGCAGCCAGTAAACATACCTATGCCTACGACTACACTCACCACTGCGACGCATAACAGCATCTTCGTGATACATTTACGAACCGTTTGTTTCATAATCTTGGTTTTTAGTTACTTTATATAGGTTTGATTTTAGAGACTATTTTTTGAAAGCGTTCAGGGTGAATCCGGCCAGGAAGTACATCTTCTGGCTGGCAGGATTGGCCACGATCTGGGCAAACAGTGGTAGCGAGAACGAGTCGGTAATCTTGATGTCTTTGGTGGCCTTTAGTGAGAGGTTGCTCACGCTAAAGCCTGTGACAGAATAATAGTCGGAAGCCCATGGCACCAGACCTGCCGCTGCCTCCCATTCGCAGGTGACCAAACGGAATGGTACCATCAGTTGGAAGTACGAACTGTAGGCGCGCTTGCCGTCAGCATCCTGATAGTCGTTGCCTGCAAAGAAAGTCTGCCACGAAACGCTTACGGGTCCGAAATCGTAACTCACATACCCTTCGAAGCAATGGCCAGTACTTTCAGTCTTCTGACGATTGGTACCCGCCTTCGTCTTATAGTAGAAATAACGTTTGTCATATTCATCGTTCCAGTAGTCAATGATGCCAAACGACAAGCCTCCTGTCTCATACGACAGCGTCAGGTCAATCTCGACATTGTCGTCTTTGTGGCTCAGGCCTACACTTCCCCACGCCGAGAGGCTTAGTCCTTTCCAGCTCACCGAGAGTTCAGGTTGAAGCGACACATGCCCCAGATTGAGTCCGCGCCAGATGTAACTGCTCACGAAATCTGCCTTCAGACCGCCTTCCAGCTTGCTTTGAGCCTGCACGTTGCCCTGGGTACATATCACCAATACAACAGCCAATAATAGTTTAGTCTTCATTATAACGTTTAGGTTGACGGCACAAAGATAGTTAGTTCCCTTTGAAGCCACAATAACCTGAAAGCCGTCAGCCTCATTTTTTTTACGATTTCAAAGCGAATTTAACGATATTGAAGACTGGATAATGAAAAAAAGACTGCCCTGCTATTACTCCGTCATAGTGCGCATCCACTCGGTCGCAGTCATTCCCATGCTCTTTTTGAAGGCTGTATTAAATGTGCCGTAACTGCGGAAACCGCTCTGGTAAGCCAATTCCTGTACTGTTGTAGGTTGATGGGTTGCTGCCGCTTCATGGTAAAGGTTAATGAAATGCCGGATGCGCAGACCGTTGATGTAGGAATTATAAGTAGCACCCTGCAAGGCGAAGTGCTGACTGAGATACACTCGATTGGTGCCAATCTGTTTTGCCAGTTCGGTAAGGGATATGTCGTATTGCAGATAGAGTTGCGACTCCTCGCAATGCTGCTTGAGCAAAGGACCGATATTCTTAGACATGCCAAGCGGCGAAGCCGAGCGATTGCGCATGGATGATGAAGGCCCGTCATCCTCAACATACGTCATGGCAACCGTTTCTTCGTTCGCATCATTAACAGAAAGGCTCAGGTCGCTCAACGTCTCTACCCGCCACAGGAGATAGCAGACAAACATTACGTCAATCACCTGTATAAAGTATTCGTAAGCCAGCCCTTCGATGGCGTAAGTATAGACGCCTAACGCTAAAAGAACGACAATCAGTACCACGAAGGTCTGCCATACCTCCTTGTGCACCAGGTCGGCATAATTATCGCGAAGCCAGCGCCCGTACTGCCTGACCTCGCGCAGCATATATATCACTAAGCCAATGAACAGCAATATAACGTATGCATATAATATCAGCAGAAAGGCATCACTACGGCTGGCAATAGCCAGACCTATGACGATAACAGCAGGGAAACACATCACGGCAACAGGCCACAGCGGTCGCCTGCGGTCTTGCATCATGACAAACAATATGACTATGGGCAAAGGCCCAACCGTCATACAGTCGAGCAAGGCACCTACCAGATAACTCAGCATCACGTCATCGCTTGAGGAAAGGAAAAACACAGGCAGATTCCACAAGTGACTCAAAGCCGAGGCAGCAAAGAAGGCTGCGGTCCACCGGCGCAAGCGTACCGGCGATGTAATGTCAGGAGCTATGGCATTGCTCCGACGAAACAACAGATAGAGGCAGGCAATCACATTCAACACTGCCACTCCACCGTAAAGCACATAAAATATATCCTTCAGCATTGCTACTCGAATATGAACTTGACGAACGCAAATCTTATATTTTGAATTCTTGGCTTAAAAAAGAGGTAATTGCCATTGCCACAGATAGGGGCATTTGGGAGCATAATTCATTTCATATAGGTCGTTAGCCGAGAGGCTTACGATATCCTTGCATTTAAACGTTGCCATAGTATCGTTTTAGGTTGTTAGTTTAATTATTTTTGGCAGTACACTACCGTGAATTGCACACATTTACATGCGTATGCTCACGTTATGGGGACAAAGATAGTGCAAACCGAGAGAAGAACAAAATAAAATTTCAATTTTATTTTTTATTCCGAGGTGCAGCCTGTCTTCGAGACTTAGTCTCAAAGAGTGCGAACTCCGGAGTACCTCCCAGTTACCTTCCGGTTCTGAAATCGAAGTTTAAAAGGTCCTGGCTGGGTAAGAAGAGTGTAAAAACAGTGTGTCAGGCCGTTGGCTGGCGCAAGCCATCCAACAAAGAAAAAAGGAGCCTTAAAAAATCGAAAGCAAGCTTTCATTTTTAATCCTCCCTTTTTCTTCGTGATCCCGGAGGGATTGACTACGTCCATCCCTTCCCCTGCCACGGGCCGATCTAAATGAAAAAGAGAATCTCCAAAGATCTGAAAGTGAACTTTCATCTTCGAAGATTCTTTTTTTCTTTCGTGATCCCGGAGGGATTCTAACCCTCGACCTTCAGAACCGGAATCTGACGCTCTATACAGCTAAGCTACGGGACCATTATGCCTTAAGGCGATGCAAAGATACAACAAATAAGGGAAAAAAGGAACTAAAACGTCCTAAAAACTCTCTCTTACTGCAGATATTGCTTAAAGTGCTGGGTAATCTGACGGAAAAGATGCACACGTGTATTGCCACCGCTAATGTTATGGTTGCGGTTGGTATAGGTGAGCTGACGGAAATCCTTATCTGCCTGCACCAATGCTTCGGTATATTCGGCTACATTACGATAATGAACATTGTCGTCAGCAGTTCCCTGACAGATAAGCAGATGGCCATTTAACTGACTGGCCCTTCCTATTGGACTGACATTATAACCGTCGCCATTCTCCTTGGGGGTACGCATAAAGCGCTCTGTATATACAGTATCATAATAACGCCAATCAGTAGGAGGTGCTACAGCTACTCCTGCAGCAAAGACAGGACGACCCTCGCTCATACTCATCAAGGTGTTGAAACCGCCAAAGCTCCAGCCCCAGATACCAATATGGTCTTTGTCAACGTATGGCAATGTACCCAGATAAATGGCTGTCTCCACCTGGTCGCGGCTTTCTAACTGACCCAGTTTCAGATAGGTACACTGTTCGAATTCTCTGCCACGGCCGCCAGTTCCTCTACCGTCAACACAAACACAGATAAAGCCTTGCTGACAGAGGTACTGCTCATAGAGGGTACCGCCCATATTGCCAGCGTTCCAGCTGTCCAGCACCTGTTGGCTGCCTGGACCGCCATACTGATGCATGATAACAGGATATTTCTTGCTTTGGGAAAAGTTGGAAGGCAATACCATATAACCGTTCAACTCTACCCCATCCTGTGTCTTAAAGGTAAAGAACTTACGCTCTCCCAAGTTCAGACCTGCCAGTTTCTGTTTCAGTTCTGCATTGTCAATCAACATCTTCAGGGTTTTCCCATTAGCATCACACAGCGTGGTAACAGGAGGGGTGTTGATATTGCTGTACACGTTCATATAGAAACGAAGTCCACGACTGAAAATGGCCTTGTTGGTACCACGTTCCTGACTAAGTTTTGTAACTTTCCCCTTAGCATCGGACTTATAGACAGTACGACAGAGAGGACTCTCCTCGGTACTGGCATAATAGGTTGATCCCGACTTAACATCATAGCCGTAGAAGTCTGTCACCACAAAGTTACCGTTAGTAAGCTGACGACGCATAGTTCCTGTTAAATCATACAGATAAAGGTGGTTAAAACCGCTACGTTCGCTCATCAGGACAAAACCGTCGTCCAGCACCTTGAAGTTCTTATAGACATCTTCCGGTATATACTTTTCTGCTTGTTCGCGTACAATCACACGGCACTCTGTGCTACGTGGGTTGGCCAGATAGATATCCATACAATCCTGATGGCGGTTGTTGGTAAGGATGAGCAGTTTCTCGGGGTCTTTAGTAAAGAAAATGCGTGGCACATAACCATCTTCGGGGATGGGAAGTTGCATCTTGCGTATCACGCGGCTCTTGATATCGAAACTATGTACGCTTACCACACTATTCTTGGCACCTGCAATGGGGTATTTATAATCATACGAACCCGGGTACTCTGCATATTCATTACGCTCTGGCTTCAAACCCTTATACCAGGGAAAACTGAACATGGGAACATCCTTCTCGTCGTAGCGGATCCATGCTATCATGGTATTATCCTCGTTGAAGTCAAAGGCACGATTAAAAGAGAACTCCTCCTCGTTCACCCAGTCGGGCTTACCGTTAATCACCTCGTTGAACTTTCCGTCTTTGGTAATCTGGCTCTCGCTGTTATTAAAGAGCAATTTTACCAGGAAAAGATTTCCTTCGCGCACAAAGGCAACCATATTGCCGTCACGACTCCACAAGGGAACCTCCTGAGGACCGCCGTCGCTTAACTTTGCCACTGTACGGTTCTTTACATTATATATATAATACTGGGAAGTACGGCTATGACGATAAATGTTCTTGGTCTGTGTCCGCAATAGAATATTCTGCTCGTTGGGACTCATGATATAACCCTCGATGTGAGGCATTTCTATACGTGTCTTGATATTATCCGCATCAAAGATAACTTCTGTTTCCTCACCTGTACGGAAACTAACACGAACAATCTTCTTACCGCCATCTTTCATCTGGCTATAGCTTTCGCCATCCATAAGTGGGTTCACGCCATAAACATGATGGGCACCGTAAAAACCATGGCAGAGATCTGAAAGCTTAATCTCACCTGCAGCACCCATATTAGCAAATGTGCCGAGAAATACAACCAAAAATAATAAATGTTTCATGCTGTTTTTTGTATGTCTTTTTTTTGTTTCTTTGTCAAATTTGCCGCCAAAGTTACAACTTTATTTTCAAAAAACACAAGTGAGATATCGCATTTCATTATTTTTTTGTATTTTTGCGAATAAAGTCGTGGATTTATGAATTATACAGAATACGGTACTTGGCTGCAAGAACAGTTAGGCACAAAGGTGCAGAAGATTTCCGTGAATGCCGGCTTTACCTGTCCCAACAGAGACGGGACGGTAGGTTATGGCGGCTGTACCTTCTGCAATAACCAGACCTTCAACCCCGAATACTGCCAACCGCAAAAAAGCATCACGCAGCAGCTGGAGGAGGGTAAGCGTTTTTTTGCCCGTAAATATCCACACATGAAATATCTGGCATACTTTCAAGCCTATACCAACACCTACGGAGAGTTGGAGCGTTTGAAGGATATGTACGAGGAAGCCCTTCGTGTACCAGATGTAATGGGACTGGTTATTGGCACACGGCCGGACTGTATGCCACCTGCCCTACTCGATTACCTCGCAGAACTGAACCGTAACACCTTTCTAATAATAGAATATGGTATAGAGAGTGCCAACGAGGAAACCTTACTACGCATCAACCGAGGTCATACTTATGCACTATCTGCCGATGTGATCCGCAAGACAGCTGCATGTGGCATCCGTGTAGGTGCCCATATTATTTTGGGATTCCCATGGGAAGGCCGTAAGGAACTGATGCGACAGGCAGATGAAATAGCCCGACTGCCCCTTTCCACATTAAAACTTCACCAATTACAAATTATACGTGGCACGGCTTTGGCTGAGGAATACCGGCAACATCCCTGGCCTCTCCCAACAGCAGAGGAATATATAGACCTGGTGCTGGAATATATCTCTCACCTACCCTCTTCTTTTGTATTAGAAAGATTTGTCAGTCAAAGTCCGCCAGAATACGTAATTGCACCCCAATGGGGACTCAAGAACTATGAATTTACCAACCTAGTAAAACAGAAAATGATGAAAATTTGAGGGAAAAACAAGATTTTATTTGGACTTTATCCTAATTCTTCATAAATTTGCGTGTTAGATTTGTTAAAACCTTATTTTAAAAGAGATATGAAAAGGATAAATGCACTTTTTCTGATACTGTTTCTCTTGCCACTATCACTTATGGCAGAGGTCAACATAATTCCCTTACCAACACGCATTGTAGAAAAAGGTGGCTCATATATTCTTAAGCCCAATACCACTATTGCATACAACCATAAGAGCCTGCTTCCTGCCGCTGAATATCTGAGAGAAAAACTGAAACCTGCCACAGGTTACAATCTGCCTATAACCAAGGGCAAGAAGGCCGACATCATTCTCAGCCTAAATCCCAAATGCGAAGCAGGAACCGAAGGCTATAAATTGACTGCCTCCACAAATGGCATTCTTATTGAGGCTGCCGACTATCGCGGCATTATTCACGGTATAGCAACATTGCGCCAACTGCTTCCTTTCCAGATAGAAGAGCAGACCCTCCAGGCCTACGTTACCTGGATGGTTCCTACTGTTGAGATTGAAGACACGCCCAACTTTGAATGGCGAGGCATAATGCTGGACCCCGTACGTCACTTCTTCACCATAGAGGAGACAAAACGCTTGCTGGATATCATGGCATTGTATAAGTTCAGTAAGTTTCATTGGCATCTGGTGGATTCGCAGGGATGGCGACTGGAAATTAAGCAATATCCGTTACTGACAAGCGAAAGCGGATTCCGCTTCCCCGAGGACGAGCATTGGGACAGACGCTGTAACGAGATAGCTAAGAACGATAACAATCCTCGCATGGCAGTTCCCATGACAGGAGAATTTACCCGATTAAAGGACGGTAGATTGCAGTATGGCGGCTTCTATACGCAGGACGAGGTAAGAGATCTGATAGAATATGCTACTGTCAGGGGTATTGATATCGTACCTGAATTTGATGTGCCAGGACATAGCTATGCAGCAACAAAAGTATATCCCTGGCTCTCCTGCAACAACGACGGGCGCGACCCCATCTGCGTAGGCAAGGATACCTCGCTGGAGTTCTGTCGTAATGTATATAAGGAGATATTCGACCTTTTCCCCTATGAATACGTGGAGATTGGAGGCGATGAGGTGAACCGTTCAGCCTGGAAGAAATGTGCCGATTGCCAGAAGCGCATTCAGGACCAAGGCGTCAAAGACGAAGCCGAGCTGCAGTCGTGGTTCACCTGCACTATGGAGAAGTACTTCAACGAGAACGGCAAGAAACTTATCGGCTGGGACGAGATTCTGGAAGGCGGTGTCAGCAAATCGGCTACCGTTAACTGGTGGCGCGGCGACCATACCGATGTGGTACAGCGCTCTACCAGCGGTGGAAACGAGGTGATTCTCTGCCCCTTCACCTTCTGCTACTTCGACTACGCACAGGACAATAACACCCTGAAAACCCTCTACACAGGTGATATCGTACCTACCGACCTCAATGCAGAGCAGTTGAAGTTAATAAAGGGTATGCAGGGCAACATCTGGTGCGAACGCATCCCCACAGAGGCTCAGTTGCAGTACATGGTATTCCCCCGTGCACTGGCATTGGCCGAGAAGGCTTGGACTAAGAATACTCAGCAGAACTGGGACGGCTTCTATCCCCGCCTTCTGAAACACGTTCAGCGCTTGAACACAATGGGGGTTGAACAGAGAGGCTTGGTGGAGAATTGAAAGTTGATAATTGACAATTATAAAGGCTGAGAATTGAGAAAAATTGACTTTAAATAGATATGAAAACCAACTGTAGATTATTTACATTAATCCTATCAGCCATCGCGATGGTAATAGGATGTACTGAGGAAGTTGACGAGAGCAACCGTTACGTTTTCAAGGACCAGACTATTATTTCCTATTTGGAGAAACATCCCGATACTTACTCCGAGTATCTGGAAGTACTGAAAAATACTCCCGTAAGCGAGATAAGCCAGTCATCCCTTTATCAATTGCTGTCAGCACGCGGCAACTATACTGTCTTTGCTCCTACCAACGAGGCTATGCAACAATACTTGCTTGACTTGGTGGATGAGGGAATCATTACAGAACCCTCATGGGACAGCTTCGACAAAGAATCTTTACGTGACTCCATCAGAAAGGTGGTTGCCTACAGCAGTATCATAGATGGTGGCGACTATAGCAGCTACGAGACATCGACCTTCCCCACCCAGAATAACGGTGAGTTGCAGTTAGGAAACCTTAGAGACCGTAAGTTGACGGTCCGCTATGTAGATAACGAGCCCGATAGCATTTATATGAACTATGACTGCCCCATGAGCATCAAGAACCGTGATATTCCTGCCATCAACGGTGTAGTTCATCAGATGGAAAAGGTGATTGCTCCCAAAGATATCACAATGGCCGACATGATGGCTGATATTCTCGACAAGAAAAAGGAAGGCTTCCTGGTAGCATCCCGAATGGCGATGGCTTGTGGTTTAAAAGATACCTTCAGTGTTATAGAAGATCTCAAATACCGCGAGATGTACATGAAAGGCCTTATCCCCGACTTTGATGCCAGAGCCTTCGGATGGGTATTCCACGGAGCATCCGGCCATCCTACTGCCTACGCCCCTGAACATCGCTACTTTGGCTTTACCGTATTTGCCGAGACTGACGATTTCTGGCGTAATGTAATCGGGAAAGAACCTGCCGACATTACCTGCCAGGATGTACAGCAGTGGATACTCGACAACAAGCAGTACAGCAGCAATGATGTTTTTGAGGCGGACGAGAACTGGAAGTCGCCCAACAACCTGCTGAACCAGTGGTTCACCTATCATGTGCTGCCCATGCGTATAGCTGCCAACCGTCTGGTGTTCCATGTAAACGAGTTAGGCTACAATATGAACACCAAACAACTTACCATTCCCGTTTATGAGTTCTATGCTACCATGGGAAAACGCCGCCTGTTGAAAATCTTCGAGAGCAAGGAGAGCGAAGGTGTTTTCCTGAACCGCTTTCCCAATCTGGATAACAGTAGAAGGGGTACGTATCATGAGTTATCTTGCGACCCCGACAAGGTGGGCAATCACATTGACAACTACTCGGAAAACGTGCTGATTTATCAGGCTGTAAACGGTATGATATATGGTATAGACAAGCCTCTGTCCTATACCGACGAAGTACGCGAGAATCTGGCTAAGGGTCGCATCCGCTTCGATGCCATGAGCCTCTTCCCCGAAGCCATGTCAAACGACCAGCGTAAGAAGAACAGCCTTGACCCGCGTAACCAGTTTGTACACTACCCCACTAACTCGGTGTACAGGTATCTGGATAATATGGATATGAACGATGATACCCACTTTGTTTACCTGAACAGTTATACCTACGACTGGTGCAACAATCAGGCCGACGAGCTGAAAGCTGAGGGTCATTACGAAATTACCATCAAGTTGCCGCCTGTACCACGCCGTGGAACCTACGAGTTGCGCTACCGCGTACTGCCCAACGGAGACCGTGGTATTGTACAATTCTACTTTGGAACCGATAAAGAACGTTTGGCTCCCACCGGTATTCCCGTGGACCTTACCAAAGCCGGCACCGACTCCCATTATGGTTATGAACCTGATACCGACGATGATTTCCATAATATTGAAGTGGACAAACACATGCGTAACAACAACCGCATGAGAGGCGAGATGAGTGTGGCAAACAGCAACGGTCCCTGCCGTACTGGCAGCCCCAATAACCTGCGCCACATCCTGGTACGTCAGACCCTTGATCCTGATAAGACCTACTACCTGCGTCTGAAGTCGGTACTTGACTCTAACAAGAAGGAGATGTACATGGATTATCTGGAATGGTGTGCCAAGGAAATCTACGATAACCCCATAGAACCCGAAGATATCTGGTAAAACAATTAGAGCGGCAGGCCATACGGCTTGCCACTCTTAGTATTAGGAGAGACGGATGATGGCAGAGAGGGGATGATGGCATCTTGTAGAGGCGAGTCTTGTTGATATTTTTTTTCTGTAATTTCTTGTGCATTTCGAAATTAATTATCACCTTTGCACGATAATTTGGAAAGGGACAAGAAATGGAACTGAGTTCAGCATTAAAGAATAAATATACCAACGAGCAATTATCTGCTAAGGATGCCCAGCGACTGGCGGAACTTATAGCTTGGGGACCTGCTGTATTCCAAGCTTCCAGACTGATGATTAAGTTCGGCATTCTGGATATGCTGCGAGATGCCGACGAGGGATTGACACGCGAGGAAATAGCAAGCAAGACTCAGCTATCGGACTATGCTGTAAAATGCCTATTGGAGGCATCTCTGAGTATTGGAACCATATTGGTTGACCCGGAATCAGACAGGTACACCATCAGCAAAACGGGTTGGTTCCTGCTGACAGATCAGGCAACAAGGGTGAATATCGACTTCAACCATGATGTGAATTATCAGGGATGGTTCCGTCTGGAAGAATCGCTCCTTACCGGTAAGCCGGAAGGGCTGAAACACTTTGGCCCATGGCCTACCATTTACGAAGGACTGAGTTCCCTTCCCCCTAAGGTACAGCAGTCATGGTTCGGGTTCGACCATTTCTATAGCGACTCGGCCTTCCCAGAGGCATTGGATATCATCTTTAAAGAACATAAGACCCTTTCACTCTACGATGTGGGCGGTAATACTGGCAAATGGGCCTTGCGATGCGTAGAATTCGACAAGGATGTGGAAGTAACTATTCTGGACCTTCCGCAACAGATAAAGATGATGAAGGATAATATAGCAGACAAACCAGGTGCTGAGCGCATAAAGGGCCATGCAATAGACTTGCTTAACCCGGAAACCACTTTCCCAAAGCGTGAGGGTGGATTGGATGCCATCTGGATGTCGCAGTTCCTGGACTGCTTCTCTATGCCGCAGATTGTAAGCATATTAAGCCGGGCAAAAACGGCAATGACGCACGATACCCACCTGTATATTATGGAAACGCTGTGGAACCGCCAGCGATTTGAGCCGGCAACGTTCTGCCTGACAATGACGAGCCTATACTTTGCTGCATTGGCAAATGGGAACAGTAAGATGTACAATACTGCCGATATGCAGCAATGCATAAATGAAGCCGGACTGGAAACAATAAAAATCTATGACGGACTGGGACAAGGACACAGTTTGTTGGAAGTAAGAAGGAAGAAGTAAGAGGGAAGGCTGCGATTAAGCGAGAGGAGAGTGATGCTCGCATCAACTATCCCGAACCGAGTAAGCAGTGAGAGCCATGAGTGCTCGCACTCTGATGGCCGAGTCGCGTTCGAAGTCGATGAAATTAACGTGAGCAGACTCGACCGAAGGTCAAGAATAAAATAAACTAAATGAAAAAGAAGGAGTGGGAAGGTACTACATACGGTAATGCGTGGATGCACAAATGGCTGATACGCTTGCTAAGGTTTACGGATGTAAGAATCCTGTATGCCTTCACCTCTGTATTCGTTATACCCGTCTGCCTGCTGATAAACCCCAGCGCGGGCATTATCTACCGGTTCTTTAGGGAACGTATGGGATTCGGTCGACTTAAATCAGCCCTCAAAACCTACCAGAACCACTGCCTGTTTGGCCAGGTGGTGATAGATAGGTTTGCCATGTATGCAGGCAAGAAGTTCCGGATAGAAATAGAGGGATTGGAGTATTATCAGAAACTTACCAGTGGGAAAGAAAGCTTTATTCAACTGAGTTCGCACATGGGTAATTACGAGATTGCAGGCTATACTCTCATGCATGATAAAAAAGCGCTGAATGCCCTTGTATTCTTTGGAGAGAAAGCATCTGTTATGTCTAACAGAGCAAGACTCTTCTCCGGCACCAACATAAAGATGATACCCATCAGGCCTGATATGGGACATTTGTTTGAGATAGATCAGGCATTGCAGCGCGGAGAAATTGTCAGTATGCCTGCCGACCGTATTTTTGGCTCGCAGAAAAAAATGCAAATATCCTTTTTGGGACAAGTAGCCGACTTCCCCTACGGCCCTTTTAGCATAGCTACCATGAGAGGCCTCCCCGTTTTAGCCGTTCATGTAATGAAGCTGAAGTGCCGAACATATAAGATATATGCCACGCCTCTGCCATACGACAAGGAAGCACCTCGCCAAGAGCAAATAAAGGAACTGGCTGGGAAATATGTGACAGAATTAGAACGGATGCTAAGTCACTACCCTACCCAATGGTACAACTACTTTGAATTTTGGGGAAATTAAACTTAAACAACTATGCATGGTGAATTAATAAATCCAACAGACGAATTTGTACAAAGCATTGACATACATATCCTCCTGCCACAACAGGAACCATTTGTGCTGATAGATAAGATGATTCATTTCAGTACTGACAAAGTGCTGACCCAGTTTTGCATCAGGGAAGACTGCATATTCGTTAGCCAGGGTAACCTTTCTGCAAACGGCCTACTGGAAAATATCGCCCAGACATGTGCTGCGAGAATTGGTTTTATTAGTAGGTACATCTTCAATAACGACATTAAGCCTGGTGTGATTGGCGCTATACGGAATGCAGAAATTATCAGTTTGCCAAAAGTGGGAGATACCATCACCACGGAAGTCGTTATCCGCGAAGAAGCTTTTGGGATGTCATTGGCAGAAGCAGCCGTTACATTGGGAGAAAAGACCTTGGCAACTACTGAAATCAAGATAGCAATCTAAAAAGGTGAACTGTGAAGGAATAAGTAATGGCAACAATAATAGCAGATAATATCATATCACCATTGGGCAATACTACCCAAGCTAATTACCAGGCAGTAATGGCTGGTAAGTCTGCTTTGTGCCACTATAATTCCCCTTTCCCTTTCACAGCTTCGTTATTCAACGAGGAACAGAAAAGAAGCTTACGCATTGACGGTTATACCTTGTTCGAGAGTCTGGCCATCCAATCCATCAGGGAAGCATTGAAGCAATGCCAGATTACTATTAACGAGCGGACTTGCCTCGTGATCAGTTCCACCAAACTGGGAGGAGGACAAGGAGTTCATGAGGTTCAGGAGATAGCACATGCCGTAGGAATTACAAGCACTCCTATCATTGTTTGTAATGCCTGCATCTCCGGTGTATCAGCCCTGATATTGGCAAACAGACTGATAGAGATGCAACAGTACGACTATGTTATTGTATGCGGTATTGACGTACAGAGCACTTTCATCATCTCTGGTTTTTATTCATTAAAGGCTCTTTCTGAAAAACCCTGTCGCCCCTTCGACATAGACAGAACAGGGCTTAATCTGGGAGAAGCGGCTGCTACTGTTGTACTGAGTAAGGATAAGAAAGCTGACAGTTGGCACATCATAAATGCTGCCATCAGAAACGATGCCTTCCATATCAGCAGTCCTTCACCCCAAGCCGACGGATGCCAGATGGCCATAGAAACTGCCATGAAAGATCAGGACGCCACAAATCTGGCCCTTATCAATGCCCATGGAACAGCAACACTGTATAACGACCAGATGGAAGCGCGTGGCCTTAGCAGAGCCGGACTTGCCGACATCCCTACCAATGCCCTAAAAGGTTATTATGGACACACTATGGGAGCCGCAGGAATACTGGAAACCATCATTACCATGCATGGTCTTGACAACCATACCATCGTTGGAACCAAAGGATATAATGAGATAGGGGTAAGTGGCAACATCGCTATCATCAAAGAGAATACTCCAACACATAATCAAAAGACAGATTTCCTAAAGATTATCTCGGGCTTCGGAGGATGCAATGCAGCCATTTATGTGAGCAAAAAGGAACCTACGCCTGGTCCCTCCCATGTAAGGAGAGGGAAATCTTCTCACAGCATTGTTATTACACCTCAGAAAGCTGTCTTAGATAATGAGATTATGGTTTCTAATGATCTTCTCCCTTATAAGGGGGAGCAAAGAGGAAGTATGCTAACCCTTCTTTATAAGACAAAGATAAACAATTACCCCAAGTTCTATAAGATGGATGGACTGGCCCGTCTCGGCTTTGTCGCAACGGAGCTATTATTACAGAAAGAGAGAGAGACTGAAGGCGAAAGGAACCGACAAGACAGAGCTGTTATCTTCTTCAACCAGTCTTCCTCGGAACATGCTGACAAAGTGTTCCTTGCCTCCATTTCAGATCCGGAGAACTTTTTCCCCTCTCCCTCCGCATTTGTTTATACCTTACCCAACATAGTAAACGGGGAGATAGCCATCCGTAACAATTATCGTGGTGAAACGGCTTTTTTTATCCTCCCTCAGAAAGATGATGACATCATTCAATTGATAACACAAGCCACCATGTCAGATGAATATCATAAAAGCATCATTTCAGGTTGGTTGGAATACAGAAGCGAAAATGAATACTTTGCCGAATTGAGAATTATAGACTATGGCAACAATAAACAGGAAATAGAAAACTAGTATAATATGGATGAACTGATTCTAGAACTGAAAGAAGAGATTATAAGAGTACTCAATCTGGAAGATATAACACCAGAGGATATTGATTCCACGGCTCCTTTATTTGGAGCTGGTGGATTGGGATTAGATTCCATTGACGCATTAGAACTGATTGTATTGTTAGAGAAACGCTACGGAATCCGTCTGGCAAGTGCTGCTGAGGGTAAAACTATCTTCACCAGCGTAGAGAATATTGCAAAATATGTAAGTGAAAATAGAAAACGATAACGTTAACGATAACAATTATAAATCTATTAAACTATTAAGCTATTAAGCTACTAAACTAATATGTCCAGTATTGCCATAACAGGAAGTGGTATCATCTGTGCCATTGGCAACGATAAGAAGCAAGTACATGATTCTCTGCTGACCGGCAAAACCGGCGTAGGAGAACTTCGCTATCTGCCGTCGCGCCACAAGGAACTGCCTGTTGGGGAAGTAAAGATGACCGACGCAGAACTCAAGAAGGCTCTTGGGATAAGTCCTACAGAAGTGTACAGCAGGACAGCCATGCTGGGTGCTTATGCTCTTAGGCAGACGATAGCTGATGCAGGACTTACTTCCGAAGCACTCAAAGGTAAGCGTGTTACGCTTATCTCGGGCACTACTGTAGGAGGAACAGAGAAAAGCGAGCAATACTCCTGTGGCAATAACACAAAAGCCATTGACCATCTCACAACGATTAACTCTCAAATCCCCATTTCCGATTGTCAATTATCAACAATCTCCACTGCCTGTTCATCTGCCCTGAACGCCATCATCCTGGGTACAAGAATGTTGCTCATGGATGAAACTGACATTGTTTTAGCCGGTGGAACAGAAGCCCTTTCTGTTTTTCACCTGAACGGATTCAATAGTCTGATGATTCTTGACCACCAGGTATGCAGACCGTTTGACGCCACCCGTCAGGGTCTCAATCTGGGCGAGGGGGCAGCATATCTGGTATTGGAACGAACCAATGAAGCGCGTTTACGTAAGGCCAACATCGAAGCATATATCTCTGGTTGGGGCAACAGATGTGATGCCTTCCATCAGACAGCTACGTCAGAAAATGGCGAGGGGGCTTTTCTGGCTATGACAGATGCCATGAAGATGGCAAACTTAAATCCGGAAGAGATCGATTACATCAACGCTCATGGTACTGGAACACCCGACAACGACAAGGCAGAAAGCACGGCTCTGCACAGGGTATTTGCTGATGCTCTTCCTCCTGTTTCAAGCACTAAGTCGCTAACTGGCCATACAACCTCAGCGTCAGGTAGTATAGAAACCGTAATCTGCCTTATTGCCATGCACAACAGGTTTATCCCTGGTAATTATGGTTGGAAAAACAAGAGCCCGGAGTGTATCACACCATCGGCTTTCATACCTGACACAGACCTACACCACGTTATATGCAACTCGTTTGGCTTTGGCGGTAACGACTCCTCGTTGATTATCTCAGACCGTGAGACCCATATTAATTCAAATGTCAACTATCAAGTTTCAACTGTAAATTGTGCTGAAGCTACCGTCAGCCAGGAAGATGAACTGAAAGCCTTACGAGAATACATGTCGCCTATGGAATCACGTAGGATGTGTCAACTGATGAAAGCCTCATTTCTTACTTCCATGCGTGCGTTGGAGATAGCCGGTATAAATAAGCCCGACGCTATCATCATTGCCACAGAACACGGTATGTTCGAGAATGGGAAAAAAATATCGGGCACCCTAAACGAACAAGGCGAGGAAGGTATAAGCCCTACCCTATTCATGCAAAGTACGCATAATACGCTGGCAGGGGCTTTGGCTATCCATCTGGGTTGTCATGGATATAATATCACCTATTCTCAGGGTAAAGAATCCTTCTGGTGGGCTATCCAAGATGCACAGCGACTTATCCGGGAAGGAAAGGCCGAGAATGTTTTGGTGGGACTTCATGACGAAATGCCCATATATTCAAAAAGTGTTATTGTAAAAAAGGTATGAATATAAGTCTATTGTCTTTAGCGCTCATTCAGAGTGCATTACTTGCCATGGGACAGGTGATGCTTAAACTGGGACTTCTACGTATGGAACCCTTCGGATGGAATCCTACATTCTGGCGTTCTTTCCTACAGAACTGGCAATTTGCCCTAAGCGGCATCTGTTTTGGCTCTGCCAGCCTGCTATGGATGTATATCATAAAAAAACATCCTATAAGCACAGCATATCCCTTGGTAAGCTTGAGTTTTGTATTTGGTATGATAGCTGCTATGATATTCTTTCACGAACAGGTGGCCCTGTATAAATGGATAGGGGTGCTACTGATAATAGCAGGGTGTTACCTTATATCCAGATAAGTGAAAAGTGAATAATATGAAAGTAGCAATACTATCTTTAATATATAGTCTGTGTGCTGCCTTTGCTTTAGCGCAAAATAGCACGCAAGACGCTATAGATGAGATAAGCAAAGCATCTGAAAACATCAGTACCCTGCAAGCAGATTTTACACAGACAAAGAAAATGAAAATGCTTAGCAATGCGATAACTTCAAAAGGGAAAATGTGGTGTAAGCAACCCAATCTTTTGAGGTGGGAATACCTGACGCATAATAAATCAGCATTAATACTTAATAATGGTAAAGTGTTACTGAAAGGAAGCAAACACAACCATACCATAAACGTAAACAGGAACAAAATGCTAAGAGAATTAACCCGTCTGATGATTCCCAACGGTCTAAGCAAATGTCTTTCGGAAAAGAAAGATTTCCTGATATCCATAGAAACCAAAAACAATCATCACATCCTTACGCTTATTCCACAAAGCAAAGAAATCAGGCAGATGTTTACCCAAATTATTCTGTACTACGACCGTGAACAGTCTGTTGTCACAAAAGTTGAGATGTGGGAGAAGAATGGCGACAGTACTACTATAGAGCTCTCCTCTATTATTATAAACTCAACTATTGACGAATCTTTGTATTCTATAATCGAAAAATGATACTGAAGAATTATTTATATAAGGTAATAAATGAAAATGAGTTTCCCGAAAGGGTTACATACAGCTTATCACTTAACCAGGAATGCCCAATCTATAAGGCCCACTTCCCAAATATGCCGATAACTCCAGGAGTTTGCATTATTCAAGTGGTAGAGGAATTACTGGAAGACCACCTAAAAATGAATCTGCAAACGGCATACGTTAAGAATGCTAAATTCTTACGGGTGCTGAAACCCGCAGATGAGGTTATCTGCGTAAACTTAGTACAAATACAAATACAAAAACAAATAATAAAGGCTCAGGCAATGGTAACGGATAGTTCCGATACGGTTTATGCTAAGATTTCACTGATTTGTAATGTCGTTTGAACAAAAATACATAACAAAGGATACGGATATTGCCGGATTACTCCGTGAGCGGAAAATCTGCGTGGTTATTCCTACATTCAATAATGTGGGAACCATTATTGATGTAATAAGCCGAACCCTTACGCTATGCTGCGATGTTATAGTTGTGAACGACGGGAGTACCGACGGAACAGGTGATTTGTTACGTGAAACAGGGGAAATTACCCTTGTGGAGAACACCAGGAACAATGGTAAGGGGACTGCCCTGAAACGAGGATTACAGAAGGCACAGGAGATGGGATTTGCCTACGCCATCACATTGGATGCCGACGGACAGCATTTTCCAGAGGACATTCCAGTGCTTCTGGAAAGTAATCTCCATAACCCCGGGGCCATTATCATTGGCAAACGTAAACTAAAGGGAGCTATCCGCTCAGGCGGCAGTAAGTTTGCCAATGCATTTGGCAATTTCTGGTTCTGTGTGCAAACGCTGCACTATGTGCCCGACACACAGTCGGGATTCAGGCTGTATCCCTTGCACAAACTGCATATATTGCCACTCTTAACATCGCGCTATGAGGCTGAACTGGAGTTGTTGGTTTCCTCTGCATGGAATGGCGTGAAGATTGTTTCTGTTCCCGTGAATGTATATTATCCATCAAAGGAGGAACGTGTTTCTCACTTCCGTCCGGGGCCCGACTTTGCACGTATCTTTGTGTTGAATACCCTGCTGTGTGTCCTAACCCCTATATTTGGATACCCGTTCATTATCCTACGGGCATTGCTTACAGCCCTCCGTACAGCCTTTGCCTTGCTGGTTTACCTGCTGGGGCTGTGTACCATTATGCCATTTGCATATATTTATGTTCTGATAGCTAAAATAATGCATTGGGACAATACCCCCTTGTACAATGTTCTGCATGCATACGGCAAATTGGTCACCAGGCTTCTGAAAGCTATAGGATGCAGGGTAATCGTGCAGAATGTTCAGGGCGAGAATTTTAGCGGACCTGCCATCATTACCTGCAATCATCAGAGTCATCTGGACCTTATGATTTTGCTCAGCCTTACCCGTAAGATTGTTTTTCTGACCAACGACAGGGTTTATAACAACCCCTTCTATGGATATATCCTACGCCATGCTGAATACTATCCCGTATCCATGGGATACGATAAGTTGAAACCGAAGATCAAAGATCTGACAGAAAGAGGATTCAGCATAGCCATCTTCCCGGAAGGCACACGGTCGGAAGATAGTAGAATAGGCAGATTCTACAAGGGGGCATTACAGTTGGCCAACGATCTTCAGATGGAAATTCTGCCTTTAGTGCTGTACGGAGCAGGAATAGCTTTAAGCAAAAACAGCTGGTGGATGAGTAAGAGTCCTATCGTTCTACACATCGGGAAAAGATTGTCTCCTGAAGAACAGGAACTAATGGGAACAACGGTTCAGAAACGTACCAAGCGGCTAAGGAGGTTCTACATTAAAAAATTCTCTTTCATAAGTAACCAGGTAGAACAGTATGTGTAAGATAATCAGGTGGATATCGCTCGCTGCCATGACTGTGACAATTAACAGCATTGCTGCTCAGACAAACATCTGGGAAGGAACAGCCTGTAAGAAGAAAGTGGAGATGACGGCATATATAGCTAAGGGTGGCAGCGATATGGCTGTAATTATCTGTCCTGGTGGCAGCTATTTCTGGCACGACATGAAGAACGAGGGCTTTCAGGTTGCAGAATGGCTCAGAAAGAACGGAATCTCGGCGTTCGTGCTGAAATACCGGACTGCTGGAACGCCTGCTTTTGTTCTCAGATACAGGTATCTGTTTAGGGGAAAGAGGTATCCGGATGCGCAGAACGACCTTAAACAAGCATTAAAGATTGTCCGTGAAAAGGCTGCTGAATATGGAATAAATCCACAGAGAATTGGTGCAATGGGATTCTCTGCCGGAGGACATCTGGTGATGTCAAGTGCGGAACTGTTGCCTCAGACAGAAAAACCATCGTTTGTAGCCGCCATTTACCCCGTTGTAACTATGACTGAGGAGTGTGTACATAAAAGGTCCAGACGTGCATTGTTAGGGGACAACAAAAAAAACAACCTGGCCTTAAGAAGACGGCTTTCCTTGGAACTGAATATCCCTGATGACTGCCCGCCTGTCTTCCTGGTTAACTGCATGGATGACCCAATTGTCAACTTCCGTAATTCCCTATTGCTGGATTCTGCATTATCGAATATAAAAATTCCTCACACCTATCTTCAATATAAGACGGGCGGACACGGGTTTGGCGCCTCAGATGTTAAGGGAACCGCCGAGAGCAGACAGTGGAAGGATGAGTTTTTAAAATGGATTAAGACATTGAACTGATGATTGATATTGTTCTGAAGATTTATTACTACCTGCATAGGCACACCATGGTTTGTGTGTCCACCTTCGGCCTACTTACTGCAGTATTAATAGGATTGGTTAGCCGTATAGATTTCAACGAGGACATATCAGCCTTTCTCCCTCTCGACGAGAACTACAAGAAATCCATGCAGGTATATCAGGATATATCCGGAGCTAATAAGGTTTTGGTGATTTTCCGGTCGAAGGAGGAATCAGATTCTGCAGCAGATAGCATTGTCAAAGCTATGAACCAGTATGAATCGTTCTTGGCCGAAACGGACACGTCATCCACTATCAAAGAAAAAACAACACAGATTGACTATGACAAGATATCGGAAATCACCGACTTCGTTTATCAGAACATCCCACTTTTCCTGACAGAAGAGGATTATGCCAGAATGGACAGTCTGCTGAGCATTCCTGCATACACAGAAAGTCAACTACAGGAGAACTTACAGGCACTTATTTTCCCTACTTCGAGTTTTCTGGCATCCAATCTGGAGAACGACCCTTTGAATCTTTTCGGACCTGCGGTTTCGCAACTATACAAAAAAAATGACGCGGCACATTTTGAGCTATACGATGGGTATATCTTTACCCGGAACATGAGAAGTGGCATTATGATGATGACTTCTCCATATGGAAACAGCGAAACAAAGGAAAATACACGCCTCATGGAAATGCTGAGCACAGTGGCTGATAGCACAATGGCTTATAACCCCTCAGTTTCGGTGCATTTTACCGGCGGACCAGCCATTGCTGTGGGTAATAGCAAACAAATAAAACAGGATAGTCTGCTGTCTGTTTCTATTGCCGCATTGCTTATTTTAGCTTTGTTGTATTATGCTTTCCGCAGTTTGCAAAATATTCTGCTTATTGTAGTATCCATATCGTGGGGATGGCTTTTTGCCCTGGGTATGCTATCAATCTTCTGCGATAGCATTTCCTTGATTGTGGTCGGCATCAGCAGTATTATTGTGGGCATTGCCGTCAACTATCCGCTACACTTGATTGCCCATGCCCGACATACCCATAGCATGAGGCAAACGCTACAGGAGATAATAACCCCTTTGGTAATCGGCAATATAACCACCGTAGGTGCTTTCTGCGCCCTAATTCCACTTCAGGAAACTGCTCTGAGGGATTTGGGAATCTTTAGTGCTATGTTGCTGGTAGGCACTATCCTGTTTGTGATTATATGGCTTCCTCACATTTTAAAGATGAATACCGGGGAAAAGGATTATCAACCCCGACTGCTTGATTGGGTTGGTAATCTGTCCTTGGAAAACAACAAATGGAGCATTATGCTGATAGGCGTACTGACACTCATATTTGGATGGTTTAGTCTCAGAACTCAGTTCGATGCCAATATGAACCACATTAACTACATGAATGACGAGCAACTGGCAGATATGGAGTTCTTAAAGGGAACTGAGGAAAATGTAAGGTTTCTATACGTGGTAAGCAAAGGAAATACTATGGACGAAGCGCTATACCACTCCGAACAGGCAAGGACTAAGTTCAAGTCTCAATATTCAATGGACAAATGTCAACTATACTCTAAGGAAGAACAAGCCCGAAGAATCCATCGATGGGAACAGTTTACTATTAAACATGCCAGTCTGCTGGGACCACATCTAACGGAGAAAGCAACAGCTATGGGCTTTAGTCCGGATGCTTTTGCCCCGTTCGGTGAGATTATAAGCAGGTCATATCAGCCAAAGGATTTTTCATATTTTACCCCCCTGCAGGAAATCTACGCTAAGCATATCTGTGTAGATTCTATAGCAGGTCAATACTGCGTGGTGGATGTTATAACAGCAGATAAAGATGATATTGAGTCCACCAGAAAAAATGTAAACGCTGTATTGCCACCAGAATCATTCTGCTTTGACATAGAAGGCATTAACAGTGCATTACTGAACAACCTGACAAACAATTTCAACTACTTGGGCTGGGCCTGCGCCGTCATTGTCTTTCTATTCCTATGGTTCTCATATAGAAACATAAAGCTGGCTATGCTAACGTTCCTTCCCATGACCATCAGTTGGATTTGGATACTTGGTATAATGGCACTATTAGGCATACAGTTCAATCTGGTGAATGTAATCCTGGCCACCTTCATCTTTGGCCAAGGTGATGATTATACCATCTTTGTAACAGAAGGGTGCCTATATGAGCAAAAACATGGGCGTAAGATGCTGGCTGCGCACAAGCGTTCCATTGCTCTATCTGCCCTGATAATGTTCATTGGTATCGGCTCGCTGATTTTTGCCAAGCATCCTGCCTTGCACTCGTTGGCAGAGATAACTATTGTAGGTATGCTCTCGGTTGTACTGATGGCATACGTCATACCACCGTTGTTGTTTAGAATATTGAGCATTAATAATGAACAATTAACAATTAATAATTAACAAGGCTGAGAATTGAAGGCTGCGATTGAGCGAGAGGAAGTTGAAAAATAATTATATGAAAGAGAGAATAAAAAAAATACTGGAGAATATGTTGCCATTGATGGATTTAGATTCCGACTTTCTTTTCAGCGAATTGGACTCACTGGGTGTCACCACCATACTGATGACACTGTCGGCCGAGTTTGGCATCGAACTGGAAGCCAAGGATGCTACGCCCAAGAACCTAAGAACACTTGACAGCATTGTTGCAATGGTAGAAGAAAAATTGAGAGAAAAGAAATGATGTGTTTGGAGGACTTTCTTCAGGGATGGTCAGAATCCTGCCCTTCAAAAGTGGCAATAATATGTGGTGAGGAAACCATCACATACCATGAGTTGTGGGAAAAAGTGACCTATCGCTCCCTGGAATATAAGCAGAAGGAAAGTAATACTTTGGTTATCCGCAGTTCTCAAACCATAGATTTCCTCGTTTCATATTTTGCCTGTCATCAGGCAAGGAAAGTCATTGTCCCGTTGGAGGCCGATTGCACAGACGATAAGTTCGCCACCATTCAGTATGAAATAAATGCCTGCCAGATTCCATCCAACGTGGCAGATATCCTTTACACCACAGGTACAACGGGGCGTCAAAAAGGTATCATGATAAGCCATAAGGCCATAGTGGCCAATGCTGAGAATCTTCTCTCTGCCATGCAGTTCACAAGCGAATTGTTATTCGTTATCAGTGGACCGCTCAACCACATTGGCAGTCTGAGCAAAATATGGCCCACTATCATCGTTGGAGCCACAATCAACATTACAGCTGGGATGAAGGATATGAATGCATTCCTTCATGCGTTCCAGCTTCCATACAATAAGATTGCAACTTTCCTTGTTCCATCGAGCATCAGAATGCTTCTACAGTTCGCCAAGAAAGAACTTGCTGTCCTCTCAGAAAAGATAGATTTCATAGAAACAGGCGCTGCACCCATAATACAGACTGATATGGAAGCGCTTTGCCGACTTCTGCCCCACACAAGGCTTTATAACACCTATGCCTCCACAGAGACTGGTATCATCTGTACACACAACTACAATTCCAATTGTTGCATAGCTGGCTGTTTAGGGAAACCTATGAAACATTCTTCCATATTTATCACAACTGAGGGAAACGTGGCTTGTAAGGGAGATACGTTAATGGAAGGCTATGTAGGCGATGATGCATTAACCCTGTCTGTGCTGCACGATGAGGCTCTATTCACGTCTGATCAAGGATGGATTGATGCAGAGGGCAGACTACATCTTTCAGGGCGTTCTGACGACATTATCAACATCGGTGGCTATAAAGTGAATCCTATAGAGGTAGAAGATGCCGTCTTCTCCTTCCCTGCTGTTGCCGACTGCATCTGCACCGCTGCTCCCCACTCCGTATTAGGAACGGTGCTGAACTTGTATGTAGTCCCCAAAGACGGTATGGAACTAAACAAAAAAGCCCTTTCTATCTACCTTCAACAAAAACTGGAGCACTACCAAGTACCCCAGCTATACACTATTGTAAACCATATAGAACGAACCTATAATGGTAAACTGAACAGAAAATACTACCAAAGGTGATTCTTCCCGATTTAAAAGGCAGATTTTAAATCCATCTTACGAATCAAGAAAGAAAGCAAACTGTTAGGCACCAAAGGGCATAGCATGAGAACAAAACGGTCGGAAAGGCAGGGAATTAGTTTTCCCTTACGCTTGAACATTGCCTTGAGTGCCAGACTTGTTGCCTTCTCAGGCGAAATCATAAAACCAAAACGCAAAAGCAACTTACGATAGCGCATCAGAAGTGGGAAACGTATAAGAGGTGTATCTACAGCTCCGAAGATAGCTGTGCTAACACTTATAGGTGAACCTTTGCATTCAATACGCAACTCGCGCGAATAGCCCTTCACAAAACGCTTGGTGCATCCATACATTCCAATAACTGGCCAATCCATCCACGCAGTAATAGAGGAAATATTAAGGATATACCCTTTACCCTGCTGCCTCATCAAAGGAATAAAATGACGACATAGCAACAAAGGAGTGGTGCAATGCAAGGCAATAATACGCTGTAGCCTCTGTGGGTCGGTTTCCTCGATAGTAGAAGTAATAAGCATTCCTGCATTGTTGATGAGTATCTCAACTATCCAGCCATTTTGCTGACACTTCTCATAAATAAGGTCTGCTGCATTTGGAAGTGTAAGATCAATACAAATAACTGGTGCAGAAACCGCATACTTTTGGGCAATTTCCGAAGACAACTCCTGCGCAGCTTCACCATTAATATCTACTAAAATAACGCCGTAACCCATCTGCGCCAACTGAAGGGCATAACAACGTCCCATTCCTGAAGCAGCACCGGTTATAATGGCATAAATACTCATAAAACTCTTTTCTTTATTGAACTACCTTCATCTTAATCTCACCAGGAATCTTTACCAACTTACGGCCAATGGCACGCTTTACTACGTTGGTTCCATCAAAGCGCAACGTATAGATGCTGTCGGAGTATTGTGTCAGAACTAATTTCTGTGTCTCACTGCCCAAATCGTTACTTATTTTAAGTGTAGCTACCTTATCGTCCTGAATCTTAAAACTGGTAACTGTCCATACACCATAGATATTGCCACCCAAATAACCATTCTGGGGGCCAAACATCTCCATACCAGGTACATTCACGGTTTCTTCATAAAGGTCGATGTGCAGACGTATGTCTTCTTCTGGGCAAAGTAGTTTGAACTTCCAGGGACCTTGTGCCTGCATAGAGGAAAGGCTGCATATATATGCCAAAAATAAGAGAAAGTGTTTCATGTTTACTTACATTATTATAATATATAAAAGATAAGCGATATAGGTTATAACAAGAACTGCACCCTTCCATTTAGTAAGCTGGTGTCTTGAAAATGCCAACATCCACAATAGTACATTTGAAAAGATGAGCGCGAACCAATCGACAAAAGAAATATCAGAAACAGCCATTGGCTTGACAATACTGCAGATACCTATCACAAAGGCAATATTAAATACATTGCTACCAATAGCATTACCTAAAGCAAGGCCGTCACTACCCTTACGGGCTGCCATCATACTGGTAGCCAATTCCGGGAGACTGGTTCCGGCAGCAAGAATGGTAAGACCTATGATACGCTCACTAACACCCCATTGGCGAGCAAGTTCTGCTGCATTATCCACCATCAGCTGACCGCCATATACGAGGCAAATACATCCAACGACCAAAAGCACAAGAATCTTCAGGACAGACATCTGTTCTGTCTTTGACGTTTGCGAATCTGCATCAGGTTTATTCTTGCGTGCCCTCCAGAATGTGTAATAAATGAAAGCACAAAAGAACATTAGGAGCGCCAGTCCCTCAACACGACGGATATTTCCATCGAAATACGCGATAAAATAAAGGCAGAAGCCAGAAAAAAGACTCAGGGGAATGTCGTAGATTAGAAGTGAACGGTCAACAGGCATCTTCATCATCATGGCAGATGCACCCACAATAATCAGGGTGTTAAAGATATTACTGCCCACAATATTGCCTACACTCATATCGGCACTGCCTTTCAACACACTGAAGAAGCTAACAATAAATTCAGGCAAACTAGTTCCAAAGGCAACAATAGTAAGGCCAATAACCATCTCACTTACATTCCAACGACGGGCAATAGCACAGCCCCCGTCAGTAAATCTGTCGGCTCCCCATAGCACGAGAACTATGCCGACAACAAGTAGTAAACAATTCAACAGCATCATAATTGTCTGAAAAAGTTTTGCAAAGTTACAACCTTTTTTGCACATATAAAGATAGAAATAGGGATATTTTCTCATTGTGTAGGGATTTTTCTCTTTAAGAGACCTTGCAAATTGAAAATAAAGTTGTACTTTTGCAAACGAAATTTAAGTAAAGGGACATAAATAACTAATAAAAATACAACTAAACATTACAAATATGAAACTAAAAAAACTTGCAGTAACAACTGCACTTGCAATATGTGCCGCACCTGTTTTGGCACAGAATTTCGAGGGTACGACATATGATGACCGTATCGGATATTCTAATGATAACAACCCAGATAGCATAAAGGTGGGACTTCAGAACATTTCTATGTTCCAGATGTCACTTCAGAACCAGGATTACAAAGAAGCACGCATCAACATGCGCTGGTTGCTGAAACATGCTCCTTATGCTCTTACCGGTATATACACTCAGGGGCCGTACGTTTATTTTAAACTGATTTCAGATGAGACTGATCAGGCAAAAAAACTGGAGTATTTTAATGAGATGATGGAGATTTTCGCTGCTCGCGAAAAGAACCTTGAGGCACTGAATACTTTTGCTAAGACAAAGTCTACTTTGGGTGATGTCTTGGCATTGAAGGCCGACTATTACAATTGGACTGCTCCTAACACACCTGGTTCTGGCTACACGCTGAACAAGTCTTATGACAACTACAGCAAAGCTATTAAGATGATTAACGAGAAGGGCGGTCGTGAGATTGAAGGCTCTGTGCTTCAGAACTTCTTCTTGGTCAGTGATGCTATGTACAAGAGTGCCCCCAACGCATTGCGCGAACAGTATCTACAGGACTATATGGACAGTAAGGACGCTTGTGAAAAGATGTTGCAACTTGCCAAGGAAGCTAAAGCAGAAGGTGATGAGGAGAAAGCAAACAAGTTACTTGCCAAGTACGACGGTCCCTTGGCTCTTATTGACAAGACCTTCGCTGAGAGCGGTGCAGCAGATAGCGCTCAAATAGTATCTATCTATACCAAGAAGTTTGATGCTTACAAAGAGGATATCAATAAGCTGAACAGCGCAATAACCTTGATGAATATGAACGATTGCGATGATAGCGAAATCTACTACAAGTATGCTGAAGCTGCCTATGCCATTGAGCCCACCTATACCAGTGCCATCGGTTTAGCACAGAAGGCACATAAGGACGGTGAGATGGAGAAGATGCTGGATTACTACAACAAGGCTCTTGAGTTAGCTTCTAGCGATGCCAGTCGTGGTCAGATCTGCCTGAAGATTTCCTACGTTCTAACCAAGGGAAAGCAGTATACAGGTGCGCTGACCTACGCAGAGAAGGCTATCGGATACAATCCCGACCTTACCGGTAAAGTTTATCTCAATATGGCCACTATATATGCCGTTCTGGGTCAGTTTGCCACTGCTATTGAATACTGCGATAAGGCATGTGAGGCTGATATTTCACTCTGCGGTGAAGCTGGTCGTAGGAAGGCTAATATCCAGAGGGTACAGGCAACTCAGCAGGCTAACGACAAGTACAGAAAGGAATACGACGACTTCATGAAGAGAAAGAAGGCCGAAGAGGACTTCTGGAACGGAGCTGGAAAAAAATAATTATTATTGTATCACAAATCAGAAAGAGGCGTTTGCAATTATGCAACGCCTCTTTTTTTATATCCTTGTTTGGGCAAAATAACTTATATGACAATAAATAAAGATATTATGTCATTTATTAAAGCTTCACGAAAATAATGCGAGATACCTTTGCAGTAGAATAAAGACAAAAGATATACAAAGTAAATTGTTAAAATAGATAAAATATATATTGCAGATAACGAATTGTTAAAAAAAATATTGTACCTTTACAACCAAATGCGAGTTTAAAGGGTAATTATTGGCCTAAAACTGGTTACAAAGAACAAATGAATCGTGTAAAAATAGGAATTATCGGATTAGGACGCATGGGCAGAAAGCATCTAAGGGAACTTGTCAATTGCGATTTCTGGGATGTCAAGTATGTCTGTGATATTGATCCGGAAAAAGAGAAATATTCCAAAGAAATAGCTCCCAACGCCATCTTCACCACAAACGAAGATGATATTTTCGATGATTCGGAGATAGAATGTGTAGGATTATATGCCCTGGCCGACAGCAGACCGGGACGGATAAAAAAAGCTATTGCCACAGGCAAGCACGTAATGTGCGAAAAGCCTTTAGCCTATAAGATGGAAGATGAATTCGAATTGGTGAAACTGTCCAAGACTACAGATAAGATTTGCACCGTAAACCTGTATCTGAGGAATGCTTGGTACACCAAGGAGATGAAGAATTTTATTAAAAGCGGAGAGATTGGCGACGTGGCCATCATAAGAATCTGCCACATGACTCCCGGTCTTTCTCCTGGCGAAGGACACGAATTCGAAGGACCCTCATTCCACGATTGCGGCATGCATTATGTAGATATCGCACGATACTATGCCGATTCGGAGTACAAGACAGGACATGCACAGGCCATTCGTATGTGGGACTACAAAGACCCTTGGTGGCTACAATGTCATGGAACATTCGAGAACGGTATTGTTTACGATATTACGCAGGGATTTGTTTACGGTCAGTTGGCAAAAGACCAGACCCACAACTCATATACCGAGATTATTGGCAGTAAGGGATTCGTTCGCATGCACCACGACTTCAAGAATGCCATTGTGGAGAAGCACGGCGAACACATCACAGAGGTGGTTGAGAAACCTTATGGAGACAAGAATATCGACCGCCTGTGTTACCTGATGGGCGAGGCGATCCTGACAGGTGTCAGACCGGAACACCTGCCCAAGTTCGAGGATGCAGCCATTGCATCGGAATATGCATGGAAGATGTTGGATGATGCTTGGACGCACGACATGCCGTCAAAAGGGACACCAGAGGAACTGGAACAGATTCACTATCGCAGAGCCCACATGACAAATGGTTACGGCCTGCTTAATCAGAAATAAAAACAAATAACATTATAATTATGGCACAATTATTATTTTTAGGTGGATTAGGAACAGGTGAGATTATTGTCATTTGTTTAGTAGTATTGCTTCTCTTCGGTGGCAAGAAAATCCCAGAACTAATGCATGGTATTGGTAAAGGCGTAAGAAGTTTCAAGACTGGCATGAACGAAATAGAAAACGAAATCAACGCAGAAGTTGACACGAAGAAAGAAGTTGAAAAGAAATAAGTGTAATAAACATTCAATAATAACCCTAAAAACAACAACAGTATGAAAGAAATGTCAAGAAGGTCTTTTCTGAAGGCTGGTACAGCTGCAACCGCAGCATTGGCGTTAACTCCAAGCGAATTGCTTGCAAAGGCCAAGGCAAACAAGAAGAATGCAAACCTTGGTAAGATTAAACTCTTAGGTGTTGGTGTAGGTGGCCGTGGACACGCTGACATCAATGGCGTTACTTACAAAGGTAAAGACGAAATCTATGACGATGTTGAGTTCATCGGCATGTGTGATGTTGACCAGAAGTATGCCAAGGGTGTTTTGGACGAGTACAAGAAGCTCTTCCCCAACATGAAGATTTACGACGACTACAAGAAGATGTATGCAGAGCTCCTGGATCAGGCAGACGCTGTTATCTGCGGTACTGCTGACCACACCCATGCTATCATCTGCGCCGAGGCACTGGCAGCTGGCAAGCACGTATATTGCGAGAAGCCTCTGACACGTACAGTATATGAATCTCGTCTGCTCACCAAGTTGGCTGCTAAAGCCGGTGTTGCAACCCAGATGGGTAACCAGGGTTCAAGCGGCGAGGGTGTAAACCTGACTTGCGAGTGGATCTGGAACGGTGAGATCGGCGAGGTAACACGCGTTGATGCCTTCACAGACCGTCCTATCTGGCCTCAGGGTCTGGAGCGTCCTACCGAAGTACACGAGATTCCCAGCACATTGAACTGGGATGCCTTTATCGGTCCCGCACCCAAGCGTCCTTACAACTCTATCTATCACCCCTGGAACTTCCGCGGATGGTGGGACTTTGGTACAGGTGCTCTGGGTGATATGGCTTGCCATATTCTGCACCCCGTATTCAAGGCTCTGGATTTGGGTTATCCCATTCACGCCGAGGGTAGCTCTACCCCACTTATGTCTGACTGCTGCCCCAGCGCTCAGGTTGTTAAACTGACTTATCCCGCTCGTCCCAACCGTCCTAAGGTTGCTATGCCTGAGGTTGTTGTTACATGGAGCGATGGTGGTATTATCCCCTTCCGTCCCGACGGTCTGCCCGTTGGTAAGGACTTGAACGTCAGCGGTGGTGGTGCTATCTTCTATGGTACCAAGGATATTCTGGTAGTTGGTTGCTATGGTGAGAAGCCCTATCTGGTTAGCGGTCGTGTTCCCAATGCTCCTAAGGTTTGCCGCCGTGTTCCTGGTGGTCCTGGTGGTCACCAGCGCGACTGGATCCGTGCCATCAAGGAAATCCGCGAGGGTAAGAAGGATTGGACAAGAACAGCATCAGACTTCAGCGAGGCAGGTCCATTCAACGAGATGGTTGCCATGGGTGTAGTTGCTACACGTCTGCAAGGTCTGAACCAGACCTTGGATTGGGATGGTGAAAACATGAAGTTCACCAACATTCCCGAGAATGCTACTGTTCGCGCCATGTTGAAGGATGGTTTCTCAATTCACGACGGACACCCAACATTCAACAAGACCTACACAGATCCTGTTAATGCACGCGAGTTCGCAGCAGAACTGATTAAGCCTAATTATCAGAACGGCTATGTTCTACCCGACATGCCACAAGATTAATAATAACAGGTAATTTCTGAACTAACCGACAATTAGAGACATTACGTTTGAATCGATGTCTCTAATTGTCTTTAATTCTATATTCAACAAAAGCTTTCAAAGTTATGAAAATGAGAAACATATTGGCAGCTGCTTCTATGATGGCTGCACTCACTGCAACCGCTCAAGGCATGCAGTACGTTATCGTTCAAAACCCCGAAGTAGAATTGAGTTCACTGAAAGTCGACAAGGATGGTTACTATGTACTCTTTGACGGTACCAGCATGGACGGTTGGAGAGGATATGGTAAAGATCATATTCCCAGCAAATGGAATATTCAGGATGGTGCTTTGCACTTCAACGGTCGCGGTCAGGGTGAAGGTGGTGACATCATCTTTACACGCCGGTTCCTAAACTTCGAGTTCGAAGTAGAATGGAAGATTGCAGAGGGTGGTAACTCTGGAATTTTCTATCTGGGAAAGGAAACTGCTACCATCGAGCAACCTCGTCCAGAGACAAAGGAACTGAATGATGGTCCTATCAAGGCTACCATTACCATTCAGAAAGATGCTAAACTGAACTATCAGCCCATCTATATCTCTTGCCCAGAGTGTCAGGTGTTGGACAACGAGCGTCATCCCGATGCTAAGTTAGGTGCCACACTGGGAATACGTCAGTCAACCTCTCTTTACGATATGATTGTTGCAGAACCTCAGAACGCTAAACCCGCAGGTCAGTGGAATAAGGTAAAAGTTGTTTGCAAGAACGGCAAGGTTACTCACTATCAGAACGGTGTAAAAGTGCTCAGCTATAAATTAGCTGACCAGTCTTGGGTTGACCTGCTTCAGACCTCTAAGTTCAGTCAGAAGAACTGGCCACTTGCCTTCGAGATTATGAAGGATTGCGGTAAGGAGCCCGGTTATTTTGGTTTCCAGGACCACGGCGACGAGGTTTGGTATCGTAATGTTCGAGTTAAGGTATTAAAGTAATTAAACTGGTTATTTTATGAAGAAGTTATTTTCTATAGTACTTTTGGCTCTGGCGGCTCTTTCTATGAGCATGAATGTAGAGGCCAAGAAGAAGGATATTGCCTTCCAGATGTATTCTGTTCGTGAGCTTATTGGCGATCCCGGCAAGTATGCTCAGAACCACGAGAAGGTTCTAAAGGAATTGGCTCAGATGGGATATACAGCTGTTGAGGCTGCCAATTATGGTGACGGAAAGCTGTATGGTGTTACACCAGAGCAGTTTAAGGCTGACATCGAAGCTGCAGGCATGAAGGTGCTATCAAGCCACGTTGGTCACAATCTTAACGACAACGAGTTGAAGTCTGGTAATTTCGATGGTGCTCTTAAATGGTGGGCCGAGTGCATTGAAGCACACAAGCGCGCAGGCATGCAGTACATTGTAAACCCAGGTGTAAACTATCCTAAGACATTGGCAGAAGCCGACGTAATCTGCAAGTACCTGAACAAGGTAGGTGAAATGGTGAATGCTGCCGGTATGAAGTTCGGTTACCATAACCACTCACATGAGTTCGGTAAGGTAGAAGGTAAGGTATGGTACGACTACATGGTTGAGCATACTGACGCCGATAAAGTATTCTTTGAGATGGACGTTTACTGGGCAGTTCGCGGACAGGTTAGTCCCGTTGAATACTTCAAGAAATATCCCGGTCGCTTTACCCTTCTCCACATTAAGGACCACAGGGAGTTTGGCGAAAGCGGTATGGTTGGCTTCGATGCTATCTTTAACAATGCAGACAAGGCTGGACTGAAGCATTTGGTTGTAGAGTTGGAAGGAAGCAACAGACCCAACATTCTGGATGGAATGAAGGTTTGCGCAGACTACCTGAAGGCAGCCAAGTTTGTTAAGCCCACATACGCTAAGTAATATTATAATGTAATACAATTATGGGTTATAGGCTTTAAACCTGTAACCCATATTTTTCTGAAATAAAGATTATGCAAGAAGATAAAGAAGTCATAAAAAAGGAGAGCACAGAAGAAAATGCAAATGAAAGCATGTCGTTTTGGGATCACCTGGAGGTACTCAGGTGGGCCTTTTTCAGATCGGCATGCGTCTTATTACTTTGTTTAATAGGAACCTTTTCGGTACTGCCACACATTTTTGACGACTTCATTCTTGCAGCAACCAGCAACGACTTCTTTGTTTACCGCTGGCTGAGCAAAATAAGCCATGGTATGATTACCTTCAGCCCGGATTTTAACGTTCAGATTATCAACATAAACGTAGCCAGTCAGTTTATGACGCATATCCAGACGTCTATCTCGCTGGCAGCTGTTATTGCATTCCCCTATTTTATCTGGGAAATATGGAAATTCATAGAACCTGCACTTTACGAGAACGAGATAAAGCACATCCGACCCGCCTTTTTGGGTGGAACACTTATGTTTTATCTGGGCTGTGCAATCGGCTATTTCCTTGTTTTCCCCTTTACCTTCCGTTTCTTAATGGAATATGAGCTAAGTCCCAGTATTCAGAACCAGATAAACCTGTCGTCGTACATCGGTAACTTTACCATGCTTATCTTGGTTATGGGAATCGTGTTCGAGATGCCTTTGCTGGCTTGGATTCTCTCCCAATTAGGGGTTCTTCACAAGGATTTTCTGCGCCAATATCGCAGACACGCCACTGTGATATTATTGGTGGCAGCAGCCATCATCACACCCAGTGGCGATCCGTTTACGCTAATGTTGGTATTCGTACCCCTGTTCCTCTTGTATGAGATGTCTATAATGGTGATTAAGAAATAGACATCTCACACAAAAGTCAGAGTCGATAAAATCTTATTCTTCTGTATCCTTAACAGCTGCTCCCTGCCTGATGTTAATCAGGTTGGTAACCTCACCGCACTTAAGAGCCAAAACGGTGACACGGCTATTTGTTGTATCAGGGTTAGGTGTAACGGAAAGTGTAACCTTACTCCTGCCGGCTTCACCCTGAGCCAAGTCGAACGAAGCCCAACTCTGATCGGCACCCTCGGCGTATGAGAGTTCCCATGACTTTGATACATTAAAGCAGATGCTGTCTACCGATGCAATAAAGGGTACATACAAATCAAAAGAAACAGAGTCAGCAACAGCTGTTTTTGTAGGTTCCGGACGACTAATGTCCATGAAACCATACTGATAGAATACAGCAGCAGTAGAATAATCGTAACTGTCTATCCTTACGGCACCCACACGTGTCTTACCCGTTGTGTTCGGCTCAAAAGACACCAAGGTAGTAAAAGCATATAGATTACGATAGTCATAGTTGACATCGTGCGAAGCACCGGCAACTACATCTATCCAGTCAACCTGGGATTCTGTGGTGTAACTATTGAATGTCTCAAAGATAATAGAGTCTAATTCCTGTTCAGCATAAACAATTCCATAAGGACTTGGGTATACTACATTCAGCAAATGGTTCTCGGGATCTTTGTGACATGAAGAAATCAACAAAATACTGGCAGCTATTGCGCTAAGAAAATAAACTTTTTTCATCATTTTTGTTGTTAAATATGTTTTTTGACGTGCAAAGTTATTATTTTTCATTGTAAGAGCAAAGATATTTTATCACAAATATTTGAGTTTAATAAAAAAATGATTATCTTTGTCACGATGAACAATATATATTACAGAGATATCATAGAACTTCTCCTTCCTTTTGGTCAGGAAGGAATGAAATTGTCATGTATTGTCAGACACATCTACAACCAGCATGTAGATATGTTTAACAATACCGTTCGATATGAAGATATCTATAAGGCTGTAGGACAATTTCTGTGGAAACAATCCCAGAAGAAAGAATCTCCCTTCAAGCATAACGCCTATGGTGTCTATGCCATTAAGCCTGATATAGCTGTTCAGCTCGACCTCTTCTGGGACTTGCCTGATGAACCTATTTCAGAGGTGGACAAAAACTCCATTGCTGAAAAGAACAGAATTCGCCAGATGGAACTCTTCAAGCAACATGCATAAAATCTTCACCTTACTCATGGCCTTTTTTGCTGTAACTCTAACAGTAGATGCGCAGGGCTGGATATCCGTGCAGGAAGTAGGTGTATTGCCAACTAACACGGCAGAGGAGAACCGTAAGAACTTGCAGGAAGCCATCAACAAGATGAGTCCCCTGGGCGGCGTCCTGTATGTAGAGCCAGTGAAAGGAGGTTACCCCATTCAGGGCGGCATCATACTTAGGCGAAACGTAACACTGCAGGGTGCACATGGTCCCACAGGACGCGGCACAGCCTTACCTGACCGCTCAGGGCCAACAGGTTCTCTGTTTGTCATTTACGACCGCGAGAATCCCTTCCTCACCGTAGAATCAGCTACACAAGTAAGAGGTATACAGTTCTTTTATCCCGACCAGACGTGGCAGGATGGCAGCAAGATTATACCCTACCCTACCACCATCCGTATGGCTACAGACCAATCCGTACAAGGTGTTACCCTCAGCTGCCTCACCTTCTACGGCGAATATATGGCTATGGACTTTCGTGCCAAGACCCCATATATCTGTGAACAGATACTTTTCGAGCATTGCTACGGCTATCCTCTAAGCGGGCAGTTTATAGCCATCGACCGCTGTTACGATGTGCCACGAATCCTGCACTGCCACGTTAACCCTGCTAATATGAGGGAGTTCAAGCGAACATTTAAGCGCGATGTCATTGATACTGTAGTGCGCAGCAAGACCTATACCTATTGGATAGACCATACCGATAACGCCCAGCTTATGGACCTCTTCACGTTTGGCGTTTATGGAGGTATATATTTAGGCAACGAGACCTACGGCCAGCTAACCAATTTCAATTTCGATTGCGTCAGCCTTGGCATACATAAGTTAGGCAGCCAATGGAAAAACCGAAACTGGCAGATAGCACAGGGAAGCATCATAGCCAATGTTGGCGAACGGTTGGAGGACGTTCATCCCATCCTCATTGAGGGAAAAGGTCATACTTCGGTGACAAATGTAGAGTGTTTCTCCGGCGACAACGGAGCCCTCACCACCCTTGGTGCCTCATGGGATTTTATCACCGTTCGTGATGAAGCCAGTGTCACCCTAACCGCCTGCCGTATGCAAGGTTACAAGGCAGAAAATCCCATTCACGTCTCCAGTACAGCCCAGCTACAAACCATCGGTTGCAAATAGCTTTTCTTACCTTTAATTCTTAGAGATCGTTACCACAACATATTCCGAGCGGGTTCCAATCCTGAATTTTCCGCCCCAGATACCCATGCCGCTACTGATATAATATTGGGTGTTGCCCCTTTGGTACTGGCCATAGGCACATT
>JAFXZY010000009.1 GCA_017541025.1 Bacteroidaceae bacterium | reverse complement strand
TATACAAAGTTTTTTTGGAGGGTAATACCACCCAAAATATGCTGATAGCACTACGGTAACCCCTAAAAAAAGTGGGTTACCGAAGTAAAATAACGCATTTTTTCTTTTTGATTCCAATAAAATTTATTATCTTTGCACCAAAAATAAACATATTGGGTATGGAAAATAAGAATATAATGGTGGGCAGGCACCAAGAACTTGCACTCCTGCAGGAAATAATCAGTTCCCCCAAGGCAGAATTGGTTGCCGTATACGGACGTAGGCGTATAGGTAAAACATTCCTTATTGATAAAACGTTTGATGCAAAATATGATTTCTATACTACTGGTATCTACGAAGCTACTCGTAAAGAACAACTGACCAACTTTGCGACCCAACTTGGCATCTATGCAAAGAAGAAGTACAAGGTTCCCAAGGATTGGATGGAGGCGTTCCTTATGCTTCGTGAGTATATGGAGACTTTGCTTGACAAGGAACGTATAGACATCTTCATTGACGAACTCCCATGGCTTGATACTCCCCGCTCACGTTTTCTTAAAGCATTTGATTTGTTCTGGAATGGCTGGGCTTCGAAACATGACAACATCAAGCTTATTGTCTGTGGTTCAGCTACTACATGGATGACCAACAAGTTGCTCGGCGATAAGGGTGGGCTGCACAATCGGGTAACGAAGCAAATCTATCTTCGACCATTTAATCTTAGTGAGACAGAGGAGTTTCTGAAGTTGCGTGGTTTTGATTTATCGCGTCAGCATATCATTGAAACCTATATGGCAGTTGGTGGAACACCTTATTACCTTGATATGATGAGTCGAAGTTTGAGCGTAGCCCAAAACATAGATGCATTGTTTTTTTCTGAGAATGCACCACTACAGAAAGAGTATAATTTCCTATATAAGTCACTCTTTAAAGAGTCTCGCCTTTATAGACGAGTTGTTGAAGTGCTCTCAAAGCAGATGAAAGGTCTGACTCGCCAGGATTTGATCAAGGAAATCGGAGTAGAAGACAGTGGGTATTTCTCAGATGTTCTCGAAGATTTGTGCAATTGTGATTTCATCCGTAGTTACAATGCTTTTGGTAAGTCAGAGCGTGATGTTATGTATCAACTTACTGACCTCTATTCTTTATTCTACCTCCGTTTCGTTAAGAACTATCATGGAGGTGACGAACACTACTGGAGTCATATGGGACAAGATATTTCCAGTTGGGAGGGCTATGCTTTTGAACAGGTTTGCTTGCACCATATTCCTCAAATCAAGCATAAGTTGGGCATAAGCGGTATCCTGACAAATGTATGTTCATGGTCGTGTAAGTCGTATATTGGTAAGGATGGTGAAGAACATAAGGGTGCTCAGATAGACCTGATTATTGACCGTGGTGATAAGACCATCAACCTCTGTGAGATGAAGTTCACTAATAAGCCATTTGCAATTTCTGCTGAATATGCACAACGAATGTTGGAACGGCGTGACACATTTCGTGAGGTAACCGAAACTAATAAGTCTCTTCAATTGACAATGGTGACTGCTACGGGTTTGGTTCGCAATGCAGGCTGGCAAAGTATAAATAATGAGGTTAATATCGACGATCTTTTTCAAGCATAGATAAATAAATTTGATGCAAGATAGTTAAAGTTGAAGAATATATGGAACATACTGCACGTTTTTTACCGAATAGGCCAATAGGTATCAGACAAGAAAATCCGTTGGCGCAGAGTGCAAAGCAGAGCTCAAAAAAAAGCCATAAAACACAAAGATTTGGGCTAAAAAGGTGATAGTTTGGGAAAAAATGATTACCTTTGCGGCGGAATTTGAAATTTATGGGAAAATATAATCATGGATAAGGATAAAATTACTCTACAAGAGGAGACTAACGACGGACAGAGCGTGTTCCTTTATTATGATGCCATGGCGGGGGTGTACCTGGCTTATGGCTTGTCGGCTTACTATACGACGATGGTGACGGATCCGTATATGTCGTATTCGGAATTGATGCATATGCCGGTGGCGCTGCTGAGACGGAATCATATCAAGGATCTGCGGCAGAGCCTGGTGAAGCTGGAGCATACGCAGAAGCAGTATTATCACTTCCAGACGCGGCAGAAGATTGGTAAGGAGGGTTATGAGCGATGGGCGCAGGCGCTGCTTGCGAAACAGTATGCAGTATAGGCGGTATTCTTTTCGATTATGGAGAATTGGATGATTGGTGCTCTGGTGATGGTGGTGGCGATGGTGACATCTCTGATGGTGTTCCCATGGGCCCTGAAGTTTGCCAGAGAGCATGGGATTGTGGATAATCCCAATGCCCGGAAGCTGCAACGCGTACCTGTGCCGGTATTCGGTGGCGTCGTGGTGTATTCGGGGATATTGGTGGGAGGACTGGTGCTCTCAGTTTTTATGTGGACCACGGTGATGGTGAATGGTCTTATCGGCATGGGCATCTTGCTGTTGCTTGGCTTGTGGGACGACCAGAAGGATATCTCGGCGCTGTTGAGGTTTCTTATTGAGATAGCGCTTGTGTCGGCTTTTATTGCGCTGACGGGCGTGTATATCGATGATCTCCACGGGCTGTGGGGTATTAACCATATAGATGACTGGATAGCCATCCCTCTTTCGGTGTTCGTAGGTGCGTCGATTATCAATGCCGTGAACTTGATTGACGGCGTGGACGGTTATTCGAGCGGGTATGGCATGATGGCGTGTATGTGCTTCGGACTGTGCTACTGGACGGTGTGGAGCCCGACGATGACGTGTCTGACGATGATTGTGATCGGGGCGCTTTTCCCGTTTTTCATGCATAATGTGTTCGGCCAGAGGTCGAGGATGTTCATCGGGGACGGCGGCACGCTGATGCTGGGTATGTTTCTAACCGTATGTGCGTTCTATGCACTGAGTTCGACGCAGCCGTGTAACAAGCTGGACGAGAAGGGATTGTGCCTTCTGGCTTATGCGTTGGCAGTGCTGTGTATACCGTTATATGATACGTTGAGGGTGTTTACGATGCGCATCTTGAGGGGGAAGTCGCCCTTCAAGCCGGACAAGACGCATCTGCATCATCTGTTTATTGACATGGGATTCTCGCATCTGGGTGCGGCTCTGTCTATCCTGATTGCTAATTTGTCGGTGGTATTGGCCTGGCTTGTCAGCTGGAAGCTGGGGGCGAACGCGGATGTGCAGATGTATGTCGTTGTAGTCTTCGGATTCCTGGTGACTTTTGCGTTCTATAAGTTTATGAAGGTGCAGCAGAATGGCGGTCCGGTGGATGAGGATGGGTATCCGCAGGGGACGTGGCTGTGGCACAGGATGTGTGCGTTGGGGCATTATTCGCACAAGGAGAAAAAGCGGACTTGGAAAGTGTTGAGGAGAATCGTGGATGGGCCGCTGATGGGGGGGATTGGCTCAAAAGACTAATCCTCCTTTGGAAGGAGGGTGCCTCCAACCACCCTACTCCCTCCTTCATAATGAGGGACCTCAACCTTCTCCCCAAACCCCTCAGCCCTCTCCAGGGCAGGGGCTTAACACAGAAAATTGCGGAAACCGACAATTTTCTTCCGTTTTGGTAAGCCGGAACACGGCTTGGGATTCTATTTTTTTATTTGCGGATATGAACCGCAAATCTGATCAATACAAACTCTCGAAATCCTCATTCACATTGACAGCGTAGAGCTTTTGGACCCAAGATTCATACTTCAGGATTAAGCCTCTCCACCAACTCCGCTTTCACCTTTTCCCACGCCACTTGAGGGTCATACTCCACCTGTGGCTCAAGAATCATTTCCGTGTCTGTCAAGAATTCCTCATCCTGTAGCTTCCCGTCCATATTCAGCAAAAACTCTTTGTACGTAGGCAAGTGTGATGCCGTGAAGCCAAGATAGCGCTCATAGCTCTCCATCACTTTCCCTTTATCCAACTCGGGGTGCATTGACAGAATCTTCCACAGGTCAAACAAATCACGTCCTTTTCTCCGCTGATACACAGCCCTCAGTTTCGTTCCTGTCAGCTCTGCCAACTCATACGTCAGCACCTCGCAAGCACCTTTGAACCACGAACTTTCCACCGTAAAAGGCCCCCTAACCATCGGATATACCGAGAAATGCTCCTTGCAGTTAATCTCCACCTTCAAGTGAATCTCGCCCGCATCCATATCAGTCGGCTGCACCTTGAACACCAGCGTATTGTTGTGCTTCTTTTGCTTCACCACCGGTTCACCCAGCCAAGCCAAAGCATCCCGCAGATGGTCTATCGTTCCTTTTATGGGCTCTGCCTTCACTTGTACCAAGTCGATGTCTTCCGAGTATCTGGGCTGCGGCTTCAGATACAGCTTACCTAATGCCGTGCCGCCTCTGAACGCCAGATGCTCCGCAAGAAATTCATCGCTATAAATAGACACTAACGCACGGCAGACTATCAAATCCTGTTCGATGAATTTATTCACCACCCACGGGGCCTGCTCGCTCCATTCCGTAATATATCGCTCTGGTATCATAACTCGTCAATCTCGATGGTTTCGTTCACAAAAATTCTCCACTTGGCGTTCCTTTCGCACCCCTCGCTGCTCTTTCCAGCCTTTAAAGGCACATACTGGAGCACGAAACCGGAACGCTTCAACAGACTGTACACTGACTCTGCCACTTCCCCTTCTTCCAGCACCTCGTCCAGAATATAGCCCAGACGCTGCAGACTGGTTACCGGCACCTCCTTCACGAAGTCAGCCCCTAAGCGCCCAAAATCCAGTTTCTCAGCCAGTTCTGCCAGAACAGTGGCTGCCCGCGAAACGCTCCCTGTCTTTGCCTGATACGTCAGCAAATCCACTGCCGTCAGTTCAGGACACGACACGTTAATGTAGCCCGTCCGCGTCTGCCGTCTCTCCACGTATGCCTCAGGAATATGACTTTTGCAGAAATAATGCGTAAGGTACTTCTCTCCCTTCTTGTCACGCATGGCGGGTGGCTCTATCATCACGCTGAATCGCAGCGGAACCTGATGCGAAGCACCGTGATAGCTTGCCGCACTCAACAGAGCCACATAATATTTGCGGCACAGATGGTGCATCATGTCATCCAAGTAAAACGACTGCGGCACAGCCCCGCGCAGTACATACTCATCCGGCACTATGACGTAGAAGCCGCGCAGGGGCGACATAATCCGTCCCTTGCTCACCTCTCTGGTCAGTGCCCGTGCAATGCTGCCGGCACTCATGTCAGGGAATGCCTGCGCCACCTCATCGTGTGTGAAGGTGTAATTGCCTCT
>JAFXZY010000095.1 GCA_017541025.1 Bacteroidaceae bacterium | reverse complement strand
CGGCCGCTAAGGTCATACATAGCGTCAGGCAATTCTTCATTCTTCACTCTTAATTCTTCATTTATCAAGCCGTCCTCAGAATCGATGGCATGGTACTTGAGCACAAAATCTGTGGCAATCCACCAGCCTTCACGATTGTCACTGGTACCTGAGGCATTGCCGAAAGAATGCCACTTTCCGGTTTCTGCTCCCTCCTTTGAACCGACAAAGCCAATAGTGAGCGAACCGCCAGCCTCAACATATAAAGGTGTTGTGGTCAGGGTGTCCCAAGGATTGGGGACAGGCATGTCAAAATAGCCTTTGCGGATTGTTGGCGTTACAGCCTCCACCCCACCACTTCTGAGGAAACCATGCTGGTCTGATATGCAGAAATGCTCCGTCATAGCCTTGCACTCCAATTGGTAATAACCCTCAGGCAAGTTGGTAAGGGTTTGATTAATCTCCATAGTAGCATCTTGGCGGGTTGTACTCCACCATGCATTCCAACAAGTCTTTCCAAATTTGGTAGCTGTCCGTTGGTCACCATCTTTATAGGTTCCTGCTTTAACCTGCCAACCATCAGACTTCTCGTTTGCAAAGGAAGGAGTCTTCGGCTGTTTGCTAGAGCGGGTGAAGGCGAGGTATTTATCCATCAATGCCAGCAACTGATTAACCGATACAATCACCTCCTCGGCAGTCTGAGCCTCATCGGCACTGTTCATGAGGGACAGCATATCATCATAGGCCGGACACGGTTTCTGCTTCACAGCTTTCAGCGTGGTAGCCAAGACTTTTGTCTCCGCCTTTTTCCCTATCGCTGTCAGATGCTCTGCCAACACGGTCTTAGCCTGTTCCAATGCCGCCTCATCAGATTCCGTAATAGCAGACATCCGGGCAGTCAAATCATCATTGAGGAAGGAATATTCCGTATTATAGGCTTTCTGCGCTTCGGCTCTAAGGCGAGCCTTCTCTACTCCATCGGCAATAGCAGCTTCACGTGTGGGGAAGAGTTGCCGTAACTGCACATCATCAATCTGAGCCTTAGCAGCCAACGCATAACAGGAAAGTATACCATAGGTATAGGTTTCGGCATTAAACTGGAAAGTATTAACACCCCATTCTGTTGTATTTGCGGCTTTGGCAACCTCCTTTGAAAGCGTAGAACCATTGTCAGAAAGACTGAATTTAAGATAATTGCTTCCGTTGCGAGCCACTATGCGGAACACATAATTCTCTCCAGCAACAAGATTGACAACCGTCTTAATGGAAGCCACACTACTGGCTGTTCCATTGAGATGGGATTGCAAATAAGCACCTCCCTGATAGCCGCCATCACCCACTGCCTGGAACTGAGGTTCGGAAAGAGGTTTTCCTGCTCCATTGATCCAGCCCGTAAAACCTAGGTCAAAGTCTCCGTTGGGGAACAGGTTTCCACCAGCATATAGAACTTGTCCGTCTATCTCAAAGGCATCTCCCAATTCTAATTCGTCGTACGTATAGTATTCCTTACCATTGAGGTCTATGAGATGAAGACGGTAGATAACATCCTCGTCATCATTGTCAATATCATATGTGTAGTTTGAGGCCGCTTCTTTCTGTGCAATGGTATCAAGAACCACCCACTGACCTTGTTCATCCTTCATCTGAATTTCCATCAACTGGTTAAATTCTCCGTTGGAGTCTCTCCACGAAAGACGAGTCTTGCCTGTAGAAAGTACTTTCCGAGTAAAATTCGACGGGCCGTATTGCGGAGGCGTAGTGGGAATAAAGTCATACTTGCCGTTATAACCCACCCCAGAGTTGATGCTAGCATAGTATGTGCCAGCTTCTGTAAGACTACCGTTTTTGTAGAGTTTGGAGGGGTCACGCTCTTCGTGCCAATAGTAATAACGTTCTATGCAGTCATTGTTGTTTAGCACAGGACAGATTCGTTTTAGGGTCTCAGCATTTTGCGATTCGGTTACTCCGCTGGCAAAAGCGCCGTTGTTATTCCAAGAAGCACCCCACACCCATTCGGATATCCACACTGGCCGCCCCGTTGAATTGGTCCAGTTCCTAATGGTGCCAAAGTTGCTCTCTGGCCAGTAGCAGTGGAGGTCTATGATATCACAACGCCATCCACGTGCATCTATGCTGTCGATGAATTGCTTGATGAAGCCTGTGCCGTTTGTATAATCGCTCCCATCCCATGAAGAGGGTGAGCAGAGTCGCATACCTGTTGCCATCAAATCCTCCCAATTTGCCAACACGGCATCCACGTCCTCTGTTTTGCCTTTAGGATCATCATCCTTGTTCATGGGCTCGTTATTGGTCTTCATGTGAGGCGAAGTAGTACAAGCTCCTACTGTCGCTGGTGCCGGATAGTTCTCGTAGATATGATGGGGAACGTTCTCAACATCGGGTGACATATCGCTGGTGGTACCCCACGTATAAGTGCTGGTAACATTCAAGGCTGAACAGATGGCATTGTCGCCTCCCCTTGCCGCCAACTGAGGCTTACCTGTATCGTACCATTTGAAGATACGGTAAGAGGAAATCTTCTTGTCCAGTACAGCTGGAAGGGTTGCCATCTCAAGGTCTTTGCTTGCCGCAATGAAACAACGGCTATAGCCTCGTCCCTGAGCACGCGTTGAAAACGTTACCATATAACCTCTCTTCAGTTTGAAGGAACGGATGCGGTTGTTCAGCTTTTTGGCAGACAGCGTGTTCATATAGCCACCAGAATTTTCTGTGCCGAAGTCGCTACAACTCTCACCTTCAAAATTCTGCCCGTCATAAACAGTCAAAGGCTTATAGTTCCTGCCATAAGGCATAATAATACATCCCCGGTTGTATAGTTTCACCTGACAATTGCCGTTATTGACAGCCTTTTCTCCGTTAATCTGAACCTTGCTGAGCCAGTTGCTGATGGCAACAGAAGGTTTTATCTGGGCAAGGATAAGAACAGCATGGTCTGTGTTCTCGATATTCACCATGCCTTCATCCGTAAATGGTGTTGCACCTGTTATCTGATAATCAACATTATCTGTCAGCGTAACAAGCGTAGCAACTCTAGAGACAGTCGTTTTCTTGTTGGCTGCTATCATGCCCAACGGGAGGCAAAGCATAAGAAGTAAGAATATTTTTTTCATGTATTACTAGTTTTCAGGTTTTCTAGTTTAACTAGTCTGAGTAGTTTAGCTAGGCTATATTATCATTATTCCATTAATATTTCTTCCTGTATTAATTGTTTCACGACGGGCAGAGTAATAGAGCGGGCTTTGCATGGTATCTATGTCAGAAACCCGAATATCCCCCACCCCGTTTTGTTCCAACAGCCAACGGTTGGCATCCTTTAGATTGATATGCCACCGTTCCCCATCCCGACCGGGATATTTTTTTGCCAGAAGCGGCATAGGAAAGCCTGCCTGAAGGAACTGCTCATACACCTCGTCGCCCACCTCGAAGCTTTCTTCTGAAATGCCAGGCCCGATAATAGCATACAGGTCCTCTGCCTTGCTGTTCATCTGCCGAAGCGTTTTCTCTATGATGCGCCCCACCGTTCCTCTCCAGCCT
>JAFXZY010000094.1 GCA_017541025.1 Bacteroidaceae bacterium | reverse complement strand
CTCTGTGGGGCCGCAGCCACATTTAGTGGCTACTCTAAAGACCCCATTCGCTCCGAGGAGAGGGGAACTGAAAAAAAAAGATTATTAACGTTTTAACAAAGTCCTCAGAACCTTGGCTCCCTCTCCTCGGAGAGGGCGGGGGGAGAGGCTCCTAACCTCACTAATTATGAACAAGACACTTAAGACTATCCTGCAGATTATCAGTTATGTTATAGCTGCCATACTGGGCGGTGCAGGAGCAAACTGCTTACTCTAGACTATGGACAGGAAAAAGAATGTACAGTACACATGTGCTGTAATGCTGATTAGCACAAGCATAGTGATGGTAGCCTATCAGGTGTTTACCATAGCAGATGTGGCAAACGGACTTCTTTTCTACGTTGGACAAGCATTCCTTCTGGCAGGCTCCATCTTCGGCCTGGACTATTACATTGATAAGGTAGCGAAGCGATAACGCTAACCTTAACCGTTCAAGAGGTTCAAGAGGTTCAAGAAGTTCAAGAAGTTCAAGAAGTTCAAGAGGTTCAAGAAGTTCAAGAGGTTCAAGAAGTTCAAGGGTTCAAGTTCGTTAACCAGACTTCGTACGATAACGATAACGTTAACCTTAACCGTTCAAGAAGTTCAAGAGGTTCAAGAAGTTCAAGGGTTCAAGTTCGCTAACCGCTAACCGCTAATCGCTAACCTAAAACTGCTATCTTGCATATAATAAGGTAGCAGTTTTTGTGTTTTCTTTTGTATTTCGCTCACTTAATCGATTTTTGCTAACATAAATTGAAAATTTACCATTAAATTATAATTATCATGCAAAAGATTATGCATTGGATGTTTGATGTCTGATGGAAAATGTGGCAAAAATCCATGTATCGACATGAATAAAAAAGTGTTGAGAATTCCCACATGAATACATACCTATAGATGGTGTTAAAATGAAAGCCCAGCAACTATGCGATTTGCTGAACGAAAAGGTTGCGGAATCGTTAAAAAACTAAAAAGAAAGACGGTTTTCAGGGATTATTCTTCGCCGTCCCATAATTACTAACTATCTTTGGCACAGGAAACCATTAAACATGCACTGAACGATGAAAAGATTTTTTATTTTACTATCAGCATTAGCACTTTCAGTTGGTGCTTTTGCCCAACTTCAGCAGGGTGTATATGATGAAAGTGTCTTTGTTGAATATGAAGAGAATGCTTCTTTCCCTGGTGGAGATAAAGCCTGTATAGCGTGGTTAAAAGAGCATATTAAATACCCTAAGGATTGCCTGAAGAATAAGATTGAAGGGCGGGTTAAAGTAAGTTTTATAGTTGAAAAAGACGGTTCCATAGATTCAATAAAAGTCAGGGAATCGCCCCACCCATCTCTTTCTGAAGAGGCGATTCGTGTGGTCAAAGAAATGCCTAAGTGGAAACCGGCGAGATATATGAATAAGTGTAAAAGATCTCTCTGGTTTCTTCCTGTCACCTTCAATCTTCCACAATCAACGGAGAAAAAAGAATAATTAAAAACCGAAAACAAAAATAGCAGCCCAGGGGGATTTCCTTGGGCTGCTTTATTTGTTTTAACTAAGGTCTAAAGCCTAAGGCCTAAGGTTTACTTATCAAAGATTTCTGCTAACTTTGCTTTAATAGCATCACCTCGGAGCTCGCAGGAAAGGATGGTACCATCGGGACCAAAGAGTACGATGTAGGGAATAGCATTGAATCCGTAAGTCGACGCAGCTATGCCTTCCGAATTGAGAATTTGCGGATAAGTAATCCCATCCTTCTCAATGGCCTTCAGTGTATCCTCGGGTTTATCGTTTACTGCTACACCCAGAACCATAAAACCCTTGTCCTTGTACTGTTCATAGGCCTTGATAAGGTTGGGAATCTCTGCTCGGCAGGGGCCGCACCACGAAGCCCAGAAGTCCACCAACACATACTTTCCCTTGCCTACATAGTCGCTCAGGCGAGTGGTCTTGCCATCGTACTCCACAGAAAAATCCTTGAACATATCGCCTACCAGGGGGTGATTCAACTTCTTGACGAGTGATACCGTTAGTGGATGCTGACGTACACTTTCGCTGCACTGCTCTATAAGGTTCAGCAGGTTCTTTGCCTCTGCATCCGTCTTGTTTCTCATACTATACAGCATCAGCACGGCAGAAAGGTCGTTCTTGTGTTCCAGTACATAATCTGCACTATGCTTGGCAGCCATTTCAAGGTTCCCGTTCTTGGAAGCCTCTATAATCTTGCGGTTACATGTGAAAAATACATTGTTCAATGGTGTTCCTACCACCTCGGGTGATTCTGCCTTAGCATTTATAACGATGTTACCAGGCTCCAGGAACAAGGGTACATACAGATTCCGCGACCATCCTTCATACGTCTGAAGTATCATCAGCTGGATAATCTTGGGACCGTCCACATAGCCGCAAAGTTCTACCTTTTTGGGGTCCTTCATGACCATCTTCTCTGTGATGGGCTTTTGGGTTGTACAGTCCAGAAGGTAAACGCTGTCGCTGAGTTCCTTTTCCTGACCCTCATAATACTTGATAAGGCCTGAGACGTCGGCCTTAATGGTGTAGTTGTTCTCCTGTGCCCAGCCCGTCATAGTCATGAGGGTGGACAATGTCAGTAAACAAATCTTTCTCATAATATCTTACAATTAACAGTATTAATCTTCTCTGTACTCCAGAATGTCGCCCGGCTGGCAGTCGAGGGCCTGACAGATGGCTTCGAGGGTGGAGAAACGCACGGCTTTCGCTTTGCCGGTCTTTAGGATGGATAGGTTGGCAGCCGTTATGCCAATCTTCTCGGCAAGTTCCTGTGACGACATTTTCCTCTTGGCCATCATCACATCTACATTAACTACTATACTCATAACGTCATTTACCATTTAAAGATTTACCATTTACCATTTTATACACTCCCCCAAGGGGGAGCGGGGAGGGGGCCTAAATGGTTAACTCCTGCTCGTCCTGCAACTCCTTGCCCCTTAGGATAATCTGAGAAAAAACCATTAGCGTAAGGCCGAGAATAAGATAAATACCATTATTGCCATAATCCCAACTGATATTAAGGTATGACAAATCTATCAGTTTTTTTAGTATAATTGATGATATATAGCCATATGTAATGTTTACCAAACTCATACCACAAATCAAACCGCCAACTAATTCCACCTGACGGGCGACATTGGCCACAAAGACTTCTCCTTTGTAAACAGAAACAATCAAATTCCAACCTATGACAATAATAAAGAGAGCAAATACCCCTTGTAATATAATATTAATTATTTGAATATAATAAAGGGTTGGCACATATTCACGCTCAGTAGGAATCATAACCTCTGCTTTTTTAATATGCATAACGCAAGATTTCTCGCCCGCATTATACCCCAAATACTTCTCCCGTCCAAAACGGCATGATTTTACATTAACTTCAAATGGGCGATATGGTTTCATCAAGGCCAACATGCCATCCAATGCTTTTATTGTTCTTGCTGTGCATTCCTTGGGTAAAGGCCCAATAGTCAGTGCTTTCTCTTCTTTTCCCGTATCTACGTAAATAACAGTCTTATGTTCCAACAAGGAATTTATATCAAGTAATTCTGCCAGAAAAGCAACAGCTAACAAAATGCTGTAAATTTTCAATTTATTTTTCATAACGCTATAATTATTATTGTTTATATATTAAGTTCCCCTCGCCCACGGGAGAGGGGTTAGAGGTGAGGCTTTTTTTCAGATAGTCAGCTCCTGTTCGTCCTGCAACTCCTTGCCCCTTAGGATAATCTGAGAAACAATCATCAGGATAAGACCGAAGATGACAGAAGACAACTCACCGACGATGGGGAAGTCAATGTCATAGCCTGCCATCAGGAGATTCTTCTTCATTATTGATAAAATAATATAGGCCACAATTCTGCCCACAACCCAGAGTGCGACTAGCAATTTGCCTGCTTTTTCCAGTCCCTTTGCTATCTGGGTCACGAACACTTCACCCTTATAAACAGAACGCAGAATCTTCCAGACAATAACAAACAGCCAAATATAGAAAGGAACAAAAGCAAAAGCCAGGACAACCGAAAATACGAAGGGAATGTTTTTCTGACTCTCCTCTATTGGAATCTTTATTTTAACCGTCTGCATGTCCACCATTACTTGCTGACCATTTGTAAGTCGGCTGTACAGATAATGGTCCAAGCCTCCTCGTTTACGGACGGGTACACCAATCTCGAATGTGTACTTGTTCCGGGCATGCCAATTTGTAGAAGTCTGTGTAACAGGAGTGCCATCAATAGTATCAGCCCAAGTCTGGGTGTTAATATCTATTTTTGCAAAGTTCTCATTGAGGGAATCCAAGATAAGTTCTTCTCCCGGTCGGTTCGTCCATGAATGATGATAAACATTAAGATACTTGCAGACCGAAGCAACCAGAACCACAACCAGCAAAACGCTGTAAATTTTCAATTTATTTTTCATAACGCTTATAATTATAATGTTCAATGTTTTAAGTTCCCCTCTCCTTGGAGAGGGGTTAGGGGTGAGGCTGTTCTCAAATGGTCAACTCCTGCTCCTCTCTCAGCTTGATGCCAATTTCGAAGACCTCGGCTATAATCCAGCAGAAAATACTTAGGATAATGGGATAAATTACACTACGGAATATACAGCCGGTATGATCAGTTGGGGGTAAATGCATTTGAACGCAAGTAATATAATTTATAAGAACTGCTGACAGCATAAACATATTATACCAGAAAATGCCATTGCCCGTTTTGCGGAGTAGCGGAATGTTCTCCTTTACAAAAATCTTGTCCTTATTGACGTTCAGCATAAATCTGACGAACGCCATTAATCCTTTGAATAATGTAAGATACCATATTAAAATAACTAGGGCTAAAGCAATTACCATAAAGCAGAAGAGCGTCCAATCAGTGGAACCGCCGGAAAAGCATGTTTCGATAGTAGCCCGGAAGTAACGAATAGCTCCCTTCATCTGCCAACTAAGCCTTACAAACTCTATCACTATCAACACAAGCATCATGATAGACAAAAAATTCAATCTCTTTTTCATACCTTTTATTGTTTTTTGTTAGTAATTTATCGTTTCTCGATATGCAAAAGTATGATGTTATTTTGAAACCACCAAGAAAAATCACAAAAAATTTATTGAAAAACGATAACTTTTTCCCATTTTGCGAAAAAAAGGCACAAAAACAGCCCAGGGAAGATGTCCTTGGGCTGCTTTAGTTATTTATTCTAACGTTATCCTGCGATAGTTGTAGGATTGCCAATAACGGAGCTTTAGGGGGTCGGAAAGGAAGGAGCGGTTGATGAGGGATTGGGCCAAGGGTTGCTCAGCCGAAAAGAAATCCAGCTCGCGCTTAATGATGCGAGGAGCAAGGCCTATCCTTCGACCGAACTCTTCAAAATCCCTGCGTGTGATGGTGTGCGTATCGGTTAGTGGCATACCCTCGCTGAACAAGCCTTTGTCGAGTGCAAAGATACGAGGCTCGTAAAGATGAAGGCTGGTATTGACAAGGTCGTAGGCAGGAGAAAGATGATACTCGCCATCGCCCCGATTGATTAGCGAGAAGTTCTTCAGATGCGCATCATCATTTAATATAAGGTAGTTGAAGACAACGATGCGAAAGAATTTCAGTACTTCTATGGCCGAAGCTGTAGTATACTTCTGAATCAGCTGGGCACATTCCTCATAACTGAGATTGCTGTATTTATAATCGGCTCCGCCATTGGCCTTGGTGAGTCCACAAAGTGAGGCGAAGTCCTCTTGCTGATACTTGGAGCCATCAGGAGCCACATCGAAACGACGACAAACATAGGCCGCCTCACCGTCGCGAAAGAAACAAATGGCGTTAGCTGCCGTTTCGATATGATAGATCTGCGACGCTAACTGCATACTCAGGTGTTCATTGGCAGGACAGTATTTTCTTTCCAAAAGGGTGTATGAAGTAGGAGCAGGCTTCAGGATGTATTGACCTCGCTCATCTGCCGAAGGCTGCTGAAGCTGTCCGTTTAGGAGCACTAGACTGGCTTTGGGCTGAACGCCTGAGAGTGAAATTCGACCAACGTGACGGGTATATTCTCTGTTGTCTTCTGTATCGCTATTGGGGCTGTTAAATGGCAGAATATGAGATACTTCCACTCCATCAAAGAGTTGTCTGAGGGCTGCGGGCGAATAGGTTTGAAAGCCTTCTGCTAACGTGCAAGGACAAACATTAATTTCTGTCATCATTCAATGGGTTTAATGGTTACAGCACCGATGGTATCTGTGTGGGCAGTGGCAAGGAGGATGCCGAAATCGTCATTCTCGTCGATGTGGTGAACCACCGACTGTGTTCGTCTGTTCTCCCCCTCCGAAAGCATATTGTAGAAATAGGGAAAGAGGAAACTGCTTGTGTATGCTGTGCTTCTGACGGGCATAGCGAGACAAACGGGCGAACCGCTATAATCTGGAAGATACGTAAAGATGTATTGACGGTCGTCTGTTTCTTGCAGCAATCCGGCTTCCACATCGTTGATAAACACTTTACATTGTCTCATAGTTTAGTGTTTTTATGTTGATATTGATTTCTAAGCCCAACGTATCAAGGATGGTGATGAGCGTGGAGAGTTGAGGATTTCCTTCGCCTCGTTCGATGGCAACAAGGGTATTGACACCCACTCCGGCTAAGTCGGCCAGCGTCTGCTGCGTAACTTTCAGATACTTGCGTCGCTCCTTGATAATGTTTCCGATTTCCTTCTGATTCATATCGCAAATTCACATTATATTGTGATTTCCGCGACAAAGATAAGTTGTTTTATTGTTTTCGCCAAGCAAATTCACAACAAATTGTGATTTTGATATAGAAAAAGCGCCACAGATTGTTGTCTGTAGCGCTATTTTTTTTGTCAGAGGGTGTTATGTCTTTTCTTGTCGCTAACGTTTATGCACATTTATTTTCAGCAGGTTGTTCTTGCGGCAGGCTTCCTTGGCTATGTGCTCCAGCTGGCTGAATTCCTGACCGGAGGAGTAGATGTGGATGACGGTAGGCTCGTATTTGTACTGGCTGAGCGTTTCCATCAGTTCCTTGGGATTTACCTGTCTGTAAACATCCTCCCCCTTTTTCTTGAGGTATAGCTTGTTGTCGTGGATTCCTATGCTTACATCGTTTTTTTCATGCCCTACTCTCATGTACTCTATATATTTTTTGAAGCGACCGTTCCTGATGCCGTCGGCAATAGAGTAGTCCATACCTGTATATCGCCACATGTACTGGTACATGATGCAGCCTTCCTCGTCCTTATGCTTGCGGTTATACTCGGCTACGGCTTCGGAAAAAGCCTTATCGCCTGCGCCTTGCAGGTCTATCGCTTTCTGCCTTTCCTTCAAATAGAACTCCTTGAATGCTGCCCAGTCACGATAGAATTTACTGCCGCTGACGTCGAAATCGTCGAATCTTGTACCATAGAGATTCATATTGCAGGTCTCGCCAGGCACGAAGAATATTTCCTGAAACTGGTCTCCTAATGTGCCGTCTTTAAGGACAGCTTTCAGCATTCCGGAATAGGGTTGGTCAAAGTCTTCCGAGAATTCGAATTTCCCGTCCTTTACATATACAGTATCTATCGGGTCGGGGTGTACGTTGTCTGTATAATCCCATATATAGACAAGGTAGTGGTCAACATTCAGTTCTTTGGGAACTGTTCCTTTTAGCGTAAAGGTATTGCTGGTAGCGTTGACTTTCTGTTCTATCAGCTCGCTGGCTGACTGGAACTCTGAGGTGGCAAAGGCGCTGAGGGCCAGTGCGATCATGGGGAGGACGTACAGCACCAGGCTGCGACGGCTCCGAGGGGGTGTTGTCTTTAGCATCATACTGATTCTCTTTTTCGTTAGACTGTGATTAAAATTATTAGCAAAGGTATAGGTGCTGGCGCCAACAGCCTTCCTTATGATCAGTTCGGAATAGGAATGGGCGGAAATGCCCGACAGGAGGACGTAGTCGTCTGCCTCGTACTCGTGTACGTCGCGCAGATGAATGCCTAACAGATAGACGAAGGGATTCCACCACTGGATGGTCTCTACAAGGGTCAAGAGGATGATGTCCAGGGAGTGACGGCAGAGGATGTGAGCCTTCTCGTGCAGGATAATCTCGCGTCCGCTCTCTGCATAGTCCTGCTCGCTGATGACAATGCTTCGCAGCCAGCTGAAGGGTGCCACATGCTGGGCATGACAATAGATGCGGATGCCGTCGGAATCGTCCTTCTTCCAGATGCTGCCCCTGCGGATGATGCGTCCCATGGAAAGTACTTCGCGCAGACGGATGCCCAGAATGGTCATTGCTCCGATGGCATACAGGATGCTTACGACGTAGAACCAAGGAAAGGGTTTTTCTGCCCCTTCTCCTTGAGAGAGGGCTGGGGTGTGGCTTGGCATCTCGACCGGCACTCCCATCTCCAGCAAACCTTTCTCCAAAGTCTGAACGGCCGTCATGTTGTCCATCGAGATATACGAGAAGTTACACAGGGGCAACACCAGGCTCAGCAGCAGGATGGCCAACAGGGTGAAGCGGTTGAAACGGAACATCTTCTCCCTGAAAATCAGGAATATACCAGGCACAAACAGCAGCGTTAGCAGTATGGCCGACTTGATTGCGTAGATTAAGAGTTGTGACATAAAGACCCCCTCCGTCTCCCCCCTTGGGGGAGTGATTAATTGATAAGCCCCCCTCCAACTCCCCCCGAGGAGGGAGTGTTCTTATTAGTTGATATTTGGCCCTCCTCCTCGGGGGAGGGTTGGGAGCGGGCTTCCATCTCATGCAAGAAGTTGATCAATTCCTCCTCCGATATTTCCTCTTCGCGTATGAAGTAGCTGAGCATCGAGCGCAGGCTGCCTCCGAAGAAGGTGCGCTTCACGTCGTGCATGGCCTTGCGGACGTATTCGGCTTTGCCTATGCGGGCGATGTAGTGATGCGTCTTGCCTTCGCCATCCTTCTTGAAGTGGTCCACGAAGCCCTTCTCGTACAGCATCCGCATCTCGTTGGCCAATGTGGTGTAGGCTGGCTGAGGCTCGGGCAGCAGGTCGTAGATCTCGCGTGCCGAGACAGAGCGGTTAACGTCCCAGATGATGGACATAATGTCGTACTCCGTCTTGCTGAGGATGCCCTCTCTTCTGTTGGTTGTTTTCATCTCGTGTTTCGTTTGTTTCTGCTGCAAATGTAGAGGGGATGCTTCAACTACTTGTAATTTAGGACGGAAAAAATTGCAGAACACCCTAATTTTTAACCTTTATTAATAGAAATCGGTGCAAAGTTTTTTTAATGAGGGATTTATTTGGAGGAATCGCTAAAACATTGTATTTTTGCAACAGAGAAATATAAAACGAATATGGCTAGTATAGCTTACATAAGTGGTTCAAGAAAAAAAAATGCGCGTAGGGTTGCCATGTGTGAGGGCAATCAGCATGTTCAGCTGACGCCAAAGGACAGGTTGCATTCCGTAGAAGAGTTCATAGATAAACTTGAGCAGGCGGTCCTTGAAAGGGTATGAAGGTTTACGCTGTCAAAATCCTTGATACGGCCTTTGCCGACATTGATAAGATTGCTGAATTTGTTGTAAGTGTCAGTACGCCTGAACATGCTGTCAAGTATGTTCATGAATTGCAAGCCGAAATAATGTCGTTAAGGTATCTCGCGGGTATTATTCCAGAGAGTCGTTATCAGACGGTTCGTCAATATCATCCATGTGCAAAACAACTTCGAACTCGGAACAGAAAACTAAATATCATATTTCATACAGAAGGGAATCTTGCCATAGTTGATAAGATTCTCCCCTCTAAGATGGTAATTAATTAAACACTAAAAACGCCACAGATTTCTCTGCAGCGTCCCTTTGTGATTATTTATTTTGTATGGTTTATCTGTCTATTCCTTCAAGTTTCTTTAATCTGTCGGAAATGGCCAGAAGCTGCATAATTACGGCCCATGCCGTAATGGAACCAAAGATTGAGGCAGCAAAGAAAACAAAAGCACGCGGAAAACACATCTCCGTATTCGATTCAAAGATACCCTTACTTATTAAGGTGCCGAAAAGTATTCCGCCTACCAAGATAAGCTGTGCTATCACAAACAACAAATTTTCAATTTTTGTCCTTTTCATGATTCTACGTTTTGTTATTATTTCAAGGCGAAAATAGGGAAATATTTACGGGGAAAGAAATGTCTCCATGATTTTTTAACGATTTTAAACTTTGTATGAAGTATTTTTTGTACTTTTGCATTAGATATGGCAAAAAACAACAAACAGACACAGGAACAGGTTCAGGTACAGACCGAGCAGCAGGTGCAGGTGCAGACACTTACGCCCCAGCAGGTGATGCTGGTTCGGCTGACCGAAATGCCCATAGAGGCCCTGCAGCAGCGCATAGACAATGAGTGTCTGGAGAATCCCTGGCTGGAAAAAGCCCCCTCCCTCGATCCCTCCCCCGAGGAGGAGGGAAGCTGGGCGGCAGAAGGTCCCCTCTCCTCGGAGAGGGGGGAAGGGGGTGAGGCCTCCTACGACTACCGAAGCGAGGACGATATTCCCGACTATATGCTACGCTCAAGCTACACCAAGAACACGCCCGAGAATGTGGAGTACGAAGATACCCTTACGTTCTACGACAAGCTGAAGGCACAGATGACCGACTTCGACCTGACGGAGCGCCAGCAGCAGCTGCTGGAATACCTGATAGGCGAGCTGGACGGTAACGGCTTGTTGGGGAAGCCCTTGATACAGATAGTTGATGAAGCAGAGATATACCAGGGCATAGAGACAACGGAGAAGGAAATGCTGGGTGTGCTGGCTATCCTGCAACAGTTCGAGCCTGCCGGCGTGGGAGCCCGCTCGCTACAGGAATGTCTTATCCTACAGATAAAACGTGACGGGAAGAACCCTTGTCAGCGCCTGATGCTGCAGGTGATGGAGAAATACTACGACGATTTCCTGCATAAGCGTTGGGCCGACATACAGCGCAAGTTGAAACTCTCGGCTATCCAGCTGGAGGAACTGAAACGCGAGATTAAACGCCTGAACCCAAGGCCCGGCTCGTCTGTCGGAGAGAAGAGCGTGCTGATAGGTCATCAGATTCTGCCCGACTTCATAGTAGAGGCCGACGAGGACGGTCATATCACCATGCAGCTGAACGGCGGAAATCCTTCGTCGCTGGTAATCAGTCCGGATGCCACGGAGATGCTTCAGACCTACGAGAACATGCAGGGACAGCAGTTGAGCAAGGCCGTTCAGGAAGAAATAAGGTTTACGCGCGAATACGTGGAGCGTGGCCGTATCTTCATAGATGCCCTGGCACAGCGCAGGGAGAGTATGATAAAGACCATGAACGCCATCATAAAACTGCAACGCCCCTTCTTCCTGGATGGCGACGATACATTGCTGAAACCCATGAAGCTGGAGGATGTTGCCAATCTGGCCGGTTACGATATCAGCACCGTGAGCCGTGTGTGCAACAGCAAGTATGTGCAGACGCCTTTCGGCATCTATTCCCTGAAGCATTTCTTTACCCATAAGGCTGTGCAGAAGGACGATGCAGATGCAGCGACCTCGAAACAAGTGATGGCTGCTATCCAAGACTTGATAGATGCTGAGGACAAACAGAATCCGCTGAGCGACGAGAAACTGGCCGTTCTGCTGAAACAGAAGGGGTTCGACATTGCCCGCCGTACGATAGCCAAATACCGTGAGTTTATGAAGATACCCATTGCCCGCATGCGTAAATAATGACGCTAACCGCTAACCGAAAGACGTTGAGATGAGAAAACATATCGTCATAGCCAGTGTATTCAGCAGTCTGTTCCGACCCATGTACTACCCTACCGTCGGAACCATCATACTGCTTGCCTTTACATACATGAGCCTCTTCCCGTGGCATTTCAGGCTGCTGGTGCTGATTCTTGTGTATTTCTTTACCGTCTTCCTGCCCGTAGGTCTTACCTTTATCTACAGAAAACTGCTGGGATGGAAGTTGCAGGACCTCAGGGAAAGGCACAAGCGTTTAGTCCCCTACTCTATTCATTTCTTCTGCTATCTGTGTTGCATGTATCTGTTCAACGGCCTCCATCTGCCCCGTTTCCTGACGGCCATACTGGTTGTCTCGCTGTTGGTTCAGACGTGTTGCATCATCGTAAATTTATTCTGGAAGGTAAGTATGCACTCGGCAGGCTCGGGTGCCGTAATAGGCGGTCTGGTGGCTTACTCGGCTATCTTCGGCTTTAACCCTGTATGGTGGCTCTGTGGAGCCGTATTGCTGTCGGGCTGCGTAATGACAAGCCGTATGGTACTGCTGCAGCACAGCCTGGCACAAGTGCTGGTGGGTACGCTGATAGGAATAGTCTGCGGATTTGCAGGAATCATTCTCCTATAATGAAAAAATGAAAGAATGAAAAAATGAAAATACCAACGGTAAACAGTAAACAGTAAACGGTAAACAAGAAAATATATGAAAGCAATTGTAAGTATTATCATGGGCAGCACAAGCGACCTGCCCGTTATGGAGAAAGCCGCTAAGTTCTTGGACGAGATGGAGATTCCCTTCGAGATGAATGCTCTCTCGGCCCACAGAACACCTCAGGAAGTGGAGGAATTTGCCAAAAATGCAGAAATGCGCGGCATAAAGGTGATTATAGCAGGAGCCGGAATGGCTGCCGCTCTGCCTGGCGTTATTGCTGCCAGCACTACCCTACCCGTCATAGGTGTTCCCATCAAGGGTATGTTGGACGGACTGGACGCTATGCTGAGCATCATCCAGATGCCTCCAGGCATACCTGTGGCTACCGTAGGCGTGAACGCTGCACAGAATGCAGGCATACTGGCGGCTGAGATGCTGGCCCTTGGCGACGACTCAATCTCTATTAAGCTGAAGGCTTACAAGGAAGACCTGAAGCAGAAGATAGTAAAGGCCAATCAGGATTTGGCTATGGTGAAATATAACTATAAGACTAACTGAAGTTAAAGGGGAAGTTAAAGAAGTTAGAGAAGTTAGGGAAGTTAGAGAAGTTAGGGAAGTTAGAGAAGTTATCGCTTCGCTCGTCCATTCGGACAGGAGTTAAAGACGATAGTTATACACGTGCCTTTAGTAATGGCTTAACTACTTAACTCCCGAATTCTTAACTTCTCAAATAATTTTTAACTTCCTGCGCATAGCGCATAACTCCCCTTTTAACTTCATCTTATAACTCCGGAAATTTAAATAAGACTAATTAAATGAGAAGACAGACACACGAGGTTAAGATAGGTAAGCTGCGAATAGGCGGTCAGAACAAGGTGGCCGTCCAGAGTATGACCACCTGCAGCACAATGGACACGGAAGGCTGCATAGAACAGTGCATCCGCATCATAGATGCCGGAGCCGACTTGGTTCGACTCACTACCCAAGGAACGCGCGAGGCTGAGAACCTTCGCAACATAAAGGCTGGACTGATGGCTCGCGGCTACGGAGATACGCCCTTGTGTGCCGATGTACACTTCAATCCCAATGTGGCAGATGTGGCTGCTACGATTGTCGAGAAGGTACGCATCAACCCAGGCAACTACGTTGATCCTGCCCGTCAGTTCAAGCATCTGGAATATACCGACGAGGAGTACCGGCAGGAGCTGCAGCGTCTGGACGACCGCTTCTGCGGCTTCCTGAGTATCTGCCGTGAGCACGGCACAGCCATCCGCATCGGTGTGAACCACGGTTCGCTTTCGGACCGTATCATGAGTCGTTACGGCGATACCCCTGCGGGCATCGTAGAGAGCTGCATGGAGTTTCTGCGTATCTGCGAGCGCGAACACTTCCCAGATGTTGTTGTCAGCATCAAGGCCAGCAATACGGTCATCATGGTAGAGAGCGTCCGTCTTCTGTGCAAGGAGATGGAGAAGGAGGGAATGGATTATCCTCTGCACTTGGGCGTTACAGAGGCAGGCGAGGGAGAAGACGGCAGACTGAAGAGTGCCGTGGGTATCGGTGCTTTGCTCATCGACGGCATTGGTGACACCATCCGCGTAAGTCTGAGCGAGGAGCCCGAATGTGAGATTCCTGTGGCACAGAGTATCTTGCAGGCTGCCCGTGTGCAGATGCATAAGCCGGAGTTCATCAGTTGTCCGGGTTGCGGACGTACGCTGTACGACCTGCAGGACACCATTCGTCGGGTTAAGGCTGCCATCGAGGAGAAGGCCAAGGCTGATGCTCGCTATCGTACCCTGAAGATAGGCATCATGGGCTGCATCGTGAACGGTCCGGGCGAGATGGCAGATGCCGATTACGGCTACGTGGGTGCAGCCAGAGGCAAGGTCTCTTTATATAAGAATAAGGAATGCGTAGAGCGGAATGTCCCCGAAGAGGAAGCCGTGGAGCGCCTCATTGCCTTTATAGATAACGATTTGGCCCCCCTCTAACTCCCCCAAAGGGGAGGACGGATGTCCTATATGGAGACATCGTAACTCGCTAAACAGAAAATCGAAAACTATTCTTGATGGAACTCTATTATCTATTATTCCTCATTATCGGTATTGCCTTGGGAGCAATAGGAGTGTATTTTGCCATGCGGTCGCAAGTGCTGGCTGCAAAGGAGCGTAATGCTTCGACCGAGCAGCAGATGCATGACCAGCAGGACACTTTCCGCGAGCAAATGAAGATTATGCAAGAATCGAGTCAGCAACAGATGCGTTCGCAGCAAGAGTCTCAGCAAAAGCAGATGGAGCAGCAGATGGCGCTGATACGCGAGCAGATGAATTCGGCTTCGGAGAAGATTCTGAAGGAGCGGGCAGAGGAACTGTCGGCTGTAAACAAAGAACAGCTCTCGGGCATCCTTACACCTCTTCAGACACATATCCAGCAAATGCGTGAGGCTGTGGAGCGTTCCGACCGCGAACACAATTCTACCATGCAGCGACTGGATGCTACCATCAAGACCAGCATAGAGCAGAGCCGTCAGGTGGGAGAACGAGCCGATAAGTTGGCACAAGCCCTCACAGGCGAGAACAAGACGCAGGGCAACTTTGGCGAGTTGCGCCTGAAGCAACTCTTGGAAGGGATGGGCCTTCAGGAGGGCGAGCAGTTTACGCTACAGGAAACCATCAGAGACAAGGACGGCTATGTGGTTTACGAGGAAGAGGGGCATCGCCTTATCCCCGATGCCATTCTGCATTTCCCCGACAAGCGTGATGTGATAATCGACTCCAAGATGTCCTTTACCGCCTTCGAGGATTACCATAATGCTGAGACGGAGGCACAGCGGCAGGATGCCCTGAAGCGTCATCTGACCAGTATGCGCAATCATGTGAACGAGTTGTCCAGGAAGAATTACTCGAAGTATATTGCCGAGGGTCACGCCAAGTTGGATTTCGTCTTGATGTACGTCTTCTCGGAATCAGCCCTTCAGTTGGCACTCACGAACGATGCTACCCTTTGGAAGGATGCATACGACCGAGGGGTTATCATCACAGGCAGTCAGAACCTTTACACCATGCTGCGTGTTTTGGAGATGACTTGGAAGCAAGTCCGTCAGGTGGAGAACCAGCAGAAGATTATGGAGTGCGCCAATATGATTGTGGATCGTGTGCAGTTGTTTGCCGAACGATTCGAAAGCGTCAAGCAGCAGCTCCTGAAGACGCAGGACAGCTTTGATAAATTGGAATCCATAACGGCAGAAACGGGTCAGAGCATCCTCACTCCCGCTTCCCGATTGTTGAAGATGGGGGCCAGTCAGAACCCCAAACGCAAGAAACAATTACAGCAAGAACAAGCTCTGGAGAATACAGAAGAAGATAACGCCCCAGCTTAGTTTTGTATGCCTAAGGGAGTATTACACCCCCGCTTCCCATTTGGGAGCGGCCTCACAAATTGACATGTTACACCCCCGCTTCCCATTTGGGGGAAGAGGGGGCTTGGGGGTTGAAGAGGGGCTTTTAAAAGTGTTTCAGCGGCATAAGGAGCAGGACGGGGTTCGCCTTGATATCCAGCTTCTTTATGAACGTTTGCGTCTTGCTGTCAAATTCGGCAGCCTCGGGATGAGCGAGATAGTACTTCAGGTTTGCCGGTGTTTGGGGGGAGATGAGTGTGCCATCCGTTGTCAGTGCTTGTGCTCCAGTTGAACAAAGCCCCTGCAGCGTCCATTTGGGCGTAAGTTTCCAAGCCCAACAGCTGTTACCCGTTTTGCGGTCATAGACGAGAATTGAATGCAGCGTTTCGCACTCCCATGCGAATTTCCCCTCTGTTTCTTCCTGAATCTTGATATTGTAGTTCTTTACGTAGCGGCATAGTAGGAAGTCGGGCGAGACGAGTAGCGGGAGGTCGTAATCGATATTGGGAATAAAGCGGTTCTCGGTAGCCAGCACACGCTGGGATTTTGTGATGGTAGAGTCGTTGTTGAAAGGCAGCGAACCTATGCCTACGCTGTCCCCCCTTACCAGATAGCGGGCTACGGCTCCCTCTGGGCTTACTTGCCAGATGGTATCGGAATACGCTTTGGCATAGAAGAGCTCGTCGCCGGAGTTAGACAGACAGGCTTCATAATCGTTGGTGTAAACCTTGTTGGGACGGGTTAGGATAAAACCATGTGGCATACCTTCGGGGTCACGCACCGTGAGTTGCGGAGCAAAGTCAAATGCCGGCCTTAGGTTGCTTATCAGATGGTTCTGTGTAAAGCCCATGATGTTTCCATAACTAAAGAAGACAAGTTCATGGCGCAGCAGGTTACCCTCGTAGTCATAGGACAGAAGGTCGCCTTCTCCGCCATCGTGTTCTCCCCAATACATCAGGCAAACCTCCTTGGCCTGGCGATTCACTGCCATAACAATCTGGTTTTTATCTTTGTCCACGTCCGTTGGTTTCAGCTGAGCCACCAAACTGCCGTCCTTACGGAAGATAAAGCCTGCCCTCTCCTTGATTTCAGCGCTGAAGGCTTCCTCACTCTTCGTTTCGGCACCAAGGATGAAAAATAGGTCGCCGTCGGTGTCTATTTTTTGTATCCAGCCGATGTGGAAGCCGGGTGTAGGAGCTAAAGGCAGCATGGTAACTTCGCCAACTACTGACGGAATTGTCTCTCCTTGGGAAATAATGTGATCTGGACAGATATTACGGAGAGTACTGTCGACACGCGCAGTCAGCATGGGGATTTTTTCCAGGTTTTCCACAGGCAACCAGGCCTCATCGTCATACTCCGTAATGGCTACATTGTTTGTAGATGGTGTTTGGCAGCTGGCAAGAAGCAGCACGACTGCCAGCAAGGGAAAGATTCGTTTCATTTGCATTTCGTTTTTTGTTTGTTTTACATTTTTTGATTTTATTCGCTGCAACGTTTTTTCTGCTGCAAAGTAACGCTGAAACACCAATTCCTGCAAAAAACGGCAGTAAACAAAAGTAAACAAACCGCATTTTTACTGGTGTTTACTCCGAAAAAGGAAGAAATCCTAGAAAAAAGTCTTATCTTTGCAGCATGAAACAGCCTCACCTCCAACCCCTCTCCGAGGAGAGGGGCTTCCTACGAAAAGTTGGCAGCTTCCTTTTCTCCCCTCTCCTCAGAGAGGGGTTAGGGGTGAGGCTGTTGCTACTTCTCCTCCTTTTCTCCTGCCGCAAACAGGTGGAGACGCCGCTTCAGATTCTGTACGCCGAGACCGTCTTGGAGAATAATTCCGACGCCCAGTTTGCCCTTTATCTGCTCAGCGAGGTGGAGGATACCATCCGCCATTACCCCCAATCTATCCAGATGCAATACCGACTGGCGCAGGCAATGGCTCAGAATGCCAAGGGAGAGGCTGTGGATTCCCTGCTACCACCGCTCACGGAGTGGTTCGATGCTAAGGGCCCAGCCAAGGAAGCCGCCCGTGTGCATCACCTGTCGGCTCTTTCGCTATTGCAGGAAAGCCGCATGGAAGAGGCTCGCAAGGAACTTTCCCAAGCCCTGAAAGCCGACCCTTCCTATAAGCCCAGCCAGTTCCTCACCGCCTATCTCTGCCTTTATAGCGGAGCGTATGCCGAGGCGCTGGAATATTTCATGCGCATAGAAAAGGACGATCAGTCCTCTTATTCCGTCCTGCAGGGAGCCTATGCCTTGCGCAGAAGCCTAAATGCCAGCCGCAGCGATTTTGCCCAAGCCCTGAAGGGCGAAGAACTGGAGAATGTCCGCCAGATGCTTACCGATAAGGACTTCTGCCTGCGCTATTTCCAGGAGCATCCCGACGCAGACCAATCCGATATCATCCATCGCTGTGCCGCAGCCCGCGACTCTCTGCTGCGTTTGCGGTATCATTCGCAGGATAATCTTTCTGAGCCCGCCATCGTAAACAATGATGCCAAGGAAGAGCATTCCTCCCCTATACCTTATTTTATATTGGGGGTGTTGGTGATGATGTTGATTGCCGCCCTCGTGATAATCTTCCGCCGCCGCAATAAGCCAATGGCTGAGCCGCAACCCATCTTCAATGAGATTATCAGCCGCATGGAACAACTAGCCGATGGCGGACAGCAACCCTCGGCAGAGGAATGGGAACAGCTTCACGCCTTTGTGCGCGACCGCTACCCTCTCCTACTCCGCAAGCTGGAGAAGCAGAACCTCTCGCGCAGCGAAATGCAGATGTGTCTTCTCTCTGCCGTAGAACTGCGGCAGAAACAAGTAGCAACGTTGCTGAACATCAGTCCCCAGAACCTCCGCAACCAGCGCCTCCGCCTCCTTAGTCGCATCAAGGGTCAGCCCTGCGAAAGCGTTTCGGACTTCACAGACTGGCTCCGAGAGTTCCAAGGCTAAACCATTTTATTCTAAGGATGTCAAATAAAAAGCCCCGCAGGATGGCTCCGGCGGGGCTGAGGCTTATTCTTTGTCTTCTGAGGTGTTCTCCCCCTGTTTAATCTTATAAGAATGATTTTGCATTCTATTTCTCTGCCAGCTTCTTGCACCACTTACCGCCTAACATGCAGTAGAGGCCAAGGAGGACGAAGGGAACGCTAAGCAGCTGCCCCATATTGAAGAGCATGCCGTTCTCGAAGGCTTCCTGATTTTCCTTGGTATATTCAATGAAGATGCGGCTGGTGAAGATGAGGAAGAGGCAAAGACCGAAATAGAAGCCTGAACCTACCTGAGGGAAACGGTTGTCTGCTGAGGGCTGCATGGATTTTCTGTAAATCCACCACCCTATGAAGAAGAAACAAGCGTAACACAGGGCCTCGTATAGTTGTCCCGGATGACGGGGAACCATATCCACACGCTCGAAGATGAAAGCCCAAGGTACATCTGTTGGACGACCGATTATCTCGGAATTCATCAAGTTACCCATACGAATAGCACAGGCACAGATAGGCGTAACGATACCGACATTATCCAACACGCGCATGATGTTGAGCTTCATGTTGCGGGCATAGAGCCAAAGGGCCAGCATCAGACCTAATGTGCCTCCGTGACTGGCTAATCCCTCGTAGCCGGTAAACTTCCAACTGCCATCAGGAAGATGACGGATGGGCAGCACCATTTCTATGGGATGAGAAAGGAAATACCCGGGCTCATAGAAGAGACAATGCCCCAGTCGGGCTCCTACCAGAATACCCAGGAAGCAGTACATGAACATAGGTTCGAACTGCTCCTCGGAAATCTTCTGCTGACGATACAGGCGATGCATCAGCCAATAGACGCCCAAGAGTCCGAGACACCAGCATATCGAGTACCATCGGATGGCAAAGAAGCCAAGATCCAATGCTACCACATCAGGGTTCCAGTTGATGAATAATGGCATAGGATTAGGGATTAGGGATTTACACATTAAACCTGAAATGCATGATGTCGCCGTCCTGAACGACGTATTCCTTGCCTTCCACACCCATCTTGCCTGCCTCGCGGACAGCAGCCTCAGAGCCATACTTGATGTAGTCCTCGTACTTGATAACCTCGGCACGGATAAAGCCCTTCTCGAAGTCGGTATGGATAACGCCGGCACACTGGGGAGCCTTCCAACCCTTGCGGAAAGTCCAGGCTTTTACTTCCATCTCTCCTGCGGTGATGAATGTCTGTAGGGTAAGCAGATGGTAGATGGCCTTTATAAGGCGATTACAGCCGCTCTCAGAGAGTCCCATGTCTTCGAGGAACATCTGCTTCTCCTCGTAGGATTCAAGCTCTGCAATGTCGGCTTCTGTCTGAGCGCTGATAATCAGCATCTCGGCATCCTCGCCCTCGATGGCTTTCTTTACGGCTTCGGTATAGTTGTTTCCTGTGGATGCGCTGGCATCGTCAACGTTGCAAACATACAGCACAGGTTTCGTAGTCAGCAGGAAGAGACCCTTGGCGGCAGCATTCTCGTCTTCTGTCTCGAAGGTTACGGTACGGGCACTCTTGCCTTGTTCCAATGCGTCGCGATAGGCTTCCAATACTTGTAGTTCTATCTTGGCTTGCTTGTCACCCCCTACCCTTGCGGCTTTCTCGACTTTCTTGATACGGGCCTCTACGGTTTCCAAATCCTTCAACTGCAGCTCGGTATCGATAATCTCCTTGTCGCGGACGGGATCTACAGAGCCGTCAACGTGTACAATATTGCCATTATCGAAGCAACGGAGCACATGAATGATAGCATCGCACTCGCGTATATTGGCAAGGAACTGATTACCTAAGCCTTCGCCCTTGCTGGCTCCCTTAACGAGTCCGGCAATATCTACAATGTCGCAGACAGCGGGGACAATACGACCCGGGTGAACCAACTCGGCCAGTTTGGTGAGTCGTTCATCCGGCACACTTACCTGCCCCATCTGAGCGTCGATGGTACAAAAAGGGAAATTAGCAGCCTGAGCCTTAGCACTACTCAGGCAATTGAAAAGTGTTGACTTGCCCACGTTGGGCAGACCTACTATACCTGCTTTCATTTTATTCTGAATCTTAAATTGGGTGCAAAATTACCGCTTTAATTTTACAATACCAAATTTTCCGGGTTAACTTAGCTTACGTACGCCTTTTAGTGAGCCTCCAGCCAGTTACTCCCCCACCCTGTATCGGCTATGAGGGGAATGCGCATCTGCACAGCATTCTGCATTTCTTCTACCACAATCTTCTGCAGGCGATCTTTCTCTTCGGGCAGGACGGTAAAGCAGAGTTCGTCGTGAACCTGCAGAATCATCTTGGAGCGGATGCCTTCTGCTTTCATACGTTGATAGACGCGAATCATGGCTATCTTTATGATGTCTGCCGCACTTCCCTGAATGGGTGAGTTGATAGCATTACGTTCAGCATTGCCTCGGACATTGGCGTTGTTGGAGTTGATATCGGGCAGATAGCAACGTCTCTTAAAGATGGTTTCTGTGTAGCCCTTCTCGCGAGCCATAGCGATACTCTTCTCCATATATTCCTTAACGCCAGGATAGGTCAGGAAATAGCCGTCTATCAACTCTTTGGCTTCCGTTCTGGATACATCCAGACGTTCTGCCAGACCAAAGGCAGAGATACCATAGATGATACCGAAGTTGGCTGTCTTGGCCTTCCGGCGCTCGTCGGAGCTAACTTCTTCAAGAGTCTTGTGGAAAATCTTGGCTGCCGTAGCCGCATGAATATCCTGACCGGCATTAAAGGCTTCTATCAGATTCTCGTCTCCACTTAGATGCGCCATAATACGCAGCTCTATCTGGCTGTAGTCGGCACAGAAGAACTCCTGCCCAGCCTCGGGGATAAAGGCCTTGCGGACTTCTTTCCCTTGCTCGTCCCTCACAGGAATATTCTGCAGGTTGGGGTTCGAAGAAGAGAGTCGTCCTGTTGTGGTAACCGTCTGGTTAAACGATGTATGAATGTGTCCCGTGTCGGGATTGATAAGTTCGGGCAGTGCATCTATATATGTGCTGAGGAGTTTTTTTAATCCTCTGTATTCCAGAATCTTGCCAACAATAGGGCTTTTGCTTTTCAGACTTACCAGAATCTCTTCGGTAGTCGCATATTGGCCCGTCTTGGTCTTCTTGGGTTTATTGGTAATCTTCATCTGGTCGAACAGAACCTCACCTACTTGCTTGGGGCTGGAGATATTGAAGTGTACGCCTGCCAGCTGATATATTTCTTCTTCAATACGTTGCATCTCTTCAGAATAGAGAACAGAGGTCTCTCGAAGTCCTTCGGTATCGATGCAGACTCCGTTTCTTTCCATATAGGCAAGTACGGGCATCAGCGGCATTTCTATTTCCTGGAAGAGTTTCATCAGTCCTTCCTTCTCCAGTTCGGGAGCAAATAAGTTCTTCAGTCTCAACGTGATATCGGTATCCTCGCAGGCATAGACATAGACTTCCTCGGGACTCAGTTCTGCCATAGATTTCTGGTTCTTGCCTGTTCCAATCAGTTCATCGATATGGATGGTCTGATAATGCAGATAGGCTTCTGCCAGATAGTCCATTCCGTGTCGCATTTCGGGATGAAGCAGATAGTGGGCAATCATGGTGTCGAACATAGGGCCGCGAAGCTCTATTCCGTGATTCTGTAGAACTTGCAGGTCATACTTCAGGTTCTGTCCTACCTTTATTATATTAGGGTTCTCGTATATAGGTCGGAGAAGTTCTAATGCTTCTTGCTTTTCGTAAACAGGAACATACCAGCCTTGACCTTCTTTTATGCTGAAACTAACGCCAACCAAACGAGCCTTAATGGGATCTGTGCCTGTGGTTTCGGTATCAAGGCAAATCTCTTTTGCTCCTTGCAGGACAGCCACTAGATTTTTTATTTTATCTGGTGTATCAACCAGTTGATAATCAGCTGTTTCCTTATTATAACGAAGCATACTGTTGCCGATTGTGTTATTGTCGGAAAACAACGTTGCTTCTTCTTCATTGCTATCTCCGAATCCGCTGAAGAGGTCACCCTGAATGGCATTTCCCTTCTTCTCCGGCTTTGAAACGGGCGTTGGAGTAGGGGATGTTATCTTCTTGCGCATGAGGGTGCGGAACTCCAGTTCCTCGAAAATCTTCTGCAAGGCTTCCTGATTGGGTTCCTCCATCTTAAGCATCTCCATATCCAGTTGTATGGGGACATCCGTCTTGATGGTGGCCAGCCATTTGCTGGTCTTGATCTGCTCTATGTTGTTCTCTATCTTTTCTTTTAGCGCACCTTTCAGTTTGTCTGTATTCTCTATCAGATTCTCTATGCTGCCAAAGTCCTGAACCAACTTAGATGCCGTCTTTTCTCCTACACCAGGACAACCAGGAATATTATCTACAGCATCGCCCATAAGTCCGAGTATATCAATTACTTGGGTAGGGGAGGAGATACCCCATTTCTGACTTACTTCGGCAGGGCCCAGAATCTCTTCGGCGCTCTTTCCGACGGCAGGACGATACATCTTTACTCGATTTGTAACCAACTGGCCGTAGTCCTTGTCGGGTGTCATCATAAAGGTTTCTATACCCTGTTTGTCTGCTTGGTGTGCCAACGTTCCTATCACATCGTCTGCCTCGTAACCGGGTTCCTCCAGAACGGGAATATTATAGGCTGTCAGCAACCTTTTTATAATAGGTACGGCAAAGCGGATAGCCTCTGGCGTTTCCTCGCGCTGGGCTTTGTATTCTGGGTAGGCTTCGTGTCGGAATGTTCCGCCCGAGGGGTCGAAAGCAACACCCAGGTGGGTTGGCTGTTCCTTTTGTATAACTTCCTCTAAGGTGTTTACAAAGCCCAGAATGGCTGATGTGTTTTCTCCCTTTGAGTTGATTCTCGGGTTCTTCAAAAAGGCATAATAAGCCCTGTAGATAAGGGCGTAGGCATCTAAAAGATAGAGTTTTGGCATACAATTTTGAAATTTATTGGGTAAAATTATGCAAAAAAAGTGAAATGGTCATCATTTTTATGTAATTTTGCATTCCAAAAGTGTATTAAATGAACTCGTTAGAGGCTTTACAAAAACCTATTGCTGACGTTTTAGAGCAGTACAAACAGCAATTCGAAGAAACGCTTCAGTCAGACAATCCCTTGCTTCAGCAGGCAATAGACCATTTGCTGCAGAAGAAGGGCAAGTTGGTCCGACCCACCTTGGTTTTCCTTTCCGCGAAACTTTCCGGAACAGTAAACCAACGTGTTTATGATGTTGCTTTGGCTTTAGAGTTGTTGCATACGGCAAGCTTGGTACACGACGATGTTGTGGACGAGAGCGACAGGCGTAGGGGACAGGCTTCTGTGAATGCCTTGATGACAAATCAGATAGCTGTTCTCGTTGGTGATTTCCTTCTCAGCAGGGCCCTTCATCATGCAGCTCTTACCGGTGATACCAAGGTGGTTGATGTAATTGCCAATCTTGGTCAGACATTGGCCGACGGTGAACTCCTGCAACTTGCGAATCTTGATGAAGAGAAGTTAGACGAGGCTTCTTACTATATGGTTGTCCGTAAGAAAACGTCCAGCCTTTTTGCTGTTGCAGCTCAGTTAGGTGTGCTGGCTTCGGGTGGTTCGGAAGAAGAGGCTGAACGCATGAGAAGGTTCGGTCATCTGGTTGGAACTTGTTTCCAGCTAAGGGATGATATCTTTGATTACGATACCAAGACGGATGTTGGTAAGCCTGCGGGAAACGACATGAAGGAGGGTAAACTAACTTTGCCTGTCATTCATGTTATAAATAAGACCAAGGACGAGGAGATGCTATCTAAAGCGTTAAAAGTTAGGCGAGGGGAGGCAACTCAGGAAGAAATAGACGACTTGGTCGCCTTCACTATTGATAATGAAGGAATCGAATATGCTTATTGGGCTATGAACGAATTCCGTATGATGGCAGACGGATTAATAGACGAAAGCAGGGATCCTGCTATCGTAGAATCCCTGCATTCGCTTGTCAGCTTTATGGCTGAACGTAAGTATTAGTTGTTCTCCAACATCTTGAACAGTTTATCCAGTTTCGGAGCCATAATAATCTCCGTACGACGGTTTTTTGACTTTCCTTCTGCACTTTCGTTATCTGCAACCGGCTTGTATTCTCCTCTTCCACAAGGCTGGATCTGCAGAGGATTAACACCATAGGTTTCTGTAAGAATTCTTACTACACTGGTAGCACGAATAACACTTAAATCCCAGTTGTCCTGATAGACGGCTGTCTTGATGGGCACATTATCTGTATGTCCCTCAATTAATACCTCTATCTCTGTCTGTTTGTTCAGCACTTCGGCCAGTTTGCCCAAGGCTTCTTTTCCTTGTTTGTTGACAATAGCTTTTCCTGATTCAAAGAGTAGTTTGTCGCTCATCGCCACATATACTTTTCCTCCTTCTTGTCTTACCGTCAGTTCGTCGCTGCTGAATCCTTTCAGTGCGTCTTGTACGCTGTTCAGCAGATTCTTTACTTTCTGGTTCTGTTCGTTGATAACATTCTGAAGTTCCACAATCGTTTTTTCGCGATCAGAGAGCGAAGCAGTCAGTTTCTTGTTCTCGTTCTGGTTATTTGCCAGAAGAGTCTGATAGTTTCTGATGCTTCCTTTCAGTAGGGTAGTGTCTCTAAGCAGACCGTTGCATCTTTTGTCGAGCGCAGCATAGCTGTCTCTGCTTTGACCCAGCAAATCTGCCAGGCTGTCTCTGCTATAAAGGGCAGCCCATCTTCCTGCTTCTGCAATTTCATACTTCTTCTTGCTTACCACACAAGATGATAAGAGAACACATCCTAATACGATGGATAAAATAGCAATTTTTCTCATTTCTTTCTAGATTTGATGTTTTCTTATACAAGAATTTTTCTGTTCAAGTTTTTGAATTCCAGTAAAATACGTCTCTGTTTGGTGCTACGAGATTCGTTTATTCTTTTTCGTCTTGCCGTCAGTACGTGAATTTTGCAATGTGGAGGACCTGAAATCAGAAGAATTTCACCTCTTCGCCAACAACTTCACTCAAAAGCAAATTTGCCAATCTGCTTGTTCCCAAACGGAAGTACTGATTAGTTAGCCATTTTTCTCCCAACACCTCTTTTACTATAGTATAATATATAAGAGCATCATGAACGGTGTTCAGACCTCCGGCGGGTTTGAACCCGATCTGAATTCCGGTCTTGTCGTAATACTCCTTGATGGCTTGGCACATAACATAAGCTGCCTCTGGTGTTGCGGCCGGCTTCTCCTTGCCTGTGCTGGTCTTTATGTAATCGGCACCTGCATACATAGCCAGGATGCTGGCTTTCTTGATGTTCTCAGCACTTCCCAGCAAGCCGGTCTCCAGGATTACCTTCATCTTCTTCTCGCCACAAATGGCCTTTAATTCGCTGATTTCATCGCAGACGGTCTCGTAATCTCCGCTCAGGAATTTGCCTACACTCATCACGATATCAATCTCTGTAGCGCCGTCTCTGACAGCTAAGGCTGTCTCCACCGTCTTTACCTCGATGCAGGCCTGAGAAGAAGGGAATGATCCGCTGACACAAGCAACCTCAACACCTTCAACCTCCAGGCTCTGGCTGACGATGCTGGCAAAGCAGGGATATACACAGATGGTTGCCACGTGGGGCAGGTCGGGGTAGGCATCCTCAAAGTCGTTTACTCGCTCTGTGAACTTCAGAACACTTTCCTCGCTGTCTGTGGTTTTCAAGGTCGTAAGCTCCACACTTCCCATCAGGAATTTCTTAACTTCCAGGGTATCGTTCTCGGGCACTTTTTCTTCGATGAGTTGGGCAACTTTCTTTGCTATCTCCTCATCATTCAATGCCGTATTATACTTGGCAAGAGCCTCTTCGTACTTGTTCTGTTCCATATTATATTTCTCTTTTATTGTTTTAATTTCGGATTGTTTATATGTCTCTCTTTGTCTCGTTTGGTCTTTTTCTCGAAGCTTTTCTGTAGGGCTTCCGTAAGATCCACACCCGTCTGGTTGGCCAGGCAGATGAGCACCCACAGGATGTCGGCCATTTCCTCGCTGGGGTCCTCCTTCTCGCCTTCCTTGAAGGATTGTTCCCCATATTTGCGAGCCATAATCCTGGCCAGTTCTCCCACTTCCTCTGTCAGGACAGCCATATTCGTCAGTTCGTTAAAGTAACGAACACCATAGGTCTTAATCCACTGATCTACTTTATCTTGTGCTTCGCGAATGGTCATAGATACCTTAATTTTATAAATAAATATATGAGGACAAAGATTGATATAATTGTTATACACACTATGTCGATTATGTACGTTCTTTCTTTCTTATATTCGTTCCAAAGACAAATATTGTATATCCATCTGATTATCAATGTTATACCGAATATGTAGTATAAATACTCATAATATGGCCAATGGAAAATGATTTTTGCCAGAAGCCCTATCAAAAATATTATTACCCCTACATGGTAAATAATGTCAATTGTTTTTTTCATCTTTTATTCCTTGTTTTTAGTGTCCATACAAATGGTTACAGGACCGTCGTTCAGCAGTTCTACCTTCATGTCAGCGCCGAATTCTCCCGTTCCTACAGGTTTCCCCAATGCCTCAGAAAGCTGTTTCACAAACGTATTATATAATGGTATTGCCACTTCGTGGCCGGCTGCTCTGATCCAGCTGGGGCGATTCCCTTTCTTGTAGCTTGCCATCAGGGTAAACTGACTGACAACAATAATGTCGCCTCCCGTTTCCTGGATATTCCTGTTCATGATTCCTGCTTCATCATCAAAGACGCGCAAGCCAACGATTTTGTGTGTCAGCCAGTCTGTATCTTCCTGATTATCAGACTGTTCTATGCCTAACAGGATAAGGAAACCATTACCAATCTCAGCCTTCTTCTGACCCTCGATGGTGACGCTTGCATGTGTTACTCTTTGTATAACTGCTCTCATGTGTAGTTTTTTCGATATGCAAAGATACTATAATTATTTGATTCTTACCTTGTTTTAGGTTTTTTTATGCTTATGAAATGTTTTTTCATCATTGCAGAATTTCAATTTCAAAGTTTGGGACCTATATTCCAAAGTTTGAAACGTACATACCAAAGTTTGGAATGTACATACCAAACTTTGGAACGGAAAATTCCTGGTGTATTAAATACATTTTTGAGGGCGGTGAAGAACAAAAGTCAGCCTTCCGAATGAAAATAATTATAGATAACTTCTGCTTTGGATTCTCCTATAAGTTCAGTTAACTGACTGAGTTCTGCTTCTTTGATTCGCTTCACGCTGTGCAGTTTCTTCAGTAGTATTTCCTTTGTCTTCGGACCGATACCTTTTATGCTGTCTAACTCGCTGGCAATCTGATGCTTACTGCGTTTGTCGCGATGAAAGGTTATTGCGTATCTGTGTACCTCGTCTTGTATTTGTGTGAGCAAGTGAAAGAGTGCACTATCTGTCTTTAGTCCTATCACTTGCTGGGGGAATCCGTATAGCAATTCGTTGGTTCTGTGCTTGTCGTCTTTAGCCAATCCGGCTATGGGAATGTTCAATCTCAATTCGTCCTCTACCACTTCTCTTACGACTTCCATTTGTCCTTTTCCGCCATCTGTAATAATCAGGTCGGGCAGGGGAGAACCTTCCTCCATTGCTCTTTTGTATCTGCGTCTTACAACCTCCTGCATACTGGCGTAGTCGTCAGGACCTTGTACCTCTTTAATAATGTATTTGCGGTAATCTGCCTTGCTGGGTTTGCATTTCTTGAATACAACACAGCCGGCAACAGCATCCGTTCCGCTTATGTTCGAGTTGTCGAAACATTCAATCTGCATAGGTAGGGTAGGGAGCTGCAAAGCATCCTGCAGTTCCTTCATCAGGCGTGTTGTCTTTTGTTCTGGATTCAGTTTGTCGGCTTGACTCAGTCGGTCTTTTTTGTATTGTAATACATTCTGTCTGCTAAGGTCCAGAAGTACCTTTTTGTCGCCTTTCTGTGGAACAGTTAACTTAAAGTTTTCCGTGAATTGTTCCACGGGGAACGGTACTATAACTTCTTTACTTTCACTACCATATCTTTGCCTCATTTCAACTATTCCCATAACCAAAAGTTCCTCGTCTGTTTCCTGCATTCGCTTTTCGTATTCGAAGGTAAATGCTTTATTGATACAGCCATTTGTTACGTGCAGGAAGTTGATATAGGCAACTTTCTGGTCGCTTTCGATATTAAATACATCTATATTATGCAGGGTGTTGCTCACCACTTCGCTTCGGCTTCTGTAGTTCTCCAGCAATATGTATTTCTTCTTGATTATTTCAGCTTCCTCAAACTTCAGCTCGGCAGCCAGTTCCTTCATTTTGGCCATCATTTTGCGTTGTAATTCGGCTGTGTTTCCTTTCAGGATTTCTTTTGCTTCTGCAACATTCTGAAGGTATTCTTCAACGCTCTGACGACCCGTACAGGGAGCCTTGCAGTTCTTTATATGATACTCGAGGCATTCTTTGTGTTTCTTTTTCTCAAGGCTTTCTGGTGTAATGATTTCGTGGCATCTTCTAAGCGGATACAGATTCTTTATTAAATCAAGAAGAGCGTACATCGTAGGTACGTGACTGTAAGGACCGAAGTATGTGCCAAACTTCTTGTTTATCTTTCTTGTCTGGAAGATACGGGGCAGGAATTCGTTTGTTACAACGATGCTGGGGTATGTCTTTCCGTCTTTAAGGAGAATATTGTACCTGGGATTCCACTCTTTTATCAGGTTGTTTTCCAATAATAGTGCGTCTTCTTCGGTGTTGACTACAGTATATTTTATGTCTCTTATCTTGCTGACAAGAATGGCTGTCTTCCTGTTGTCGTGTTCTTTGCTAAAATACGAATATACTCTTCGCTTGAGGTTTTTTGCCTTTCCAACGTATATAATTGTCCCGTTTTCGTCGAAATATTGGTAACATCCAGGCTTCTCGGGTAAGCTGCTGACTATTACCTTCAATCTCTCCAAACGAGCTTCGTTTTCTTCCTTGGTCATAGTGGTTCCTTCAGAAGAAACATTATATTACCATAAGGGTTGTAAGGTCGATTCCTTCGAATAAATCACGACCGTGTAGTCCTTCATCCTTTATTTCGATAATGAAGTTGATATAAACCTTTTTAGGATGGAAATAATTAACGAGATTCCAGACAGCTTTTGCCGTTCCACCGGTAGCCAATAAATCGTCATGAATCAATACTACATCATCTGGACCTATTGCATCGACATGCATTTCTACCGTATCGATCCCATACTCTTTGCTGAATGATTCCTTAATTACAGTTGCTGGTAACTTACCTGGTTTTCTGGCTAATACTACGCCACAACCTAATTTGGCTGCTAATGCTCCTGCCATAACGAAACCACGACTCTCTACGCCCACAATCTTGGTGATTCCTTTGTCTTTGTAGAGTTCGTACATCTCGTCCACCATAATCTTCATACACTCCGCATTCTTGTACAGCGTTGTTACATCTCTGAAGTTAATACCTTTCTTTGGAAAGTCAGGAATCGCTCTAAGATTCTCAAGTAGTTTCGGATTGTTCATGTTATTTTTCAGTTTAAGTTATTTCTTGATTTTCAGTAAGATGCGCATATTTTGTTTCACGTGAAACTTGCATTATTCTTAAAGTGTTACTTTACCTCTTCATAAGCACCAGCAGTACGTTTATGTCACTTGGGCTGACCCCAGGAATTCTGCTTGCCTGTGCCATAGTCTCCGGATCAATACGTGTAAGCTTTTGTCTGGCTTCTGTCGAAAGCGATTGTAGGGAAGCATATTCGAACTTCCCTTTTATCTTGATGTTCTCCAACCGAATCATCTTGTCAGCCAGTTCTCTTTCTCTTTCGATATAGCCGCTGTATTTCATTCTTATTTCTGCTGCTTCAGTAATCTCTTCCTTTCTTTCTTGAATTGCTTCGAGTTTGTTTCGTAGTGCAGGAATATATGTCGAAAGATTGTCCAAGGTAAGTCCAGGTCTCGATATCAAATCAATCAGCTTGCAGCCTCTCTGCAGTTCTGTACTTCCCAAAGCTTTCAGTCCTTCGTTTATCAGAGATGCTTTCACACTATAGTTTCTGCAGAAGTTTTCCAGTTCTGCTATAGCTTCTTTTTTCTTCAGCCAATGGTTGTGCCTTTCGCTGGTAGCTAATCCTATTTGATAGCTTTTCTCTGTTAAACGGGCATCTGCATCATCTTGTCTTAGCAGGATTCTGTATTCCGCTCTGCTAGTGAACATGCGGTAGGGTTCATCTACACCTTTTGTCACCAAATCGTCTATAAGAACACCTATGTAAGACTCATCTCTTTTCATCGTAAAAGGTTCGGATTCACCGCATTTCCTTGCTGCATTTACCCCTGCAACGAGGCCTTGTCCTGCTGCCTCTTCGTAACCGGTGGTTCCGTTTACCTGACCAGCCATAAAGAGGCCGTCAACTATCTTACTCTCTAACGAGTGCTTCAGTAGGGTAGGGTCAAAGTAATTATATTCAATGGCGTATCCTGGTCGGTACACCTCCAGATCCCTGAAAGCCGGAATCAGCTTTAATGCTTCCAATTGTGCATCAATAGGAAGGCTGCTGCTAAATCCGTTCAGGTAGTATTCGTTGGTGTTCGTTCCTTCCGGTTCCAGGAACAGCAGATGCTCTTCTTTATCGGCAAAAGTAACTAATTTAGTCTCGATGCTTGGGCAATAGCGAGGACCGATACTTTGTATCTGACCATTGTAAAGCGGAGAATCTGCCAAAGAAGCCTTTAATCTGTCGTGTACCTGTTTGTTCGTATAGGTAATCCAGCAAGGCAGTTGAGGGAGGTTCCTTGGTTCGCCCATAAATGAGAACTTGTGGAAGTCGGATTCGCCCGGCTGTTCTGTCATTTCGTCGAAGTGAACAGATGTTCCGTTAATTCGCACCGGCGTTCCGGTTTTCATCCTGCCAGCCGTTATGCCATGTCTGGTAATGCTTTCTGTAAGGTGTAGGCTGGGAGGCTCTGCGCATCTTCCTCCTGGCAGTTTGGTTCTGCCTATATGCATCAGGCCGTCCAGAAATGTTCCGGTTGTTATCACCACGCATCTTGCCTTGAAGGTAACATCCATATATGTTATGACACCAGTTACCCTTTTGTTTTCAACCAGAATCTCTTTAACCTGATCCTGCCAGATGTGAAGGTTAGGTGTGTTTTCAAGAATTTCGCGCCAGGCCCAAATGAATTTTCCTCTGTCGCATTGTGCACGAGGACTCCACATTGCAGGCCCTTTACTACGGTTCAGCATACGGAACTGGATGGCTGTTCGGTCGGTAACTTCTCCCATGTGTCCGCCCAGTGCATCAATCTCCCTTACAATCTGTCCTTTGGCAATGCCGCCGACAGCAGGATTGCAACTCATTTGTGCAATCTTGTTCATATCCATTGTTATAAGACAGGTCTTAGCTCCCAGTTTCGCGCTGGCAGCTGCTGCCTCGCATCCTGCGTGCCCAGCACCAACCACCACCACATCAAAATTCATTTCCATATATCTCCGACACTCAATTTAGGCGCAAAATTAATATTTTCTCTTAACATTTGAGCCAAAATTTTGCTCAAATCACTTTTTTATGTAAATTTGCGCGGAATATTGTACTTAAAATAAGGTATAAGCAGAATAAAAACAAAAATATTCAATAACTAAATTTAATGATTTATGTGGTTAATCAATTCATCAATCGGTAGGAAAGTTGTGATGTCTGTAACAGGCATTGCGCTTATCCTGTTCTTGACCTTTCATGCGTCAATGAACGTAGTAGCCCTTATCAGTGCCAAGGGTTACAATATGATTTGTGAGTTCCTGGGTGCCAACTGGTATGCTGTAGTAGCAACTGTCGGTTTGGCTGGCTTGGTAGCTCTTCATTTCATTTTTGCTATCTGGCTTACAATTCAGAACCGGAAGGCTCGTGGTAACAGCAAGTATGCTGTCACCAGCAAGCCCGAGAAGGTTGAGTGGGCAAGCCAGAATATGTTGGTTCTCGGTATCATTGTTGTCCTGGGTATGGGTCTTCACCTGTACAACTTCTGGTACAACATGATGTATGCCGAGTTGGCTGGTGTTGAGAATGCTATTCCTCCAACAGACGGAGTGGGTTACATTATCCAGACGTTCTCCTGTCCCTGCTATGCTGCTGTTTATCTGGTATGGCTGGTTGCATTGTGGTTCCATCTGACACACGGTTTCTGGAGTGCTCTTCAGACATTGGGTTGGAACGGTAAGATCTGGTTCAACCGCTGGAAGTGCATCAGCGCAGCCTACACAACCATCGTTATTCTGATGTTTGTAGCTGTAGTCGTTGCATTTGCCTGTGGTTATGTGCCCAGCGATTATGAAGGTACAGTTCCCAGCTGCGGTGGTTGCTAATTATGTATTAACAATAAAGATATTGACATAAGTTATGGCAAAGAAAATAGATTCAAGAATTCCCGAAGGCCCAATAGCAGAGAAGTGGACCAACTATAAGGCTCACCAGCGTCTCGTAAATCCAAAGAACAAGCTGAAGCTCGACGTTATTGTTGTAGGTACCGGTCTTGCCGGCGCCAGCGCAGCAGCTTCACTTGCCGAGATGGGCTTCAACGTATATAATTTCTGTATTCAGGACTCACCCCGTCGTGCTCACTCTATTGCCGCACAGGGTGGTATCAATGCAGCCAAGAACTATCAGAACGACGGCGACTCTGTTTACCGTCTCTTCTACGATACAGTAAAGGGTGGCGACTATCGTGCCCGTGAGGCCAATGTTTATCGTCTGGCCGAAGTCAGCAACAACATCATCGACCAGTGTGTGGCTCAGGGCGTTCCCTTTGCCCGCGAATACGGCGGTATGCTGGCTAACCGTTCTTTCGGCGGTGCTCAGGTAAGCCGTACTTTCTATGCTAAGGGTCAGACCGGTCAGCAGTTGCTGCTGGGTGCTTACTCCAGCCTCTCTAAGGAAGTTCAGAAGGGTAAGGTTAAGCTCTTCACCCGTTACGAGATGGAGGATGTTGTTATTATCGACGGACGTGCCCGTGGTATCATTGCTAAGAACTTGGTAACAGGTAAGCTGGAGCGTTTCAGCGCCAATGCCGTTGTTATAGCAACCGGCGGTTACGGAAATGCTTACTTCCTCTCTACCAACGCTATGGGCTGTAACTGTACAGCAGCTATCCAGTGCTATCGTAAGGGTGCCATGATGGCCAACCCCTCATACGTACAGATTCACCCCACCTGTATTCCCGTTCACGGCGACAAGCAGTCTAAGCTGACCCTGATGTCAGAGTCTCTGCGTAATGATGGCCGTATCTGGGTTCCCAAGAAGCTGGAGGATGCCAAGAAGTTGCAGAAGGGCGAGATTCAGGCTTGGGATATCCCCGAGGAGGATCGCG
>JAFXZY010000093.1 GCA_017541025.1 Bacteroidaceae bacterium | reverse complement strand
CTCGGTGCTGACCCTGATGCTATAGGATGTCTGCATCACATTCCGTTCGGAAGAAGAGAGCACCCAACTGAAAGAAGGAGTTGTAAGGTCAATACCAATGGGATTGGTATATGCCTGAGTCTTAAGATGACCTACCTCAAGGGCATACATACAAGTTGACATAACAAATGTTATGACGAGAGATAAAACCTGTTCTTTTTCATTATAATGTTAATTTGTCGGTTTACGCTTTGTTTCCTGCTGCAAATTTATGTTATTAACTGACAGCCGACCTTTAAAAAATGACAATATACCATAGAATAATGACATTTGAAAGAAAAAAAAGAACATAAGTATGTAAAAAGGGAAAGTATTTGATAGCGGGTATAATATTTCTGAGTATATTTGCATAAGAATATCATTCATTACTCTAAAATATGACAACGATGAACGAGCACCTCAATTATAAGTACCTGCCTTCAGTAGAACACGATTTGGACTGGGGTCTCACTGTCAACTGTGTTGGAACGCAAGAAATTCAGCCCGGAGAGGCTTATCCTCCAGCAGAGCACCCCCTCTCGTACAGATTCCAGCCTGCCGCAGGCCGTATGTTAGACGAATACCAGCTAATCTATTGCTCGAATGGTGCGGGATTTTTCCGCACCGAGACAGCAGGCGAGATGCAGGTGAAGGCAGGAGATGTGATGATGCTTTTTCCCCAGGAACGCCACACCTATCATCCGGACACAACTACCGGATGGAAGGAGTATTGGATCGGATTCCGCGGGCCAAATATAGAGGCGAGGGTAAAGAACGGCTTCTTTTCCACAAAGCACCCCTTGTTCCATCTGCCCATAACATTGAACAATGATATTGTCAACCTCTTTAACCTGGGCATAAAGACTGCGCAGCACATGGAGAAAGGCTATCAGCAGTTGCTGAGCGGTTACGTAAACATGCTATTGGGCTACATATCAGCATACGACAAAACATCAACTTTGCAAGAAAAAATTATCGCTGAAGACATACACCAGGCTTTGCTCTTCATCCATAATCACTATAGGGACGAAATCAGTTCTGAAGATGTGGCTCAGGCCATCGGATGGGGATACAGCCGTTTTCGCAAGATATTCCAAAAGCACACAGGCAAGTCGCCTTACCATTACATTCAGGAAACGCGCATCAAGAAGAGCAAATTCCTAATTATGAACACCACAAAACCCCTCAAGGAAATAGCATATGAGGTAGGGTTCACTAATCCTGACTACTTCTCAACCGCTTTCAGACGCATAGCTGGTTTTTCACCAACAGATCTTAGGAAAAACGAGACAATGTAACCAATACGCTGGAAATATCAGCGCCGAATAAACACTAATCTGCAGACTGATTACCCAAGGTGAACGGGGTGGTATAGGTAGTACGGATGCGCCACTGATCGGGATATAAATTATTGATGCGATTACCAACACACTTGCCGGGACCTAAAATATAGCCCTGATAACATAGCAGCACCATCCCCCTTGGTGCCGGAACACGGACGGCTTCACGACGTAGATATTGCAGAGCCTCGTTGTAATTGAGTTCCACGCGAGGGGTGTCTGGGTCTGTAGTGAAGGCGGGAGGAAGGACATTGAGAGTGTAGCCTCTTCTACCCCCTCCCAAGGAGGTAAAAACATCCTCAAGACGACCTAATCCTTCACCCCTCCTTGGGAGGGGACGGGGGAGGCTTGTTTTTCGGATGGCGGCGCAATAGAAGCCTTCTCCCTTATCGATACCAGGAAGGAAATGACGCTCTTCTAAAAGCTCTGCTCCAAGGGTATCGCAAATCCAACGGGCATTGTCCTCATCCTCGAAATGATTAAAGGTGCAGGTGCTGTAGATAAGCAGACCACCAGGCTTGAGGACATGCCAGATGTCCTGCAAGATATCGCGCTGACGATGCCAGCAAAGGTCGACATTCTCCAAACTCCATTCCTTTACGGCTACTTCGTCCTTACGGAACATCCCCTCGCCAGAACAGGGTACATCGGTCACCAGCAAATCAAAAGTATCTGTGAAAGCGCCAAAATCGGCAGGATAGTTCTGCGTAACAATACAGCGGACGGGATATTCTCCTTCTGGCACGCGTGTCCATTTCTGTATATTCTCAGATAGCACCTGTGCCCGTTTGGGCATGGGTTCATTGCAGACAAGCACTGAACCTTCGGGCAATAAACCTGCCAACAATGTACTCTTGCCACCAGGGGCAGCACAAAGGTCTAAAGCAACAAGGGGAGCCCCCTCCCCGCTCCCCCTTTGGGGGAGTGAACATTGACAGTTGACAGTTGCCTGTTGGCTATTTGAATCATGAATCATGAAACTTGAATCCTGAATCATATACTTGCGGAGGAGTTCCGCTATATACATGGAGGAAGCTTCCTGCACATAATAGGCGCCGGCATGCAGAAGGGGGTCGAAAGTGAAGGCGGGGCGCTCGCTCAGGTAATAAGCATCGGGACACCAGGGAACAGCTTTCGCGCGTACATTATCTATTATAAGGGGCTTACCTTTGCGGGGATTCAGACGGACAGAAACCTCAGGCTCTGTTTCCATAAGGGCTTGACACAAGGAAGCGGCAGCATCATTACCATACTGCTCTTGCATCATACGGACAAAATCCTGCGGCAACTGCATCCTTATACGCTTACCACACCTTTAATGGCTGGCCACGGGTCGTAATCCTGAAGTTGGAAGTCTTCGTACTTGAAATCGAAGATATTCTTCACCTCTGGGTTGATAATCATCTTGGGCAGTTTGCGAGGTTCACGACTCAACTGCAGGTGTACTTGATCCAAATGGTTCAGATAGATATGCGTGTCACCTGTAGTATGGATGAACTCACCTGGTTTAAGTCCGCAAACCTGAGCCATCATCATACACAGAAGGGCGTATGAGGCGATGTTAAAGGGAACACCCAGGAAACAGTCGGCACTGCGCTGATAAAGCTGTAGGCTAAGCTTACCGTCTGCTACATAGAACTGGAAGAAAGCATGGCAGGGCGGCAGATTCATATTCTTCAGATCGGCCACATTCCAGGAACTGACGATTATACGACGACAATTAGGATCTTTCTTGATGGTATCAACAGCCTGCTGAATCTGATCGATGAAGCCTCCGCCATAATCGGGCCATGAACGCCACTGGTAGCCATAGATATGACCCAAATCGCCTGTCTCAGGATCTGCCCACTCGTTCCAGATACGAACGCCTCGTTCTTGCAGCCAACGGGCATTGGTATTACCCTGCAGAAACCAGAGCAATTCGTAGATAATGCTCTTGAGATGTACCTTCTTAGTGGTGAGAAGGGGGAAGCCCTCCTCCAAATTGAAACGCATCTGATGTCCGAAAATACTGATGGTACCCGTTCCGGTACGGTCTTCTTTCTTGTGTCCCTCATCAAGGATACGTTGTAATAGGTCGAGATATTGTTTCATTTACCATTGACTATTTAATCATTTACCATTTATCTGCGATTTGTAAATCCTACTATTTGTTGGAGTTATAAGCCCTAACATAATCTACAAAGCGGAAAGGATGAGTATGACGCTCATCTGGTTGATGTTCTTCAACCCAGGCCTCCTTCCACTCCTCGTGCGAAAACTGGGGGAAAAAGGCATCTGCCAAAGCTGGAGTATCCTGAACTTCTGTCAGGCAAAGGCGGTCAGCCAATGGAAGCGCCTCCTTGTACACGCTGGCACCACCTATGATATAAACGTCCTCTTCTGGAGCACAAGATGCCAACGCCTTCTGCAAGGAGGAGAAAACTTCGGTATCAGGAAAGGTAATCTGCGAACGTGTTAGCACAACATTTCGTCTGTTTGGCAGGGCACCCTTCGGCAATGACTCGAAGGTCTTTCTACCCATAATGATGGTATGGCCTGTGGTAAGCGCCTTAAAACGCTTCAAGTCGTCAGACAACCAATAGAGCAGTTTATTTTCGTACCCTATAGCCATATTCTGTGCCACAGCAGCAATAATACTAATCATAAGAATTCTGAGTATTTTTTATGGATGCAAAAATACAAAAAAAAGGCGACTTGCGAAAACAAGTCACCTCTTTTTTATAGTAATATCTGAGTTTTATCAGTTACGCCTTGAAGCCGAATAATTTATACGCAAGGCCCAAGACTTACGCAGAACCTCCTTGATATCAGTTATATAACCCATCTGGGTGCCCTTATCGGCCTTGATAGAGATTACCTGCTCAGCCTGATTCTGCATACCCTGACGCTCGGCAGCAACGAAATCCATTACTTCCTTAGGTTCAGCATAACGGTCATTCAACTGGATACGCGTACCGCTACCCATCTGAGCACGAAGCTGATCAGTTGGAGGACCAACGTAAATAAATGAAACAGCAGACTTCTTCTCCAGTTTCTCCAATTCAGTACCCTGAGGAACAACAAACTTAACCTTCAAGGTTACCTCACGCATGGTTGTTACCATCATAAAGAAGAACAAGATGGTAAAAATCAAGTCGGGCAGAGATGAGGTATTCATCTCGACCATTTCACGACCTTCTTTTCTCTTAAATCCTGCTGCCATTATTTGGTTCCTCCATACTTTTTAGGTTCTGCCTCGGAGATATTCTGAGGATAATATTGCTTACGGATGACGTCCTTTATCTCATCATCCAAATACTGGTATTCACGTCCGAACTTCTCTTTTGCCAACTCATTACGTAACTCAGAATATGCTGCAACCAACTCGTTCTGAACCTGGAAATACGCATCGTATGGGGTTCCACGGTCAGTCTGCACAGAGATAACATGCTTATCAGTAACATAGCAACGACCCAGATGATCAAGAATCTTTACATGCTTCTCAGGCCATTTGCTATAGTTCTGCTCATTCTTAACGAATTCCTTCACACGCTGACGTAATTCTTTAATGTCGGCATAGCCTCTGGTGGTCTCATCCTCTATCCATAACTGGCCTTCGAAGTTCAAGCGAACATACAAGATATTTCTTGCCTTGATGTCGACCTGAGCATCCTCCTGATCTGGATCTGGCGGTTGGGGCAGGTGTCGAGCCAAACCCATATCCGTATCCATAGATGTAGTTACCAGGAAGAAGATAAGCAACATGAAAGAAATATCCGCCGTTGAACTGGTGTTCAGACCGGGCATTTTCTTTTTCTTCTTTGCCATATCTTACATTATTTTAAGGATGTTACTTTTTAATAGCGCTTTTGGTAAGAACGCCTGTCATGCTAACAATAACAGCAGCAGCAGCAGCAACGATAAGGATACCGATAGACACGCAGAATGCATCTACAACAGTAACCCATCCGGCTGTAGTAACAGTGCCGTCAGCAGCCTTGAAATCTGACTCACCTAAGCCTAACACAAGACCAATTACCAATGAAACGATGAACAGACCCCATGTGATGAGGGAAACCTTACCGCCAGGAACGCCGGTAGAAGCTGCAGGATCAGTGCCCTTGCTGCTTGCCATACCCCTGCAACCTGACCAAATAGTAAGTCCTGCTGTTACAATTACCATCAGATACATCAACCACATGATGATATCTGTAAGTATTGGCTCATTGTTGTCACCTACAGGATTATCATAGCCGATCGTCAAGAACAATGCGAAGGATACCAAGATAATTCCAATGCAGATGTACAACGCCATCTGGGAAATTTTCTCAATCTTCATAACTCTCTCTCTAAAAATCGGTTATTACTTCTTGCACTTATCAGACTGAACACACATGGTCAGCAACTCCTGTGCTGCCTCTTCCATGTTACTTGTCAAAGACTCTACCTTAGCCAAAATGTAGTTGTAGAATACCTGAAGAATCAAGGCAACGATAATACCAAAGATGGTAGTAATCAAAGCCACCTTCATACCACCGGCAACAACGGTAGGACTGATATCACCTGCACGCTGGATGTCGTCGAATGCCATAACCATACCGATTACAGTACCCAAGAATCCGAGAGATGGAGCCATAGCAATGAAAAGGGTAATCCAAGAGCAGTTCTGCTCAAGGTAAGAACCCTGAACCTCAGCCTCCATGTTGATAGTACTCTCAATAGTACCGATATCGTTGCGGTCTGTACTTGCCAAGCACTCCATAGCCTTACGGCTTACCTGAGCTACAGGTCCGCGAGTACCCTTGCAGAAGTCGATAGCACCATTAACATCACCAGCAGCAACCTTAGCAGCCAAGTCCTTTGTGAACTTGCGAGTATTAATCTGTGCAAGAGACAGATAAATAACGCGCTCGATACAGAATGCAAGACCCAGTACCAAAGCGATAGCAACCAATGACATGAAGCCTGCGCCACCCTCGATGTACTTTGTCTTCAAAGTCTTAAAAATACCTTCACTCTCTTCCTCCACAACGGGAGCAGCTTCTGTTGTTTCTGCTTCAGCTTCTTCTTCTACAGCAGCGGTATCTACAGCAGCGGTATCTACCTGTTCAGTAGCAACGTCTTCCTGAGCCATTACAGCTGATGTAACTCCAAAAGTAAATGCTGCTACAATCGCAACAATTGCAAATAACTTTTTCATTTTGTGTTCGTTTAAATTGATTAATGTTATTACTTTTTTGTTTATGATATTTTCACTTAGTCCTTTTAGATGAAAGCGGAGAGACGGGGATTCGCAAAGGCTTTCTGCCTTTCCGGCTTTGAACCCCGTTTAATCTCCTGCGGAGAGACGGGGATTCGAACCCCGGATACGCTTTTGACGTATACACGCTTTCCAGGCGTGCCTCTTCAGCCACTCGAGCATCTCTCCTTAGGCACTAACGCACATTTATTGCGTCATTATATACGTTTTCGGTTACAAAAATATCTTTTTTTTTGAACATTTCCACATGTTATTACAAAAAACTTTCGGGTAAAGTGTTTTTTTGCAAATATTTGCACATATAAATACAATTTTACATGCAAAAAACATGTTTTACATTGTCATTGGTGACTTTTTCCACTTCTTCGGGCGTCACATTATATATATCTGCCACTTTATGCATCACTTCCAACACATAGGCCGGTTCATTTCGTTTGCCACGATATGGAACAGGAGCCAGATAAGGGGAGTCTGTCTCTAACACTATACGCTGAAGAGGAACTGCTTGCAGGACTTCAGGTAGTATAGATTTCTTGAACGTGGAAACACCTCCGATTCCAAGCATGAAACCCTCATAAGAGAGCAGTTCAAAAGCCTCATCAAGCGAACCGCTGAAGCAATGAAAAACACCCGTCAACCCCTCCGATGCAAACGGGCGGATAGCCTGAACCAACTGATCATGTGCGGATCGAGAATGAATCATTAAGGGAAGTTTGTAACGAACAGCCCATTCTATCTGACGGGTAAAGGCTTCTATTTGTTCCCGGGAATGGCTTGCATCCCAATAAAAATCAAGTCCAACCTCACCTATTGCAATAAAAGGATGAGAGGGGTCGTTTAACAAGTTCTCCATTCTATTTAAAACCTGCTGATAATCATCGGTTACATCCTCGGGATGCAAACCTATCATGGGAAAACAATAGTCAGGAAAAGAATGGCAAAGTGAAAGCATAGGTTCTATGGATGCCTCATTAATATTGGGCAGGAAGATACGCTCCACTCCAACTTGTTGAGCCCTTTGGACGACAAGCTCCCGGTCCTCGTCATACTCTGGTCCGTAAATATGGCTATGGGTATCTATCATGACCTACGATTAAGCATGGACTGGGCGAAACTCCATAGTATTTCTGTTCGCTCCTGAGGCAAAGAAATACGTGACAATGCCTGGGCCGCTTCCTGATAATATTGGCTTATCTTATTACGAACCAATTCAGGTACACCTATCTCGTCATATATCCGTGTAACAGCTGCCACTTTTTCCTCTCGCGAAGGATTCTCCATATTCAGCCACGCATTAAGTTCACAAGCCTGTTCCTCGTTTGCTAATAACTGGGCATTGATAAGCATGTAGGTTTTCTTGTTACACATGATATCGCCACCTATCTGTTTCCCGAATGTTTTGAAGTCGCCATAAACATCCAGATAATCATCCTGAAGCTGGAATGCAAGTCCCAACTTCTCGCCAAATTCATATAGCGTATCTGCATCTTGTTCTGAAGCTCCACCTAAAATAGCTCCAATTTTAAGTGCACATGCTAAAAGAACAGAGGTTTTCAGGCGTATCATCTCTATATACTCTTCCTCTGTAACATCGGATCGAGTTTCAAAATCAACATCATACTGCTGGCCCTCGTCAATCTCGAGAGCAGTTTCTGTAAACAAACGCAGCACGGAAGGTAAACACTTATCATTGCATTGAATCATACGGGAGAAAGCCAATACCAGCATGTTGTCGCCACTCAAAATAGCTGTATTATCATCCCATTTGACGTGCACACAAGGATTTCCACGTCGAACCTCGGCACGATCCATAAGGTCGTCATGAAGGAGTGTAAAATTATGATACGTCTCAATGGCAATAGCTGGCATCAGGATATGCTCCACATCCTCTTTATACATATTATATGCCATCAGCATTAAAACGGGGCGCAAGCGTTTTCCACCCAAAGACAACACATACTGTATGGGAGCATATAAAGACTGAGGCTTCCTGTTGTATGGCAAAGATTCGATGGCATTATTCACCATCTGCATAAGTTCACTACTGCTATACATTATAATATAATGTTACAATTAAACTGGAAAAACAAGGCTGCTCACCACAAGGAGAGCAGCCTTAGATATATTTAAGAATCAAATTAGCTCAAACGGAAATTAACAGGCAGATTGAAGCGTGAACGAACCGTCTTGTTATTCTGCTTTGCAGGCTTCCACTTAGGCATCATCTTAACCACGCGTTCAGCTTCCTTTGACAAGTTTGGATCGGGAGAACGCAAAACCTTAACGTCTACAATACTTCCGTCACGATTTACGACGAAGCTAACCTGTACACGTCCCTGTACACTTTGTTCAATACATATTTGCGGATACTTAATATGCTCCTGCAACCACTTCATACAAGCTTCATCTCCACCGGGGAACTGAGCATTCTCCTCAACAGTTTCAAAGATTCGGTCATCATCGTCATTCTCCACTACAGGACCTGAAGGACCAGAGACAACCGCCGTGGGAGCACCTGTACCCACTACAGTAGTGATAGCCTGGTTAACCTCCTCAGTAGTCTGAATCTCCTCCTCAGGCAATTCGGTATCGTCTTCAACCTCGTTGATAACCTCCATCACTGTTGGAGCTGCTGCTGGGGGCGGTGCCATCATTTCTTCCTGATGAGTAATAGGAATCATATCCTCCTCCATTTTGAAATCATAAATTTTGCCTTCTTCAACCACCTTGACTTCACGCTGGGTATATTCAAAGGCAACGAACATAAGAGCCAAAGACAGAACATATCCAATAAGCATATTGGTGGATTTCTGACCTTGCAGTTCTTCGTTTAGAGTTTTGTTAGCATCCATAATATTTATTTTTCGTTTTTTTATTCGCAAAAGATATCTATTTGGGGCAAATTTAGCACATTTTTTTTATTCCGAGTATCTATCCTGTATATTTTTTTGGATTCAGTTTAAATTTTGTACGATTATTGGACAATATTGACAGAAAATGCACTAACTTTGGACGCAAATTATCAAAAACGATGACAAAGAAGCATATACTTCCACTTATTTTGGCATTATTATTAGTGCAAACTGAATCATTCTGCCAAGAAAGTACCAGCATTTTCAATTTTCTGAGTCTCCCCAACTCTTCGCATTTAGTAGGTTTGGGAGGCAAGAACATATCATTGGTACAGGATGAAATCCAAACAGCGACTACAAATCCAGCATTACTTTCAAATATTAGCGACAAGAGCATTGGAGCCAATTTTATGTCTTACATGCAAGGATGCAAGGCAGGTGGCGCCGCTTACGCTCAAACTGCAGGCAGTAGAGGAACATGGGGCGTTTATGCCCAGTTTGTCGGCTACGGTTCCATGAAAGAGACGAATTTAGCTGGAGAAGTATTAGGAGAAATGAAGCCCCTGGATTTCTGCATAGGCGGCCAATACAGTTACATGCTTACCGACAGGCTATCAGGAGGAGCCACAGGAAAGATTATATACTCACATTACGGAGAATTCTCTTCTTGCGCCCTGGCTGTTGATTTGGGTTTAAACTATTACTGGGAAGAGAAGAGCCTCTCCCTGTCTGTTGTTGCCAGAAATATTGGCGGCCAAGTAAAGAGGTTCGGCGATTTTGGAGAACGCCTCCCCTTTGATATGCGAATAGGTTTTACCAAAGGACTTGGACACGCTCCCATAGACATCTCCTTGACAATGGTAGATCTTACCCATTGGAGCCAGAGTGATTACTTCTCTTCTAACGGAGAAGTAAGCGGAGGAAGAATCTTCACCAACCATTTTGAAATCGGTGTGGACGCCTACCCTATTCCTATTATATATATATGTGCCGGCTTTAACTTCCGTCGCGCATTTGAAATGAATGCCGCAGGAAGTTCGCATGCTGCTGGTCTCTCATTCGGAGCAGGTGCCAACCTGAAGAAACTGAAGATAGGAATTGCCTATGCTAAATATCACATCGGGGCACCCACACTTTCATTCAACCTTGCATATAGCTTTCAGAAATCATCTAAAGAATAACTTACATATTAGATATGAATAAGATTACCATCGCCATCGACGGACATTCCTCATGTGGTAAAAGCACAATGGCAAAAGATTTAGCTCGAGAAATTGGATATGTTTACATAGACACTGGTGCCATGTACAGGGCTGTAACGCTTTTCTGCCTTCAAAACGGGCTTATCAAGGATGAGAAAATCAACACTGATGAGTTAAGAAAGCACATGAACGACATCTCCATTACCTTCCAGCTGAATCCATCAACCGGAAAGCCTGATACATATCTAAATGGGATATGCGTTGAAGACAAAATCCGCACCCTGGAAGTATCAAGCAAAGTAAGTTATGTTGCAGCTTTAGGCTTTGTAAGGGAAGCAATGGTTGACCTTCAAAGATTAATGGGCGAGGCAAAAGGTGTCATTATGGACGGAAGAGACATTGGCACCGTTGTATTCCCCAATGCAGAGCTTAAGATATTTGTTACTGCCAGCGATGAGATTCGTGCCCAAAGAAGATATGACGAACTCATTGCCAAGGGTGAGAAATGCGATATAGAAGATATCCTTGCCAATATACGCGAACGTGACAGGATAGACAGTACTCGTGCCGTCAGCCCACTCAGGAAAGCAGATGATGCCATCGTTTTAGATAACAGCCACATGACCATTCCTGAACAAAAGGCATGGCTTTTGGAACAATTCCAACGTGTAATAGCTGGATGAATATAGAGATTGACCAAGGATCGGGCTTCTGTTTTGGTGTAACCCGTGCCATAGGAAAAGCTGAGGAAGAACTTAACAAGGACGGACATTTGTTCTGTTTGGGTGACATTGTCCATAACGGAAAAGAATGCGACCGCCTGCAACGCTTAGGCCTCACCACTATCAATCATGAAGAACTGGAAGCCATTCATAAATCAAAAGTTTTGCTGAGGGCACATGGGGAACCACCATCGACATACTTCCTGGCGAGGACAAATGAAATTGAAATTATTGATGCCACATGTCCTGTTGTACTACATCTGCAGGAACGCATTAAAAAAGAATATGATGCCGACACTGAGCATAAAAAACAGATTGTAATCTTTGGGAAAAACGGTCACGCAGAAGTTCTTGGTCTGGTAGGCCAGACAGAAGGCACAGCCATTGTCATCGAATCAATAGAAGACCTTCATAAACTGGATTATCATAAAGACATTTGCCTATATTCACAAACTACCAAGCCCCTGGATGAATTCAGGCGCATTGTTGAATACATAAAAAAACACATAGGCAAGGATGCCACGTTTACATTCTATGACACCATCTGCCGACAGGTAGCTAACCGGATGCCTAACATCAGGGAATTTGCCAACAAACATGATGTTATTCTGTTTGTTTGTGGCAAGAAAAGCAGTAACGGAAGAGTGTTGTTCAAGGAATGCAAAGACGCCAATCCGCAATCATATATGATAGATACAGCCAACGAAATTGACCTTCGTTGGCTGCAAGACTGTAATTCCATTGGTATATGTGGAGCAACAAGCACTCCCAAATGGCTAATGGAGGAGTGCAAAATAAGAATCGAGGAGTTGCTTTGCTGCAACAAATGATGAACGCTGGCCTTCCAGCACACTCTTTTCTGCCGCTTGTAGCATATCTGCTATTGTAGGATTCTGATAGAAATTGTTACGCAGATGCTCGTTTATACTTTCATACATCCAATATTTAGACTGCTCTGCACGACGGTATTCAAAATACCCGTTTTTCTTAACAAAATCTACATACTCATATATCATATCCCAGATTTCCTTGATTCCCAAAGCATAGAACCCGCTATATGTAAGAACTCTTGGTTGCCATCCGCTTTCAGGCATGGGGAATAATTGCAGAGCGTTTCGGAAATGCGTGGCAGCCAACTGACATTTATCCACATTGTTCCCATCACATTTATTTATGACAATACCGTCTGCCATTTCCATAATTCCACGTTTAATTCCCTGCAATTCATCACCTGTGCCAGCCAGTTGGATAAGGAGGAAGAAATCGACCATTGAATGGCACGCAGTTTCACTCTGACCCACTCCTACTGTCTCAACAAAGATCTTATCAAAACCTGCGGCCTCACAAAGGATGATTGTTTCACGTGTTTTTCTGGCCACACCTCCCAAACTACCCGCAGAAGGGCTAGGGCGAATAAAGGAATCTGGATGAACGGAAAGTTTCTCCATTCTGGTTTTATCTCCCAAGATACTACCCTTCGAACGTTCACTACTGGGGTCAATGGCCAGCACAGCCAGTCTGCCGCCATACTCCTTTAATACGTGTATTCCAAATTCGTCAATACTGGTACTCTTTCCTGCTCCAGGAACGCCACTGATACCTACTCTGACACTATTTCCAGAATAAGGCAAACATTTTTCTATCACCTCTTGGGCAATAGCCTGATGAGCAGGATTCGTGCTTTCAACCAACGTCACAGCCTGTCCCAATATGGAAACGTTGCCACGTAAAATTCCTTCCACATAATCTCCTGCAGTAAGTTGGTGGCGGGCAAAACGACCACGTTTCAGATAAGGATTAACTATAGAAACAGGTCCAACTCCGCTATTTACTGTCAGGCCTTCAAATTCTGCACTGTTCTCGGGATGCTCCATATCTTATTATTGTTTTACATCAATATTAATAACTGTTTTTGGTTGTGAGGGATCATTGGTAATCAGAAGGACGCGGGGACGGCCTTTCTCGCGTTTTAGATATTTAGGAGTTACACTTATCTTCAGTTTCGTACTTGCACCTGGTTTCAGCACCCTATTGCCTAAACTTACGGAAACAGCTTTGTTAAAGACTTGTACCTGTTCAAATAGCAAATTGCTCTTTCCTTTATTAGTAACAATAATAGTATGAGTTGCTTTTGACTTTTCTTTTAGAGAGCCAAAGTCTACAGAAGATTCTGCAAGAAACAATTCTGGCGCATTCTCTTTCTCCTCCTCAGTCATTTTAGAGAAATCGGGAAGAAGAATAGCTGAAATCTGAATCTCATTGTCTTCACTGATTTTATCACCCATATATCGCGAAAGATATACGGATGTGTTATTTAAGCCCAATTGTTGCAATTTGTCGCTGTCTAATGTCAATCGTATGATACCTTTTTTACCTGCCGGAACATTTTCCGGAATATACTGAGCTGAAAGATACGCTGGCATGTGCATAAGCTCAGGCCGAAAAGCGGTATGTTCCTTGTTGATTAACGACAGCTCCACAACAGGGTGCTCGCCTTTATTAACATCATCAAACTCCAGATAGTTGGTCTGAATCTGAACATTCCCCAAATCTATCGGGTACTCTTCGTCAACATTCACAACTTCCACTACAACTGTTCCTTGCATTCCCAAATAGACGGGAGTTTCGGATTCATTCGTAATTACCTCCACCTCTTTATAGAAAGTGCCTAAAGTAGCTGCATCATAAACCACAGCAATCTCACCCTTCTCACCTGCAGGAATAGATTCTTTGGGATAAGAAACATCCATACAGCCACAAGAAGCCTTAGCCGAAGAAATACTCAGCGGTTGATTACCTTTATTGACAAACCCAAAAACAACTCTTTTGGGTTGTTGGAATTCCACCTCGCCCATTTTTTTTATTTCCATGTCGGGAACAAAACGGGGCTGAGCATGTAGCACGCCTGTACTAATCAAGCATAAAAGGATGATATATATTAATCTCATTTCTGTTTATTAGCATTATATAGTGTCCATAAAGAAGCTTCCACCGTGCGTAACAGGTCGCGTTTATCTGTTGATGGAGAATAAACAAATCCTTCAGTCACAATGATTTTATTGTTCACGGTATCTACTCTTGATAACGAGACAAATGGCCCGCCAAGAGCACCATTCCTCATTTCCCACAATCCGCGCACTTCGAAAACTTTTTCGCCTTCTACGTCACGCAAACGGGAGAACAGTATAGGAGAGCCGTCAATCTTTGTTGTCTGCATCCACTGATCAGGATTACTTCCTGGAATATTTTCGTGCATCACAGAATCACGGCATAACACAAATTTCTCTACATCGGTATAATCCCTGCCGTCCCAAGGTAATGTGTATAGCACAATGTTAAGGTCCTTTTCGTTGAGATTTGTGCCAACCCAAACAAAGTCTTTTCCCTTCTTGCTCGCCCTAACTTGTTTGGGAACATTCAAGCTATACCCAACTGTAGAGGCGATTTTCTGAGTCAAGTCTCTATTATAATGCTTGCGCAATTCATCCGCACGCATTTTCATCTGTGCATCATCTATAAGCCCGCGAATATACATAGCCTTCTCTGAAAGGAATTTGCGAAGCGAATCCAGATTAGGAGCTGCCACTGTTACTTCTATTTGAGGTTTTGCCACCACATCTCTTGCAACACCCACAATTGCGCACTTCAAATCAGCATCCAGATGAACAAACAGTTTACTATGAAATGTAGTATATGTCTGACTATAATGACGCGAAGATATCCTAACCGTCTTGAAAAATGGTTCTTCCTGCATAAGGCCGGGAACAGAGCCCTGTGTTATAGCTTTAAGCGAATCTGCAACATCACTGTTCCACACTTTGTCGTCCACCACCAAAAGAAGCTCGCTCGGCAATCCTTTTGAGGGCACAATTCTGAACTTCTTATCTCCTGACGTACAAGATATAAGGCATGACAACAACACAAAAATGGATAAAATTCGCATATCTGTTCCTTATCGTTCTATCGGGCCTGTTTTACCGACCTCTTCATTCTCACCTACAAAGGTATCTTTTTTTTCAAAAATGACAAAGACGAACCGCAAAACTTCTGGACTTGTTGTTTTTTTTTAACAGAAAAAACGGTTGAATCAGAATAATGATGTACTTTTGTCGGCGAAACAATTATGATGTGTATTATGAAGCCAGCGAATTATCGGGAGCCTCTATTTCTTTTTCTCTTCGCAGTACTTATTACCACATTGTTCAGTACATGCTCTTTTCTATATCCACTGAATCCATGGGATGATGCCAACGTCTATATGACCATAGGCAACGCCATGCATAGTGGAAGAGAACTCTATGTCGACATATTTGACCATAAAGGCCCCGTTCTATATCTCATGCACGAAATGGCAGCCATATTGTCACGCGGCAGCTTTGTAGGAATATATCTAGTAGAAATCTTCTGCAGCTTTATCTTTATGTGGTATTCGCTGCATACCATACGTCTTTTCACCTCCTCAAAAGTGGCCTTTCCACTTACATTGCTCTTGGGGTGGCTTACCCTGTCTTCCGACCTGTTTTATTTTGGAGACAGTGTTGAAGAATTCTCATTGCCCATTTTGGCCCACTGTCTGTACTTTATGCTCCGATTTGCCAGAAACCGCCAAGCTCCGCTCTGGTGGCAATCACTTATCATGGGTGTGGGATTAGGTCTTATTTTCTGGACAAAGTTCAATATCCTGTTCTTCTACATTGGAGGCATCATGTCGCTTACCTATATTGCATGGAAACATCTTCAGTTAAAGGAACTTCGACACACTGTTCAATATGTAACCCTTGGTTTTGTGTTAGCAACAGTTCCTGTTTTGGCATATTTCACAGCTCATGGGACAGTCAGCGCACTCATTGATGCATATTTTGTTGTAAACATTTTCCAATACCATGGGACAGCCACTAATGGCGAGCCCGACTTTTGGTGGTTCCCACTCATGAAACTTGCTATCTGGGCGGTGTTTTCGCTTCCTATTTTCCTTGCCAAAGCACGTTGGGAAGTGAAATTACTGATATTTGGCACATACAGTGTCCTCCTGTTCTCATTTGCCACAATGACTGTCCAATTCTACTACTTCCTGTTGATGTACGTTTTCTCACCGCTTGTTATCTATTTCTTCCGGAACCACACACCATCAATACGAACATATATGGTGATATGTCTCATAGGCATAGCATCTGCAGCTACCAACTGGAATATTGTTACACTTTTGAACGGGACCTTCCCACAGAGCGTTCTTGAAATGGCAGAAATAATAAATGCCAACGAAAGTGAGGATAGCGAGGTGCTTACTTTCAGTTCTTATGACACAGGCATTTACCAACATACACGCCACTTGCCTCCTAATAAGAATTTCTTTATGTCGAGTATTCTAGATCCTGCCATCCGTCAGGAACAGGCAGACTGGGTTGCCTCTGGTAAAGTTCGCTACCTGGTACGTGAAATTGGCGCTATCATAACTTGCCACGAGTACTATGATGCTCCTATTCCAAACAACTACCGTTGCATATATGATAAGGAGGAACTGTTCCGTTACCGTTTAATAACTACGCCACACAAGTTTCTGTGGAATCTCACCTACCCTCGTGTGTTGCTTAAATACTTTATGGATCCTATTACCGTAAACCAACGCATGCTGATATACGAGAGAATGACGCAAGAAGAAAATACCAAAAAAGGTCCAAACTAACCGTTTGACCTTTTCTTGGAGAATTTTACCACAGCGCGTATTACCAGAAAGTTTGTAACAGCGCTGATAATGGCCATAGGTATATAAGCTATGGAATCATCCCACTTAAAGACTTCTACAAACAACCACATCAATCCCATGCGTACCACAAAGAGATTAAACATGTGGGCACCTATAATTCCAAAAAAGTTGTGCGTAGTTGGGGAAGTCTTAAACGTCCAATAAATGGTAAGAAAATAATTGGCACAAAGTGAGATAAGGTAACCAGAAACAAGGGCTACCTGATAAGGAGCAAAAAGACGTACAATATAGAAGACTATAGCATCAATAATGGCACACGTGCCACCCACGATGCAGAAACGTATGAACTGCCGCGTCTCAGTATGGTTAATAATATCTTTTGCTTTTCCCATTTTCAATCTAAATACACTCTTTTTGCCGTGAGTGATTCATTCATAAAAGCAGCTGCCTTACTCTGAAACTCCTCGGCCCGTTCTGTGGTCAAAAAACATGTAGTACCACCACAAGTGACCCTCTTAACCATTTCCGGGTGTCGATTCAGGTAGTCGCGCAAACTGTCTGCCACATAAAAACCCTGCTCAATAACGTGCACACCTGAAGGCATGTATTTGCGAATCTTATTCAACAACAGCGGATAATGGGTACAGCCCAGGATAACACTGTCAATCTGAGGATCCCGACTGAGCAAGTCATCTATATTTTTCTTAACAAAGTAGTCTGCACCGGAACCGTCGTATTCATCATTCTCCACCAACGGAACCCACATCGGGCAAGCTTCACCTGTAACCTTTATATCGGGATGCAACTTCGCTATTTCCAACTCGTAAGTTGCACTGCGTATGGTACCCATTGTTGCCATAATACCCACATGGCGAGTCTGTGAAATGTTGCCCACAACCTCAACCGTAGGGCGAATCACTCCTAACACGCGACGTTGCGGATCCATTTGTGGAAGGTCGTTCTGCTGTATGCTACGTAGGGCTTTAGCAGAAGCGGTGTTACACCCCAATATCACTAAATGACATCCCTGCTCAAAGAGATACCTAACCGCTTGCAACGTAAATTCGTATACAATATCAAAAGAACGTGTGCCGTATGGGGCACGAGCATTGTCACCAAGATACAAATAATCATACTGGGGCATTAATGAACGTATCTGCCGCAGTATTGTTAAACCTCCATAGCCCGAATCAAAGATACCTATCGGACCAGGGGGTTGCGGAAACTTATTCGCTTTGTTCATCTATAGATGACTTTACTACCCCAAGCTTCTGGCGAACAATTTCTGTTACATCCACACCTACCACAGGATTGATATACGGGCAAGCATTGTCGTCTGTATTTAAGATAAATCCATATCCATACTCTACACCAACTTCCAGAAGCACCCGGTTCAACTTCTTCTGAACCTCAGCAATCAGGTCCTTCTCCGCCTTAGCCAATAGGCCTTGCACTTGTACACGGAAGGCAACGCCATTGTCCATCAGTGTCTGAAGTTCTGCCTGACGCTTCTGCATAATAGTCTGAGGAAAATCCTTTTGTCCCTGCAAGAAATCCACGAATTTCTTTTGGAACTCAGCCTCTCCTCTTGCTGCTTCCTCGTCATACTTGCCCTTTAGAGTTTGCAACTCCTGCATAGCCTGAGCATACTCCGGCATTTCCTTTAACACCTGCTGATAGCTTAAATAGCCAAACTGAATCTGTGCGGAAGCAATTACCGGGAGTAAGACAAAGAGGAATAAAAATAGGCGTTTCATAATTCCTTATATTATTAACTACTGAATGCCAACCTCTTTCTTTATCAGATCAGTGACATCGGTGCTCAGTTGCGAGTTAACAAATGGAATTGCTCCAGTGTTAAGATCAACAACGTATATATAACCACCAGCTTCACCTATTTTCTTTACGGCAGCCATAACCTTCTCGTTTATAGCACCCATCTTCTCCATACGAGCTTTTTCCAAAGCCTGTTGGTTATCTTGGTACGACTGCTGCAAACGCTGGTACAGATCCTGCAGTTCCTGCTCACGACGCTGACGGACATTCTCCAACAGGTTTGCCTGTTCCTTCTGGTACTCATCACCCTTCTTCTGCAGTTCTTCCTGCATCAGTTTCATGTCATCCTCATACTGCTTAGCCATAGCCTGTATTTCTTCTGTGGCGGTAACATACTCCTTCATATTGGAGATAATGTCAGCACTATTGAAATGAGCAAACTTCTGTGCATTCATACTCAGGGGAGCTATCATCAAGATAGCAATCACAAATCTTTTCATAATCTTTATTACTATTTGTTGTTTGTTAAAATATTATTCTTTTTAATTATATCCCAGTTTGGTAAGAACCTCGTTAGAGATGTCTATCTTTGGGTTTGCGTATATAATACCGGCATCACTGGCACGGTCTAAGATCAGGCTGTATCCTTTCAGGTCAGAGATATCTTTCACAGCATTGTATATCTCATCCTGGATAGGCGCCATCAGGCTCTCACGTTTCTTATAAAGCTCACCTTCAGGGCCAAAATACTTTCTCTTAAGTTCTGCGGCCTCCTTTTCCTTTGCCACAATAGCCTCCTCACGTTGGGTTTTCTGCTCATTGCTCAAGAAAACAGCCTCTGACTGATAGTTTTTGTACAATGTCTGTGCCTCTTGTGTCAGAGCATCTACCTCAGCTTGCCATTTTTTGCTTACCTGATTTAACTGCTCATTAGCACGTTCATAAGCAGGAACATTCTTCAGTATGTATTCCATATCTATCAAGGCAAACTTCTGGCCCATGGCATTAGCACTTGCCATAACCACTATAATCAAAAATAGCTTTTTCATATGCGTAAACTTATGATAAATTATTATTAAAATTCTTGTCCCAGTACGAAGTGGAAGTGACTTCCACTATATGTCCTGCTTCCGAAAACGGAGTCAAAACCGTATGCCCAATCTATACCCAACATACCCACCATAGGCAAGAAGATACGCACGCCCACACCTGCAGACTTCTTCATGTCGAAGGGATTAAACTTCTTCACTTCGTCCCATGCGTTACCACCCTCTAAGAAGGCCAAACCATAGATGTTTGTGCTAGCTCCCAATATAAAGGGATAACGTAACTCTAAAGAAAAACGGTCGTAGGCATAACCGGCATAACCATTCGGTGTAAGAGAACCATTGTCATATCCGCGCAAGCCAATAGTTTCTGTGGCATAAGTATAACTGTAACCGCTCATACCATCACCTCCCACATAGAAGGTCTCAAACGGAGAGCGTTTGTTCTTATTATAATGGCCAAGCAAGCCGAACTCTACGCGGGTAGAGAGGACAAAACACTTGTTGCCGCCAGAAAGAGCAGTATAGGTACGGCTCTTGAATTTCCACTTATGATACTCTACCCATTTATGTTTCTCCTGCATCTCTTGCTGGTAGGTCTCACTATAAATATCATTCCCAAGTTTTGAATAGTCCTTCTTATCAAACAGGCTATAGGGAGGAGTCAGTGACACACTCATCAGTAACTCAGAACCGCTACGGGGATATATTGGATTATCCGTATTACTTCTGCTAAGCGTCAGACCTAAACTGATATTGTTACAATTTCCGTTGTTAATAATAAAGTATTGCCAGTCTTTCATCATGTAGCGAATATAACTAAGCTCGGCAGTAAGATTGAAGTAGTCATCAGGCCAACGCAAACGCTTTCCCCAACCCACACTCAGGCTGAAGGTCATGAATGATTTATCCGGATCATAATAATTCTCGTAATAATTATAGCCGTACCCATTACCATAACCATACATGAAACTGCTGTAATAGTTATTGTAATAGGCTGAGTTATAATAGTTGTCACTGATGTCTGTCTGCTTGCTGAATGATGCTCCAATACTTAATGTATTAGGACGTTTGCCGCCGAACCAAGGATTAATATAGCTAACGCTGTAACTCTGGAAATATCTACCGTTAGTCTGACCGCTAATACTGAATGTCTCTCCGTTACCCTGAGGTAAAAGGCCACGTCTTATACCATTTTTCTTAAACAAATTAGCCATGCAGAAATTGGTAAACTTCAAACCTATTCTTCCTACTACTCCTGTTTGGCCATAACCCAAGGAAAATTCAATCTGGTCACTACTCTTGGAAGTTAGGCCCCAGTTTATATCTACCGTTCCGTTGGTAGCATCAGGCTGAATATCAGGATTAACGCTTTCGGCATCGAAATGGCCCAATGATGCAATCTCACGGTATGAACGCATCAATGCATCCTTGGAGAACAGGTCGCCAGGCTTGTTTTTCAATTCACGGCGTATTACATTCTCGTAAACACGGTCGTTTCCTGTTATTCTGACATGGCTGATGTGAGCCTGTGGACCTTCATAGATTCGCATTTCCAAATCTACGGAATCCTCAACCACATTAACAACAACTGGATCCAACTTGTAGAAAACGTAACCGTTATTATAATATAAATTTCCAATGGCGTCATTATCAGCAACAAGTCTGTCATTCAGATGTTTCTGATTATACACATCACCCTTCTTCATTCGCAGTTCTTCGCTAAGACCCTCTGTAGGATATAGTGTATTACCCACCCATTCTATGTTTCTAACATAATATTTCTGTCCCTCTTCTACCGTCAGATAAATATCAACATTATTGCCAAAGGGGACTATGCTGTCTGAAACTAATATAGCGTCCATATAACCCAGTTCCCCATATTTCTCCATCAGATTCTCTTTCGCCTCCTTATATTTGGCTTCTGTAAACTTCTTGTTGCGGAACCAGCCCGCCATAGAACCCTTTTCATGAATTTTCTTCAGGACACCAGGTTTTATCAGGTTACCTTTAATTTTGGAAGTTGACAGATTATTGTTCCCTGAGATATAGATTTTATGTACCTTAACTTTATCTTTTTTGTCTACATTGACATCCAAAATTACCTTATCCGGCTGACTGGCATCATCGCGCTGCATGATACTGATCTCAGCATTCTTGAAACCCTTTTCATCAAAGTATCTCTTGCACAACAGTTTCGCACGGTCTAACATGTTCGGGGTCAACTGGTTTTCCTTTATCAGTCCCAGCTTCTCCTGCAAGTCGTCACGCTCACTTTTTCTTACACCATTATAGTTTATCTCAGATATTCTGGGTCTTTGAGCCAGTTGTATATGCAAATACACCGAATCGTTTACCAGGCTGTCCACACTGATGGAAACATTGCTGAACAATCCATTTCTCCAATAGCGCTTCACCGCCTTCGTGATCTCCTCGCCAGGTATTGTAATCGGCTGTCCGACCGTTAAACCACTCAATCCTATCAGCAGATAATCATCATAGTTCTTGATGCCATCCACAGTAATATTTCCTATATAATAAGTGCGCGGGGTGCGACTATAGTCTATTGTCGGATTTATCTCACGCTGCCCAACCTGACCAAATACATCCAGGAGCAGTGTAGTCAATAATAATATAACAAGGTATATTCTTTTCACAATTATTACCTTAAGTCTGTCTCTTTTGTTTACCTCTTTTCCTCTTCCACTTGTTCGCCTGTCTTACCAAATCTGCGTTGACGTCTTTGGTACTCAGCAATCGCTTTATGCAAATCCTCTTCCTTGAAATCTGGCCAGTAGGTGTCACAGAAATAAAACTCGCTGTAAGCACACTGCCACAAAAGATAGTTACTGATTCTGAGTTCGCCTCCCGTCCGGATAAGCAAATCAGGATCAGGCATAAAGCTTGTTTCCAGATGGTCTGATACATACTTTTCATCTATCTCCTCCGCCTTGACCATTCCTGCAGCAGCATCTATTGCCACCTGTTGCATGGTCTTGGTAAGTTCCCACCGACTGCTATAATTTAGAGCTGTAACCGCAGTCATTCGGGTATTGTTGGCCGTATGCTCCATACACTCTTCCAGACGAGTTCTGGCATGCTGAGGCAGACGTGTAATATCACCTATCAATCGGAAACGTACATTATTCTTCATAAATATCTCGTCTTCCAACTTTGTGGCTATAAGGTTCATCAGTGCCTCAACCTCTGGTTCAGGCCTGTTCCAGTTTTCCGTAGAGAAGGTGTACATTGTCAGGTATTTAACACCCAGACGTGCACATTCCGATGTAATGCGGGTAACGGTCTCCACTCCCTCAACATGTCCTGCCGAGCGAGGCAATCCTTTCTCCTTTGCCCATCGTCCATTACCATCCATAATAATGGCTATTGACTCAGGAATATTACTCATGTCGAGTTCTATCTTTTTTTCCATCGAACTTAAAATATTTTCAATTATCAATTCGCAACTTTTACCTGTGGCCTTCTGTTTTGTCTTCTTAATTATTGCATTTCCTCAACTTAGGCATGAACTCATACGTCAAGTACACCATCGTAAAATTGTAGCAGTCCTTGTTTTTCAGGCCGATACTCTTTATTCCGTAAGGATGTGCCAACTGAGTTGTTCCTTCTGGCGTAGCATCCAGCCTGTCGCTTGTAGTAAAGCGCATGGTCCATTCAAAACCAATGTTCAAACGTGGTTTCAGCTTGTATTTTACTCCCACTCCCACAGGCAAGCACAAGGCAGCACATGCACTGGCTCCACCTCCCATACCTACCGTCATACCTATGCCGGCCAATGCGTAAGGCGTAATTCGTTTCAGATCCTTATAACCCGCTCCCATACCGAAACCCCAGAAATTCATTTCAAACTGAGCTCCTATATCCAGCACGTTGCGCGAGAAATCTATCTTTACCGGTATTCCGCCCTCTATTGTTCCACTTAATGGATCCAAAGGGATAAAGCCGTCAACTCTTCCGCTCAGGTGGCCCATTGCTATATTCATCTTCACAGCCATTCTAGGGTTTAAAATACGTCTGGCAGTAACACCACCCATAAATCCCATGTGGGCATACGGGGTACTGTTAGCGTCTCCCAGATAGAAACATGTTCCTATGGCTGCTCCCAAATCCATCTTGTATTCCAGTTCCTCCGCTTTCAGAAGGGCAGGAAAAGAACACAACAGGAAGAGCAATGCTATTGACGCACAAAATCCAGTCTGTTCAGTTTTCCTCGCCATAGCTCACCATTGGCAATTATCCATATTACGTTATTATCGTCCACAACACTACAGATAGGGCCACTAACGCCTTTTAACTCTTTAGGCAGATGCCATTCCGAGTCTGTACGCCATGAAATGCCATAGTCCTGACTTACATACAATGCATCCATTGCCTGACGGGTGCCCTTACCTGTTACAGAAGCACCGCCAAAGGCCAAACACTTCTCATCATATTGTATCAGGTTCAGGTATTCTAACTGAGGCAACGTGCACTTATTGTCGTCTGTTTGGTTCATATACATCCAAACGGCCTCTTTTTCAGGAATATCTCTATTCCACATCTTGTTCCATACTACAGATGTTACATCGGCCTCATCAACTCTGTTTCCCACCATTACCAAACGCTTACTGCCGTTTTTCTGACTCATCTGCAATGCTCTTACATCCTTCGAAGGCAAGAATGTAGAACTTTCGTCCAGTCCCTCTGGCTGGAAGTCCAACTCTCCTTGCTCGTTCTCGCGACATCTGTACAATTCACCGTCCTTTAAGGTATAAAGGTAATCAGAGGTTGCACCTGCAAGCACCAATCCGGGATGCTGAGTCGTATTCAGTTTTTTCCAGTCTTTTCCGTCTATAGAAGTGTAAATATCGCCATCTGTAGTGCTGATTAGGATAGCATTTCCTTGCTTAAAAGCAGTTTCCACATTGGCTTCAGGAGGCAAGTTTGTCGATGACTCATTCCATATATCGATCGCAGAACATTCCACAAATTTTATGGTATCTCTCTTTTTGCCAAGAACAGCCAGACTGCCCTGTACGATGAGGGCACGCTCCTGACTCATACCTTGCAACAAAGGCTCTGCTTCGCTCACTTTGTTCCAATAGAGCGAGTCGCCTTCCAACTGGTGAACATTCAAAGTAAGAGTGTATTTTCGTGTACTGAGACCATCGTTAGCAATCAGCAACAACTCTATTGGCTTACGCAAATCCATGCTGTCTTCCGAACTGTAAGCCAGCCAGGTGCTATCTTCATCTTCTTTGATGCGGTATGCCAACCTTGAACCAGCATATGTAATATCCACCAGAACGGCATGCAGAAGGGAGCCGTACAACAGAGAGTCTTCGTTCTCTATTGTCAGCAATCGCTGGTTGATGGTCATATCATAGTTATTTCCTGTGTAAGAAGTCTTGATAACTGTATCCCTACCTAAGCTGTCTAACATGTGAACCTCGCGTTTAATCGAGCCCAGTTTCACCTCCGAGATATAACAATAATCATCGTACACCACCTCCTTGTCAGATATACACGAACCTGCCAAGAAAGATATTGTTGCCAACAGCAACACCAGATATTTCTTCATTCTCTTATGTGCGCACATTTATTATGGTATATTTAACCAGAGTGCAAAGGTATAGTTATTATTTGACATTACATCATATTATGCCTCGGAATTAAGTAAAATTAGGGTTTATCCAACCTAAAACGGTCGTTTTTGCCTGTTTTTTTACATTTCACACCTATAGTTAAGGATTTTTCTATCATCTATGGAGTGCTCAGATTTCAGACTCTCTCCTCTCATTTTAGGTGCCAGAATGCCATTACCTAAAACAAACGGAGCAATTTCCACACGAGCCTCGTCCCACAGACCAGTTTCTATAAAATGCTGTAACAATTGGGCGCCACCTTCCACCATTAAAGACTGAATACCACGTTTGTACAAATCAACAAGTATCTGGTTCAGATCTCCAGTATTATAAATAACCGTTGGTACTTTTCCGTCTTTCAGATGGACGGATTCTGGCAATATGCCCTTACGGTCTATGGTAATCCTAAGCGGATTGGGACCCTCCCAAAGACGAGTTGTCAGTGTGGGATTATCCATCAGAACCGTTTTAGTGCCCACCATGATAGCCTGATGCATAGCTCGCATCTGGTGAACAAGCGTTTGGGTGAAACGCGATGAGAACTTAACTGGTTTCTCACCCCATTTCCGTTCAGCATCCATGAATCCATCCTCGCTTTGCGCCCATTTCAGCGTTATAAAAGGTCGATGTTGCTGATGAAATGTAATAAATCTCTTGTTCAGATCTAAGCATTCCTTCTCTAAAACACCTACAACCACTTCGACTCCAGCATCACGTAACTTTTTGATTCCCTGACCGTTCACCTTGGCAAAAGTATCCATGCAGCCAACCACCACGTGAGGGATTTGCTTTTCTATTATCAAGTCGGCACAAGGCGGTGTCTTTCCGTAATGTGAGCATGGCTCCAAACTCACATATATGGTACTTTCCTTCAGCAGAGCCTCGTCACGTACGCTTCGGATAGCATTCACCTCGGCATGCGGGCCTCCACATCTCCTATGGTAGCCCTCGCCAATGATTTTGTCGTTGTGCACTATCACGGCACCCACCATAGGATTGGGAGGAGCACCCACTGCCCCACACCTTGCCAACTGAATGCAACGCCACATGTATTTTGCGTCATAATACATAAAATGTTCAATATTCAATGTTCAATGTTCAATGATTTTTATAATTTTGCAGCATGAATCATTTGCAGAGACTTTTATCCGTCTATCCGCAGCGCGAGGCTCGCGCCCTCTACATGCTGGTTATGGAAGTTGCCTTTGAACTAACTCCCACGCAAGTTTTGACGGGCAAAGATAAGGAATTATCTTTAGATAAACAGGCATTGCTGCAAAATATTATCGATAGGCTTCTCAGAAAAGAACCTGTGCAGTATGTTTTGGGGCAAGCCGACTTCTGCGGACACACTTTTCATGTCGAACCGGGTGTTCTGATTCCCAGGCCCGAGACTGAAGGGCTTGTCAGCATCATCAGCCAGCAAACCCCTACCTCCTGTTCCATCCTGGATATTGGAACGGGTAGCGGATGTATTGCTGTTTCCTTGGCACTGTTGGGTCACCAAGTAACAGCTTTTGATGTTTCTGCAGATGCTCTACGTATTGCCAAAGAGAATGCTCAAAGGCTACAGGCCGATGTAGACTTTCGTCAGGAAGATATTTTACACCCTATATCCACGCAGCAGCAATGGGACATTATTGTCAGCAACCCGCCTTATATCTGTCAGAAAGAAGCTGCACAAATGGATAGAAATGTTTTGGATTACGAGCCTCATCTGGCACTTTTTGTTCCAGATACCGATCCGCTTCTCTTCTATCGTGCCATTGCCTTGTATGCTCTTAAGCATCTTAAACCAAAGGGGCGTCTGTACTTCGAAATTAATCAGGGATACCCCAATGAGACTGCGCATTTGCTCACTCAGATGGGTTTCTGCCAAGTAGAGGTTCACTCTGATTGTTTTGAAAAATCAAGAATCATTTCAGCCCATAAAAAATGAAAACACTAACATACGAACAAGCCCTCTCTCGTGCCGCTGCCCTTTGTAGCGAAAGCGAACATTGCAGTTCAGAAATACGCAAGAAATTGCTCCTTTGGGGTCTTTCCCCAACTCAGGCAAAGAAGGCCATTGACTTCTTAATAGACGAAAAATATATTGACAGCAGGCGTTTCTGCCATGCTTATTGTCTGGATAAGTTTCGCTACAATCATTGGGGGAAAATAAAGATAAGCCAGATGCTTCGTATGTTAGAGATGGATGGCTCCGAAATCAAGGATAGTTTAGACGCCATCCCAAAAGAGGAATACCAAGAGGTCCTACAGCACATTCTGGAACAAAAGAATAAACAGCTAAAGGATGCCGATCCCTACATTAGAAAAGGAAAACTAATCCGGCACGCCCTATCCCGAGGCTTTGAAACCCACTTAATCATAGGTATAGCGGACACACTTGTTGGCTAGAATCCAAAAGAGATGGGACAAACAAAAAGATGTTTATCAACAAAGAACTCCATTCATTTCTATACTCAAATGAAGCTGTGTCGAAATGAAAAGATTTCGCAGAAGACTTCAGTCCGTAACTAACAGACTATACATACATAAGGTACATCTTTATTTCGACACAGCCTCTTGAGTATATGGGCAGAACTGCCCCAACTAATCTTTTCTTTTTGTTTATGCTGTTAAGCGGGACTGAACTCGTCCTTGCCTACACCGCATAGTGGACAAACCCAATCTTCTGGAAGGTCCTCAAAAGCCGTACCGGCGGGAATACCATTGTCAGGATCGCCTACTTCAGGGTCATACTCATAACCACATACGTCACAAACATACTTTTTCATACATTTTCTCTTTTTAGGGGTTAAACATCAATTCTTATTGGTGCAAATATACATCTTTTATTTTTATAAAAAAGTATCAAATATAGTTTTTTATGTCCTAATGTTAAAATGATGATATTATCACCACACATATATATAATATAATAAGTAAGGATTTACTTGCGGTACTTATCTGCGTCCTTGTCTTCCAACATGGAAAGATAGCTGGTGTACCTGCTTTGGGCAATGCGATGCTCCTCAACAGCCTGAAGCACAGCACAGCCAGGCTCATTGGTATGGGTACAGTCACCAAAACGGCATTCCTGCCCAATCTGGAATATCTCTCGGAAGTAATGCGACACCTCTGTCTTTTCCATATCGAACGTACCAAACCCCTTGATGCCTGGAGTGTCAATTATTGCCCCGTTGAACATTGGCTGTTGGCTATTGACCATTGGTGGCAAGTTATACATCTCGGAGAAGGTGGTGGTGTGCATGCCAGTATCGTGGGCAAAGCTGATTTCGGCTGTCTTGACATTAGCGTCTGGGATGAGTTGGTTCAGTATGGTACTCTTCCCCACTCCGCTGTTGCCGCTTAGCAAGGTGGTCTTACCAACAAGAGCCTGATAAATGGCATCTATACCTTCGCCCGTAGAAGCGCTACAACGTAAACAGGGATAACCCAAGGATTCATAGAGTGCCGTGATAGCCTGCAAGTAGTGCAACTCATCTTCTGAGTAAATGTCTGTCTTATTGAAAATAAGCACCACTGGCACTCTATAAGCTTCGGCACTGGCCAAGAAACGATCTATGAATGTGGTACTGGTCTCTGGATGCGAGATGGTGATAATGAGCGCTGCCTGATCTACGTTGGCTGCAATGATGTGACTCTGTTTGCTGAGGTTACTGGCCTTACGGATGATGTAGTTCTTCCGGTCCTCCAGGCTGTCGATAAGTGCCGTCTTCCCATCTACCCCTGGCGTGATGCTCACCCTGTCGCCAACAGCTACGGGATTCGTGCTCCGGATGCCTTTCAAACGGAAGTTTCCCTTGACCTTACAATCAAAAAACTGGCCGTCGTCTGTTTTGACAACGTACCAGCTTCCTGTGTTCTTAATGACTAAACCTGTCAATGTTAGCAAAAGACTAAAGCCTGTGAACTATACGGTCATAATTTCCTTTTCCTTAGCTGCCATCAGGGATTCGATTTGCTTGATGTACTTGTCGTGCATCTTCTGCAGCTTATCCTCGGCATCCTTCTCGGCATCCTCAGCCAAACCGTCCTTGATACCCTTCTTCAATTTCTCCAGAATATCGCGACGGGCATTGCGAACACTAATCTTGGCCTGCTCTTCCTCTTTTCCACACTGCTTAAACAACTGCTTGCGTCGCTCCTCGGTCAATGGGGGAATGTTCAGTCGGATAATCTCGCCGTTGTTGTCTGGCATGATGCCCACCTCACTATTAATGATAGCCTTCTCGATAGCCTTGAACATGGTTTTATCCCAAGGCTTGATGGCAATGGTGCGTGGATCGGGAGTGTTGACAGCTGCCACATTGTTCAGGGGAACCATGCTTCCGTAACTGTCTACGCGAATGCCGTCCAATATCTTTATATTGGCCTTTCCTGCACGAATGCGTGCCAATGAATCATCCAGATACATTACGGCTTCCTCCATTTTCTCCTCGGCTAATGCCAATGTTTCCTTAACATCAATCATAATAGGTCTTATTTACTTTGGTTCTTAATTACTTTGCCACAATTATGAAGCAAAAGTAGGTTAATTATTTGAAAAAAACAAGATGCAGCACATGGAAATGTATATTTTTTCCTATATTTGTGCCGATTATTACGCAATATGATGGAAATTGATGCCCGTATCAACGAGTTGTTGCAGCATTTAGAGCCAATAACGCTGGAGCAAATGAGAAACATCCGCCTGATGAATCGGACGGACACCAAATTTGTTACCTGCAAGGAGAAATTGGTTCAATTGCTGGAGATGGCGCAAGGAAAATATTATGCGCAGTTTAACAACAACACTCATGTAGCCAACTACATGACCACATATTGGGATACAGACAATCACCGCTTCTTTCTGGAGCATCATAATGGTCGTGCACCACGACAGAAGGTTCGCGTGCGCACCTATATGGACAGCGATTTGACTTTCCTGGAGGTAAAGACAAAGAATAATCACGGGCGAACGAAGAAGAAACGCATGGAGGTCCCCTCGCAGGAAATTGAAATTCAGGGCGCCAACGATGAATTCGTAGAAAGTCTGGTGCACCAAGGGCTTACACAGATGCATCCTACCGTCCGTAATCAGTTTCACCGCATCACGTTGGTGAACTACGATAAGACGGAACGCCTGACCATCGACTTTGACGTTCATTTCCACAACATGGAAACCAGCAAAGATGCAGAAACAGGTTCGTTGGTAATCATCGAGCTAAAACGCGACGGTAACGTCTATAGCCCCGTGCTGGAGATTCTGCGTATTCTGCGCATCAAGCCATCGGGGTTCAGCAAGTACTGCATTGGCAGCGTGATGACAAACAAAAGTCTGAAGCATAACATCTTCAAGGCAAAAATGGTTACACTGAGTAAGCTGGCGAAGGCAAAAATTAACTAAAAAACTAACGTAACAATATGGATTTTTTTAACGACATTAACTATCAGCTGGGTAATATGATTGGGTTGACACTCTTCGACCCCCAGCACTTCATCTCACTGGTAATGCGCTTTGCCATCAACTTGGCTGTAGTATGCATTATCGCACGTTGCTTCTATTTCCCTCGCAGCCATCGCCGCGACTATATGTTCATCTTTATCCTCATGTCAGCCAGCATATTCCTACTGGTTTCCCTGATGGAAGGTGATGGTATGAATCTGGGCGCTGCAATGGGTCTGTTTGCCATCTTTGGCATTATGCGTTTCCGTACCGAGGCAGTTCCCATCCGTGAGATGACTTATCTGTTCATGCTTATTGCCGTGAGTGTGGTTAACGCATTGGGTAGAGCAGAATATCACCCCAAGGCCGACTATTGGGATGGGTTCGGACTGGTTACCATTATATTTGTCAACGTGATTTTTGTCGGCATGGCCTGGTTGTTCGAGAGCAGCAAGCTGGTCAGCACATTGTGCAGCAAATATATTAAGTACGACAATGTGGACTTGATTGCACCTGATAAGCGCGAGGAACTGAAGGCTGATTTGGAGAAACGTACAGGCCTGCATATCCTTCGTATAGAAGTGGGCATGATTGACTACCTGAAGGACAGCTGCCTTATCCGCATCTATTACGATGAGCCTAAAGATCGTGGTAACAGCATCGAAGGTGTAATGAAAATGCCTCGTTAAGATATGAAGAAGATTCTCCTGATAGCAGTTCTACTCCTCCCCACCATGCTCAGAGCGCAATGGACCGATGAGTACGGCACTTGGGTCAGCCTGGGTGCAAAGAAAAGTCTGGGTACCCAATGGAGCCTCGGCTTAGAGGCAGAGTACCGTGCTCAGGATAATTCCAGGTGGGCCCTTGGTCTGGATGCCAGCTATAAGCTGAACAAATACCTGAAGTTCGGAGCCGGATATACCTTATTATATAATAGAAAGAAGGCCAAGCAAGAGGGTGATCCCACCGTGGATGACGAATACTCGATAAGACCCGCATACGCATATCCGCGTCACAGATTCATCGCCGAGGCAACAGCTGACAAGAGGTTCTGGAAGTGGCTGCGTATCTCGTTGCGCGAGCGCTATCAACTCACCTATCGTCCGACAAACAATCACGACAAGACCACCTACACCAAGCAACTTGATTTCGATGATGATTGGAACCCGATAGAAACATGGTCCGAAGAAACGGAAACAAAGACCAAAGTCTCTACGACCACTCAGTTGCTGCGTAGCCGCCTGAAGTTCGAGGTCGATAAGAAAGGGTGGGACTTCTCTCCTTTTATGTCGGCAGAGCTGTGCAATAGCGTACGTGTAGGAGACCGTTTTAACGTAGATAAAGTAAGAACTACTATAGGTACCAGTTACAAGCTGAACAAACAGCACGAATTTACGTTGGGTTATATACTTACATTTGTCTTCAACGATGATGATGAACTGAGTGACAAAACAACATATAACAACCGAATCCATGCGGTAAGCATCGGATATAATTTTAAATTCTGAAATTTCAACAAAACATTAGATTATGAATATGAAGCATTTCCTGATGGCCATCCTCCTGATGGCAAGCACCACAATGTGGGCTGATAAGTACAACTTCCTGACTGTATCTTCTACAGGCGAGGAATACATCTCTCTGCCAACCATCCAGAAGATTACATTCTCTGATGGTAACTGCGTGGTTACAACTACTAATGGTGATTATACTTATCCCTTGAACGAGATAAAGAAAATGTACTTCTCGGTGGACGACCCCACAGCTATTGAGGCTCTCCCCCAAGAGGCAGAGAACCTGAAGTACAAGAATGGCAAGCTGAAAGTGGAGGGCGACGGAATGTTACGCATCTACAGTTCTAATGGTGCGCTGGTGCAGTTGGCCAACGTAAAGAAAGGTGCCAACATTAACCTGAGCAACCTAAAGCCAGGCCTATACATTATTAATATGGGCGACAAGACCATTAAGTTAACCAAATAAACACTTAAGAAGCTTATCAGGTGAAGACGATTTTTTCACTTCTATTGCTCCTGGCCACTTGCACTATGGTATCGGCTCAGGAGTATATGCGAATTTGGCAGAACGGTGAAAACGTTAAGGTGCCTCTCTCTGAAGTTACCTTTGCCGAAGACGGAGCATCCTTTACAGCAGAAGGCCAGACGTACCAAACCAGCCAAGTGGACAGCATTACGTTTGTCCACATCATAACTGTAACTTGGGATGGCGCTCAGGCTAACGTAGAGAAAGGCAACGTGTTAGGCGTTGACTGCTCTATAGAGGGTGCCGACGTAGTCATCACCAGCACCAATATCCACAACGAGCTGGAGTTTGTACTGCAAGGTGCCAGCACCAACGGCTCACTTACCTATAACGGGACCTACAAATGCAAGTTCTATCTGAACGGACTTAACCTTGCCTCACAGAAAGGTGCTGCATTGGATATCCTGTGTGGAAAACGTATAGATTTAATCCTGAACGAAGGAACCGATAATGTCTTAGCCGATGCACCAAACGGTACACAGAAGGCAGCTTTCTATTGCAAGGGACACCTTGAGGTAGAAGGAGGAGGCAGCCTTACCGTTACTGGTAAAGCCCGTCACGGAATCTGTACAAAGGAATACTTGGAGATTAAGAAAAGTACAGGCAGCATCACCGTCAACGGAGCTGAAAGCGATGGTATTCATGCTGGTCAGTACTTCCTGATGAAGGGTGGTACAGTAACTGTTAGCGGTCAGAAGGGCGATGGTATTCAGACGGAGATTCTGACCCTCGATGACGACGTTACCCCCAACCCCGACAAGGAGTTTAACGGACAAATCTTTATCCATGGAGGAACCCTCAATGTTACTGTTGCTACAGATGACAAGAAGGGAATCAAGTCGGCAGATAAGATGACCGTTACTGGCGGAACCTTCACCATTCTGGCATCCGGCAAGGGAAGCAAGGGTATCTCCGTAGCCAGACATTTGCTCATTAATGAGGACGACAATACTACCGTTATTCAGATTCGTGCTACAGGTGGTGTTTACGAAGACGAAGAGACAGAGGAAGAATCCCGTTGCATGGGTATCAAGGTAACCCAGAACATGGCTGTAACAGCAGGAAAGATTATGGTTTCCAATACGGGTTCCAAGTCTCGCGGCATTAAGGTTGACGGACTGTATTACCAGGCTGATGGTGCCACCGTATCAGCCAACAAGAAGGTTACCACTACCGATACTATGCCGCCAATGGATTAAGAATGTATTTTAGAGAAAAGCAATAAATGTTTAACCAATTAAACTAATTAAAAAGCAATGAAGAAGTTATTTTATGTAGTAATGGCTGTTGCTGCCATTTCATTTGCATCTTGCTGCGACAAGTGCAAGAAGACTGAAGGATGTGCTTGCGACACATGCAAGTGTGACCCTTGTGAATGTGGACAGTGCAAGTGCGATCCCTGCGAGTGTGATCCTTGTGAGTGCGGTAAGGCTTGCGCTACCGAAGAGTGCGACAAAGCTTGCGAGAAGGAGTGCGACAAGGCTTGCGAGAAAGAGTGTGAAAAGGCTTGCGAGCAGGCAGGAGAAGCTGTAGATGCTGCTGCTGAGGCTGCTACCGAAGAGGCAAAGAGCCTGGAGCAGACTGTAAAGGACGCTGCTAACGATGTTGCTAATGCTGCTAAGGCTAAAGCTAATGAGACAGTAGAGGCTGGCAAGGCTAAGGCTAACGAGGCTGTAGAGGCAGGCAAGACCGAAGCCAACAAAGCTATCGATAAGGGCGCAGCAGAAGCTAAGAAGCAACTGGGTCTGTAATCTCAATAAGTTTCTTACTATACGAAAGAGGGGGAACGCCTGAAAAATCAGGTATTCCCCCTTTTATTAATATGTGGCAGTTAATGAAATCTCTTACTTGCCAAAGAGGTCATCCAGCAGGGTATAGAAGGCGGGATCTTCGCCAACGATGGACTTCACAATCTTACCGTCAGGGCCGATGATAATCTTTGTGGGATAGGCCGTGATACCATAGTCAGACTCAACGGTTGCATCCTCAGGGCAGTAAACGTGCAACCAGGGCACCTCGTGCTTCTTGACGGCAGCCTTCCACATCTCCTCCGTATCGTTGCAGTCGATACCCAGAATCTCGAACTTGCCTTTATACTTGGCATAGTACTCCTTCATCTTGGGGAAGCCCTTAATGCACCATCCGCACCACGAACCCCAGAAGTCCAGAATCACGTACTTGCCGCGTAAGGAAGAGAGTGAGAGCGGCTTCCCGTTAATATCAGTCAGCGTGAAGTCTGGAGCCTCCAAGCCAGGCTGCTGCTTCTTGGCAGCTTCGGATTCCTTTCCTGCCTGAGCGGCACGCTCTTCAACCTTCTTTTGCCATCTATCGTAAAACACTTTCATACGACCCTCACGAACAGAGGCATCCATGCTCTCGAAGGCCTCCTTATACATTTCACCGTCGCCCACCATGCGGTCAAGGAAGGGAACAATAGCTTCCTGCTTGGGATGTTCCTTAGCATAATCTACCAAGGTCTGCCAGAAAGCCTGGTTAGCGGGTACAACTGTTTTCTCGAAGAATTCTTCTTTTTCCTTTTCGCTGACAGATTCATCCTCATCCATTTCTCTGTATTTCCTACTCACCTCCTGCATTTCCTTGCCTGCTTCCTCCACAAAGAGGTCTATCTGGTGATATTCGGCATAGAAACCTGTTCCGTCCACATCGTAGCGTTCGGGGACAGTTTGCCAAATACGCACTTCCTCACCGCCCACAAAGGGAACATGATAGAACATGATATCATCCATCTCACCACGGTCCAACTTGGGCTGATACAGCAGAGCCGTATACGGGGTATCCACCTGAACCTCGAAGTCGAACTTGCCGTCTTTGCCTACGAACTGCAGCTTTTCGGGGCCTCCGTAAACCATTACCGTGTCGCCAAAGCCCTTCACATCCATTTTAACTCTCAAGGTGTACTTGTCCCTGGGCGTACAACCACTTAATACCGAGGCTACTATGAGCCCCATTGCCAGCATTTTTTTCATAACTTAATTGATTTTTTATTTGTTTGCTTTTCCTAATTTCTCCAAAGCCTCATTAAACCTCTCCAAGCGTTCCTCGTTCTCCTTAAAAGCCTGATGATACATGTCTGCAACGGAGGCATCGTGTGCCCCTATATTCGATAACCGATAACCATTGTACGATAACCGTTTTCGTGGGGCAAAGATAAGCATTTTTTACATCTTTATATTTTTTTTCAGACAAAAATCTGCAATTTTAACTCCACCAAATGCCTGTTGTTTACTCTTAAAACTCCATTATGATTGTTTAACGAAGCAGGAAGCCGTCGCTACCAGATGCAGGAACGCCTCCGCAAAGTTCCCCGCCAATACGTCTTGCTGAAGGAGTAACAGACACCTTAATGGGACGTGGGACGCTGGGACGCGGGACGTTTTACTTAACCTTCAGGGCGCTGTAGAAAGCGTTTGATTTCCTCAAGTTTAGAGGATGGAATAACAAATTTACATTAAGTTCAATAATAATCCACGTTTTTCTTCGTGCCATTTCAGAAAAAACACCTAAATTTGCGATGCACATTTTTAAAACACATAAGAAGAAATGAAAGTAACACCCCTGTCACTCCGCAAGAAGCTCGCTCTGGAGCTTTGGCGACAACAGGATAAGATAGCACGCAAAGAACATCCACTGAAGCAGCTATTTTGGGAATGCACACTACGTTGCGACCTCAAGTGCCGTCATTGTGGCAGCGATTGCAAGATGCAATCCGAGAGCAAGGATATGCCCAAGGCCGACTTCCTGCGCGTGCTGGACAGCATAGCCCGTAAGACCGACCCGCACAAGGTTTTCGTCATTATAACTGGTGGCGAACCGCTGATGCGTAGGGACCTTGAGGAATGCGCCAAGGCAATCTACGACAAGGGTTTCCCGTGGGGAATGGTCACCAACGGCCTGCACCTCACGCCCCAGCGTTGGATTAGCCTCCAACGGGCTGGTATCCACTCTATGACCATCAGTCTGGACGGATTACAGGAAGACCACAATTGGATGAGGGGCAACGAGCAAAGCTTTCAGATGGTGAGCAAAGCCATAGATATGCTGGTGGCAAAGGAGGGCTTCCTCTTCGACATAGTAACCTGCGTGAACCGTCGTAACTACCCCAAGCTCAATGATATAAAGGAATTCCTCATCAGCAAGGGCGTAAAGCGCTGGAGGCTCTTCACCGTCTTCCCTGTGGGCCGAGCCGCCCAAGACCCCGATATGAGGCTCACCAGCGAGGAGTTCCGAGGTGTCTTTGATTTTATAAAAGGTACGCGCGAGGAAGGGCGCATCCGAGTGGATTACGGTTGCGAGGGCTTTCTGGGCAACTACGAGGGTGAGGTGCGCAACCGCTTCTTCTCCTGTCAGGCAGGCGTCAGCGTAGGCTCCGTAATGGCCGACGGCTCCATAGCTGCCTGCGCCAGCATCCGCTCCGACTATAATCAGGGCAACATCTACGAGGACAATTTCATGGACGTCTGGGAGAATCGCTACGCTCCTTATCGCAATCGCGAATGGATGCGCAAGGGCGAATGCAAGGATTGCTCCTACTTCCGCTATTGTCAAGGCAACGGGATGCATCTGCGTGATGGCGAGGGCAACCTGCTGCTCTGCCATCTGAAACGAATAAAAGAAGCAGAATAAACAAACACACATAATTAACATTTTAAACAAACAAAAAGAGTATGAAAATTAGATTTTTTAAGTGGTGCAATGTCCTTCTGACAGCAATGCTTGCCGTGCTGGGATATAGTTGTAAAAACGACGACTATCCCGTTGAGTATGGTGCTCCCAGCGCAGATTATCATCTTTCGGGCGTAGTTACGGACGAGGCAGGAAACCCCGTTGGCGGCATCTTGGTTTCTGTTGAGGAAACAGATTATTATAATGATTACAGAGATTATCTGGCTTCCAAAAAGTCGATGCTCGGAACAGGTGAATACTGGATGAGTTATACAAGCTACGGTAACCCCGATTTGACAAAAATTATAGTCCAGGATGTGGATGGTGAAGCCAACGGAGGCGAGTTTGCCAACGACACCATAGATATCGACTACGATAACGCCGTAAAGATAAAAGACGGTGACGGCCATTGGTACTATGGTGCCTGGAAGATTACCCAGAACATCAAACTCAAGAAAAAGTAAAGCATCAAGCAAACAGAACAGAAAAGGCCCGCAAGATTTCTCCTGCTGGGCCTTTCTTATTGTTAGCAAAACTACTTTAGTCGTCACTCACCTCATCCCCTGCCGTAAGGTCGGCAATCTGGTCTAAGGCATCCTGATATTGGCGTTTGCGGTGGTAATAGCTCCAGAAAAATAGGGCGATTCCCAATGGCAGAGCTATAAAAAGCAATCCAAACTCGCTAGCCTGTGGCCCAACAGTACACCATTTCTGATATAATTCCCATATAAACCAAGCAGGCCAGGCAATGTTCAGTATCAAATCATACCTAAAACCTTGGATAAAGTGATTCTTGGCCAGAATAAGATTCTTCTGAACCTCTACCAGATTACCATCAAACAGATTTTTCTGGCTTAGTTTGCTTCTATCTCTATGAAAATATAACAATCTGAGCGGCATATAAAGGGATGAAAATATCCAAAAAGGTATAGAAAAACCTAAACGATAAACAAATAAGAAGTAATACACGGGCACACTTAACAAGGCTATAACCCAGTTGCTCCTGAACCCGCGGGTCAGTTGCCCCACCTTCTTCTCCAGCGCCTCCTTAGCCTTGCTGGTCATACGGTCGTTCAGTATCTCCTGCTGATGCAGTTTCTGTTTCAGAATCGCCATCTGCTGGCGCATCTCCTCCAATTCGAAATTATCGTTTGTCATAATGAACAAGGATTAATCGTTAGACATGTTTTTGAGTTGTTCACGGATTCTGAACAGACGAACGCTGACATTCTTGGCTGTGATGCCCACTATCTGCCCTATCTCGTCGTACGAAAGGTTTTCCAGCCACAGCAGGACGATGGCGCGGTCGAAGGGTTGCAACTTGGATATACGCCTATGCAGCATATCCACCTGACGCGTGTCCTCGTCGCGGTCCTCAAACAGATTGATGTTCATGTTCAACCTTTCCGTGGCCGTGCGGCGTTTCTTTCTGTCGTAAGAGATACAGGTGTTCAGGGCTATACGATAAACCCACGAGCGGATGTTACTACGGTTCTCAAAGCCCTCGAATCCGTTCCAAAGGTTTATCAGCACCTCCTGAAAGAGGTCGTTCACCTCGTTTTCGTCCTTCGAGAACATGTAGCACACCGTAAAGATAGTGTCTTTTTGTTCCTTCAGCGTTTCTTCAAACGTTCTTTCTAAATGGTCCATTGTAATGTCTGTTGTAATGTCTGTTGTTGAATCCAACATCCATTAGACGCAGCAAAGGTACAAAAAACTACGCGAAAACCGAAAAATCTTCAGATTTCTTGCCAGATAAAGGCTTGTAAAACGAGGGAGCAGAGATGGTAATTTAGGAAAGTTCATTACACCTCAAAGTTCCCAAACTACCCGTTTTTTACTGCCTAGTTAGAGAAAATTTACTGCCACACGAGGGAACTTCTGCGCCATAGTATAGCAGCAATTGTTACTATTAACAGTAGCAAAAGCAACGTATTTTGCAAGGGTAAGGGGGCTGAAAATATTGACAAGAGAAACGCGCTGTGACAATTGTGACAATTGGACAGCCTGTTTTTGCGTACTTTTCTGTTATCGGCAAGAGAGAAAGAGTAATAATGAGTAAAATGATAATTGATTATTATTAAGATTTAGCGAGGGTACTGCATCTTTGACCCTGCCACCGGCCAATACACCAAAAGTCCGCAGTTACTATCCATGCATCAGAAAAAGGCAGCGTAACCACTTAACAGAAAAGGCTCAGGGGAAAATCCCTGGGCCTTTATTTTCACAGTTTCACAATTCACAGTTTGAATTCTGAAAGCTATAACACAGCGGCGTAAGCCTTTTTGATGTCTAACAGCCGTGAAAGAAGAGGCTTCTTCTGAAGGGCAACAGACATATTATAACGTGTCTGCATATTGATGAGCAGTTCCGGATTGATGCCCAGAGGTTAGGGGTTAGAGGACACTGACGGGGCTTGCCACTTGACATGGTAGTTATAATATTGTATCAGGCCGTCGGAATAGTTGATGGTTGATCTCGTCTGGCTGACTATTTGCTGCTCGTCTAGGATATAAGGGGATGTGTATCCTCTATTCCTTCAGCAGGACGTACTCTCTGGGTACTTTTCTGAGGCGTTCCTGCATCCGATAGCGGCGGCTCTTGGAGTTAACTATCTCGATGTTTTTGGGGGGATAGATGTCTATGAGGTCGGGAAACAGAGCCTTTCGCGAGGTAGGCTGGTGGAGAAGCGAGGCTCGGCAGGTGGTCTTGTTATCCATCCATTCGCGACGCTTTTTTTTCACATCGCTCCACAAGGCAAAATGCCGCTGCGCCTGATAACGGAACTCCTGGGGCTGACCCTCCTCGGTATAGGCAGCACGAAGGCAGATGGTCCAGTCCTTCAGCTGAAGCTTTACAAACCTGTCTAACACCCAGAGGGCAAAGCTGTTGCAGAACTCGTGCTTTATGCAATCCAAACCGCTGTGACGCTCGGCCTCCAAGACCATGCAACGGGCTGTATCGAGGTTCAGATAGCCACGGTCCAACTGGTACTTGGTTGACCAGAAGACGAGCTGCACGACGTTGGGATTCGGATGCTCAAACTCCCAGTTTACGGCAAAGCGATGCTGGTTGAGGAAATGCTTGTCGAGTGAACGGATAAGGTTCTCGTAAAGCATCTCGTTAAGGTAACTCCAACGCAAATAAGCACTGTCGGGCTGACTTACGCAGGCCGTATCTGTGCCAAAGACGGTGTTTTGTTCGGGTGCTACCTGAAAGACGCTGTCCTGCTTCATTTGTGCTATCGAAGGCGAGAGCAGTAAGCCCTGGCTCTGGAACCTGTAGGCCGTCAGAGAGTCCGTAACGGTGCGGATGGAGCCGCGCTGGAGGTCGGAGCCCGTATCTTGGAAGAAGAAATCGTACTTGCTAAAGCAAGGCTCCTGCTGATAGTTTTCGTCGCGTTTCTGAATAAAAAGTTTCAGCTTCTGTCTTATCCACGCAGGCTCTTCGGCCTTTATCAGAACCTCCTGTAGGGTGCGTACGCGGGATATCTGAAAGGTGCTGTCCTCCTCTTGTGCCAAGCCCCACAGAGGCCACAGAAGCACGAGGCAAAGGGTTAATTGTTTCATCGTGTATGTCCGTTTTTCCTAAATCCGGCAGCAAAAGTAGGAATAATTTAGCATCCCTCGCTGTCTGCATCGTTAAACAATCATAATGGAATGTTAAGAGTAAACAACAAGCATTTAAGGGAGTTAAAATTACTGTCTTTTGCCTAAAAAAAATTATAAAGATGTAAAGAATGCTTATCAGAGATTTATTCCTGAAGCCTGGCCTTTACATCGTTCCCTTATCTGAAAAGCCTATACCCTTAGGAATATTTTGTTCCGATACAGAATGTAGAGGATCAGGAAGAGGATGGTTACATTGCTCAGTTGGATGATGAAGCCGTAATAATCTCCCACGTATTGCTCTAGTCCAAAGAACAAAGATTTGCTGATGCTCCTTAAACTGATGACATGACTCACCACGTAAGCTGTGATGCTATTCATACCATAAACTTTCAGGAGGGTTAAGTGCTTGTTGTACCCCAAACAATCAATCCAAAGGTAAAAGATTCCCATCAGCAGGAAGCAGTAACCGCTGCTAACGAGGACCATGGAGCCCGTCCAGATGTGCTTAATAACAGGGTGAACGAAATCCCAAGTCCAACCCAGCGCCACCATAGCAACACCTGCAATTAAGAGCAGACTCACCTTGGTGTACTTGTTCCTACCGCTCTTCAATGCTTCGCCTGCAAGAACACCAGAGAGTACCGTTACCACAAAGTTCAAGCTGCTAAGAATCCACGTATATGTATAGGATGCTTCCACCACCACCTCTCCATCTATCACCTGAGCTGTATCGCGGAAACGTCCTAACACAAAGTTGTCTATGCCTTCTGCCAGGTTTCCGTTAGGGGTATAATCGCCACCTCCGTAGCCGCCAATAGTAATAAATTCCATCGCACCCCAGAAAGCTAAAAGCAAGCCCGCAGCAATGCCTATCTGCGTCTTCCAACTAGTATGAAGATAGATAATTGCGCTAAAGAAATAGCCAACGGCAATAGCCTGTAAGGTATTGGTAAAGAGGTAGATGCGATGGGGATCGAGTGCTAACAGGTTACCCTGCACCATCATACCAAAGAGCCATAGAAGAAGAACTCTCTTTCCTAATCTAAGGTATAGCTGCTTGCTGCTTCCTCCGAGGTGCTCCTTGTATTTACTGAGGGCAAACGGAATGGCTACACCAGCCATAAACATGAACAGCGGCATCACTAAGTCCCAGGGCGAGAAGCCTTCCCACTTCTTATGGGTAAAGCACTCCATAACAGATGACATCCAAGGTGTGTCTATTACTTCTGCCAGTTCCTCCACAAGGTCGGAAATGGCAACTAAAAACAGTAAATCCAAGCCTCTCAGGGCATCGAGTGATTCGAGACGCTGCTTCATGAAAGTTGAAAAATGAAAAAATTGGCTGCCGCCCAATTATGAATTGCTGATTATGAATTATGAATTATCAGAAACAACTTGTCGTTGCGTCTAACTTTTGTCCCTTCTGTAGAGATGCTGATGCACCAGCCCTTCTTGGCGGTATCTACAGGTCCGTCATCGTTGCGGATTTCGTTGGCTGTCAGGCGCAGACAACCTGTGGTGGGGCCGGTAACCATAATCTCGTCGCCCTTGTTCAACTCGCAGGCCTCAATCTTAAACTCAGCTACACCCAGTTTACTAAAGTAGCGAACTACCTTGCCGCAATACACCTTCTTCTCCGTAGCCAAACTGCCGTAGTTGGCCGTATATTCCATAATGGTGCTACCTTGGTAGTAGCCGTCCCAGAAGCCACGATTGAACACACGGCTCAGGCGTTCGTCCCATTTGGCTTTCTGATCCTCTGTAAACTGAGGGGCTTCCTCTGGATGGTTCTTATCGTGCAGCACAACCTCTATAGCCTCGTTATAACACCTGACCACCGTATCCACGTATTCTGGACCACGGGCTCTGCCTTCTATCTTCATCACCCTTACGCCCGAATCCATCAGTCGGTCCAGAAACGAGATGGTTTTCAGGTCTCTTGGGCTCATGATATATTTGTTCTCGATATCCAACTCTGTATCCGTCTCCACATCCCTTACCGTATAGCGTCTACGGCACAGCTGCATACACTCTCCACGGTTGGCACTACGGCCCCAGTTACTTTGGCTCAGATAACATTTGCCGCTAATGGCCATGCAGAGGGCACCGTGGCAAAACATTTCAATGCGAATCAGTTCTCCCTTAGGGCCACAAATCTGCTCTTCCTGAATCCGTCGGTATATTTCTGCCACCTGATCCATATTCAGCTCGCGAGCCAGCACCACCACATCTGCAAACTGGGCATAGAAACGCAAGGCCTCGATATTGGATATGTTCAGCTGAGTGCTCAAATGTACCTCCTGTCCAATCTGGTTGCAGTAGTTCATAACGGCAATATCGCTGGCTATCACGGCGCTGATGTTCGCCTCCTTGGCAGCATCCAGAATCTGCCGCATCAGAGGCAGGTCTTCGCCATAGATAATGGTATTGACGGTCAGGTAGCTTTTTACACCGCAAAGACGGCATTCCTCGGCAATTCGCTTCAGGTCGTCGATGCTGAACGTGCTGGCCGAATGCGCCCTCATGTTCAGGTTTTCAATACCGAAATAGATGCTGTCAGCTCCCGCTCTAAGTGCAGCAGCCAAGCATTCGGGCGAACCCACAGGAGCCATTATTTCAAAGTCTTTTCTTTCCATTTGGATAGTATTTACGCTGCGAAGGTACAAAAAAAATCCCATACATCTCAATGAAGTATGGGATTTTTTAACATTAACGTTTACTGCTTTAGCGGAGTGGTTCGGCGACCACGAGAGATTACCTTACCTTCTTCTGCTGCTGGAACAGGAGCGGCTATGCTATCAGATGATATGCTGTCAGCTGGAAACTCTCCCTCGGCACGAGTGGCAGGCGCATAATTTCTACCCCAATTGTTGCGGGTGCTATAGCCGTAAGAGTCAACATAAGGAGTCCAATCGTAATAATCAACCATCTTATACAGGCGGAAACTGATGCCTGAATAGGAGAATGTACCTGTGAGGTAGTCGTTTGTCATGTGATAGTCGTTGATACGTGTATCCAAATCGTGGTCATAATCGTACGTGAGATAGATTACGCTGCCATCGATGCTCCAGCGGAAATGGTAATACTGATACTCGTAGGGCCCCTGGCTGTAGTAATCAACTTGTGTTCCCGTGCCATGATGAGCATGAGAATAGGCAGGAACAAAGGTCAGGTATGAATCGTAGCAATCGAAGGTGTACTCGTAACCATATCTGTCGACGTAAGTGTAGTACATACCAAAGTCGCCCCTCCATTCGCCTGAAAGAACCATAGACTGCTTGTCGTCCTCAATATACTGGCAAGATGTGAACATCCCCATTGATGCTATTATGCTGATAGCCGTTAGGAAGTTATGTATGCGTTTCATATTTGTTGAGTTTATGGGTTTGTAAATTATTGAACCATTTTCTGCTGCAAAGATACATGATGTTTTAGGGGGTTGCAAAGGGGAATCGGGAAAATGTGATAGGAGTTTCCCTATACGAAACAAAAAATCCCCCTCAGTTACCTAAAAAGTAAAACCTAGGGGAAATTCTTACGCATACGATTGTGGTTAATGTGCACCATAAACCTCGATGTCTCCGATTCGGACGTAGCCGTCAGCACCACCATTGGTAACATTCACTCGCACGTATCGTGCTTCGATGGGGGTTATGGTGGCTTCGGTCACAGGTGCTGTGTTGTCAACGTGAGTGCCTACAGTAGTCCATGTCTCACCGTCCAGACTGGTTTCTACTATGAAATTGCGGCTATTGAACTGAGGGTCTAAGCCAGCTGCCTCAGCATGGCGGACTACATAACGGCTAATCTGGTAAGGTTCCTTAAAGTCCAATTGTACCCAACCCGTTCCGTGATTTGCTTGGGAAATCCACATATACCCCTCGGAAGGCGATCCGTTAGCAGCATACTTAACATTAGTCTTGGTAGGAGAGGACGTTATTTCCATGTCCTCTAACAGGGTGATGTTGAACGGCAAATGATGAGCCTCATTGTAGTAGCTGAACCAGTGGTCAGCACGGACTATCTTGACATTGCCTGGCGAGAGTGCATCGAGTTTCTCCTTCAAGGCGATAAGCTTGTCAGGACCTACATCCCAAACGGTAGCCTGGCCTGTGACAAACATCGGCTCTTTTCCCTTGAAGTTCTTTATATCACGATTGAAAAAATCGGTGATGACATCTACGCTGTTGGCATAACAGGGGTATTGGACTGAGATGGGCAGCCTGTTCGACTGTACTTTAGTGGTCAGTCGACCAGATTGTCGTTCCCAATCGTTAATGGTGAGCCCGTAGAGATAAGGGCAGTTTTCAGCATAGACTTTGCGCTGTATGGCGCTGACGTCGTCCCAGATAGTAATAACACGCAGTCCGGCCTTCTCAAGGAAACGCTGGGTGAGCTGGATGTATGGAGTAATCAACTTGCTGTTATTGGCATTGGCATAATAGACTGTGTTATGCGCATCGTAAGGCATGGCATAACCCAGACCAGAAGGACCACAAACGAAGCAGTCATTGGCCGTTGCCTTGCGGTAATAGTAATTCAGCATCATGGGCGAAAAATCGGCTAGAGCGGGGCTGATGGTCCAGTTCATGGGCATCTTGCCACGACCACTCTGCTCATAGATCTTGGCCATTGCATGCTGACAGTACTGGATATTGTCACCATCGCTGATATAGACGGCAGCATATACCTTGTTCTCCAGTTTTGCGCGTTTGGGCACAGGGTAGATCTTGACAGGCTTATTGACAGCAGTATAGACTGTGGTATTCTCAAAAAAGTCGGCAGGTATGGTTGAAAGACCATACTTGGTGACTTCGCCTATTCCGGAGCGTTCCTCGGGAAACCAGCCCAGGACAATGTCGCGACCGGGTGTCATATCCTTAAGCATCTTGTCAAGTAGCACGCGTTCACTTGAGTTACGAGGATCAAGCCATACACATGCAGAACCACAAGCGGCACCAATATCATGCACATAAGGTATAGTAGGGCGTTCGCTGATAAGTAGGCGATGGTTGCAGCGGCTCCAGTAGTTGTTGTAGAGATAGTTATAGACAGCATACGCAGAGGACATCTTGAGCGGAGTGAGGTCTTCTACAACGGGGAAGTCCAAGCCGTTGGCTACGAGTTTAGCCCTGACTTCGGCAGTCACGGGAAGCAGACGGTCCAGACCGGCAATGGTGACGGCAAGATTGGAATAATGGTCGCACAGTTCATTGCTGTAAAGCACTAAGCCTTTGATTTCTTCCCTGAACAACTTCACAAGGGCATAAGGTGTGGAGGTGGGGATGGCAACGGTCTTAAGGCCGTGTGCCGTTGGCCAGGTACTTTGCGGTTCCTCGTTGTGATTGTAGAGTAGGATTCGAGGGCGGGTGCGATTGATGATACCTTGAAGCGTGCAGAACATGATGCGCTCTACATCGCTAAGTTTGGCAGCACTCATATCCAACGACCTGACAGAGCCTTGTGGTGGGAGAAAGCAGGGCAACAAGCGGTCCTCAGGCCAACAGAGTTCGTTGGCTTCGAGTATGCGGTAACCTGTACTGTTGAGGTTGTACAACGTATCGGAGAATGTTATATCTTCTACCTCGTTCGCTTCGACACGAACGGCAGCCCCATTAGTGGTCTTCATAATCATTGTGGTTTTGTCCACAGAAAGGATGCTGATTTCCTTCAGGTCTGCCACACGGGTCTGGGTAGTAGTACCATCCGTCTTAAGAACATTCATGACCTTTTCCTGAGCTTGGCCTGATAGGACACCAAGGAATATGGTGGCTATAATAAGAATCTTTCTCATTGGTTAATAAAAAAGAACGGATAAATGGGGGGTGTTAGTTTAAAATAAATGTGCCCGGAACGGGACTCGAACCCGTACGACCGCAATGGTCAAGGGATTTTAAGTCCCTCGTGTCTACCAATTCCACCATCTGGGCAGCCTTAAGCAGGTGCAAAGATAGCGCAAAAAGTGAAAAAAGAAAAATGAAAAGTGAAAAATTTTCAGAAAAAGCGCAGAAAATGTCACTTATCTGTTACTTACCACAAGAGTATTGTTTATATAACTGACTCGATAACGGTAAAGCGGCTTACCTGCTTCACCCTTAGTAATAAAGCCTGTACTGTTGAGGTCATAGGTACGTTTGCAACTATTGCAAGTAGCAATTCCTTCTTGAACGATAAGCGGCTTTGTGATGTTATAATCCTGATAGCAATTAGAGCAGGCAAGGTCGAAACAAACCACCTTGCTCTCCATCTGACCTATCTCAGGAATATTGGGCAAACCTACTATGAGGCCGCTAAGGCCCAAATGGAAACCAGCATAGCCGGCAATGGCTGTCAGATTAACGTATGAAGGTTCCTTGGCCGAACCTTTGAAAACAAATTGCTTACCGTCTTTAGAATAAGTGATGGTGCAGAACTCGCCCATACTATTACATGCAGTGTAAAGCGCAGGCGCCTGATAAGCATTCTCAAATATAAACTTGGCAGGCAGATTGCAATAGGTATAATCAGCTTCCTGACAACTTACGCCAAACAAAACACAACAACAAACTGCCAACAGGCGAGAAATATTTCTATAAACAATAACCATTAACCAATAACCATTAATCATTTACCATCTATCAGGGCAGCTTCTGCTTCTTCCATCTTCTGGAAGTTAAAACCTTCCCACACACTATCCATCAGGGCCGCAATCTGCTTTGTGCAGAGGTTGCCAATAGAACCCTCGTGGGTGTGGTGCACCTCTTTGCAAGGAGTGAACTTGCCAGCTTCAATATCCAACCCCACTTTCTTATAGGCATCCCTGAAGGGCATTCCTTCTGTAACCAGACGATTCACCTCTTCTACAGAGAATATAAGGTCGTAACGCAAATCAGACAGGATGTCCTCGTTCACCTTTATCTTTTTAATAATGTATGTGGTCATCTGCAGGCAGTCACGCAACTCCTGAAAAGCAGGCAAGAAAACTTCCTTAATGATTTGCAGGTCGCGGAAATAGCCACTGGGCAGATTATTCATGATGAGGATAATCTGTTGGGGCAAACCTTGCAACTTGTTGCATTTAGCGCGAGTAAGCTCAAAAACATCAGGATTCTTCTTGTGCGGCATGATACTGGAACCTGTGGTGCAGTCGTTAGGCAGCTTCACAAAGGCAAAGTTTTGGCTGCTGAACATACAAGCATCAAAGGCCAGTTTACTAATAGTGCCAGCTATGCTGGCCAAAGCAAAAGCCACGTTACGCTCTGTTTTGCCACGCCCCATCTGCGCATAAACCACATTGTAATTCATTGAGTCGAAACCAAGCAGTTCTGTAGTCATAGTACGGTTCAATGGGAAGCTGCTACCATATCCTGCAGCAGAACCTAAGGGATTGCGGTTGGTCATACGGAAGGCCGCCTGCAGGAACATCATATCATCCACCAGACTCTCGGCGTAGGCACCAAACCAAAGCCCAAAGCTGCTGGGCATAGCCACTTGCAGATGCGTATAGCCTGGCATCAACACATTCTTGTAGCGCTCACTCTGCAACTGCAGCTCCTTGAAGAGATCCATAACATCAGAAGCAATATCCTTCAACTGTCGACGAATAAAGAGTTTTAGGTCTACCAACACCTGATCGTTACGACTACGACCCGAATGAATTTTCTTGCCTATATCGCCCAACTTGCGGGTAAGCATCAATTCCACTTGAGAGTGTACATCCTCTATACCTTCTTCAATCACGAACTCGCCTTTCTTAATCTGGGCGTGAATAATCTTGAGTTCCGCCAAGAGTTGCTTCAACTCGTCGGCCTGCAAAAGGCCAATGCTCTCCAACATGGTGATGTGAGCCATAGAGCCTAATACATCGGCTTCAGCCAGATAGAGGTCCATCTCGCGATCACGTCCAATGGTAAAACGTTCTATCTTGTCTTGAATCTCAAACCCTTTATCCCAAAGCTTTGCCATCTTCTTACATTGAACATTGAGCATTGAACATTGAGCATTTAATACCCACGTTCAACTTTCAACTGATTAAACTGACTCTAAACTTTAAACTCTCGACTAATAAGGTATACTTGCCAACATCTGTGCCAACCCATCTACTCCCTGCTGCAGTTTATTGCCAATCACCTGCTTGATGAAGAAATTCAAGTCGGCCTTTACTGTCAACTTCATAGCGCACTCCTGATCTGTGGCAGGTAGCAACTGTATCCACATGTTGGCCAGAATGGGAGAACCCTCCAGCACAAACTTAATGGTCTTATTCTCCTCGCGCTCAATGATGCGCAACGTAATGTTGCCCATGGGTGAAGAACCAGAAACACTATCGCTGTCGAACTTCAGTTCGCGCAGTTTCTCCAAAATACTGTCCAACTGTTCAGGTGAAGCCTTGTCACCAGCCTGTTCCAGCATCTTTTCGCGAATTATGGGATTATCCAAATTCTGCTGAATTACAGACAGGTTGTTCAAGTCAGACAGTTTTCCGTACACACGCTCCACAGGAGCCGGAATCCTCTTTACGTCGCTTTTATATTCTGCCATAATTATCCGTTCCAATGAGCGGGGTCCTTGCGCCACTCGTGTAGCACTTCTACTTCATCCTCAGTAATGTAGCCAGTTTTAACCGCCTGAGCCACAACAGACTCGTAATTGGTGAGCGTGATAAGCTTCACCTTAGCATCGGCAAAGGCCTTTGCAGCAACGGGGAAACCGTAAGTGTAGCTAGCCACCATACCAACCACCTCGCAACCGTTATTGCGAATTGCCTCCACAGCTTTCAAACTGCTACCACCTGTGCTGATAAGGTCCTCAACAACCACTACTTTCATACCTGGCTTCAACTCACCCTCAATCAGGTTTTCCAGTCCGTGATCCTTTGGTTTGCTACGAACATAGACAAAAGGCAGGTTCAGTGCATCGGCTACCAAAGCGCCCTGAGCAATAGCACCTGTAGCAACACCAGCAATAGCATCAACATCCTGAAAGTTCTCCAGAATAGTGCGTGTTAGCTCAATCTTAACGAACGAGCGAAGGTCCGTGTAAGAAAGTGTCTTACGATTGTCACAATAAAAAGGACTCTTCCAACCACTTGCCCAGGTAAAAGGATTGCTGGGCTGCAACTTTATAGCTTTAACATTCAGCAGTTTCTCCGCAAAAATAGATTCCAATGTATTCATATTCGTATTCCTATTTTATATAATGCTCTCTTTTGAGGTGCAAAGGTAATGCAAAAATTTGATTAAGTAAACAGAATGAAAAAAGTTTTTTCTGTTTGGGAGCATGAATTATTAATAAAGACAACTCCGTGGGATAAAAATAAGATGTAAAATGGATTTATATAAAAGAGCTTTTGTCCAATTACTGAATGATAATTGATAATAAAGAAGAGCCTCACAAATTAGTGAAGCTCTTCTTTGGTTGGGCTACCCGGACTCGAACCAGGAAAGGCAGGACCAGAATCTGCAGTGTTACCATTACACCATAGCCCAATAACAACGAAATTAACTCGTTTTGCGGTGCAAAGGTAGACACTTTTTCCGAACTGACAAAACTTTATGCCAAAAAAATACAAAAAATTTGCATTATCGCCCAACTCTCTGTACCTTTGTGCCCAATTAAAATGATAAAGAAGTTGAAAAAAGAAAAGAATCCCCTGGTAGAAGCAATAGTGCAGGGAATGCAAGATAAAAAAGGTAGAAATATTGTTGTGGTGGACCTGACAGAGATTCCGGATACCATTTGTGGTTATTTCGTGATTGCCACTGGCGGTTCCCCCTCACAGATACAAGCATTGACTCGCAGCGTAGGCGACAAGGCTCTTGAGTTGGCACACCAGAAGCCGATGGCAGTAGATGGTTTGCATTACTCCCAATGGGTGGCTATGGATTATGCCGAGGTCATTGTCCACATCCTTTTGCCTGAGGAGCGTGCCTTTTATGACATAGAGCACCTATGGGCCGATGCTCAATTGACAGAGGTGCCCGATTTGGACTAATATAATGAATATTCGATTTTATGAGTAAGCAGAAGAAACCCAAATATCCGCAGTTCAGCCTTACTTGGTTGTACTTGATAATTGCCATTGTGCTCGGATTCCTCATTCTCAATGGCGGCAACGGTTCATTGTTGAATGGCGGCTCCAAGGAGGTGACCTACAGCCAGTTCAAGGAGTACGTCAAAAAAGGGTATGCCAGTAAAGTCGTAGTAAACAAGAAGGAAGGAACTCTGATAATGTATGTGGAACCGTCACATCTGCGTGACGTATTCCCCACTACCAAGATAAAGCCCGGTGCTACGAGTATTGTGCAGTCGCAATACCCTTCTGCCGATAAGTTGGAAGATTTTATGGAGCAGGAGCATGAGGCTGGACATTTCAGCGGTGATGTAAAATATGAGAACAGCAGCGATACCATTTCCAACTTCCTGTGGAGTTTTGGTCCCCTTATCCTCATTGCCCTCTTCTGGATTTTCATTATGCGTCGTATGGGCGGCGGTGGAGGCAGCAGCGGCGGAGGTCCTATGGGTATTTTCAATGTAGGCCGGAGTCGTGCTCAGTTGGTAGATAAGGAGGAGGCCAGTAAGGTTACCTTCAAGGATGTGGCTGGTCAGGCTGGTGCCAAGCAGGAGGTGCAGGAGATTGTAGAATTCCTGAAGAATCCCAATAAATATACTGATTTGGGTGGTAAGATACCAAAGGGTGCATTGCTGGTTGGTCCTCCGGGTACAGGTAAAACCCTTCTGGCAAAGGCTGTGGCTGGCGAGGCCGACGTTCCTTTCTTCTCTATGTCGGGTAGCGACTTTGTAGAGATGTTCGTGGGAGTTGGTGCCAGTCGTGTACGCGACCTTTTCCGTCAGGCTAAGGAAAAAGCACCTTGTATTATTTTCATTGATGAAATTGATGCAGTGGGTCGCGCTCGTAGCAGAGGTATTCAGATGGGCGCCAACGATGAGCGTGAGAGTACCCTGAACCAGTTACTTACCGAAATGGACGGCTTTGGTACCAACAGCGGTGTGATTATCTTGGCCGCTACCAACCGTGCCGATATTCTGGACAAAGCCTTGCTTCGTGCAGGACGTTTCGACCGTCAGATACACGTTGATCTGCCCGATGTAAACGAACGTAAGGAAATCTTCCAGGTACATTTGCGTCCTGTTAAGACCGACAACAGTTTGGATATCGACTTCTTGGCACGTCAGACTCCCGGCTTCAGCGGTGCCGATATTGCAAACGTTTGCAACGAGGCAGCTCTGATTGCAGCCCGTAACAGCAAGACGACGGTCGGCAAGGATGATTTCTTGGCAGCCGTTGACCGCATCATTGGCGGTCTAGAGAAGAAGACCAAGGTTATGACGGCTGAGGAGAAGCGCACCATTGCCCTTCACGAGGCTGGTCATGCCACCATCAGTTGGTTGCTCCAGTATGCTAATCCACTGGTTAAGGTAACGATCGTTCCGCGTGGTCGTGCCTTGGGTGCTGCCTGGTACTTGCCCGAGGAGCGTCAGATAACTACTCGCGAGCAGATGCTCGACGAGATGTGTGCTACGCTGGGCGGCCGTGCCGCTGAGGAACTCTTCACAGGTCACATCAGCAGTGGAGCCATGAACGATCTGGAGCGTGTCACCAAGCAGGCCTATAGCATGATAGCTTACATGGGAATGGCTGACGAACTGCCTAACATCTGCTATTACAACAATCAGGAATATAACTTCCAGCGTCCGTACAGCGAGGCTACGGCTCAGCTCATCGACCAGGAAACGCAGAAAATGATAGCCAAGCAGTACCAACGTGCCAAGGACATTCTCAGTCAGCATACCGAAGGTCATGCCCAGTTGGCTCAGCTCTTGGTGGAGCGTGAGGTTATCTTTGCCGAGGACGTTGAGCGCATCTTTGGCCCTCGTCCCTGGAGTAGTAGAACCGAAGAGTTACTGGCAGAAGAGCCAAAAGAGCCCTCTGACCCCTCAGAGAACCCTTAATGTTCAATTTCAATGAAGAATCTTATCACTCGCACACTCACCGGTCTGATATATGTCGTGTTACTGATTGGTTGCACGGTATGCAGTCCTGTAACTGCCTTCTTCTTCTTCGGCTTTGTGGCTGCAGCTACTCTTTTCGAGTTCGGCACCGTAATGAATCACCATGCTGGGGCCAGTTTGCCCCGGGCCATTAATGCATTGGCCGGCTTCATCTTGGTGGCTGCCGTCTGGCTATTCTGTATTGGCAGCGACACCGCCCCCCGTGTGACAGCTGTTTGGGCTCTGCTCCTATTATATATAATGGTAAGCGAATTGTACAGGGGCAGTCAAGATTCCATCCGCAACTGGAGTCTTTCCCTGGCTTCACAGCTATATGTGGCATTGCCTTTTTCGTTGCTGCCTTTGCTCAGCATTAATACCGACGAGGCTGCTGGCAGAATGGCCTATACATGGATCTATCCGCTTGCCCTCTTCATCTTCCTTTGGGTGAACGACACGTTTGCCTATCTCTCAGGTCTTTCCTTGCATGGTATCTTCCCCTGGAAGCTCTTCCCCAGCGTATCGCCCAAGAAGACATGGATTGGCAGCATAGGTGGCTGCATCTTTACCCTCTTGGCCAGCGTAGGTGTTTGGTACTTGCAACCTGGCACATTAAGTCTGCTGCAATGGTTAGGCTTTGCTGCCGTGGTAGTAATCAGCGGTACGTTTGGCGATTTGGTTGAAAGTCATCTAAAACGTCAGCTTGGCATCAAGGATAGCAGTCACATCCTTCCCGGTCACGGAGGTTTGCTGGATCGTTTCGACAGCAGCCTGCTAGCTATTCCTGCAGTAACCATTTACTTTATCTTATTATAAAATTATGAGAAAACTTATCTGTTTCCTGCTTCTCTCTGTTATGAATCTTGTTTCTTTCGGAGCTGAAACAGACAAGCTTCCCGTCATGAAAGTTTATTTCGAGGGGGATATTACGGCAGATATGCCGTATGTTAACGGCACCATGACGCTAACCGACACTGATGACAGTGTGGTGGAGCTTCCTGCCAAGTTTAGGACGCGCGGTGCCACAGCCAGACAGTATATGTGTAAGCCCTCGCTGAACATAAAGTTGCGTACCCCGGATTACACCGAGGAGGCAGACTCTGCACTCTTAGGCATGCGTTCCTGCTCATCGTGGATTCTGGATGCTATGGCCATCGACCGCATTTGCATGCGTAACCGCGTTGCTTTCGATATCTGGAACGAGTTCTCCCGTTTGCCTTACGACACCCAATTTGGCGGACGTAACGGAACAGAGGGTAAGTTTGTGGAATTGTATATCAACGACCAATACTTTGGCATCTATTGTCTGTCCGACCGTATCAACCGAAAACTTCTCGACCTAAAAAAGGTGCAGGAGAAGGAGGATGGCAGTGTGGTCATTCGTGGAGCCTTATACAAGAGTGGAACTCAGGATATTCTCAATCAGAACGAGCCCAGCTACAGCGAAGATTCTTCTGCCTGTGTTGTAGCGTGGCACGATGCTTGGGAACTTACTTATCCTGATGAATATGGTGGCCTGCAGGCATGGAAACCCTTGCAGGATGCTATCCAGAACGGTCATGACAAAAACTATGTCAAAAAGTATTTCTTCTTAGAGAATCTGGCCGACTACCACCTGTTTATCATGGCACTCTGCATTGTTGACAACTGGGGCAACAAGAACCGGTTCCTTAGTGTACGAAACACCACCAAGAACATTGACGACTCCGACCCCACTGAGGCCAACCGCCGCAGGTTTGTAATAACCCCCTGGGATTTGGACACCAGTTTCGGCGGTAGCTTTGACGGTACGCTTTATGATGGTAACTATACAGTATGGCCTGTGAATGTTCTCTCCAAAAATGCGCCCTTCCCTATTTCGCCCATTATTAGTGATGCCGAATACAATAAAATCCTAAAGCAGCGATGGATTGAAGGTCGCCAAGGCCCCTTCTCCATCCCTTCTGTTTTTAGCAAACTGGAGAAATACCGCAATCTCTTCATCCTAAGCGGAGCCTGGCAGCGTATGACCAACCACTTCGACAAGAAAAGGTCGCGCCCCATGTATATTCAGGACCTTGCCCGTGAGATTTCTTTCATAGAGCAGTGGTATGTTGACCGATTCCTTGAGATGGACGATTACTTTGGCATTCCCAGAACCCAGGAACTGGAGGACGGGATTGATAAGACTTATAAGCCATACCAATCCCCTGAATCCTATGACCTCAGCGGCCGTAAGGTAAATGCTTTAACTAAAAAGGGTATTTACATAACCAATGGCAAGAAGGTGGTTCTTTAACCCTTACCATTTTGGAACTTTGCGGGTGTCATACCTGTGTATTCGCGGAAAGAACGATGGAAGTACTCGCGGCTGCTGAACCCGCAGTAGTCGGCTATTGTCTCTACCGACCATTCGGGATGCTCCTTTAACACGCGTTTGGCCTCATCTATACGTAGTTGTGTTACCAAACCAGCCAGGTTTTTGTATTCCGAAAGTCGGAGCCATTCCTGCAACTGTTTGCGTGTCACTTTCATTTGTTTTGCCACCACGCTCAACGTCAGGTTATGCTGACGGTAGTGAGCATTGGCGATCCATAGTTTAAGCGAGTCAGAGATAAAGGGCTCCACTGATTCTTCTCCTTTGGGTGAGTTTTTTTTATCGTTCTCTACTTGGGGACACTCACCCAAAAGGGGAGTAGGGAGAGTACTTCCCTCTGCTTCCTCCACACGGATGATGTTCTCGCTCACGCCGTAGGTGTACAAGCTGATGGTGCTGTAGGCGATACAGAAGAAATAGGCGATGGAGAACAGCACCAGAGCCTTACCTTCCGTAAAGATCACCAGCGGCACAAAGAATGCCAACAGCGCCATAATTCTCATGCTCAAACCCATCCAACCAAAGAGGTCGTGACGTTCGCGGTCAAAATACTCGTGCACAGCCATCTTCACTTGAATGTAAGCCTTGTATTGCATGATAAAGATGAAAGTCTGCATCACCACGTAGAGCAGCGCCACCACGTATTCGGCTATCCGCATTGCCGATGATCCCTGCCGGAAGGGGATGCCGTCCAGCAGGATGGTGCCCAAAAGTATCAGCACCGATGCCACGCAGAGACCACACGTCAACAGCCATTCCCTCTTTCGGACGATACCCTGCCGCTGCACATACAGAATGGACATGCTGCAGAGCAACGAAGCGGGTGTAAACAGCAGAAGGTTGCAGAACACGGCCTGCGTAACACCCATCTGGCGGAACCCGAAGATGTATTGTAGCAGAAACTGAAGGCTTATCAGTCCTGTGCCTGCCGCCATCAGCCATCTGGCACGAGCAAAACTGCTTCTTCGCTTCGAGCGATGAGGAACGCACAACATTAGCATTACCGACAGCATCAACATTGTCAGTACACCGCTTATTTGCATCTCTCCAATGGCAATCATGCCGCTAAGATACAAAATATCCGCATTTCTACGCTCCTGTAGGAAGTAAAATGTGAAAAAACGGTTTATTTTCACACATAATGCTTGTTTTTATACACCTTCTTTCATGATAATTTCCGTATTTTGTAACCAGAAAACAAAATTATCATGAGCAATAACATACCGATTATGAAAAATTATTTTACTACAATGGCAGTTGCCCTAAGCTGCACTTCTGCTATGACAGCGACGGCACAGGAGAGCCTGCAACGACAGGCGCAGGTCTCGCAGGAACAGAAAACATTCAACACCGTTAAGGAACTGCCTATCACCAGCATCAAGAACCAATGGCGCAGCGGCACATGCTGGGCCTACGGAACGCTGGGATACATTGAGAGCGAGATACTAAGGAAGACGGGCCGCACGTACGACCTCTGTGAGATGTTCGTGGTAAATAAGGACTACATGGAGAACGCCACGCACTTCGTTCGCATGCACGGCTTCAGCCAAATCTCCCAAGGCGGCTCATGCGATGACGTGCTTGACGTCATCTGCCGCTACGGTATCTGTCCCGAGGACGCCATGCCAGCACCCGGCTCTTTAGTGGGCGACTCGCTGGCCAACTTCACCAAGTTCTTCCCTGAGTTCGAAACCAACGTCCGCCGCACTATCGTCCCCGACGACTCTGTGGCCGCCGACCTCGCCAAAGCCCAGGTAGCCGCTACTACCCACGGTGCCACACCCCGAGCCTTCTGGCAGGAAAGTGTGCAGGAGGTCCTCGACCGCAACCTGGGCCGCTGCCCCCAGTCCTTCACCTACGAGGGCAAGACTTACACCCCGCAGACATTTGCCCAAAGCTTAGGACTGAACCCCGCCGACTACGTAAGCCTCACCAGCTACACGCACCACCCTTTCCGTAAGTGGTTCGTCATTGAGGCTCCCTACAAGTGGCGCCTCAAGCCCAGTTATAACATCCCCATCGAGGAACTGATGCAGGTCATCGACGCAGCCATCGATGCGGGCTACACCGTGGCATGGGGCGGCGACGTATCAGGTGACTTCACCCGCACAGGCTTGGCAGAGTTGCCCAACGGCGTGCAGCCCACGCAGCAGCTCCGTCAGGAACAATGGGATGACTGGCGTTTCACCTACGACCATGTGATGCTCATCTACGGCAAGGCTACCGACCAGGCGGGGCGTCCCTTCTACATGGTCAAAAACACTTGGGGACTGATGGGAAACTATGCCGGCATCTGGTACATGTCGCGCGACTACATGGCGCTGAACACTACCTACATCTTCCTTAACCGCCACGCCCTTCCGAAGAAGCTGAGGAAGGAACTGTAAAGGGTTCAAGAGGTTCAAGAGCCTGTTGGCTATTGGCTCCCCTCCCCTGGAAGGGGCGGGGGTGGGGGCAGAAATCATTCTGCACGAGGGGCTTTAGAGAATGCGGGGGATGCTGAACGATAAACAGAACGATGTCTGAGCGAAACGAGTTTCGTGAAGTGTTCAGCATCCGCCACAGCCGGTCCTCGAATTCCGGACATTTTTTGGCTTCTTCTTTTGCTTCTTTTCTTTTTCCCTGGAAGAAGAAAAGACAAACCGTTTCAGAAGAAAAATGAACAAATACGCTTCCCAACGGAAGAGGTAAAGAATAAAAATTCATTTCAGGTGTGAAAAAACAATTGTTTTTTCACACCTGATGTTTGTTTTTTTACACCAAGTGCAGTTTTTTCACACCAAACTTCCACATCTTTTTTATTATTTTGCGAACAAGAACATCATCGTTAACGATAACGATAACCATTTGACCTTTGACAACATAACATGAACAGTAGCTTTCAAGACTTCCTTTCGCAACCGCTCTGGTTCACCATTCCCCTGATAGCAATCTACTTCGGACTGATGGTCTACATTATACATTTTATCTGGAAACATAATAAGAACAATTAAAATGAAAAAGATGAACCTCAATTCCAAACAACTGACAAAGGCAGCCCTTTCTCTGCTGCCCGCAGGCGCACTGCTGACAGCCTGCTCCGACAACGTGGACAACGCTATTAAGCCCGAGCACAATGCCGATGGAAAGTACAACATTATCTTTATAACCTGCGACCAGGAGGCCTACATGCCGCAGTACCCCGTTGGTAGCAACTATGCCGCACGCGAGCGTCTGCGCCAGATAGGTACTTCCTTCGAGAAACACTATGCCTGCGCCAATGTCTCTACCAGTAGCCGTTCTGTTATCTATACCGGTCGTCATATTACTGAGACCTGTATGCTTGACAATACTAACTACGCCTATGTGAACGACATGCCCCGCGATTTGCCAACCGTTGGCGATATGCTACGCCAGGCTGGTTACTATACAGCCTTCAAGGGCAAGTGGCATGTATCTAAGGATACCGAGTCTTTGGAAGAATATGGTTTCAGCGACTGGACAGAGGGAGATATGTACGGCTCTGTATTTGAGGGCCTTAAAGAGGACGGTACCATCTGCGACAATACTATCGAGTGGCTAAAGACCAAGGGTAAGGCACTGAACGATGCCGGACAAAGTTTCTTCTTAGCAGTGAATTTCCTGAACCCGCACGACATTATGTATTATGGCGAACAAGAGGGCACCTACATCGCAGGACAGGCTGTAACGCCGCCTGACACACCTCTGTACCGGAAAACCTACGATACTCCCGTTCCAGCCTCTTGGAACGAACCGATTGTTAAACCAGGTCGCCCTGCCGCCCACGACGACTACAACCGTCAGTGGCAAGCATGGGTAGGTCCTTCTCCCACTACGGAGGAAGGATGGAAAAGCTTCCGCGACTACTACTTCAACACCATCCAAGACGAGGATAACCACATGCTGGTACTGTTGAACTACTTAGAGGAGCAAGGCCTGCTAAAGAACTCCATTGTCATCTATACCAGCGACCACGGCGAGATGCAGGGCGAGCACGGCCTGAAGGGCAAAGGCGGTAACATGTACGAGAACAACATCCATGTACCCTTGGTTATCTACCATCCCGAGATTCAGGGCGGTGGCCACGTGAACAACATCACTTCGCACCTCGACCTGGCTCCTACTTTCGTTGATATCGCCACAGCCGGCAACGCCGCTCAGTTCAGCCAGATTACCAGTGCCCTGCACGGATACTCGCTGATTCCCGCAGTGAAGGATCACAGCGTGGATGTACGCAACGGTGAGGGTGCACTGTTCTGCTTCGAGATGCTCTCGATGTTGGACGGTGACTTCGTGCTCGTGCCCCGTTACGGTGTCGACATGAACAAACGTGGATTCGTGCGTGGTATCGTTACCAAGGACTACAAGTTCGCTCGTTACTTCTCTCCGCAGAAATTCAATACACCTGCCGACTACGAGGCATTATGGGCCGATAACGATGTGGAACTGTTGCAGTGCGGCACCGATGAGATGCAGAACCTGGCGTGGCCGAAAAACAATGTCAACAAGGAACTGGTAAATACAATGAACCAGAAGCTGAATACCCTTATCCAGCATGAAATAGGTGTCGATGATGGCAGTGAGACCAGCCGTGGCTACAAAGGCGGTGTCAGCTATTTCGACAAAAACAATAAAGATATTTTCAAATAATACTATCGAATCATCACACATGCCTGGTATCGACGATTTTCGCCACTATGCCATTGAGGTAAAACCCATTGGCGCAGCTTGCAACCTCAGGTGCGAGTATTGTTACTACTTAGGTAAAGAAAAGACCCTTTCCTCTCCCTCTTCTGGAGGGGAAGGGCCTCTTATGTCCGACGAGGTGCTGGAGCGTTATATCCAACAGGTTGTGGCTATTCATGGCCGACAGGCCGAGATAGAATTCGCCTGGCACGGCGGTGAGCCGACCTTGTGTGGCATCCCCTTCTTCGAACGGGCTATGGATCTGCAGCAGAAATACGGTGCCAACCGCCGTATTCTAAATACCCTGCAGACCAACGGCACATTGCTCACCGACGACTGGTGCCGCTTCTTTCGCGACCACAATTTCCGCATCGGACTAAGCATTGACGGCCCCGAACCTTTACATAATATATATAGGAAAGACGCACATGGTGAGGGCACCTTCTGGAAGACCATGCACGGCATGGAGTTGCTTCAGAAGCACGGGGTGGAGTTTAACACCCTTACCACCGTCAATGCGGCCAATGTTGCCCATGCTGCCCAGGTATATGATTTCCTACGCCAGTTCAGCAACTTTATGCAGTTCCTTCCCGTGGTGGAGAGCCTCTCGGAAAATCAGACAGGCAATGTGGGCCTGCCTCCAGGCCTCTATACTACAGAGCGGTCAGGCCAACTGGCCCCCTTCAGTGTTCCTGCCGAGGCTTATGGCAAGTTCCTCTGCACCATCTTAGACCAGTGGATGAAGAAAGATGTGGGCCGTAAGTTTGTTCAGGTCATAGAGGCTGCCATAGGCAACCTGACACGCCGCCCTGCCGGTCTTTGCGTACACGAGGCAGTCTGCGGACACTGCGGCGTCATAGAGAAGAACGGAGACCTGTATCGTTGCGACCGTTACGTGTTCCCAGAGTACCGCGTTGGCAATATCCTGGATGCCCCGTTGCATGAGATGATGCAGACCAACCGCCGCTTTGGCGAATTCAAGTTAGAGAGCCTGCCCAGCCAGTGCCTGCACTGCGATGTCGCCGACCTCTGCTTTGGCGGTTGTCCCAAGGACCGTCTTCTGGAACGTCTCACTGCCGCCGTTACACCCTCAGGTCCTGTCCCTCAGGTCGAGCGCCGCAACTACCTGTGCCCAGGCTATAAGATGTTCTTCCAGTACGTTCGACATAAATTCCCCGAAATTGTTTCCAAAATACAATCAAAATGAAAACCAGATTATTTCTCCTTTTCCCGATTATCTTATTCGGCTTCTCCGCTCTTAACCCCAACGATAACATTCAGCGTGAATTTACCCGTTTTGCCGATGGGGATTACGTTCTGCCGCTGCGTTGTTACCTCTCCTATACAGGACCATACGTTCCCTTCAGTGCACGTCGGTATGCTGAGGCCATTAATCTGTCGGAAACGGTAGAGATACGCTTGTTGGACGAAAATGGCAACCCATACGGTGGTGTGGGAATTTATACGATTAAAAATGAGAAGAGAAAAGAGAAAAGCGAGGATGTCGCCTACGACCTTTCGGGCCGTAAGGTTAATTTTCAGTTTTCAATTCTCAATTCTCAATTAAAACGGAAAGGAATATATATAGTGAAAGGTAAAAAGATTATTGCTAATGGTTTTTAAAACCGAAGAGAGGCAGGACTAAACACCCTGCCTCTTCTTTATGACCTAATACTTCACCAATTGTATAAGGTCCTTAACCATTAACCTTAAACCATTACTTACAACTGGAGCACCAGGGTTTGAGCTGCTGGAAGAAGTCGTTGCCCTTGTCATCTACCAGGATGAAGGCTGGGAAATCTTCTACATCAATTTTCCAGATGGCTTCCATACCCAACTCGGGATACTCTACACACTCGATACTCTTGATGCTGCTTTGGCTCAGCACAGCTGCCACTCCGCCAATGGTTCCCAAGTAGAAACCGCCATGCTTCTTGCAGGCATCAGTTACCTGCTGGGTGCGGTTACCCTTGGCAATCATTACCAGAGATGCACCGTTGGCCTGGAACTCATCTACGTAGGGATCCATACGATTGGCTGTTGTGGGGCCCATAGAGCCGCAGGGATAACCTTCGGGGGTCTTGGCAGGACCGGCATACAGCACAGGATAATCCTTGAAGTACTGAGGCATACCCTCGCCGGCATCCAGACGGGCCTTCAGCTTGGCATGGGCAATATCACGGGCTACGATGATGGTACCCTTCAGATTGACACGGGTGCTGACGGGATACTTGGTCAGCTCGGCACGAACGGCATCGATTCCCTTGTTCAGGTCTATCTCGATACCTTTGGGACCTTCACCCGGGTTACGCAGTTCTTCGGGAATCAGCTCTGTGGGGTTGCTATCCATCTTTTCGATCCAGATACCGTCCTCATTGATCTTAGCCTTGATGTTACGGTCAGCAGAACAGCTTACACCCATACCTACGGGCAGGGAAGCGCCGTGACGTGGCAGACGAATCACACGGATGTCATGAGCCAGGTACTTACCTCCGAACTGAGCACCCAGACCAATCTTCTGTGCCTCCTTCAGCAGTTTCTCTTCCAGGTCGATATCGCGAAAGGCACGACCCGTCTCATCGCCTGTAGTAGGCAGACTGTCGTAGTACTTGATAGAGCCTAACTTAACAGTCAGCAGGTTCTTCTCGGCACTGGTACCGCCGATTACGAAGCAGATGTGATAAGGAGGGCAGGCAGCCGTACCTAGGTGCTTCATCTCTTCTACTAACCAAGGCAGCAAGGTCTTCTCGTTCTGGATGAGTGCCTTGGTCATGGGGTAGAAATAGGTCTTGTTGGCAGAGCCGCCACCCTTGGCAACGCAGACGAAACGGTACTCAGCACCTTCTACAGCCTCGATGTCAATCTGGGCAGGAAGGTTGCACTTAGTGTTCACCTCGTCGTACATATTCAGGGGCGCATTCTGGGAGTAACGCAGGTTGTCCTGTGTGAAGGTGTTGAAGACACCGCGCGAGAGAGCTTCCTCGTCCTCGAATCCTGTCCACACCTGCTGTCCCTTCTCGCCATGAATGATGGCGGTACCTGTATCCTGGCAGAAGGGCAGCACACCCTTGGCTGCCACATCAGCATTACGCAGGAACTGCAGAGCCACATACTTGTCGTTCTCGCTTGCCTCAGGGTCGGAAAGCACCTTGGCGACCTGCAGGTTGTGCTCGCGGCGCAACATGAACTCCACATCGTGGAAGCACTGCTGAGCCAACAGGGTCAAGGCTTCCTTGCTAACCTTCAAGATCTTGTGACCCTCGAATTCACCTACGCTTACTCCCTCCTTTGTCAGGAGGCGGTATTCTGTTTTGTCCTCGCCCATCTGGAACATTGGGGCATACTTGAAATCAGCCATATAGGAGACCCTCTCCCTAACCCTCTCCCTTAAAGGCGAGGGAACTGCTTCGCAGGGTCTTGGGCAGTTTATATTATTGTATATTTTGAATCTTATTATTTTGAGTTTTGAATTTCCTCCTCCTCGGGGGAAGTGGGGAGGGGGCTGTCGTAGTGCTGGAAAAGAAAATCGTTGTACGGGTATTTCTGCACATGCAGTTCCCTAACCTTATTATATAATACCTGCTTCATGGTGTCCAGGTTGGTTTTCTCCTGGGCAGAGATGAAAAGGCAGTCACCGTTCAAGCGCGACATCCAGGTATGTGTCAGTTCATCTAACGAGACGTTCTTGGCGGTAGCTGGAGTCAAATCGTCAGCATCCTTCTCCTCCCATGTATAGGCATCTATCTTGTTGAAGATAACCATCGAGGGCTTGTCAGCACAACCCAGATCCGAAAGTGTCTTCTCTACCACATTAATCTGGTCCTCAAAGTCAGGATGACTAATGTCCACCACATGCAGTAGGAAGTCCGCCTCGCGCACCTCGTCCAGTGTACTCTTGAAGGAATCAACCAGGTCGGTAGGCAGTTTGCGAATAAAACCGACGGTATCAGATAGCAGGAAAGGCAGGTTATCGACAATCACCTTACGCACAGTTGTATCAAGGGTGGCAAAAAGCTTGTTCTCGGCGAACACCTCACTCTTGGAGAGCAGGTTCATCAGGGTGCTCTTTCCCACGTTGGTATAACCCACTAAAGCCACGCGTATCATACGTCCTCTGTTACCACGCTGGGTTGTCTTTTGACGGTCGATGTCGGCCAGACGTTGCTTGAGCAGGCTCATGCGATTCAGAATGATACGGCGGTCCATCTCCAACTGCGTTTCACCCGGTCCGCGCAGACCTACCGAACCTTTTCCGCCTCCGCTTCCTGAACCACCGCCCTGACGTTCAAGGTGCGTCCACAAGCGTTGCAGACGGGGCAGCATATAGCGATACTGAGCCAATTCCACCTGCGTCTTGGCATTGGCGGTTTGGGCACGCATGGCAAAGATGTCTAGAATCAGACTCGTACGGTCCAGCACCTTTACTTTCAGTTCATTTTCGATGTTGCGCAACTGCTTAGCAGAGAGTTCATCATCAAAGATGACCAGATCCACCTCACGCTCCGCGTCCTCCTCAGCCTCGATATAGGCCCTTATCTCTTGCAGTTTACCTATACCTAAGTAGGTTACACTACTGGGGCCGTTCATGCGCTGTGTAAAACGCTTTACGGTTTCGGCCCCTGCAGTTTCGGCAAGGAACTCCAGCTCGTCCAGATACTCCTTTGTCTTCCGCTCGTTCTGGTCGGGCGTAATCAGGCCCACCAGAATGGCTTTCTCGGGACGTGTTTCCACCACATTGTGGAACTTCACGTCTGACATACCGTCTTCAAAGGGCAAAGACGACCTGCTGGAATTATAATGTTTACTTCTACTTGTCTTCAATATTAAGCCAGTTTACTGTTTACCGTTTACGGTTTACTGTTTTGGTCGTTCCGCTAACCGCTAACCGCTCCACGCTAACCATTCTTTACTTCACCTGTACCACCAGATACTTTCCTGTGCTCCAGAACTTAACAGGGTCGGAGATATGCAACTCATACAGTCCCTTGCTATCCTTTACCATCTGGTAACTGCCAGAGGGATGATTGGTAAGCATGGTGGCACTCTTACTGTAGAACCTAATAACCTTATCGTAACGGATATCAATTTGGGTAAAGTAATCCTTGTTGAAGTTCCCGTCACGCAGCACATCGCCATTCTGCAGTATCTTCTCCTCCTTCAGCTCTGCTTTAGTACCGAAGACAAACCATGCAGCATTCAGTTGCTTCTCCTGTGTGGCAACAGTAGCCGCCTTCTGTTTGTTTTCCTCAGTCAGCGTGTTCACACTCTCGTTCAGGGTATTAATCTGTTCACCCTGTTCGGCCAGTTGAACATCCTTCTCGGCAAGTTTTGCCTCCAACTCCTGAATACGGGCTGTTTGTGTATCTATCTGAGCCTGCAGGTTCTCAACTGTCTTCTTCAGCTTTTCTGCATTGAAGGAACTTTTGCGCAGTTTTTCTTTCAGCTGGGCAATCATATCGCGGTTCTGCTGCATAGCATCACGAATAAACTGCATATTCTCCCGGATTACCTCCTTGTTGCTGGCACTTTCGGGATTGCCGTCAGCAACGGTTACCCGTCCCTCGGCTTCATTTATACGTCTGATACCTTCCTGTACTTCATCGAAAGTACTCATGATATCATTCAACTCTATATCCTTTTCGTTTATAATCCGCTGTAGCGAATCACGTTCCTGCTCAATGGCAGCCTCACTAACTTGCTGACTCTGGCCGCAAGAAACCAACAGCAAAGTTACTACTGAAATAAATCCAAGTTTTTTCATATCAATATTATTTTGAATTCTCAATATCCTCTCTAAACTCTCAACTCTAAACTCTCTTATAAGGCTCCGCCCAAAACGATTACGAATTCACCTCTGGGTTCATTCTTTTTAAAGTGTTCCAAGACCTCTTCCACGGTGCCGCGAACGCTCTCCTCATGGATTTTACTAATCTCACGGCATACGCTAACGGGTCTGTCGAATCCGAAGACTTCCTTGAACTGCTCCAAAGTCTTTACAATGCGATGAGGAGATTCATAGAAAATCATCGTTCGGGATTCCTCGGCAAGCGCGTTGAGCCGGGTCTGGCGTCCCTTCTTTTGGGGCAGAAAACCCTCGAAGCAGAACTTGTCGCAAGGCAGTCCGCTGCTTACCAAGGCAGGCACAAAAGCTGTTGCGCCAGGCAGAGTAATCACCTCTATGCCTGCTTTTATAGCTTCGCGGGCCACCAGAAAGCCAGGATCGCTGATACCTGGTGTACCGGCATCACTTACCACAGCCACCGTCTCGCCGCCCTTCAGTCGTTCCACCACACGGTCAACGGTCTGGTGCTCATTGAACTTATGGTACGAAAGCATAGCATTCTTAATCTCGAAGTGCTTCAGCAGTATGCCGCTGGTCCGAGTGTCCTCTGCCAGAATCAGGTCGGCCTCCTTCAGCACCTTCAAGGCTCTGAATGTGATATCTTCCAAATTTCCTACCGGTGTAGGTACCAAGTACAATGTCCCCATTTCCGAAATGCCAATTTGGGGGCAAAAATAAACATAAAAAACGATTTTGCGGATAAACAAGTCAAAATATTTAGATTATTTCAATTTTTTTAAACCCCCCATGGGGCTAATTCAAATAGAATATATATTTTTGCGTCTATGAAATCGATTAGCGATTAAAGAGCCTAACTCTACACGTCAACTTGTCAACTTGTCAACTTGTCAACTAAAAAATATGTTTGAACAAAAGATAACTTTCGACAGCTTTATCCGCAGTATTACAGTCCTCTGTCTTTCTGTAGGAGCCGTATGGTTGCTCAACACCCTTTCCAGCGTATTGTTACCTTTCTTTATAGCATGGCTTCTTGCCTATCTGCTATATCCTCTTGTGCGATTTATCCAGCACAGGTTACGTTTGCGCAACCGTATTCTCAGCATCGTAGTAGCCCTGTTGTTTGTGTTTGCTTTGTTGGCAGGCTTTATTGCCCTGATTGTTCCCCCGATTATAAAAGAGACCATACACATTGCCGAATTGACTACGCTGTATTTCCATGATGTGATGACTCAGACCAACATGTCGAAATACATACAGAATGTTGTTGATTATCTCAGCAATAAGAACACCCTTGTCAATCTGGTTCAGCAAAGTTCGTTTATCGATGCCATGCAGACCGTTATGCTTCAAACCTGGAATGTGGTTTCCAGCACGGTAAATGTGGCCTTGAGTGTGCTTGGCGTGTTTGTCGTGCTACTCTATATGTTCTTTATATTGGTAGATTACGAAAAGATATGTCAGGGTTGGGTGAATCTTATTCCTGCCGGCAAGCGAGACTTTGCTTCTATGGTGGTACAGGATGTCAAGAACGGCATGAATGCTTATTTCCGCGGTCAGTCCCTGATAGCACTTATCGTAGGCATCCTGTTCAGTATCGGCTTCCTTATCATAGATTTCCCTCTGGCTATTGGCCTGGGCTTGTTTATAGGTTTGCTCAATTTGGTGCCTTATATGCAGCTCTTCGGCTTTATCCCCACAATCTTACTGGCTATCCTTAAGGCAACCGAGACGGGTGAGAGCTTCTGGTTCATAATGCTTTGTGCTTTGGCCGTCTTTGCTGTGGTGCAACTCATACAGGATATGTACCTTACGCCTCGGATCATGGGGCATGTTATGGGACTGAACCCCGCCATTATTCTGCTCAGCCTTTCCATTTGGGGTAGCTTGATGGGTATTATCGGCTTAATTATAGCCCTTCCGCTCACCACGCTGTTGCTGTCCTATTACCGCAGATTTATACTCAAAGAAGTCGTCGCAGAAGCTGAAACAGAGCAAAAAACAGAGGAGGACGCACAAAAAAGTGAGGAAAATGAATAATTTTGAATTTTGAATTTTGAATTATGAATTAAAATATATACCTTTGCACCCGCAATTGCAGAAATGCATTGGTATTTAGGTTGGTCCGCTAGCTCAGTTGGTAGAGCACAACACTTTTAATGTTGGGGTCTTGGGTTCGAACCCCAAGCGGGCTACAGCAAAAAGAGAGAAGCAAAACTGGTGAGAGTTTACTTTCAGAAAGTTTTGCTTCTCTTTTTTTGATGTTAAGCTTCCCGTGGAAGGGCCGGGGTCGATGAATTCAACCCCAAGCGGGCAGATCCCTATTGCCCCTCCTCATTGCTTTCCGTCGTCAGATAGCCAATATGCAAATTACCATTCTTGAGCATACGTTTTAGGTGTGCCTTCAAAGATTTCGGCGTAACCTTACGCAGGTACGACAAGTCGTTCTTATCAACAGCAATGCCATAAACCTTACGTTGGACAAGGAGGCTTAACTTGTCAAAGTCGTCTAATGGTTTTACACCTTTCTCCCGCTGCTTAATGTAACCATCTATCAGTTCTTTCGTGATAAGGTCCCCTTCAGCCATTTCGTGCATCAGTTGATCTACATCCTTGGCAACACGTTCGCGGTCTTTGGGGTTACAGGAATAGGAAATGCGGCACAACATCTGGTAAAACGGATGTATGATGCTAATTACTCCGCACGATGGGGCATAAACATCACTGTGTCTGACTCTGAGATTCTCAAACAGTAAAGAATTCATCACACCCCATAGCGCGTCGTTAAGGGCATGTGTCTTGGCTGAGTATTCATAGCCTTTTTCCCAGGTGTAGCACAAACCTGTTTGACAAAGGGGACTGTTATGCTGTATCTTTTCTACGATGGTGGTATCGGTTGTACGGAAGTGGTCCGAGGGCCACTCTTTGCACCTTACCGGTTCAGGCTTTGAGGGCAGCGATGCCACATACTTAAGCACATAGGGCATAATGCTGTCTATTTCGAAATCTCCCTGAATGCCCAATACGGCACCGTTGCAGTTAGAATAGTACTCCTTTATTACCTCCTTAAAGCGTGATACGTTATATGTAGCAGCCAATTCCGGGGTTATGGGAAGCTTACGCTCAGGGTGAGCACTGAATAAGGTGTTTATTCTTGCTGCTGCCTGATTTACAGGATTTGTGTTACTCTGGGCCATCATTTGCAACTGCTTGAGCCTTTCCTTAAACTTTGCAGTGTTTATATCTCCTGTGGGGGTCAGTTCGGCATATAATTGCTTGAAGAAATTGTTGGTATTACCGCTGCTGTCTATCCAACAATTCAGGTAATCCTCATAGTCCTGAATCAGTCCGCCCACATTGTAACCATTTTTAAAGTTATATTCTCGCTTGCAGAAATCAATCATATTTCCATAAAAACGGTCCTCATTATCAAGGAGGGAGTAGCCTCCGGGACGCAACCACTTCATGTTGATATTTTTGTTCGAAGTCTTGTGTTTCCAGAATACCACTTTTACACCGTTTGAGAGAACTGCCTCGCGGATACCGTGTCTGCGTGCTTTCAGTTTCTTTACCGTTCCTGGGGTGGGGGCTATGTTTACGGAATCTATGTCGAGTTTTTCAAACGTCTCTTCTTCCTTTTCCTTCTGTACCAGTTCCTCGTCTGGCATACTTCTTACCTTATTATATATCTCCTGCAATTCTTCCACCGAGAGGCCTTCCGTTTTGCTGGGGAAAATACCAGAGACAATCATGTTCTGCCCCTCAGTCAGTTGGCAAAATGCTTTCTGGAGCTCTTCTCTTGGGATAGAGAACCGGATGTGATCTTTTGCCAAGCCCTCTGACTGTTCTGCAATAACATCCTTGTTTTCCATGAAACGGGAAACAAACAGATTAAGCTTATCTGTACTCGTACGATGCTTGATGAAAGTACTTGTACTCATTTTACATGAAAAATCAATAGCTGTTGTGTCTGCGTTATAGATATCATTCACGCGGTCCAAGTTTTCGAAATCATCCTTCGTGAAACCATTCCTGCGGATAGACTCTATCTCTTTGAAAAGCATTTCATAGGCAACCTTCCCGCTCCCTGGGTTGACACGGAGAACCACTTCAAGAGTACTAACGGCAGAAGTAGATGTTAAGCGCGAATTAAGAACGTTTGTGGTACCCACCAAATCTGAATTTTCCATAAGTTTCTTAACTCTTTTCTTTAGGATTTCGGTCAGTTTTTCTGTTATCCATTCAGCCTTAACGTCACCTACCGTCATCTTATCTTGATAAACCTGTTGGGGTATTCTGATATCCACTGTTATGGCTTCAAGTGAAAAATTATCCTCTTTATAGGAACGGAACAGAGGCCCTTCTGTGTTTTGGAAGGTGGGTAAGGGAGGAACCACAGACTCTCCTTTTTTGATATTACCGAACAGACGGTTTATTTTCTCCTCCATCTGATCGGCATCAAAGTCGCCCACCACCACTACGGCCATGTTCTGAGGTTGGTACCAGCGTTTGTAGAAGTTGCGGACCAGTTCTGGTGTACAGTTCTGTATGATATCCATATCGCCAAGGGGCATCCGGTTGTTGTATTGGGGATGGTTATAGATGTCTTTTAGTAGGCTGATTAGGTAGTTTTTGGGATTTCTCATTCGCCATTCCTCGGCAATTACATTGTGTTCGCCTTTTACAGCCTCGTCGCTGATGGCAGCATCTTGGTTGGCAATATCCTGAAAGAAGAGCAGACAGGAATCCAGCAACTCCGGTTTGTCCGTAGGCACAGCGTCAAACACATAATATGTAATGTCATGATTTGTAAATGCATTGCTATCGTACCCCACTGGCATACCGTTCCTGCGCAGGAAGCCATACACACCATCTATGCCTGGGAAATGCTTGGTGCCCTTGAACATCATGTGCTCCACATAGTGGGCAATACCGCGTTCGTTTTCCTCTTCTACCAGCGAACCGCCTTTTACCAACAGACGGAAGTAAGCACGCTTCTCTGGGTTTTTGCTCTCAGCCACGTAATACGTCAGTCCGTTGTCCAGCACTCCAGTCCTGAAGGCGGTATCTGTGGGTATTTCCTGTTTGTCGATAAGGTCGGCACGACCATGAAAGCGAATAGTGTCTTCTGCAAATGCGGTAACACTACTCAGCAGTGCAAGAAGGATGCATGTAAAAATCTTCATTTTCATATTTTTTATACCTGTTTGTGTATTTCCGAGTACAAATCTACAACAAATTCTTTAAATAATAACAATGACAGGCTCTAATATTCGGAAATTTTGTAAATTTGCCAAGTAATTTTTAAGCAGAGAAGTAATTATGCGCCGTTTTATTCATTTCCTTCAGATTGCGTTGCTGCTGATGCTCCCCGTTACGGTAATAGCCAAAGAAACATATACTACACGGTATTTCTACCATTGGGAGAAGAAAGAAGGTACGCCCCACCCAGAGGACGTTATTCTGGCTTTGGAATACAAGCAGGATAACAGCCTGTACAAGGTACGCATATATTGTACCACTGATGAGGACAAGAAAACACGCGTAAGATTCCTGCCCGGTTTTTATGTGCTGGAGCACCCCATCCTCCCCCAAGACAAGGTGAGCGAGAACGAGTACAACTTAGAGTTCTTCCCTCAGGCTAAAATGGTGTATGCCCAGCCTGTAGAGATTAAATACAAGGAGCCAGAAGCACCATGGAAGAGCGGTAAATATCAGACGTGGCGCTACACAAAGACTTTTCACCCCAACAGCTTTAAATACAAGATGCGGTTGGAATCCGATGGCACACTAACCCTGAAAGGCCACTATTACAAAGACCGCAAGTTCTTCCCTATGAGCGAGGCACAGGTCAGTTCCCTGAACCGTAACACCTACGACGAAAAACTGCTGGCTGCCAACAGAACCGTTAATCCCATAGACGATGAGAGGGCCAAGGCTGCATCCTCCATAGCCAAGAAAAACGTTCAAAGGACCTTACGTAAGGACGGAAAGGTGTATTACGAGGGAGAAGTATCACTCTACAAGAACGGACAAACGCTTATCGAGGGGAAAGGAAAATATTACTTTTCCGACGGAACCGTCTATGAGGGAGACTTTGTAAACGGCAAGCGCCAGGGCTATGGCACAATCGTATGGGGCGACTCCACCCAATGGGCTGGCGAACGCTACGAAGGCGAATGGAACGACGGCTGGCGAACAGGTCAGGGAACCTATACCGATGCCCACGGAAATATTTCTAAGGGCCGTTGGGAAAAGAACATCCTGGTGGAACCCGAAAGTCAGACCCCAGAGGTGGTCACAGAAATAAAGAACCCCCCATCCGGAATGGCTATGCTCGAATTCTTTGCATCGAACGGCAAACTGCAGATAGACTTTCAGGAAGTTGAGACTTTCGTAAAGCAGAATGCCCAAGGATATAAAGAGCTGATGGAAAAGTTCCAGGAAGACCCTTTGTCTCTTTCGAACGAAGAAGCAGCCATGCTTTATTATGGTTTTGCCTTTACCAAGGATTACGACCCCGACCATGTAGATCTGATAGTTGCACCGACACAACTCATTAAGGAAGGCAAACTGCAGGAAGCCTTTGATGTATGCCAGAAAGAATTGCAGAAGGCCCCCGTATCGCTATCTCTTCTCCTGAGGGCTGCTCTGGCGGCTGGTATGCTGAAACATCCCGATGCTCAGAAATACAGTCAGAAGGTAGCTAAGATTATGACTGCTATTATGTCAAGCGGAACGGGTTACAGTCAGGATAAAGCCATAAAGGTAATATTCATATCCGACGAATACGCCATTTTCCGTGACGGTATGCGTTTTGTCCTTTCACAGCAGGATTTTATCGATTCGCGTTACGACCGTATGACATTGGAGACGGGCAACAAGGGAGAATCCATCATCCTCTGGTTCGATACTTATCTGGTTCAGCAAAGACGCAAGGGGGATTGAGAATTGAGAGTTGATGTGGCTAACAACAGTCTCAAAATCTCAGTCTCAGTTCAAAAAAAAGGTACCCACCAACTGGAAAACAGCCTCTTCTGAGTCTTATAACTTATTGATATATAATAATATATATAATATAATATATGTATAATAAGAAAGAAAGGGGGTATCTTAAAAAACAACTGAGACTCTGAGACTGAGACTGAACGTGTATTGATAAACAATTTAATTCTCTAAAAAGCAATGACTTACAATATTTTAACCGCGTCTCTCCGGCGATGCCAAAGCCTTCAAGAGTCACAAAATGCTGCAAATTTATCCTCTCTAAGGTATCAAAAGACATGTGTGTCCCCTTTGTTCCGATGATTTTCCTGCATTTTCAACTCACCTGAGTGATGCGGAATTTTTATATTCTGACAACAAATACTATGAATTTTGTGGCAAAATGGGATGTTTGATCGGTTTTTTATGATATTGGTAAGTCTCAGTTGGCGCATCTTGTGAAGGCAATGTGCAGGGGGTTGTCAGGCAAGCGAGCCTATGTTTGCAACCTCCCCGAGCCTACACTTGCAGACTCCCGGGCATCGCACGTGCAGACTCCCGAGGCGATTTGTTACCGTCGAAGTTACTGGTACTCGGAATAGGAAAGAAAAATAAACTTTTCTTTTGCTCTTCTCTCGTTTTTTTGTAACTTTGACATCTATAATATCGAAGTTACTCCGTCTCGGCATAAAAAAGATTAAAATCTTTTGTTCTGCTCTCGTTTTTTCGTAACTTCTATGTTGCAAACCAAATAATTGGCTGTTATTTTAATATTGTTTAATCGTTTTATCTCTAATTTTGTTATTTTTTACAGGATTACTGTCAAAGAATCCCCTTCCAGACACGAACCAACCATATCTGGAAAT
>JAFXZY010000092.1 GCA_017541025.1 Bacteroidaceae bacterium | reverse complement strand
GGGTGACAAGAACCACACCGACTTCGTATGCACCGAGCCCGTAGAGGTATCTATCGGCAAGAAGCAACTCACAGAGGATATGTTCGTATTCCCCGACGGTTTCGAGACCACGTTCAACGGCAAATATCAGTACCTGAAGTTCGATATTGCCAAGTTCGAGGCCGATATTCTGGATGACTATACATGCGAAAGAGATGATATGATCATCGACGCAGGCGTCTATCCCCATATCTTCAGGGGTCAGAGGAACTACGAGGGCACATTCACCGTTAATTACGTTGTCAAGCCGAAGGCACAGGAGGTGGTGGCTCCCAAACCTGTCAACCTGACATACAACGGAACCAGGCAGCCGCTCGCAGAGGCCGGTTCAACCGATGCAGAGGGTGTAAGATATGCCGTTAATGACGGTGAGTTCGGCGAAGTGGACGTTCTGCCTGAAATAAAGGATGCCGGCAAGTACACCGTCAGGTACGAGTATGTTGCAGACAAGAACCACCTGCCTGCCGACGGCGGTAAATTTGAGGTTGAGATCCGCAAGGCTAACATAGCCTACATGCTAAGCAACCTGGAGAAGGTATGGGACGGTGAGACATTCACTCCCGAGCAGGTAGAGAAACTGTTCACCCTGTACGTAGGCGAACTGTACGGAGAGGACAAATATGACCAGCCGTTTGTGCTGAAACTTCCCGAAGATTACAAGGATGTCGGTACATATACCTTTAAGCAGGCTAAGTACGAGTTCAAGAAAGGTTATCCCGAGAACTACAAGATCAACTTCTCCGGCACAGCTGAGATTGTTATCACTCCTGCTCCCCCAGTTGAGGCAATGGTTATCGCTGACAACGAAGACTGGACAACTGAGGCTAAGCACGTTGAGGCTGTTACCTTCACAGACCGCAAGATCAACGCAGGAAACTGGAATGTAGTGGCTCTGCCATTCGAGACAACCGTTAAGCAGGTAAGCGACGCATTCGGCTATGCAGCTGTTGACGTACTGAACGAGACTGCTGCTGACGGAAGCATCCACTTCCGGGCAATAACTTCAGGTGTTATTCCTGCTTACACTCCGTTCATCGTTAAGACGACCGAGGATGAGGATCTGGTTAAGGACAACTTCAATCAGGTTGTATTCGAGGATGTTGACATCGAGGCATGGCCCACAGCTAAGAACAGCGAGGTTAAGGATGCCGCTAACAACAAGTTCATCGGTACCTTCCAGGCTGTAACTGCAATTCCTGCCGGTAGCAAGTCACACTGGTACATGTCAAAGGGTACCTGGTACGACACAGCTAACCGTACAAAGGCTGTCAACCTGAAGGCATTCCGTGCTTATGTTGAGTTCGATCCCGCTAACGTTGCTGCTGGTGCTCGCATCTACATCGAGGAGCCCGACGGAACAGAGACATCTATCGACGCTATCGAGTTCAACCAGATGGTTAACGGTGACAACACTTACACCGTTGACGGCAAGAAGGTAAGCAATACTGCTCAGAAGGGTGTTTACATCCAGAATGGACGAGTAATAGTTCAATAACAGCCGGTGCTGTTATTGAACGGTTAGAGGTTAGAGAAACGAAAACTCCTAAGCGAAGCGATAACTCCTAAATGGAACTTCGTTCAAGGACAATAACTGCTGAAATGGTATGCATCTGGCGCCATTTCAGCAGTTTTCATTTCACAAATTTGCTGAATTCGCGTAGAATCCATAACTTTGCATGCTCGAATTAGAAAAGGATGAAAGAAATATATTATAAGGTGGCAGACCATACGTTTGCCTTGGAACTGAAAAACAACGAGACGGCATTACTCAACCTGAGACAATACGACCCGTTTGTGACAGACCCTACGGAAGATGTGCTGTTCCGTATGCTGCTCTCTTCTGAACCGCTAAAGCTGGATGACTTTACCCAGGAATGGAAACAGGAGGATGAAGGACAACATATCTTAGTGGGACATTCAGGCGAGAATCCTTGCTTTCAGTTTTTCCATCGTAATCAACTGAAAGGTGTGCTGATATGCCATACAGATTATAAGTACGCTGACGTTTATGCAGAGAATAACAACCTGTTTGGCATCAACAATGCCATGATGGTAATGTTCGCCCTGGCCACTGCCGATAAACATACGGCGCTGTTTCACTCTTCGGTGGTCAGCTACGAAGGTAAGGCATATATGTTCCTTGGGGAAAGCGGAACCGGCAAGAGTACACACTCTAAACTGTGGCTGAAATACATCGAGGGAACAGAACTGGTGAACGATGACAACCCTGTGGTGAGAGTTCACGATGACAATACTATCACGGTCTATGGCTCTCCCTGGAGCGGCAAGACTCCTTGTTACCGCAACGTGAGCTACCCCTTAGGAGCACTCGTGGACCTGAGCCAGGCTCCCAAGAATGCTATCCGTAAATTAAAACCCTTAGAAGCATACGCTGCCCTGATAATGTCCATCTCTGGCAAACGATGGGATACCCACATGGCAGAGGGATTGCATGAAACGGAAAACCTGTTGGCAACAAATGCCAAAATCTGGCACTTAGACTGTCTACCCGATGAAGAGGCAGCGAGGGTGTGCTGTAGCACGGTTAAAGGTTAAAAAGTTAAATGTTAAAAAGTTAAAGGGTTAATAGGTTATAGACCTTGAATGTTGAAACTTGAAACCAAGCTATTAAGCCACTAAGCTATTAACCTAATAAGCTGAAACAAAATAGTTAAGGTTAACGTTAACGTTATCGTTGAAAAAGATGGAACAACCGGTTGTTAAGACGCTATCGAACGATATAGTCATTAAGGAGGCTATTACGATGCTGCAGGAGGGTAGGCGAGTGGCAATGGCTGTGAAAGGCAGTAGCATGTACCCGTTTATCATCGGTGGCAAGGAGAGCGTGGAACTGGTGAGTCCGCAGGAACCTCTGAAAGTGGGCGATGTGGTATTAGCGTGGGTGAATGACACGCACTACGTGATACATCGTATCATCGGAATAGAGGGGAACCAAGTGAGCCTGATGGGCGACGGTAATATAAGAGGCGTGGAACACTGCCCGAAGGATAAAGTGGCTGCCATAGCTGAATATGTGATCTCTCCCAAGGGAAAACGCCGGTATCTGTACACAAAGGGTAGGATGCGCTTTGCTCGTATGTGGCGCAGGCTGCTTCCTGTAAGGCGCTGGATTTTGGCCATTTATCGTAGAACATTAGTTAAATTGAATATAGTTATATGAAAATCAAGAAAGGATTTGTGCTGCGCGAAGTGTGCGGCGAGAAAGTCATAGTGGGCGAAGGCCTGGAAACAATCAACTTTGGCAAGCTTATCAGCGTTAATGATACAGCAGCAACGCTGTGGCAGAAAGCTACGGAACTGGGCGACTTTACCATTGAACAGTTGGCCGATGCGTTGGTGGAGGTTTATGAGGTTACTCGCGAACAAGCTCTCAACGATGTGGAGAATCTGACCACAAAGTGGAAGGAGGCAGGACTTTTAGAAGGTTAAAAGGTTAAAGAGTTAAAAGGTTAAAAGGGGCCCCCTCCATCTCCCCCTTTGGGGGAGTGATGGCAGAAGGAAGAGGGAAGAGATTAACGAAAACCAAAACAAAAACAAAGATAATTAACAAATAACAAAAAAAGTTATCGTTAACGTTATCGTTATCGTTAAATAATAGTTATCGTTATCGTTGAAATAAGATGAAGTACATAACATGGCTTTGGCATAACACGGTGGGGATCAGACTGAATATGCTGGTTCGCATCATAGCAGGAATCGGGCGCGTATTGCTCGGTCTGCTGATGGTGTGGCTATGCAAACAGTTTATAGATGTAACCATCAGAACAGGATCTGATAAGGATATCGTGCAGATGGTGATCTGTATCGTGGCTGTGGTGATAGGCGGAATTATCTGCCGTCAGATCTACTACTATTTAGGCGTGAAAGCCGAAGCCAAACAGAGTACTTCTATCCGACTGCGTATCTTCAGCCATCTGTTTCGCCGACAGATGTTTGAACAGAAGGAAATGCACTCTGGCGATATCTCATCCCGTCTGGAGAAGGATATCAGCACGGTGAGCAGTGCCACAACATCCATCATTCCCGACCTATGCGTAACCACATTCCAGTTGTTAGGTGCCTTCCTGCTGATGCAGGTAATGGATGAACGCCTGGCCTGGGTATTACTGTTGCTGACTCCGGTATTTGTGATGATAGGCAAGGCGGTGGCATGGAAGATCCGTAAGATGACGCAGGAGATACGCCGACAGGAGAGCGTCATTCAGATGCTGGTACAGGAATCGATGGAACATAATGCCGTGCTGCGTTCGTTGGAAAGCGGCGACTGGGTGTCAGGACGACTGGACAACATGCAGCAGGACCTGAGAGGAAAGGTGAGCCATCGGGCACAATTCACGGTACTCTTCCGACTGCTAATCGGCATGAGTTTCAGCTTAGGCTACATCGTTGCCTTTATCTGGGGCGGCCTGCAACTGAAGGCAGGCGTCATCACCTTTGGTGTGATGACTTCGTTCCTGCAATTGGTGAGCCAGATTCAGCAACCTATCCTGCAAATGGTGAATATGATGCCTCAGATGTTTCAGGCTTCTGCCAGCATAGACCGATTGGAGGAGATGGAACACATGGAGGCTGAGGAGGAACGACGTGATGACAGCTGTAAGATGGAGGAACAGCTTGGACTGGATATTCAGGATGTAAGTTTCCACTATGCCTTAGGCGACCGAGAAATACTCTCTCACTTCACACATCAGTTTGCTCCCGGCAGCAAAACGGCTCTGATGGGACATACGGGAGCCGGCAAAACAACACTGTTCCGTCTGCTGTTGGGACTCATCAAGCCCGACAAGGGAACTATGACACTATTCAATGCGGACAGCCGACAAGCCGTCAGCGAAAGTACCCGAAGCAACTTCGTTTTCGTGCCTCAAGGCAATACCCTTATGAGCGGCAGCATCCGGTACAACTTGCTGTTGGCCAAACCAGATGCCACCGAAGAGGAAATGCGTCAGGTGCTCCATACGGCTATGGCCGACTTCGTGCTCAACCTACCGGAAGGCATGGATGCAGAGTGCGGAGAACGGGGTAGCGGTCTGAGCGAGGGTCAGGCACAGCGCATAGCAATAGCCCGTGGTTTGCTCAGACCGGGTAACATCATGCTGTTAGATGAAATCAGTGCATCACTCGATGAAGATACCGAACATGAGTTGTATAGCCGCCTGTTCGCTGCCTATCCGCAGAAAACGATGATATTTATCACTCACCGTACCACGGTCTGTGAACTGTGCAACGAGGTTATAAAACTAGACAAATAATAATATTCACTATTTGACGATTTACCATTTACCATTTAGCGAACCATAAACAGCAAATAGTAAATCGTAAATACAAACAACTTCAGTTATTTATAGTTTGCCCTTATCCACTCGATAACCCTGAGGAAGAAGGTCACGGCAGATACCTCATGGTTGGTGATACCAGCTTCCTTAGTCGTTTCTGAGCTGTACTCACCGACAAACTCCTGCGTCTTGATTCCATTATCCTTGAAGAACTTGCTCATGGCATAGAAGTTCTCCACTGGTACAACATCGTCTTCGGTATCGTGGAAGAGCATCACATCGAAGTCGCTTCGTGGTGTCCAGCCACTGGTGAGGGCATCCTCGCTGAAGGCAGCCTTGAACTTGAGTGACAGGGGGCTGGTGTTATCGAGGACGGCATCTGTACAGAAATCACTTGTCGTTTTGGTCTGGATAAGTTCCTCGTCAAGGGCCATGCGCTTGTACTTCTTACTGAGGAACCACTCATTGAAGTTTTTGGCTACGGGATCCTTCAGATAGTCATGGATGTCGTAACCCAGACGGAAGTAGTGGTTGTAGGCATAGAGTACGTTGCAGACGGTGCTGGGCATCTCAGAGGTGCCTTCCGTAATGGCGTCATACATCGAGTTGATATCGTAGGGACCATCGCCGGCGAAAGCTCGTTTCACCTGTACCTCGGGATGGCGTTCTGAGATTTCGCGCAACACGCCTATCGTGGTCTGACCACCCTCAGAGTAGCCTGCGATAACGAAGTCGCCTCTTTTCTTCACATTCAGATCTTCTATCAGGCGTTTAGCTGCAAAATACGCGTCGAGCGAGGCACGTCCGTTGGCCCGCGAGATACAATAGGCCTGCGGTTCCTTCTCGGTAATACCGAAGCCATAATAGTCGGGAGCCACGATGATGAAATTTGTGAGGGCAGCTCCCGTCGGGAACTCAACAGCACCACGCGAAGGAGCCTGCGTAGTGGCGTAGATTGTGAAGTGGTTATACAGCAAAATACCACGGAAGGGCTTATCGTCATTTATCAGCGACTTGTTGACTGTGATGGTACCGCTAAGTGTGCAGGGTTTGCCAAAGGGGTCAACCGAAGGGTAATTGAACACATAGTTCATATAGTCGGGCAAAAGCTCCACAGGGATGCTGTCGGTGATGCAGGCCTCAGGGAGGGTGGACTTTGCCATCCACTCCTGAATCAGGCCATTCTTTCCCTTTTCAGCCTTGGAAAGAGAACCTTCATGGGATGAATTAGCGAAGTCAACTTTGCCCGACGCACAATTCATATTAATCTGATTAATATCTACAAAATTATCGTGATTAGCATCGCTGCGTGTGCTGAGCTGATCAATGGCCGAACCTGTATTCGGGTCAGTCAGGATAACATTGCCTTCAGCTGTCACCTGCCATTTGAACGGTGCATCTGTCGGACCACCGTAAATCTTGAGCGGCTCGTTAAATTCGTCGTCAAAAACTGCCAGCGCGACGTAGCCGGTATGGTCGGCATTGGCCTCCACTACTATCAAGGCGCGATTAAAGGGTTTGCCTTCTTCTGTCACGTCCTCATAGGCAAACTCCTCGTACCACAAGCCGATGAGACTCTTTTCCATCTCCTCTTGGCTGGGGATTACGGGACTGTCATTCTTATCTGTGCAGGCGCCCATGCCAAGCAGGAACGCTGCAACTGCAATCATTACAAGGATTCTCTGTTTCATGATTTCCAATATTTTACACCACAAATATAGGCATTTTCAATACAAGAGCTATGCCTGCAGGTAAAGATTTATGTTTTTTTAGCCAAAGAGGAATGAACAAGCTCAGAACTGTTCGGAATTCCTGAACAATTCAGAACAACTATAAAACACCAGCGAGATAAACAGATAAAGTCTGCTTATCTCGCTGATTTTAAATTACTTAGATTGAAATCTAACGTTTAATACTCATCCTCGTTGAAAAGGAAATCTTCTTTTGTGGGATAGTCGGGCCAGATATCTTCGATGTTCTCATAGACATCTCCCTCATCCTCAATCTCAGAGAGGTTTTCTATTACCTCAAGAGGAGCACCGCTACGTGTTGCATAATCTATGAGCTCCTCTTTGGTCGCAGGCCAGGGAGCATCCTCCAGTTTTGAAGCTAATTCCAATGTCCAGTACATATCGTTTTCTTTTTTTTATTTAATGTCAAACACTATTTATCAGGGGTTAGGGGAGAGGCCGTTCCCTCCTTTTTCCTCTTTCAGGAGCACAAAGGTACAATAATTTCTGAAAATATCATCCTTTATGCCATAAAATTTCATCTGTTCCGCCCAAAAAATTCAGCCTGCACGCCAGAACATAGAAATAATCGCTCAATCGGTTGATATAAGCAGTAACATTTTTGTCAACCGGCTCCTGTGCATCCAATGCGTAAATAAGACGTTCGGCCCTTCGGCAAATGGTCCTGCAAACATGTGCCAAAGCTGCCGCTCTGCAACCTCCAGGCAATGTAAAACCACGCCAACCAGGTAAGCCGTCGTTGGCTTTATCAATACTGTGTTCCAGTTCTATGATATCCTCAGCGGTAATCTTGCATTTGGCAGGAGTCTCGCTTTCCGGATCAGTAGCCAGGATATTCCCGATGGCAAACAACTGACACTGTATCTTTATCAGGCAGTCGCAGTCGGAAGGATCATTAAGATATGTCAGAAGCAGCCCCAACTGACTGTTCAACTCATCAATAGTGCCATAACTCTCTATTCGCAAACTGGATTTAGGCACACGCTTCCCACCCACAAGGCTGGTCATACCCTGATCACCGGTGCGTGTATATACATTACATTTTTTCATCAGAAATTAACTATATAGTGTTGTTTGTTGTACTTAGCATCAAAAAAGGCTATACCCACATCGTATAGGTCGAAGGTAACAACAGCGGGCAGGCTACGGAACCACTCACTGTTTTTGTTCAAATGGTCAATCACAAGCACAGAATGTTCATGCAGATGTGGCAGAACATCGTTGTTGGGCTTATCCAACCAGCACAGGTCAATCTCCCCATCCGGGACGTAATCTGCCATCTGAGCCTTTCTACACCCAGCCGTCAAATACTTAGCCACATTATCAGAGGATGATAAACAGGCTATTACATCCGGCTGACTCCAATTGCTGATACGGAACAACAGATGCAGTATCTTACGGACTCTGAAGCGGTCGCTTAACGGGAGTGTCCTGTCCAACTCCCTGTAAGCATAATAGGCTGTATTCTCGTATATTACTCCCGTTATAAAGCGGAAAGCAAAGGGCGAATGGACACCATAACCGCAACGATGCTTGAAGCGGAGCAACCAAATGAGGGGATTGGTTAACCTATACATATTTTATAATAAAGGCCCGACAGTATGTGTCGAGCCCTTACTAAAAATTATACTGTAATTTACCTTAAATTACTTAACTGCAACTTTGAACTTCGTTCGAACTTGCTCACATTCGGAAGTATGAGCGAGCTCTCACTTCACTCACTTAACAGCAACCTTCTTGCCGTCAACGATGAAGATACCCTTCTGTGCCTTGCTTACGCGCTGGCCAGCAACGTTGTAGATAACACCGCTCTTTGTCTGCTCAGCAGAAATGCTGTTGATAGCATCAGCCTTCAGCTCCAGAGGAAGAGTAGTAGTCTTGTCATTGTTCATGTAAACAGAAGTTGTACCCTTACCATCTTCGCCTACATCAGTGAAGTTGATATCCTTGAATGTAGCAGTACCTGTGATAGGATTAGCTAACTTAAATCTGATAAGCTCACCCTCGTTACCCTTAACTGTTGAACCAAAGATATTGATAGAGTAACCTGTAGCAGTTTCCTTAACGTCAACTGTCCACTTCTTACCAGAGAGACGCTCGGTATTTCTTTCATATACGTAGTCCTCTTCTTCCTCGTCAAAAGCAAGTTTTGCACCTTCGGGAAGATCCAACTTGAAACCAAATGCACCACAGTTGAAATCGTTTTCGAGGCTGACAACAACCCAGTCAGTACCTTCACCGCCAACACCTAAAGTTGCTTTTTGAGCATTTACTGCCAAGGTCAAAGCGAAGGCAGCCATCAAAGTAAAAATCTTTTTCATAATCTATTTTTATTTATTTGTTGTTTGTTATTTTCGAAGAATCTCGATGGGATATTACTGCTCAGCGATAATGTTCAGAAGAGCCTGGATATCACCAGCGTTAACGTCGCCGTCACCTGTCAAGTCAGCTGCAGGATTGAATTCACCAGCTGCGATAATGTTCAGAAGAGCCTGGATATCAGCAGCGTTAACTTCACCGTCACCTGTCAGGTCACCCTTAACTCCAGGATTTTCCTCAACGGTCAACTTAAAGCCCTTGTTCTCAACCTGAGCAATAGAAGTACCGTCGGCGGCGGTCATAACAACGCCCTTCAAAGCAAGGTCATACTCACCAGCAGCTACAGTAGCGTCAACCTGCAAAGTAATCTTAGCAACAACGCCTTCACCCTTAGCAACAGCGGTTTCGGTCTCAGAGAATAACTTAACACCATCAACCTTGATTTCCTCTGTCCAACGGTCAGCAGGAGTAGCACTTACGAAAGTGACACCAGCGGGAAGAACGAGTTCCGTCTGCCAGTTGATAATGTCAAAAGTCTTGTTCACCATAGTCAAGGCTACTTCTACAGTTTGGCCCTGTGTAGCTTTCACATCCGCAGCCTGCAAATAGTTGTTCGCACGGTTAATTGCAGCATTGGCACCTACGAAGGAGCAAACTGCCATCAACAAAAATAAAAATCTTCTTTTCATAAGATAAATTTTTAAAGTGAATAATTTGTTTATTTTTTTTGTTTTCGTTATTGTTTCTAGTTAGCTTTTTAGGTCTAAACACAATTATACGATGCAAACTTACATATTTTTTCTCAATCACCAAAGATTATTTTGCTTTTTTTTTGATTTTTTTTGCCGAAAATGATTTTTGCCATGTTTTTTACCTTAAAAAGGAGCAGGAATTATATCCATCCGTTCTCCTTATACCATTTTATGGTACGCTCCACGCCCTGTTCCAATTTCCATTGAGGCTGATAGCCAAAATCCCTGATGGCAGGTTCAATGTCGCACTGCCAATTGCGTTGGCTGAGAATATGGAACTTGTCATCGTTAAGCGCATTCATTTTGCCCGTAAGATGACTGACGCGGGTACTTACCCAGCAGATGATTCGGAGCAACCATAAGGGTGCTTTTATATGCAAGACCCAGGGATTCCCCAACTGTTGCTGGAGGAGGTCGCTGAACCTGCGGCTATTATACACCTCGCCATCGCTGAGGAAGTAGGCCTTGCCCTCGGCTGCTACGGACTCAATACATTTATATATAGCCTGTACGACATCCATCATGAAGACAAAGGTAATCTCCTGCGGCTTGTAACCTACAGCAAAGTCGATATGCTGCCGGATGCTTTTTGCCATCATGAAGTAATCCTTCTCGCGTGGTCCGTAAACACCTGTCGGCCTGAGAATGGTGAAAGGGAAATCCTTCTGCTGGAGCAGGTATTCCTCGGCTTTCAACTTGCTCTTACCATAGGCGGTGTTAGGTTGGGGTGTATCAGTAAGAAGTATAGGACTGTAAATCCAGGGATTATCCGCTGACGGTTTTCGGACAGGTTTCTCCCTGATGGCACCGAAGATACTGAGACTGCTGACGAAGACAAACCTCTTAGGCACCATATCGGCGCTCCTCAAGGCATCTATGAGATAACGGGTGCCATCGGTATTGGTGCGGTAGAAATCCTTTTCGTTCAGGCATTTGGTGGCTCCTGCGGCATGGACAACATAGTCCCAGCCTTTTCCACCCATCTCCGCCTTGTACTGCAGGAGTTGGCTGCGCAGGGTCTCGGGGTTGGAGAGGTCGAGCCGGGCAAACCTGATGCGTTCGTCCTGCAGATAGCCTCGGCTACTGGTGCCACGAACACCGGCCCAAACCTCGAACCCTCTGTCCAGCCCTTCCTGGACGATATAACTACCTATGAAGCCGCTGGCTCCCGTTACCAAGATGGTCATTCTTCGTCGTCCTCCTCTACATCAGGTCCGTAAGACCTTAAGTTATACATCTTAAGCATAGCAGGACTGACTCTTCTGTCGTTCACGCCCATGTTGAACCTGGGAGGTATGTAGCCGCCCAGATCCTGACGCTTATAGGGAGCTGCTGCACCTGGCATCACCAGACGGAAGTCGATGGTGTTCATGATTTCCCGCTTATTGGGGATTTCCAACACGCCGTCGACAGAGGAGACACCCCAGGGATTACGCATAGAGAAGCAATATTTGCTGGGGCTGCGAGTGTACATGACGGTAAAGGCGTGACCTGTCACTGTTTCCAACGTACCGCACAATAAACCACCCTTATTAAAACCGCCCACACTGATCATGCCATTTTTCAGGGCATAGTCTGCAACCATAGTCAACTCACCATTGAAGAGTTTGCCTGGGCTGATGGCCCAACTGTCGCCGTCGCCGGTGAATGGGGGAGCGGCGTGCTCTGTGCCAATGCCGCCAAGACCGCCCGTCTTAAAGCAGGTGAGCCATTTCATCAGTGCCTTCTCCATAATGGTGGCCCAGTTGTACTTGTCGTTTTTACCACTCACCTGTGCGCAGCCGCCACCGCTGTTGCAGAGCAACTTGTTATCCACAGCCACATCGATGGGGTTGCCCTTGGGATCATACATCTTAATAATGTATGTGGTGGAAGTTTCCTTGGTAATAATACTCTTAATGAAATCAGGATAAATGTATGCCAATGAAGCGAACACAGCACACATACAACAGTCGCCAATGGCATGCTGGTTCACGTCGGCAGGTGAGGGATTGCCATTATCAAGAGGATATAACGTGATAGCCTTTGCCGCCCAACGGTCATATTCCTTACCGGCATCGGCAAGCGTAAGGTCCGGTTGGTTTGCAGGGTCTGCCAGCCATTCCTTCTGTGCCTGGGTAGCAGCAGCATACTTGGCATAATGGTTACCCATCGGGCTGGTATTGGAATGTGAGGAACTACTCTTCAGAGCCCATACCTTGGCGGTATCGGTATATTCCTCACGATTGGGGAACGGGGTAATGGAAGATGCGTCGTGCGCAGCAACCATCGTCTTGTAGAAATGACGGGTTATCGTACCGTTTTTCAACACAAGCAGGCCCTCTTCCAAGGCAATGATTTTATATTCGGTTGTCGAACCAGATTCACGTGGTACTGCCTTAAAACTCTTCATGTCCTGGGCATACTCCAAGTCGAATACTGCTTCCGTACCTGACGACTTGATTTGCTTCATGACTGTGCCGCTGAATACCCACTTCTCGTCTCCATTGTAGTGATTAGTGGCAGAACTCATTACACGCCAGCCAAGATACCAGTAGCCGCTAATCTGACCTGGTTCTGATTCAGGCATAAACTCCATACTCTTGATTTTGCTTACATCATAGGAGACGATGGAGTTGTCATCCAATGTAATGTCCAAGCGTTGTGCAAACGTTGCAACGCATCCCATCATAAAGATGGCGAATAAAAATAGGTTACGTTTCATTTTTTGTGTTGTTTATTTTTGAGAATGGTTTGAAGAATCTCAGGGTCATTTGTGGTAATGAGGTCTATGCCCTTCATGTTGGCAAACTCGGTAAGGGCTTCATTTCCGTCAACCGTCCACACATTTACCTCTACACCCAACTGCTGCGATTCTGTCAGCCATTCAGGATGTTTCTTAAACACATTGAAGTGATAATCGATTCCCGTCAGTCCCATATCTTTGATATCCTTGGGCGAAATATCGCCGTTCAGATAGGCAATCTTGGCATTGGGTTCCTGAGCATGGAGGTACTCACAAACATGTTTGCTGAAGGAGATGTACTCGGTACGCTTTTCCAGCTTCAGCATGTGAACCAGCTCCAGACAACGCTGTACAATCCGTTCGTCGCGCTGGGCTGTGCTGTGAGGCTTAATCTCTAATATCAGTTGGCAGCCTTCAATCCTGGTACCCTCCAACAGATACTGCTGTAGGGTAGGGATGAACTCGCCATTCGCTAAGCGATGGTTCATCAGCTCGGCATAGGTGGCATCCTCGATTCTAATGCCATTGACAGTGGCATCGTGGAACACAACAGGCACGCCGTCAACGGTAATCCACACATCAAATTCCGAGCCATAGCAGCCGACAGCTGCCGCTTTCTGAAGCGAGGCGATGGAATTTTGGGCGCTTCCGTCTGTGCGCCAATGTCCGCGATGCGCCACAACCTTCGGCTGCGCATACATTATCACTGATGCGCAAGCCAAAGTTAATATGAGAAATGTTTTTTTCATTGAATGATAAACTTAACGATAACTATTATTTAACGATAACGTTAACGATAACGATAACTCTTTTTGTTAATTGTTAATTGTTATTTGTTAATTATCTCCGTTTTTGTTAAAAGCCAATAGCCAATAGCCAATAGCCAAAGTCTCAATAACCCCTAACCTATAACCAATAAACTCTTCACTTTCTCCCTCCCTCTCGGGGGAGGTCGGGAGGGGTCTTTATTCAATCACCGCAGCATAGCCGCCATTCTTCATCATCTTAATGTCGAGTGTAGTTGCGGCACTTACCTGACGCTGCTCCTTATTGTAGTGCATAGCCTGCCAATTGGCATTCACACCATCCTTGTAGCCAGTAAGAGTATGGTTGCCGGCTCCTAAGAAGTCTAACTTAACGCTGAAGGTACGGGAATCCTCATCGCCATTGCAAATACCGCCGATAAACCACTTGTTGCCTTTGCGCTTAGCGGTAATCACATACTTACCGGCATCGGCTGCCAAACAGCGGGTCTCATCCCACGTAGTAGGAACAGAGGCGATATAACGAGTACAATCGTCGTTCTGATAGTAGCGGGTAGGATTGTCAGCCAGCATCTGAATACCACTCTCCAATACTACGTAGAGAGCCATCTGGAAGCAACGGGTACCCATAGCACCACTGTTGGGACGACTGGCATGATAACGGTCGGGCTGCATGTTGTTCATACCACCAGGAGTGAAGTCGGCAGGACCTACAGCATTACGGATGAAAGGCAGATAAGTGGTGTTCTCAGGACGACAGCTGCCCATCTGCTCCAGACCGCGAATACCCTCATAGGAGAGGAAATTGGGATATTCATATTCCAGACCGGCTGGCGTGAAGGATCCGTGCAGGTCAACCAACAACTTATACTTGGCAGCCTCGGAGACAACACGCTTATAGAAGTTCACCATCCACTGGTCAGCATGATCCATGAAGTCAATCTTCACACCGGCTACACCCCATTCTGCGTAGGTCTTAAAGAGATCCCAGTTCTGTTCAACCGTCAACCAGGGGAGCCAGAGGATAACGCCAACGCCCTTGCCTTTACAATACTGGATCAAGTCCTTCAGGCGCATGTCGTCATTGGCGGTATAAGGATCTCTTGTGTTCTTTGCCCAGCCTTCATCCAGCAGGATGTATTCAACACCGTACTTGGCTGCAAAATCGGCAAAATATTTATATGTTTCGTAGTTACAACCAGACACAAAGTCAACATCAGGACCGAAGGGAGCTGCTCCATTCCACCATTCCCAGCTAACCTGTCCGGGCTTAATCCAACTGGTATCTGTCAGCACGGGCTTGCGGGAGAGCTGGAGGGTAACGGTCTGCTCCACGATACCCTTACTGTCGGTGCATACTACATAACGCCAGGGGAAAGAACGTGTTCCGGCAGTCTTGGCGATAAAGTTGCCTTCCTCGGTAATGGTCTCACTACGGTCACCTCTGGGCTCCCACTTCACAGGGGCCTTGGGATAGATAGCCTCGACACCCTCTGCTGTAGGCTGCAGGAAGAGACGGGGATAATCATCCACATCAGCTTCGCCCATCAGCAACTGCGTATCACTAGGACCGGAAAGCAGACAGGGAATAGTGGTAAGCTTGCGGTCGCTCTGGTTCCACTGCTCCAAGGTCTCATGACGATAAGCTTCCTCGAATGAGGTATTGAAGTTACCTGTGGTCTGACGATGAGCTACATAGCCCTCTACGGGAACCAAGGTAAAGTTATCCTCCTGCACTTCGACATCACCCTTTATCTTGGTTACGAAACGGTAGGCAACAGCATTATCCATCACACGCATCTCAACGGAGTAACTACCATATGAGAGGGTGGCCTGGGTATATGAACTTTCTACCGTGCTGAACTTAATGGGAACGACAGGCTTGATGGTCTCCTTGGTCGCCGTTGTCTTTACACTCTTGAATGGAGTGGCACCTGCATAGTTCTTGCCGCCAATCTGCATATTAACGTCCTTAATGGTATAAAGGAGGGCTCCATTCTTGGTAACCGTCCAACCCAAAGGACTTTGCTGTAGTTGTACACGTAATGTCCCGTTGGGAGATGTAATCTCCTTAACCTCTGCGGCATGTCCTAATAAAGAGGTGACAGCTAAGAGAAGCGCCGCTACTGTCATGTTTTTCATAATGATCATGCGTAAATACCGTTTTAATGTGATAGTTTGGTGCAAAGGTAGCAATAATAAATGGATTAGCCCAAATTATTTATCTGTTTTTTGCTGAAAGAGGGGCAGAAACGTTCCCGATTCTGCCCCTCCTATTAAATATAATGTATGGACTTGATGTGAGGACTACTCAGCATCCTTGTCATCTGACCAGATTTCCCAAGAACTTTCCTTGGTCAATGCTTCACCACCATCAACTGTGGTGCCACCATCGATTGGAAGGCTTTCTGCCAGCATGCTGACAACTTCAGCCTCTTCTACTTTAATTATTGGTTTAATGTATCTCATATAAGACCGG
>JAFXZY010000091.1 GCA_017541025.1 Bacteroidaceae bacterium | reverse complement strand
CACGCCCAGGCAGCGTGGAGACAGGAAAATGGTATGACGTGAAACTGACCGTGGCCGGCTCTCGCATCAAAGCCTGGCTCGACGATACACTCTTGTTCGATGAAAAACTATAGTACAAAAAGGCCGTCGTAGTAAAGTCAGATGCCTTTGGTGCACCTGACAAGGAGGCTATAAAGAAACTTATCAACGAGGTAATAGAATAACTGAGGACATAGCCCAACAGGTTATGTCCTCAGCATAATAGTCAGAAAGGTCCAGCTTGAAATATTGCTCCGAAAGCAAATGGTTTCGCGCCCTCTGACGACATTCTGACGTTGCAAAACGTAGGAAGTTATTACGTATCTTCCAAACTATTTCTATAATTATTTCGTCAATGGCTATATAATTGTCGTGTCCAGGTAGCAATAATCAGCCAACTCGTAGTAGAAGAGCCGTCAAAAGGAACTAAATGGGATATCTAAAGGAAGCGAAGCTATGGAATTACGGACTTACGGAATTACTTCACCAATATCTTCTTCCCATTAGTGATATACACACCTTTCCCAAGGGCCTTCATCTGACGACCGCTCAAGTCGAGGATCTTTTCATTTTCAGCTGGTACACGGATAGACTGGATGCTTGTTTCTTCTTCACTGGGACGCTCCTTGATATTTGCAAACGTTGTCCAGCCAGATAAAGCCTCATATTTCTCCTTAGTGCCGTGGGGAACATACAGCGTGGCAGGTGAGGGAGTAATTACCCAGGTGTTTGTTTCTGTCACAAAATTCAACTCCGAAATAAATGTGCTGCTACTAATCGCGTATGGGTCTGTTATATAGGAATTCACTGACTTGAGTTGGTTGCATCCGAAAATCAGTTTATAGCCGGTTTTCGTCAATGAATTCGGAAGGTCGAGTTGGGTGAGATTGTACATGTTGGCGAAAGCGAAGTCTCCAATGGTCTGCACCCCCTCTGGTATAATCATGGTTTCCATACAACAATTCCAGAACGCCTCCTTTCCTATTTTCTGCAAAGTACTTGGCAGTTTAATCTCTGTAAATCCACCCATGACAAAGGCGTAATCCCCAATAGTCTCAAGTCCTTCTGGTAACGAAATACTCGTTATGTTACCAGAATACTTAAATGCCGAATGGCCAATAGCTGTCACACTGAAAGTTTTCCCGTTGATGACGACCTCTGCAGGGATGGTTACCGCTGTCAACTCCTGATAACTGTCATCATGGATAACAGAGGCTGTAGTTTCTCCTGTAGCATAGGCATACCTAATACCATCAACAACAGCTTCTTGCAGTTCGCCTTCCTTAATGTCGCCAAACTGATTCCATCCAGCCAGAGCCTCGTACTTATACTTGGTGCCGACTGGAACATAAAGTGTGGCTGCTGAGGGGAGTATGCTCTTCCATTCAGTCGCCATATCAAAATATTGATACATAAACATTTCTTCACCAATCTCGAAAGGATCCTGAATGTGTGAAATAAGTACTGACAGATCCCCGGTGTTATAAAAGGCGTTATACCCAATGCTGGTCACGGTTGAGGGTAGTACGATCTGGGTAATTTTATTACAGGCTTCGAAAGCATTGTAGCCTATCGTCTCAACACCTTCGGGAATAGTCAGCGATGTCATACCCCAGCCATAGAAGGCGGCATCTCCGATGGCAACGACTCTGCAATCGGTGCCATCCCCGGATTTAACTGTCTGCTGGATATTTACGCTCTCTGCATACATATCGCCTTCATAGTTTTTGATTACCTTTGCACGCTTGTATGCTGGCGTACAGCGGTATTTCAAACCCTCGACGACAACCTCCTCACTGGCGGCAATCTCGATGGTTGCAGTCGCCAGGGCTTCCTCTGAATTGCCTGTAGTAAGTTTCAGACGATACGAGCCAGCCTCTTCTTGGAGGAAATTCAAGCTGACATCTATAGTTGTCCCCAGATCGGTATAGCCTGTGGTCTTGCCGCATTGCTTCCAGGTTGTCTCGTCCTGTTTCTGAATCCACAGCACAGCGGTCAGTCGCTTCGTCTCGCCATTATTGGTAATATTGGCAGACAAGCTAATCGGACTTCCTGCTTCCGGATAGTCGGAAATACTCATGCTATTGACCACAAACGACATGTTATTCTTATCGGGTACTCTCATCGTGAGCGTGGTGGGCGTCACCTCCACCAAAACGGAATGGACGCCGTAGCCTTCGCAGCGTTCCCACTCAGCATCTTCTGAGAAACGGAAAACTGGACTAAGCAGGTATTTGCCCTCCGCCAGACCTGCACCGAAAGAGGCGGTCATCTCGTTGGAGATTGTGTTATACTGTGTTGCAGGGATGGTATAATTTCTGCTGCCTACAAGCAGCTTGAGCTCATCAGCCTGATAAAGCGCCCATCCCAACTCAACATTCATTTCTGAATCCGGTTCCATTGCATAATTCACGCTTATGCCTAAACTAATGAATACGTCGGAAAAGTCGGTCGTGGCATCTGTACGAGTGTAGGTGTTGTTCACCTCCGGCGGATACATGTGGCTTCCAACCATTCGCATCAGCGGCCTCAGCACCTCGCCATCTTCACCGGGCTGCATATTGAACAACGCTTTCTGACCAAAATAATATGCTCCGGAAGATCCTCCGATGCCTTGATTGGTCCCTGCATCAGCAACTGATAATACATAATATGAGTCGGGAATACCATTCCATCCCCAATTGATGTGAAACAGGCCATGACCGTCGTAACCGTCGATGATGAACTGGTGACCACCCGTCTCTGAGGCTCCACTATACAATAGTGGTCGCTGAGCAGCCAGTTCATGATAAACGATGGTCTCCCACTGGCTCGTAGTGTAGTCATCGCGTTCTAACTCATGGGTGTTTTTGCTGTAGCCGAAGGTTTTGATGATTGCAGAAGGGTTGGCATAACCACTTGTTACTCCAGTTCCGTAAACAATGTGGACGGCCTGACCGCAGTAGCGCATCAGTTCTGCCACAGCATGGACAGACTCGTCGGACGACAAATAAGAATAGAAATCAGTCATATCGTCCCACCTGAAGGTTGTTGCAGGAAGGCCTTTCAGTGTCTTACCTTCCGTAACCTCATAACTATCGACTGCAGGACAGGATTCGGGCCACTTCCAGTAGTACATCACCTGTGCCATAGCCACAGGCACACAGCCTACGACACAACGGTCATATCTGTCAAAACCGGCCTCGTCGTAATCTATATAGTTACCGTCAGGACACATGCTGTTGTAAGGCAGGTCCTGAGCCCACTTCGACTGGACGAGTGGTTCTATGGCAGGTCCCAAGACAGTTGGGGCGGCAGCCTCCTGTTCATCTCCTAAGGCAGCAATCTGAGCGGCATAACTTTCCAACCACCACTTTAGGTTATCCGGCAGGTTCTCCATGTCAAGGTTCCCATTGTTGGCGTAGCCCAAAATAGGTGTGGTACGATCATCGCCACTGACGATAACGAAACCGTCATTGCCCTCTGCGTTAAACACGTAGTAGGCATTACTTCTAATAGATGGTGCACGACGCAGGTTCCTATGTTTGAACTGCTTGCTTTGCATAAAATGTTGGGCTTTCTGCAATGCTTGCTTTTCTGTTACCTTTCCCGCAAATGATACCATGGAGACAAATAGGGCGGCTGTTATGAAAGATAGTCTTCTCATATTTTTATGTAAGGGTTTTCGTTTCTTCAATTGCAAAGATAGGGAATTAATTTGGAAGTTGAAAATAAAAATGGGGAAAAAGAGGCGTCACCAGCTGCATGGGATATCCTAAAATTCTTTAATTGTTGGAAAGATTTAATATGTGTTTCGTGGAATTGTAGTATATTTGTTGCCGGCAATAGATTTTTCAAACAAAAATACACACTAAAAAAAAATGAAGAAAACATTATTTGTCGCTTTGCTGCTACTTACTGCCTTAGCAGGTCAGGCAAAAGAGAAAACAGTGGTATGGGAACAGCCTTGCACCGAAGTGAACACAAAGATTGAAGGATTCTTCAGCCCCCTGCTGGAAATCAGACGAGTGGAATTCGCCAAGGACGAGACGCGCGTCTTTATGCACATCGCCAGCCGTCCGGAAAATTGGGTAAGAATCAGTTCGCAGTCGTACCTTCGTGCCGACGGCAAGAAGTACGCCCTCAAGAGCCTGGACGGAATGGGAACGGACAAGGAAACTTATCTGACCGACCACGGATATGTGGATGCCGTGTTCCACTTTGAGCCAATGCCTATGAACACGCAACGCTTCGACTTTACGGAAGGTGACGAAAATGGTGCCTGGCAACTGCTGGGCGTAGAGCAGCCCTCTACCAGAGCCGGCAAGTTGTTCCCCTCTAACTGGCGCAACACCGAGACGGGCGACTGGGACATCAGCTTCTATGACGAATGCGCCATTTACGACTGCCAGTTCTGGAACTACAAAGAGAAGGAGCAGACGGGAGACAAATACACCATCGTGCTGGAAAACGGCGGCAAGGAGATAACCGTGAGTGTTGACAAGAACAAGGGCGGCAAGCGCAATATCACCATCGACGGTAAGACGGGCCAGTACGATCTGATCAGCAGCATCACCCTGCCCGACTATCCCCAGAAGGACACAAGAACAGACTTCAAGGATACCCATTACCAGACGGATACCGTAACCTTCGTAGGATGGCTAAAGGATATGCCGGAGGGGATGAAGAAGGAGGGCAATGAGTACAGTATATCGGTTTACGACGATATCTTCATGGAACATTACAATTCGAAGAAAAGCTACGCCAAGATGGATTCACTGGGACGCTTCGTGATGAAGATTCCCATGTTGAACAGCACCGATGTGTACTACGACTGGGACCGTACCTATATCCGAACCCTCTTTGAGCCGGGCGAGACCTACCTGATGCTGTACGACTTCAAGGGCGGACACAAGCTATTCATGGGCAAGAACTGCCGCCTGCAGAACGAGACGCTGGCTAATCCCATCCAATGGGGTTTCCGCTATGCCCGTGAAGAAAATATGGAGAAAGACCAAGCACTGGCATTCATGCAGGGCCTGAAGGACGACAAAGCAGATGCTCTGCACGAACTGGAGAAGGTGGTTGCAGCACGCCCCAACATCTCTGACCGCTACATCAATTACCTGAAGGGACATTACGATGCGGACATGTTCTGCAATCTTATGCAGGGTCGTTACCACATGAAAAACCGTCAGGTTCCTGCTGAAGTCATGGACTATGCCAATCAGTACTGGCAGCAACTCCCCCAACCTTACACGCTTTATCGCGAGCTCAATACATTCTGGATAGACTATATCTTTCAACTTGTGTCAGATCGCTTCTATATCAGGTTAGGCCATGGCTATACTCATGCGGACAGCAAATTATATCCGATTATCCTCAGGAAATACAGAGAAGCAGGAAAGGTGAAGATTACTGACGAGGAACTGGACATTGTCGAGCGCTATGGCGATGGATTCGCCAAATATTCCGGTTACATGGATGGAGACGAGGAAGCAAAGAAAGCCCATGAAAAGTTCTTTGCATCTGACCTGCCCAAACAATTCAATGCCATATATGAGCGCGAAGATATCGGACAGGCTCTTACGGAGGAATACCCGCTGTTTGACACCTATCGTGCCCTCAGCGTTCTGGATTCCATTGGCTGCGACCAAGACATGCGTGATATCATCGTTGTCAACAAGTTATCCCTTATCCTTGAACAAATTCGCGAGCCTCTGACAGAACATGTGATGCAATTTGTGGAGGAAAACGTGAAGATGCCGGCAGCCAAGGCATTCCTGAAAGCGCAGAACGAGAAGTATCTGGCTATTCAGCGCAGAGATATCTCCAAGTCGCAAAGTATAAAATCTGCTGAAGATGTAGCCAACATGAGCGACGGCGAGCAGATGCTGCGCAAACTCATCGAACCCTACAAGGGGAAAATCATCCTGTTGGACATCTGGGGTACTTGGTGCGGTCCCTGCAAAGCTGCCTTGAAGAATAGCCAAGAAGAATACAAAAGCCTGAAGGACTATGACTTGGTTTATCTGTATCTGGCCAACAACAGCCCCGATGATACCTGGAAGAACATCATAAAGGAATACGAAGTATTAGGCGACAACGTGGTTCATTACAATCTGCCCAAAGCCCAGCAGAGCGCCATAGAGCATTTCATTGGGGTAACAGCCTTTCCCACCTATAAACTTATCGACCGCGAAGGAAATGTGTTGGATGTAAATGCTGACCCTCGCGACCTATTTGCCCTGAAAAAGCTGTTGGACAAGTTGAAGTGAAGCGGTAAACGATAACGAAAACTTTAATCGGTTAGCGGTTATAGGTTAGCGGTTATAGGTTAGCGGTTAGCGTTATAAATGGTAAATGAAACAACTTATAAACTAAATAAAAACAAATAACAATGAGAAAGTTTATTCTTCTATTAGCCCTTTCCTGCTCCCTGATGGGATTTGCATGGGAACGACAGAGTGTTTGGCCTAAGGGTAAGATGCCGGATGCGCAGGAGCATCAGATTGCGGCAATGACAAACGAGACGGGAGCCGAAGGCTTCAAACCCGAAAAGTTCAGGACTGCTTATCTGGAGTGGTTCGAGAAGCCCGAGAAGCCCAACGGATGCTGCATGATTCTTATATCAGGCGGCGGATACTATAACTGCTGCGACGTGGGCCTCATCAAGCAATGGCACGAGCGCTTTACCGCGCTGGGCTACCAGTGTGTGAACTTTGTGTACCGCACCCCAAGGCCCGTTGGCTTGCCTATCTATCAGACGGCCTGGGAAGACGGACAGCGTGCCGTCCGCTTGGTGCGCAGTCAGGCCAAGAAGCGCGGTTTCGACCCCGAGCACATAGGTACCATCTCTATGTCTGCCGGCTCTCATCTAGCCGTTCTGCTTGCCACCAGTTCTCAGACACCCGCCTACGAGCCGGTTGACAAACTGGATACCGTTCCCTGCCACATCAACTGGGCCATTGCCAATGCACCGGCATACGTAACTACCGACGGCGAGCTGGGCACACCTGCCACCCAACAGGGTTATGGCCCTGACATCAAGCTGAGCACTTGTTTTAAGTTCGACGAGAAGACTTGTCCCATGAGTCTGCATCATGGCGGCATGGACGAATATACGCCCAATGGCTCCACCCTTATCTACAGAGAGTTGCGCAAGCGTAAGATTCCTGCCGAACTTCACCTCTACCCCAACAAGCGGCACGGTGCTTTCGGTTTGGACCGGGCCATTGAGTTCCTGACTCAGTTGGGAATCCCCGGCCCTGTTGCTCCCGAAGAGGATTTGATGAAGCGCTATCCCAGCGACGATGCCCGTAAGGAGAAGGTTACGCAGGATGTTTGGCCCGAGGGCAAGATGCCCCTGGCACAAGACCATCAGTGCAAACCTTATATAGAATGGAACTTCCCGAAGGAGCTGAAAACGAAGGCCATACAGATTATCTACTCGGGCGGAAGTTACGAGGGCAACAACCCCGACGGATTCGAGGTGGCTCCTGCACGCCGTTACCTGAACGAGTTGGGTATGACGGTTGTGACGATGAAGTATCGCACACCTCGTCCCAAGGGAATGCCTAAGCATATTACGGCCTGGCAAGACTTACAGCGTGCCGTTAAGTTGGTTCGCAGTCAGGCAGAAAAATACGGCCTCGACCCTAATAATATAGGTATTATGGGAAGCTCGGCAGGCGGTCATCTTACGCTGATGGGTGTCACCTCGTCACAGCAGCAGTCTTACTTGCCCATCGACAATGTGGATAAGCAACCCTGTAATGTTCAGTGGGGAATCGGCATCTATCCGGCATACGCACTTACCGATGGCGGCGATGTTCACAACACGACAGGCGGCAACGACGACAGCGCCATTCTGGTTCCTGAGTTCAACTTCGACCTGAAGACCGCTCCTATGCTCTTTATTCATGGTGATGCCGATGTATGGGCTGCCATGAATTCGGTTAAGACTTGGGAGAAGATGCGTGCCATGGGCATACAGAGCGAGCTGCATACGTTGGCCCTGCGTCCGCATTGCTTCCAGCGTAACGCTTCTCCCGGCACAGGCAGTTACACCTGGCTGGAACGCATCAGCGAGTTCCTGAAAGAAAAGGGAATACTGAAGTAGTCGGCTTTTACCGTTTACCGCCTGTTGGCCTCGTACCAAGCACAAACTTTCTTTGCTAATTTGCGGGCAAGACGTGGATTCTGACCGACTAAGTTGGTGGTTTCATTACGGTCTGCTTCGAGGTTGTAAAGTTCCATGTCGGTGCAGTTGTCATTGCAAAGAAGTTTCCACTTGCCTCGACGTATGGCCAAATGGGGACTTTTGTTTTCCTTCCTTCCCGGGAAGTTGAAACTTTTGTTACGGCCGAAGTCCCACATCAAGTCCTTGCTGCGACTCTTGTTGTTCTTCCCCAAGAGTTGGCGTGACATATCTTCGCCTCTGCTTTCATAACCTTTTTCGACGGGAATGCCAGCCATCTTGCAGAGTGAAGGATAGAGATCCATAGCACTGAGAATTGTTGTATTATTGCGTTCGCCGGCCTTTATCTTGGCAGGATACCGAATAATGAACGGCATGTTGATGCCACCTTCATAGAGGCTGTTCTTCGCACCTCGCATCCCTAAGGTTCGGCGTTGCATAAAGCTGGGTGCGGGTCCGTTGTCGCTGGTAAAGATGACGATGGTATTGTCTGTAAGCCCCAGCCTGTCTAATTCGTCAAGGAAACGCCCCAACTGAATATCCATCTCCTTCAGTACAGGCTCGAAGGCATCTTCTTTTTCCCACCTTTCGCGCATCTCAGCAAATGCTTCAGGAACCCAAGGCGTATGCATGTCATCCGGCCATAGGTTCAGGAAGAAGGGCTTGCCATTCTGCCGACGGATGAACTCGAGGCTCTTATCTACAAAATATGCTGTTCTGTTCCAACGCTTTACACTGTCGGAAGCAGCCCATATCCAATTTGTGGAGGTGATGATTGGGTCAGGGTCTGGACTCTCGTAAGTGGAAACGTGTTCGTCGTATCCATAGTTTTCGAAGCCAGGAGCATCCGTCACGTCCCTACCACCACCAAGATGCCATTTTCCAATGTGAGCAGTAGCATAGCCAGCCTGTTGGAAAGCCCTTGCTATGCTGGGAGCAGAAGGATTAAGATAGTCGAGTTGCTCCACCCTTCTGTTGGCAGCTCTGGTGTCCATAAAGGTGTTTATCCCATGCTCCAGCGGGAACTGGCCTGTAATGAGTCCGCATCTCGAAGGTGAACTGACTGGTGCGGCAGAATAGTATTGCGTGAAGCTGAGTCCCTGCTGCGCCAGACGGTCGATATGGGGAGTCGGGGTATAGGAACCTCCGAAACAGCTGACGTCGCCGATGCCCATATCATCGATGTACATGATAATGACATTAGGCTGTTTGTCCTGAGCGCAGAGTGTTACAGGCAGGATGGCAAGTCCCGTCAGCATTTCCGAATAACGGGATAATGAAGTAAATCTCCTTTTCATCTTTTAATAATTTTTTTGGCTGATCCGTCGCTCATACGGATGATATTAATGCCGGGCAGGAAATCCTTGATTCTGCGTCCCAGCATGTCGTAAACTCCCTCTAGATTATCCATGGGGGAGAGAAGGGGTTTGGACAGCCCTGTGATAATATCGCTTGCCACAGCGTCGAGTGTCCAAAAAGATCGGTGATTGGTTCCTGCTGTTGCAGCATAGGTCTGAACAAGACAATCTGCCTGATTGCTCTCGGCACGCAAATTAAGACCGATAGTGCCGGATGAGAAGTCATTAGGCTTTACAGAGGTGCAGGCAAATCCATATCGCCCGCCCTCCGAAGCCTGTGCCGCCACTCTATACTCTACACCTTCAGAGCCCATGCAGATAACTGTGCCGGATGTTTTTTCATAACCCTGAATATAACGTCCGGTCTGTACGTTGCGGATATGATAACAATGAGTATTGGTTGTGGGCTCGAAGGTCCAGTAGGCAGCATCGCCAACCTTTCCTTCACAGGAAATTCGATTATCGTTCTCCATATTATCCACCATGTAAGCAGGTGTGCCGGAGAAGTTGCGAATGGTGTAGGCATGATCCTTCAATGGCCAGTCCCCCGCTGGTGGGTTATCTTCTCCTTTAGGTAAATAAGGAGATGGGTCGAATATGTTATCTCGTATTTGCCGTATCTCGTCGGCAGTAAGGACACCTTTAAAGAACCATGCATCATCTATATAGCCTTTGAAGTAATCCTTCCCCGCCTTGTGTCCTCCTATTCGGAAGCCACCGGTACACGTTTCAAAGGAACCTACGGAAATGGTGCAGTCGCGCTCGCCATTGATATAATAGGTAATACTCTGGTCAACAGGATCACATACTATTGCTACGTGCTGCCACGTACCTGGCTTGAGCGAACCTGCTGTTGCACGGTGTTGGCTGCCTCCAAGAAAGTTGTCATAAAGAAAAGTAGGTGCACCGCCTCCCATTGGTGCCTCTGCGCGAGCATAAAGGTAGATACGACCTGTGCCTGCATTGTCTTTCTGTGCCAGTATAATCTCGTCGCGGAAATAGACACCGTTGTCGCTCTGACTGCCTGCACCTGGAGCAGTGGTGTTCTCGTCATAAACCCAGGCACAGAAAGTGCTCTGTGTGATTCGGGTATCAAAGATGCCTGTGGTGTTGAGGTCCACATACTGTGCATTGCCGTTTAGATGTACGGCATTCCCTAATTTTCCTGTACCATAGGTGATGCCGTTGGCACTTGGTGTGAGAACATACTTAGAAGGTGATGCGTCGTCCAGATTCCCGTCGAACGGATAGTGGAATATAAGTTCAGTCTTTGTCTCCGGTATGTCATCGGGAACGTTAAGACCGACACTCTTTGCCCATGTGTTCCAGAGAGTTTTCATCTCACGGACTTTCTGGGGATATTCAGCAGCAAGATTATTAGTCTCAGACAAGTCGTGTTCCAAGTCAAACAGCTGCCATCCGCCGTTGGCGAGAGCCGTCAGGCGCCAGTTGCCCTTGCGGACAGCCTTGCCGTTCTCATGCTCCCAATACATGGTGCGCTCATTTTCCCATTTGTCTTTTTCCTGAAGCAAAGGCACAAAGCTTCGAGCCTCTTCGCAGAGCGGCTTGATGCTATTGCCACCATAAAAGGATGGATAAGATGCCTCGGCCAGCTCCAGACAGGTAGGCATAACATCCAGGAAGGTACAGGGCTGGTTCATGATGGTACCCTCCTTTTCCTTGGCCATACCTGCGGGCCAATGAACGATGGTGGGCGCTGCCGTTCCTCCGTGGAATTGTGTTGTCTTCCAGTAGCGATAAGGTGTGTTGACTGCTCCCGCCCAACCGGTATGCAGATAATTATAAGTATGTTGTCCGCCCGGGGTGGGTGAGTTGTGTACTACCATCTGGCCGCTACGGGTGCGGTCGTGACGGTCAAAGTCTCCAATGTTGTAGTTCTCGCTCGAAGCTCCGTTGTCAGAGGTAAATATTATGATGGTATTATCATATATACCCCTCCGCTTCAATTCGTCAATGATACGGCCTATATTCTGATCCACACAATCTATCATGGCAGCATGAACCTCCATATTGGCAGATTGGAAGGTTTTGTTCGTCTCGTCTTCCCATTTGCGACCGGAGGCATTAGCGGCCACAGGCATCTCTTCGGCGGAAATAAGGCCTAGTTCCTGCATCTTCTTGTAGCGACGTTCACGCATAGCGTCCCATCCGTCATCATACTTGCCCTTGTATTTAGCAATGTCCTGAGGTTTGGCTTGAACGGGCCAGTGCGGTTCCTGGAAGGCTACATACATAAAGAAGGGTTTGCCGTCGGCAGTCATCTCGTCCATCATGTCGATGGCCTTATCTGCCACAAAGTCCGCATAGTAGAAATCCTTAGGGATGCTATCGGTAAAGATGGCTTCCTCGTTATGTACCATCGAGAAGGGATCAAAGTGGTCCGTAACACCCCAAATGGTGCCCCAATGTTGTTCAAAGCCTCGGTTACATGGATAGGTTTCAATAGGAGCAAAGGGATGGTTGTTGAAATAATTCTGATGTGAGAGCCATGCCATCTGATCTGCATTGTTACCTATGCCTTTGGTAAGCGAGAGATGCCACTTGCCGCTCATACCTGTATGATAGCCGGCATCTTTCAGTACTTCTGGAATGGTAACGCAGTCGCGTGTCAGACTCTGTCCCATACCCGTAATACCCACAGTTTGGGCATAGCGGCCCGTAAGGAGTTGGGCTCTGGAAGGACAACTACGACCAGAGTTGTAGAACTGTGTGAAGCGCATACCTGAGGCTGCAAGTGCATTCAGGTTGGGGCTCTCTACTTCCCCGCCGAAACACTGAAGGTCAGAATACCCCATATCATCAACTACGATGAGCATGATGTTGGGTCTGTCTGTTTGCGCTGCACAAATAGCGGGCAATAGAGCAGCAGAAGAGAACAGAAGCTTCTTAGTTTTCATATGCGTTTGTGGTTGTAATCTTTATTTATTCTTCGGGGGTGCTTTCATCACTCCAAATGTCCCATTCTGCTTTCTTCGTTAGGGCATCACCACCGTCCACTGTGGTGTCATTGTTGATTACAAGGCTCTCTGCCAGCATGCTGATAACATCAGCCGATTCTTCCCGAAGTACTGGAACAATATATTTTTTCATCATGTTATTATGAATCTTAAAATTCGAATTAAAATAGAATTTTTTTACCATCCACGATGTTGATACCTTTCTGTAGCTTATTAATGCGCTGTCCGGAAAGATTGTAGATGATTGTCCCTTCTTCTGTTTTTACAAGGGGAGAGGCGATACCTGTTGTGCCATTCTCTGTAAAATAGAAGGCCTTTACACCAGCCTCACTCTTGATGTAGGCTTTGCCTGCAGCTATGGTGGTACCAGACTGGGCCAGATAGAATGCTACGGCTCCTTCTTTCTGTGCCAAAATATATTGGGTGCCGTCAGCTGAAATACCATCAGAGGCTTTCAGGTCATTACCACTCATGTCGCTTTGGGCTGTTGTTGCAACGGTTGCAAAGAGGCTACCCTTAAGAATTACTGCCGATCCTGCTGGAACGTCATTGACTTCAGTCAGTTTTACGTAGGAATCTGCAACAGTACCTTTATAGGTTTGGGCACCCAAGATCATTACGTCCTCGCTTGCACAGTATGTTGCATATCCTGCCGTTGTGATTTTCTGGGGTTCCAATTCAGAAAACTTCCAGAAAGAGCGATGATTGGTTCCGGCTGCTGCTGCAAATGTTTGTACAATATTGTCATTTCGCCAGTTCCATCCGATGCAACCGCTTGTGAACTCTGTGTTTGCTTGGTCTGCAGAGGTAACACCAAAGCAATCATTACCTTCCTGGCCGCTACAGTTCACTACAACGTATGCCACGGGGGTATTGCCCATCTTGATGGTTACCTCGGTATTGGCATCGCATGCCTGAGCATAGCGACCTGTTTTTACATTCTTGATATATAACTGACCGTTTCCGGCATCCTCAAACTGCCATAGGCTGGCATTGTCCAGGCCACCCATTGCCAGTTCTTCGCCACCATTGTCCTTAACATAAACATTATTGTCGTTTCGGTTGGATATGGTATATACCTTATTCGTTTTAATCTCCATTGCCAAGGTTACCAATGTCAGTTTCCAGAAGGAACGGTGGTTAGTTCCTTCAACGGCGGCAAAGGTCTGCACCGTGTTGTCGTTCTTCCAGTTCCATCCGATGCAGCCGGCAGTAAACTCATAGTTACTCTCGTTGGTAGAAGTAAATCCAAACATATCATTACCTTCTGCTGAGCATTCCTTTATGCGATATTCAGCAGGATCGTTACCCATGGTAACATTGACCTCTGTTTCTGTGCTGCACAACTGGGCGTAGCGGCCGGTCTTCTTGTTCTTTACATAATAACAACCGGTATTTCCCGTTGCGATAAACTGCCAATAGCACGCATCGTCGAGTGCTCCCATCTGAATAATGTCAACGCCTGCATCCTTGACAAAGAGATTCACGTCATTACGATTGGAAATGGTGTAGTACTTTCCCTCCTCAATGCTGAGGGCAAGCATAGTCTGGGCAATACAGATAGCTGTACAGAACAATAGTAGAAATCTTTTCATGTGATTAATTTAATTAGTTGTATTATTCTTGTTAGTTTTCTGCTGCAAAGTTACGCCTAAAATTTAACACAAGACGGTGCTATAAAAAATATATATGCAGAATATAACAAGAATAATTTGTATGTTGCCATATATCAGCAATATACAAATTAAGTTGCGGGTGTATTATATTGGATTTATATATAGAAAATATAGGCTTTTATGTAGCCTTTCCTATATACTTTACGGTCCTATTTTCATTACATCCTGTTCGAATGTGTCAGGATTGAGGGCCATAGCGCGCAGTCGCACCCTGTAATTCAGTATAGTATTATATGAATAGTCCAGTACCCTTGCTATCTGCTGGTTGTTGGTAATTCCCAGTCGTATCAGTGCGTAAATTCGCATGGATGGGGTAAGAAGGGCTTCACCCTCTTGCTTTCTGTGCTCAGGCTGCAACAAGGCATTAAAGTCGGTAATGAATGTGGGGAACATAGACATGAACAGTTCATCGAATCTGTCAAGTTGCTCTTTCTTGCTGAAGTTCTTCTGTAGTTCTCTGATAGACTTCTGCACCTGGTCATACTGTTCCTTCTTCAGTTTCTGTTCAACCTTTACGGCAAACTCCTCAAACATATTCGTCAGTTCGCTGTTCGACTCTAGCAGTTTACCTATATATGAATCTTTCAGCCTGTTAGAGTCGCGTAACAGCATGCCGGTTCGTGTCAGGCTTTCGTTTTCTTCCTTCAGAAGGCAGTTTTCATCCTTCACCTTCTTATCCAAGGAATGAAAGCCCTTCAGTAGCTTCCTGTTCCTCTCGTAGCGTAATACAATATGCGCAATGTATGTTAGGAATACAAGTAATAAAGCCACAAAGAATAATGTAAGAATGCGGTTCTTCCTTGATTTCTCTTTTGTTATATCCGGTATTATCTTGTCTAAGTGTGTTATCTGTGATCGCATGCCATAGTACTCGCCGCTCTCAATGGCGATGTTCACATATTTGGTTACATTATATTTAAGATGGTATTGCCTGAACATGTGTTCCGTCAGGTCTATAATGGCTATGGAAGAATTCTGCGCGTTCAGGATATCGTTCTTTGTTGCCTCCATGTAATAACGGGTAGCGGCCTCATGGATACCCTGATGCTTGAAACATTTGCCCAGCGAGGCGTTTGCCAGAGTGTATAGGATGTTATCCTCTTTGGGGATGTACTTCAGCGCTTCCTCAAAGTGTTTTTGCGCCACATCGAATTTCCCTTGTCTGCCATAGATTCTTCCCAGGGCAAAGTTGTTCATTCCCTCATCTTTTGAATAATCCAGGCTCTTCCTGAACATCTCCCGACCGATGTTGTTGTATTTGTTTCCATTGACGGAATCGTTCACATAAACGGCCAATCGCTGATAGACTATACCATAATAAAAATAATACAATGCCTGAATACTGTCACTCAGTTCGGGGAAATCCAAATCCACCGACTTTAAGGTGTCCAAAGCCTCGACAAACAGACAGGCTTGTGCCAAATTAAAGCTGGACAGGATACGTGATTCCGCCATCAGATTTTTGTCGCCAATATTGTTGGACAGAAGTATCATTTTACGAGAAAACTGGCTGGCATAGTCATACGAGAACATCTGAGCCTTCTGCAGCATACGCCTGTTAGTATAGTACCTGAATATGTCGCTGTAATCCGTATTCTTGTGAAGTTGCAGCATGACAGAGTCCATCTGATGTTTTAAGCTGTCGTTATAGAATTGTTTTTTTTCTATAAGACTGTTCAGAATGGCCAATTCGCGACGATTGTAATCATTCATCTCTTTTGAATGCTCTTCCCTGTTAAGAAAGAAATATGCTCCAATCAGGATGCAGATGATTATAATTATGCCTATATATCGTTTTTCTCCGTGCAATGAAATTTTCATTCTGGATTACATTAATAGTGACAGTAATTTATTCCGTTAACGTTCGCAAAGTTATACTTTTTTGGTACGTCTTCAAACATTGACAAGTAAAAAGTTTCCTTTTTGTCCCAGGTACGTACGTTTAACCATTGTTTTTGAACCCAGAGGAAACCCAGCGGTACCCCTTGGGTGCTTCTGCTCTCTATCTGCGGTATTGCCGTGAGCTAAATATCGTAGTAATGAAGAATAAACATCATACTTACGACAGCAAAGTATTAACCATAACGGTAAAATCTCCCGGCACAGGCAGTTACACCTGGCTGGAACGCATCAGCGAGTTCCTGAAAGAAAAGGGAATACTGAAGTAGAGACCCTTCTCTGCCCTTAGAAAAAGGTGGAGAACACAGTACAGAACAGAGAAAGGAGATCCGGTTAGCGAATCTCCTTTCTTCCATTTATAATATAAACACCCTTCTTTAATTGAAGTCCTCCTCCAGCTCCCCCAAAGGAGGAGGGATTATATGAACATTGAGTATTAATCTTGCGGCCGCTTAGGTCGTAGACAGCATCTGCAAATTGACTTTTCCATTCGGTCCGTCGATCTGAACCTTCTTCACTCTTCATTCTTAAATCTTCATTAATTCCGTCTGTCTGCTCATCTACCACAAACACACGACGTGAGATGGTGGCACTCCAGTTGGAACCGTTCTTACTAATAGCACGCAAGGTTGCCGCTCCTGGAGCAAGAAGCGGAGCGATATTCTCCTTGCTATACAAAGTGGCATCCGGAGTTGCCTCGCCCAAAGAATTACCGGACCACGAAACTGGGTAACTGCCATCTGTGGTGTACATGATATATGAGTCCGGCGACAAGGTAAGCTCGTCGGTAACCCGTATGGTATCACCTTCCGAAACAGGTTTCCCGTTCACCATAAAGGCAGGAGCCTCCACGCTGGCATACCAACCTTTTTTCTTGAGTTGCGAGATAAGGGTAGCGGTACGATGGGGAAAGAACTGTTCGCGGAGAAGGCGGTTCTCGGCAACATACTGCACATCGGCCCGATACAACTCACCACGCGAGGTGTAAGGATGAACATCCTTGCGGTAGTCGCCCCAACGGGCCGACTCGGCATAGACGGCCAGCGAGATAACACCCTGCAGGCTGTCCCAAAGCTCCTGTGTAGCCTCGGGGCGTAACACACCTCCCTCGTCCTCCAGATGCTTGTAGGCACGGTCGATAAAGCGGTGCTTGAAGGCTGCATTCTTCATCAGATTCTGGAAGAGATAGGTGGGACAGTCGGTATTCTTGGTATCAAGCACATTGCTTGAGGGACCATGAAGCGTCTGTTCCGAATCCCAACAGATAAAACGGAAGCCCTCGGAAGGGTCTTCCCGATTGGTAACGGCAATCCAGTTGTGCTGGTCCCAGTCGGCATTCCCGCCATATTGGTTGATGAGCATGTAGTCTATAAAATTCTCCACACAGAGGAAAACCTCGGGTTCTCCCCCCGGAGTCTGTGCTTCCTGTCCGGTGATGATGCGGTATGTCCGCCCCAAGGAAGCCTTCTCCGAGAGGCGCATCAACTGATTCCATTTGTCCAAAGAGCCTTCCGATGCCTCCAGATAGTCTTCACGCTTCACAACATCGTAGTCGGTCTTGCTGCCTCCGAAGTGGTACTTACAGTAATCATCGTCGATACGCTCCGACAGATTGTATAGCCCCCAATAGAGGCCGTTAATAAAGACATTCACATACAGCCCGTCCGATGTGTCGTAGCCCATTCTCTTCTGCATCTTACGGTTCCATAGGTCTCGTCCGTACTGAGCACGGCTGCGCTGGGTTGCATCAGAATGCGTCCAGGAATAATTGTAAAAGGTTCGTACGATAAGGGAGTTGAAACGCGCCACATTCTCCTCGCCATAGATTGGGTATTTAAGGGTTTTCTTTCCATATTCATCCTTAAAGGTGAGACGGAAAGAGTGCTTGGGATTTTTCTCAGCCAAGCGTCCCATGCCGCCATGTATCTTCAGGGCGCAATTCACAGACAAGTCGTGCCCGTTGCCCATCAGTTCCACCGAAGCAGCACGTTCCCATCCGCGCCCTTCGCTCTCCGATGAGCCGGTATAGATATAGATGCCGCCTGTCTGTTCGTTCTTCTCCTTATTGAAAAGATTCCCCCTTTCCGTAACAATGGAAAGAGCCGGGATGGAGTAGAAAGCGTCCGTAATATGTTTGGCATAAGTACGGTCCGAAGTCAACTCTGGGTCCATCTCGTAGTCGGCTTGTGCGGTTCCGCTGATGGTGCTATATTTCCCCCAGGTGGAGGGATAACCCTCAGGCGCAGCGGGTTGGGCAAGCACCGTTGCGGGAAAAATATAAGAGGCAGTAGCAACATCGGAACACCTGACACCATCCCGGAATTCGGCAGCACGCAGGATGGTGGTGCTACTGACATACATATTGGTGGTAAACAGGGAACTTGCCGTCGTCGGCTCGCTACCGTCCAGAGTATATCTGATTTCAGTCCCTGCCTCGCTGCCGTATATCTTAAGCAAGAAAGGCGATTTGCAGATGCCGTGCTGGCGGTTGAATGTAGGTTGGGCCAGCACGCCAGGTAATACAAAAAAGACTGAAACAGTAAATAAAAGTGCCTGCTTGAACATCTTGTTGATTAAGAAAAGGAGCAAGAGACCTCTCTGTCTCCTGCTCCTTCATGAGGAAAATTTACTTTAGAACAACACTTTCTTTCCGTTTACAATGTAGATACCCTTTCTGAGTTGAGAGTTGAGAGTTGAGGGTTGAGAGTTAATTCTGCGACCACTCAAGTCGTAGATAGCTCCATCGTTAGCGTTATCGTTAACGTTAAGGTTAGCAATGCCATCCTCATCGTCAATAGGAGCAACGAACGGAACAGGATAATTATCGGTCTGCGTCCAATGTGCTGTCTCCTGACCGGCATTCAGCAACTCGCAAACTTCACCATTCTTAAGCTGTTCCTCAGTAACCTGAGCAGAGCCCTCGTTGATATCACCTACCAAGTTCAGGAAGTAGCAGTTGGTACACTTGGCATTCCCCGGGTTACGTGCCAGTGCATAGTGGGTACCGTTAGCATAGAGGGTGATATCCACCTCGCCCACAGAGAGCGTGTTAGTGATATAGGTTACATTACCGCACCAACCTACGATAGGAATACAGTTCCATGCCGTTTCGCTCTTGAGGGAACCACTGAACAGACAGTTGTTGATAACACTGTTATCGCCACTTCCTCGGGCAACAATACCACCTGTGAGCGCATCGCCGCTAAAGGTAGATATAATCTCAACAGCACTCTCGCAGTTCTCTATTGTACCACCGTAGATTTCGCAAACGATTCCTCCTACTCTCTTGGCAGATGTGTTAATGGTACCTGCAGTACGCAAATTCCTTACTGTACCACTCAAGGCACGGAACATGCCAAAGCCCTCGGCCTCGTTAACCTTATTAATAGTAACTGTGTGGCACTGGCCGTCGAATATACCCTCATATTTCTTGTCTGTGGTACCAATCATGGGGAATTCGTTCATCACTTCTGTCAGATCGATATTGGCTATCAGCTGAGCATTATCCTTGGTGTCGCCGTAGTTGACCTTCTTGGCAAACCATACCAGCTGCTCGGCTGAACCAATCTGCCAGAAGCCGTCAACAAGCGTAGCCATAGTCAGATCGGGAGCGCCACACTCGGTACAGAAACCGTTCTCGAAGTGGTGAGCCTCGATAGTGCTACCCTCGGTATTGCTATAGGTAACCGTTGTTCCGTCAACAGGTGTTTTGCCGTCGCACTTGAGCGCTCCGTTAGCATACACAACACCACGGGTGGGGAAGGGAACGGGATAACTGTCCTCGGGCAGGTTCTGTGTCCACTGGATATCCTTCTGGTCGCCATTCAGCAGGAAGGCAACCTTACCACTGGCAATCTCCTCGGCAGTAACCTCGGTAGAACCTGAATTAGGAGTACCAAAGCCATTCATATAGTAGCAGTTGATAACTGTAGAGACACTGGGGTTACGAGAGATGGTGTACGATGGATTGTCAGTACCCTTGGGGTCACCGATGATGGTACCCATGAACAGACAGTTGCTGACTGTAGAACTGCAGTCGCTGCCTGTGAAGCCCAGAATACCAGCCATATTGAAGGCAAAAGGAGCGTTTATGGTACCGGTATAGATACAATCCTTAACGACACATCCTGCGGCGCTTCCACGGAAGGCAATACCTGCATAGGCAGCGTCGTCGTTGAAGTCGGACTCAATATTTACAGAAGACAGACAGTTCTGGATAGTTCCACCAAAGATTTCAGCTACAATACCGCCGGCCTTCTTGTAAGAAGTATAAATGGTACCTGCTACGCAAAGGTTCTTGATTGTTCCGGTAAGAGCGCGGAAGAGGCCTACAATCTCCTGGTTGGCATTCATCGTATAAGTAATGGTGTGCCCCTGACCGTCGAATGTTCCGGCATATTTATTGTCGAGCGTCGAGATCATGGTCATCTCCACTGCAGAAACGTCGATATCGTCAGTAAGAACGGCATCGGCATCTGTTTCTCCGGCATTTACCAGACTGCCAAAGAGCATCAGTTCGACGGGTGTACCCAAACAGTACATACCATCCAACTTCTTAGGCATGAATGAAAGGCCGGACAGATGGTCCTTGCAGGCTTCCTCGGTAGTAGCCGCGCCATCGTAGTAGCCCCAAAGTTGTTCCATCAGTGTATTTATCTCGTTTGCCTGTTCGTCTGTGAACAAAGCCTGCAAATCGTCTGCCATAGCCTGCAGTTTGTCGTACTCGCGAACAACATTGATATAGCCCTGCTTGCAGCGGATTGTCTCTTCGAAGAGGTCAGAGAACTGCTGGATAAGAGCCAGCTTAGCCTCGCCATCGGAAACTGTTGCAACAGCATCCACTGCAGCCTGCAGCTTCTGCTTAATCTCGTTAGAGAAGTTGGGGTAAACGGCATAGTCTGATCCGAAGTCTGCCTCGTAGTGATTCAATATAGTATTGGCACGGGCAGCCTGAGACTCCAGCACATTGTCGAGACCGGCTCCGGCCTGATCCAGTGTTCCGTGATAGAAAAGTCTGACGTTACCAAAGCCAAAGGCATCATTCTCGAAACCAGAGCCAACCTCGCGAATACCAATCTTCAGCGTACCGTCTGTTACATTGGCAAGGATGGCATTCTCGTAGCGACCGCTCTCAAATGCTCTGCAGTAACCTACCAATCCACGGGGAACATATCCGTCAACTCCGTTGAAATCGGCAACTTCATAATCGGGATACTCACCGGTAACGTTACAGTTATAGCCGTCAACTGCTTCGCTCATAGGAATAGCATCCTCAACGGGAACCTGGAAGTAATTGGTCATACCGTTGGCTGTAAGCGTAGCCATATAGTTGGTGTTGTACAAATCAACATCTCCGGGATAAGGACGGTAAACACCGTTTATGCGTACTTCATAGATACCGTTTGCCAAACCTGATATGGTCTGATACATATCCATGGTTGAGTTCCACGACTCGGCAGCATGCATTTCTGAACCGTCAGCACCGCTGTGTCCTGTTCCCACTTTGCCTTCCCATCCTTCGAAACCGTTTGTGAAGGTGGGGTTGGCAATCAACATGGTCATATCTGTACCTGCAGCAGGCTCCTCGGTGATAGCAGCCTCCAACATGGCAGCAATCTTCTTGGTCTCTGTCTTTATTTCCTCTTCGGAGAGTTCGCATTCGTCAAGGATATAAAGGGCTGTTCCCTTGGGATAGAGAGCGCTGGGCTCCTGACTGGTACGCAGGTATTCCTCCAGCTCGTCGCGTTTCTTACCGGCAAAGTCATCGTGCTCCTCCAAATACTTATCTGTCTCCTCAACTTTCTGCTTGTAAGCAGCGTATGCATCGGCACAAGACCTTACACTATTGCGTAAGTCCTGAATACTGTTCCATGCAGCCATGAACTCATCAATGTTCTTACACTGCTCAACGCCTTGCAGTGCAGCCTGGTAGCTCTCTATCAGGCTCTTCTGTGCCTGCGTGTTCTCGCAGAAATCGGTTTCGGCACCGATAACTTTATTGGCGAAAGCCGTAAAGGTGGTGTTGTCGTAAGCATTTCCGCATACATCTCCTGCCTTGTATATACGTTCGTGAGTGGGGAAGGGGAAGGGATGTTCATCTTCCTCGAGTGTCTGGTTCCAGACGATGTCCGACTGGTCGCCATTCAGCAGGTAGCAGAGCATACCGTTTGTCACATCCTCGGCATTAACCTGGGTGGTGTTAAGCTGATGAGAGCCGAACTCGTTCACGAAGTAGCAGTTGGTGCATGTAACATTGTCCGGGTTACGGGCAAAGGTATAGGCGTTACCCTGACTGGTATCAATGTCTATCATACCCGTAAAAGCACAGTTGGTAAGCGACGACTTAGATCCTGACCACCCGATGAAGGCGGCACAGTTATAACCTGAACCGGAAATGTTTCCGCCAAAGATACAGTTCTCGATGAGGGAACCGTCGGCACTGCCACGGCCAATGAGTCCTGAAATAGCAGCATCACCCTCGAAAGAGCTGGTCACATTTACATCGCAAACTACATTCAGCACCTTGCCGCCGAAGATTTCACCTACCAAGGGACCTACCTTGTTATAAGGTGCAATGAGGCTACCGGTGATGTAGAGATTCTGTATGGTACCGTCGAGGTAACGGAAGAGGCCCCAACTGCTTTCTGTAGCCACCAGATCTATGTTCAATGTCTTGTAATTACCATCGAAGATTCCCTTGTAGTGGTTTCCGCTTGTACCGATAACAGTAAATTCTGTGCTGGAGAGGTCGATATCATCCAGCAGTTTTGCATTGGCTGTGTTGTTACCCTGATTTACCAGATTGGCAAACCATACGAACTGGTCGGCCGTCTCTATCTGATAGAAGCCGTCAACCAAAGAGGCCATGCTGGGATCTACCTTGCCGCAGTTGATACAGATGCCATCCTTATACTGGTGGGGAGGAATATTCTGCGTCTTGGTATTAGAATAGGTAAGGGGTGAACCGTCGGCACTCTGTCCGTTACAACTCAAGTTACCTGCCGCATATACCTGCTTGCTGTTTGAGAATGGAACGGGAACCATGTCGCTGCCCAGTGTCTGCCACCACGAGATGGTTTCCTGTGTACCGTTCAGCATGTAACAGAGTTCACCGCTTGTAAGTTGCTCTTCGGTTACTTGCTCGCAACCGTCGTTGGGAGTTGCCCATTCGTTCAGATAGAAGCAGTTGTTTACTGCTACCAGATCAGGGCGACGGGATATTGTATAACTGGGATTGTTGCCAGTTTCTGCATCAGCGTTGATGGTTCCTGCAAAGATGCAGTTGGTGATTGTGGCATTGCAGCCGTCGCCTGCCCAACCCAGCATACTGGCGATACTGTATGCTTCGGGTGCATCGATAGTACCGTCGTAAACGCAGTTGGTTATCTTCACGCCGGAAGCACTTGAACGGGCACAGATACCGGCATAGCAGGCATCCAAGTTGGCCGTTCCGATAATATCTACCGAGGAATAGCAGTTCTCGATGGTACCGCCAAAGCATTCGCCTACTATACCGGCAACTTTGTTGATGCCGGTGGTAATAGAACCGTCAACCTTCAGGTTCTTAACGGTACCGGAAACACCGCCGAAAAGTCCGAAGCTGGCGCTTTCTACTGTAACACTGTAGTTAATACAGTGGAACTGTCCGTCGAAGGTTCCGGCGTACTTGTGGTCGCCCGTATCTCCGATTTTAACGAATTCGGCAAAGTCAATGTCTTCTTTCAACACCGCATTGAGTTCGGTGTTTCCAGCATTGACAGCCAAAGCAAAATTCCTCAAATCCTCCGCTGTAGAGATTTGAACAATGCCATCCTCGATTACAAGGTCGTCCAGACCCTCTGCCTTAGATGTCAGGCCGAGTGCGAGAAGCATTGCAAAGAAAAGAGTAAACTTCTTCATGTTGTTGCAAATTGGTTAATAATTATTCGGTAATTTTGGTTAAAATTGTATCAATCTGCGGCAAAAGTAGCAAATATTTGTCTTTCCACAAACAATATCTGCAAAAAAAATACTATTGCCATAAAAAAATTCTTCCCTACATAAATATGATAGGGGGGACGCTGCGGCTTGCCGCATAGGAGATTTATACAAATTATTGCACTTTTTAATAGGAAAAATGCTCTGAATGCAAAATAATGTTTATATTTGCACTCAAGATATGAAGGTGGTTGTATACCCGACTTTTAAAGCGGAATCAGTAATTATACTATAAAAAACTATTATTATGAAAAGACTTTTTCAATGGATGCTCGCCGCCATCCTGTTCTGTGGCGCTGCAGCGATGTTCACATCGTGCACGAACGAGGATAATCCCATCATAGACCCGACGGACGAACCGGATGCAGCATACCGGGCCGTGTTGCAGTCGCTGGACTGGGGGCAGGACACGACATTCGTTTATGGCCACAAAGTGCCTGACGTGGATGCGGTATGCTCAGCGCTGAGTTATGCCAAACTGATGAGGGCGTTAGGCTATAACTGCAAGGCAAAGGTTTCGAGTCCCATCAATCGCGAAACGCAGTTCATCGCCCAGTGGTTCGGGTTCGATGTGCCCGAGTTGAAGACCTCTGTGGCTGCCGACACGCGACTGATACTGACCGACCACTCCGACTTTGCCCAGTGCGTGGACGGTGCCAAGCAGGCCAGGATACTGCAGAAGATAGACCACCACGTGGAGGGCGACATCAAGGACATCGGCATCCCATACGTGCGCCGCAAGATGATTGGCTCCACCTGTACCATCATCTACGAGTGCTACAAGGAACTGAACATTCCCATTGACGACGAAACAGCCAAGATACTGCTGGCGGGACTGCTTTCCGACACCGACAATCTGAACAAGACCGCAACCCAGCACGAGGATTCCGTGGCGTGGACGGAACTTGTCACCAAACTGAATTTGGAGAACGAGGTGGCCGAGATTAGCCGCCTGATGAACGAGGCCGCCAATAACTTCGAAGGCATGAATGACAGTGCGGTCTTTGTGTCCGACTATAAGGGATACGAGATGGGTGGTAAGGCCATCGGTATCGGGTCGCTGGACTGTATGGGTGAAGAGGCAGAGGACTTCGTAAACCGCATGCTAGCCGTATTGCCCGCGGTACTGAACGAGAACGGGCTGGACATGCTATTTGCCAAGATCGACATTCATGTGCCCAATCCCGACGAGAGCGATCCCGACAATCCTACTGTGAAGGACGGCATCTACTTCATCTATTATGGCGAAGGGGCTCAAGCTGTTGCCGAGGCAATCTTCGGTCCCTCAGTCCGCGAAGGTGTAATCTACAGCAAGGAGATTCTGTCACGCAAACAGATTGTT
>JAFXZY010000090.1 GCA_017541025.1 Bacteroidaceae bacterium | reverse complement strand
TGAATGAAGAACCGCAGGTCATAGGAGTCAGATTCAGGTTCAGTGTACCCTTACGGATAGCAGCGATAATCTCTTCCTCTGTGATGCTGTCGGGATCCTCGAAGAACTTCTCCATCAGAGCCTCATCCTGCTCAGCAGCCTGTTCAATCAGCTTGCTGCGCCACTCGTTGCACTCGTCAACCATGTCAGCAGGAATTTCCTCAACATCGTACTCAGCACCCATGGTCTCATCGTGCCACAGGATAGCCTTCATCTTCAGCAGGTCAACGATACCCTTGAAGTTCTCTTCTGCACCGATGGGCACCGCCAATACTGCGGGATTAGCACCCAGGACTTCCTTCATCTGACGTACAACCTCAAAGAAGTCGGCACCAGAGCGGTCCATCTTGTTTACATAACCCATACGTGGCACATTATACTTGTCGGCCTGACGCCAAACGGTCTCAGACTGGGGCTCAACACCACCTACAGCACAGTAGGCAGCAACGGCACCGTCCAATACACGCAGAGAGCGCTCTACCTCAGCGGTAAAGTCCACGTGTCCCGGAGTGTCAATCAGGTTGAACTTATACTTATTGCCATTGTAGTTCCAGTAAGCAGTTGTAGCAGCAGATGTGATAGTAATACCACGCTCCTGCTCCTGCTCCATCCAGTCCATGGTGGCAGCACCTTCGTGCACCTCACCAATCTTATGTGTCTTACCCGTATAGAACAGAATACGCTCTGAAGTAGTGGTTTTACCGGCATCGATATGAGCCATAATACCGAAGTTACGGGTCAAGTGAAGATCTTGTTTTGCCATATTTCTATTTTTCTTTATCCTTTGGGGAGTTATCGGCCTTACGGCCTTAGAAGTTATCGCTTCGCTTGGAAGTTATCGCCTGCTTTGCAGGCTAGGACGTTACTTAAAGACTTCTTGTTAGCACGTGTATAACTATTCTTCTTGTTAGCATGTGTATAACTATTGTCCTTTTAACTTCCCTTTTAACTTCCCTTTTAACTTCTTCTATAACTTCCTTATATAAATCTTTTTACCTGAGGTTTAAAAGCGGAAGTGTGCGAATGCACGGTTAGCTTCAGCCATGCGGTGCATATCCTCCTTACGCTTGAAGGCACCACCCTGCTCGTTGTAGGCATCCATGATTTCAGCTGCCAGCTTGTCGGCCATGGTCTTACCACCACGCTTACGTGCGAAGGCAATCATATTCTTCATAGAAACGCTCTCCTTACGGTCGGGACGGATTTCTGTTGGAACCTGGAAGGTAGCACCACCGATACGGCGGCTCTTAACTTCCACCTGGGGAGTAATCTTATCCAGAGCCTCTTTCCAGATTGTCAGAGCATCTTTCTCTTCACTGGCCATCTTGGTCTTAACAATCTCAAGTGCATTGTAGAAAATCTCGTATGAGATAGTCTTCTTGCCGTCGTACATCAGATGATTTACGAACTTTGACACCTTCACGTCACCGAATACGGGATCGGGAAGGATGATACGCTTTTTTGGTTTTGCTTTACGCATTGTTTTGTTTGTTTTGTGTTAGGGCTGCATTTACTTTGCGTTCTTCAACACCTCCTCCGAGGCATTTACTCAACCTTAGTGTTTACAAGCCAAAACGGGTTAGTTACTTTATTTACCATTTAGCCATTTACGATTTACCATTTATGTACGATGCTATCAATTTAGTCATTTATTCACCTCATCAGAGACCACAGAATGGTTAAATACGAGTAACGCAAAAAACAGTAAATGGTAAATGGTCAAATCGTAAATTAAAAATTACTTCTTAGCGGCCTTAGGACGTTTTGCACCGTACTTACTACGACGTTGCGTTCTGTTAGCTACTCCGGCAGTATCCAATGTACCGCGAACGATGTGATAACGTACACCAGGGAGGTCTTTTACACGACCGCCACGCACCAGCACAATGCTGTGCTCCTGCAGGTTGTGACCCTCTCCGGGAATGTAACTGTTGACCTCATTAGAGTTGGTCAAACGAACACGAGCGACCTTACGCATCGCTGAATTAGGCTTCTTCGGGGTTGTGGTATAGACACGAACACACACACCACGGCGCTGTGGACAACTGTCCAGCGCGGGGCTCTTGCTCTTGTCCTCCAAAACCACGCGGCCTTTTCTTACCAATTGTTGAATTGTAGGCATTTTGTTTTTGTTTTTATATTATATATTATGTATTATAGTCAAATTATGGTACAGACTGGACACTATAGTGCCAATCGGGGTGCAAAGATAGGTATTATTTTCCACAATACATTATTACCTATCTAAAAAAGGAAGGAAAATGCCAAAAAACATGCAACTTTAACAATCTTTAGCATTTAATTTTGCACAAACAAGCACTAAAGTGCAAAAACTATAAACATCAACGATAACGTCAACGACAACTAAAGTGTATCCTCTGCCAACGAATCTACAGCTACGGTGTCAGTCAGCACCACGTCATCCAGCGTAGCCACCGTATCTATGCATAGGGAGTCCTCCACTGCCACATTTGCCAAAGTCTGATTTCCCTCACAGGAAGAAAAGAGAAGGAAACCAAGGCCCAAAAGGGCTACCCCCGAAAAGCTCTTTAGTATGGTGTTAATTCTTTTCATTTTTTTTCTAGTTTGTCTAGTTTATATAGAACTTCTAGCCTATCTAGCCCCCCCCTCTCCTCGGAGAGGGGCTGGGGGTGAGGCTTTTTATTCAAAGTTTCTGGAGGCGAAGGGGAGCGCCATTCTTAGTGCCTGATGCCAATACTCCCAGTTGTGAACACCATTGCGGACACGCAACTCATCCTTAATGCGAGCATTGCGCATCAACTGATGAAGGCGGACGCTCAAGTCGAAGAGGAAGTCATCGTCACCACAGTCGAAGAACCACTTCACCGTGCGGAGCTGATTCTTGGTTTCATCGTCTGCCTCCTCCACAAAACGCAAGGCAGAATGTTCCTTAACAGCCTCACATACATAGTATAGCTTATCCTTCTGCTGACCGCTACCCACATTATTGCTCTGGTTGTCCAACCATGCACTCATGGCATAGCAGCTGCTGAACATATCGGGGTGACGCTGGCAATAGACCGTACTACCGCCGCCGCCCATGGAAAGGCCCATCACAGCGCGATGTCCCTTGTCACCCACAGCATGGTATTTCATTTCTACGGCAGGAACAAACTCCTGAAAGAAGAAGTCCTCGTAGTTCCAACCCGGCATATTGAAGTAGCCGTTCCACGTGTTGTGTGTATCGGGGCCACCGGCATTAGGCATCACGATAATCATCTCGCGAGCCTCGCCCGACTCTATCAGTTCATCAGCCACATCCTGCATACGGCCTTTGTCGCGCCAGGCGCGGTAGTCGTCGCTCAGGCCATGCAGCAGATATACTACAGGGTACAATTTGGAATTGCGATCAAAACCATTGGGCAGATAGATATTGTACAGCACCGTCTCGCCCAGCACCTTACTCTCAATAGAGTCAGTAACGATTCTGCCCGCCTGGGCACTTACCCCAAGGAGTAACAGTAACACAAAAGTAAAAATCCTATTCATATTCTTTAATTAAAAAAACGATAACGTTAACGATAACGATAACTTTTCCCCAATTTTCTCTCATCTCTTCATACCGGCAATAAGATTCTGCGGTGCACGACGCGTATCCCAGATATCTTCGATGACAACCATGTTGTCTGCCTTATTGAACCAATATATTATCTTGAATCTCCTATTGATGTGACGGGCACGATAAATAAAGCCTTGCCCCATGAGCAAAGGCTCTTGGTATCCAGATTCCGGAGAACACTCCAGTTCACCTGTTATTGATTCAATTCTATAGGCGATCTTCAATGCGGTTGCGATGCCAAAATTTACAACTCCCTCTACATAAAGCTTTCTACGGGCAAGTTTTGCCTTGTCAGTCCAAACTACTGTAGCCATTGGAATTCTTTCTTCAGTTCTTCACGCACCTCTGCCTCTGTTTGGAATTCACCTCGAAGATACTGCTGGTGTGATTCGTTAATACGAGCGTGGAGCTCGTCAAATGTATAGGGTTCCAGGTCATTGGGTTCCAGGAGATCCCACTCATCCTCTTCTATCCTTTCAGTCTCTACTTCTTCTGATAAATAGCGTAGGAGACACCGCTTATCCTGAATATTCAAACCGCTAACCTTCGAGAGAAGCCCGCTGTTTATCAGACTTTCGCTCATACCATAGGTCATAGCAATCTGTTCACAAACCTTATTGGTAGAATTTATCTGTTCTTTGTACTGCTTACTTTCCATCTTTCTCATTTTTCCTCCACAAAAATAGTGGTTTCGGGGCAGATAGACAAATATTTAGCGCATTTGTTTGTGGTTTCATGGAAAAAGTGTATTTTTGGGCCATGAAAGAGACGCTAACCGTTAACCGCTAACCGCTAACCAAAAAAAAACATGAACAGACGCGATTTTCTAACCCTATCGGCAACCGGAATCATTGGCCTCAGCGCCAGCGGTTTCCCTTTATCAGCACTGGCAAAGAGGAAGGGAGACAAGAAGTATTCCCTGATTATTCTGGGCGATACCCACTTCGATGTTGACCCGTCCAGCGTATATCATGCAGAATACCTGAAGAATACCGAAAAAATCAACCAAGCCCACCTGTCGGAGTTTGCCCGCAACGGCTCCATGTGGAAGGACCGCTGCCCCCGCCTTCTCAAAAGGGCTGCCAGCCTGGCAGACAAGGACACCCGCATGGTGCTGCAGATGGGCGACCTCATCCAAGGTGACTGTGGAAACGGCGAGGTCCACAAGAAGATGCTCTGCGATGCACTGGAACGCATGAAAGGTGAGATGGGGAGCCTGCCCTTCGTTACGGTAGTGGGCAACCACGACATCCGCGGCACAGATGCGCTCCAGGCCTACCACTCTTTCATGCCTGCCCGCATGTCGGAAGAGTTGGGCAAGCCCGTTACCAAGACCACCTTTGGCTTTAACATAGGCAACGATGCCTTCATTGTCATAGACTTCAACAATCCCGACGACGAGGAGATAGACCGTCTCCTAAACGATACCAAGGGGGCGCGCCACACCTTTGTCATGACACACGGCCCGGTCCTTCCGCCAGATATCACCAGTTGCCGTTGGTTCTTCCATGGAGGAGCATCCGAGGCCAACACCCAGGCACGACTTCATTTTCGTCAGGCTTTCGCCCAGCGTAATGCCATTGTGCTATGTGGACACACCCATTACACCGATTTCATGGACTGGTATGGCGATGGGGGACGCATCACGCAAATGACCATGAGCAGTGTCTGGACTTCCGACAAGCAGAAGGATTACACCGTCCGTTCGGAGGGAGCAGAGAATTACGGCATGTTGCGCAAGAAAGCTATGGAGAAGCCGGAGAATGCCAACTGGAAGGACGAGTCGGCCCTCTTCGACGAGTACCGTCCTGGCATCCGCCAGCACTCCAACTCCCGTTCGCAGGGGTCCTACAAATTAAATGTCAGCAAGAAGCACGTCACCATCGACTTCTATGCAGGCGATTCGGAAGAACTGTCACATAGATTTGTTCTTAGATAAAGGGCCCCAGCGGGGGATATGAGAATTGAGAATTGAGGCGGCAACGCCGCAATTGAGAATTGATTTATTGTCACGCAGAATACGCAGAAATTCGCAGAAAGCGTTTTTCAAAGAAAACCCAGAAAACCCTTTTGCCCTGGTTGAGGCTTTGCCTTTGATGTCATGCCTGTGTTCTTTTACCTGTAAGCAAGCTTCCAGATAAAAGCCCTCAGACACGTCATCAATCTCTACAAGATTTCAACCAGAACAAAAGAAAAACAATAAAAACAATTTTCTCCTATGCTCAGAGAATACAAATTATTGTTTTTTAGCCCGGAGGGCGGGGTTTTTCTTTTTGAGAGTTTTAACGGACGAAGGACGGGGGCTGGTATTGGCAGGAAGATGGTGGAAGTTTACTTACAACCAGATTCATGACGATAGCAGAACAGAGGCACAAAGTGCCAAAACTCTCAAAAAGGGTTTTCTCGGTTTTTGTTTCTGCGGGACATAGGAATTTGGATTATTGTACGTTAAAATAAATATAGAAAAATGAAGCAACTTAGCATTAAAAAAATCAGCGTGACTGATGTTACAGCGCAGGAGATTCCTGCTTTACTGAAAGAGAACAAAATTATTTACAACAAGGTAGAGAGCGTTAACTGGCCTGAGGCATTCCCCTACTGCCCCAAGATGGAGTTTGGCATTGCGCACACCGAGGATGCCTTTCTGATTCACTACCGCGTGGAGGAACAGAGTGTAAGAGCCGTTGCTCAGAAGGACAACGACAGTGTATGGGAGGATTCCTGCGCCGAGTTCTTCATCTCTCCCGCTGCCGACGGGCTCTATTACAATGTAGAATGCAACTGTGCCGGCACGCTGCTGTTGGGTGTGGGCGAAGGGCGTAACAACCGCCAGTTGGCAGCGCCGGAAATTACCCGACAGATTGACCGTTGGACTTCTTTAGGTCGCACCCCTTTTGAGACACGTAATCAGCCCACTCACTGGGAACTAACTTTGCGTATCCCCTACTCCGTTTTCTTCCGTCACAGCATCACCTCGTTGGATGGCCTTACGCTGAAGGGCAACTTCTACAAGTGTGGCGACAACCTGCCTGTTCCCCATTTCATCAGTTGGAATCCCATCAGCACCCCCACACCCGACTTCCACTGCCCCCAGTTCTTCGGTCAGGTGATAGTGGATAGGTGATAGTTATATATTCTCCTTTGGCGTCCCGCCAAGAAAATCTACAGCAATCTACAGCAATTATTTGATTCTTTGTTGAGAGAGCAGCACTTGTGTGCTTCCGTCATTGGCTTGAATTGTTTCTGATTGTAAGCGAACTTCCATCAGCTACGCTTCAACCCACTGACTCGTTCTAACGAACACCACTCTCTCAACAAAGAATCTGTTTTTTTCCAAAGCATTTGGAGCGTTTGACACAATAATATCCGGACAGACACGTTCTAATTATAGTGTTAAAAACATTTGTTATGACAGAAAAAGAATTGGCCTATCAAATACATGGTGCCGTATGGGACGTTTATAATGTTTTAGGGCCTGGACTATTGGAATCAATTTACGAAGAGGCACTGTGTTACGAATTGCAACAAAGAGGGCTTAAAGTTGAGCGGCAAAAACCTGTCCCCATAATCTACAAAGGGATTACTCTTAGTAGCAACTTTAGGTTAGACTTACTTGTAGAAGACCAGATTATATTAGAACTCAAGTCTACAGAAGAGATAAAGGCTGTCTATTTCAAGCAAATCAAAACTTACCTCCGTCTTCTGAACAAGCAATTGGGTTTTCTCATAAACTTTGGGGAATACGACATGAGGAAAGGCATCCTCCGCGTGACTCTTTAATTTCTAATTCTCCTATGGGGAATAGATAACGACTTGACCTGCGATCGAAACTGCTCACGCTTGACAGATTTCAAACGAGTTTGACTCTGTTCTCGCTCAATCGCAGTTTTAGTGTTATGCTAAGTGATGGATATGACAGAGGGAAGATGTTCTCTAACCGCTAACCGCTAACCGAATTTTAGATAACGATTTGACCTGCGATCGAAACTGCTCACGCTCGACAGATTTCAAACGAGTTTGACTCTATTCTCGCTCAATCGCAGTTTTAGTGTTGTGCTAAGTGATGGTAACAGCACTGATGATAAAAGAACGGAATTTTATCTGGATGCTTGCATACAAGGAAAATTAAGAGCTTTTAGCATCAAAACCGGACGTAGTACGGTTAGCATAACACTACAGCTACCACTCTTCAAAAATTGCTGGAGATTGCTGTAGATTTTCTTGGAGCGAAGCGGAAAAGGAGAATAACTTTCAATTTTCAACTTTCAATTGGATAAAGGTTAAGGTTAGCGTTAAGGTTAAGGTTGCCCTCCTGAATTGATATAAATCAAGAAAATAGGGGTGTTTTTGGCATTTTCTCACATACATGTACCTTTTATATAAAATTTTTTCCTTAACTTTGTCTTTATAAATGAGGAGAAAGTCTCAACTTAATGAATTTAACGAAACTAAACTAGCTAAGCCTGACTGTAGACTTGACTACGTGAGATCGAACTAAAACATGATAAACAGAAGGCTAAAGACATATATAAGCAAGCATAATACCATAACACGCCCCCATACTTTGCTGACGGGACTAGCAACCCTTATATGCCTTCTTTTAACTGTTCAACTCAACGCCCATCCGCTTTTAACACCCCCTGCACCTCCGCTGTCACCCGCCTATGTTGCGGATAGTACTTTCTACGGCCACTACCCCTTCATACGCTTTATCGATGCCCAGGAAGATCCGACCTTAATACGCATTTCCGACGAAGATTTTCTGGATAAAGCAGGAAAGGTCATTTTCAAGGTCAACAGATACGATGCTTTTACCAACGACACGCTTTTGCAGTTGTTGGAAAATGAAATTATACCCCGCATAAACAAAGACTCACTGCGTTTACGCCGTCTTATTGTGCGTGGAGCAGCTTCTCCCGAAGGTCCTGTGCCCAATAACAGAATGTTGGGCCAACGTCGTACGGAGACGCTCACTCTTTTTTTACGCGCGCACCTGAGCGTACCCGTTGAGGAAGAAAGCTTTACTACCGAGGTGGTTTCTGAGGATTACAGCCTCCTGCTGGTGATGATGGAACGTGCTGAGGATCCTGCCTTAGGCATGGTACGCAGTCTTTGCGAGCAACATCTGCCCCGCTACGAGTACTCCATTCTCAAGAACAAACTGAAGTTGTTGCAGGGCGGCATTCTATGGCGTCACCTACAGAAGAACTACTTCCCAGAGCTTCGCGCAGCCCGCATAGTTCTGGTGTTTGAAAAGCCGGCAGAAGAGGTTCAAAAAGTTCAAGAGGTTCAAAAAGTTCAAGAGGTTCAAGAGGTTCAAGAGGTTCAAGAGGT
>JAFXZY010000089.1 GCA_017541025.1 Bacteroidaceae bacterium | reverse complement strand
GTGTCCCGTTAAAATTGGGACGAGTTAAATATTAATCAAACAACCCCGGAATAAGGGGACCAGATTGCTCTTTGACATCATTGGAATAAGTCTTATCGAATAGTTCTCTGAGTGGCGTTTTGTCCGTGAGCGACATGCTGAGGATTTGCAAAACCTCATAGGTCGAGCGTTTCAACTGCATGTCATGCTGGATAATCGCCACGAGACAGTAGGCAGTGATAGCAGCACTAATTTGTATTCTGACAGCGTTCTCCGTAGCGCCCCAGAACTTTTTGATCTTGAGGTGCTGCTTGAGCCACTTGAAGAACAGCTCTATCTGCCATCGGTTCTTGTAGAGGTCGGCTATTTGCTGGGCAGTCAAGTCCATCGCATTGGCCAGGAACATGAAATCTCTGTCTTGCTCTTCGTCATAGTATCTGACGAGACGCAGGTTCTCAGGATAGTCCTTGCGGCTCTTATAGACCGTCGGTTCAATCTCTGCATCGGTGAGAATGTTCTTTGGCAAACGGCGTTTCCACTTGACACACCTGTATTGTAAGTTGGACTTGGCTCTGACAACAAAGAAGGACTCCATCCGCTGTATGCGGTATAGTTCCCCAAAGTTGTTGTAGCCTCGGTCAAACACATAGTAAGCACCTGTTTCATAAGGAATTTCCGGCATTGCCTTGGAGTCGTAGACGGAAGCTGTGGTGATATGATAGAAGGCTGGCACCTGGCCTCCAAGTCATAAAGGACGTGAGCCTTGACACCCCCTTTCTTCTTGCGAAACTTCGCCCACCAGAACACCGACAGACAGAGTGGTATCGTCGTGGAATCGAATGCATAGACCTGTCCTCCAAGCTTGAATATGTCTGCCGACCGTTTCTCCCTGGCCTGAGCCATCATGTAGAAAGCGAACTCCTCGAAGATGCGATAGTCGCGGTTCTGGTTGGCAGTAGCCAGCGTCGTCTTGGCGATGGGCTTTCGCCCTAAGCCGAGGTGGAAACACTTAGACCGATGGGCTTCAAGAGCCACAATCACGTCTCGCAGACTCTCACGGTTACCGAGTTGCCCGAACATCAGTGCAAGAAGTTGGTTCCAACAAGTGAGGCGCTTGACATAACGGTTTCCATCATACTTGTCAACAAGGTGGCGGAACTTGTCATAGTCTAAATACTCTAGCAATTGGGCGAATACGTATTTGTCTTTGTTCATCTTGCAGCCATTCAATTTGGCTGCAAAGGTACAAATTCAAATCCGTGCACCCTTAAAACTACTCGTAAATGACTTAATTTCAGCGATTTCAAAGAACGATTAGTACACTTTAACGGGACAGTAGTGGGGTTGCTTTATCAATTATTAAAGTATTTTCCCCCCTTCCTTAGAAAAAAAGGCCAGATTCCAATCCTCTCTATATTAAAATTATGTATGTAAAAATATGCGCGTATCAAATTGTTTAATTATAAAATCATTTTTTTTGGATAATAGTTGTTCGTTATTCCGAATTTTGCAACGCATGAAGTTCGTTTTCGTGACAAATAGCCCGATGAAATGAAGTAAAACAACAATATTAACTAACAACAAACAATAACAGATTAGACCCATGAAAGTAAAAGGTTTTCTTTTATCGTTAGTAATGCTGATAACAGCCAGCCTTGCCAAAGCCGACTTGCAGCCGGTGAACGGATGGTACGAAATCGGTAATTACGATGAATTGCAGGAGTTCATCATGCTCCTGAGAAACGGTCAGACGGGAATTTACGGCAAACTGACTGCCGATATCGACATGACCGGAGTGAAGAATTTCATGCCGTTGGCATTCAAGCATGAAGACGCTGGTGTGGATTGTGCGTTCAGCGGTAAGTTCGACGGGCAGTGCCATGTAATCCGTAACATGAACTTTGAGTTGGCCGAGGATCAGACGTACCATCTGGGTTTCTTCGGACACATCAATGGCGGTACGGTAATGAACTTAGGTTTCGAAAACGCCCGTCTGATCAGTACCTATGGTGCCCCTGTGGGTGTGCTTGCAGCATGGGCCGAGAATGCCAATATTTTGAATTGCTACACCATGGGCGACATTGAAGTGGAGACATCCAATGAGTACTGTGGTGGCTTTGTGGGTTATGCAGGCCCGGGTGCCACATTTACCAACTGCTTCACTACTGCGCCTTCGTGGGGTGTTGCTACAGGTGATGGCGAACCCAAATTTGTGAACTTTTATGTAGGCGACCAGTTGGATGGTATTGCCGCTTCTGGTGAGTTATGCTTTGCCTTCAATGGCGACCAAAGCGTTATACGCTTTCGTCAGACCTTGGGCACCGATGCCTATCCTATGTTCGGTGAATCACATAAACAGGTTTATGCTGCAGGTGAATTGAATTGCGACGGTACACCCAAGGGGGCTGTAACCTACAGCAATACGCCTAGCGAACTGGTATTGCCACCTCATAATTACGATGAGGACGGCTATTGCATAAACTGCGGAATTTCTAACGGTATTATTTCACCGGATGAAGATGGATGGTACAATATCACTCAGCCCGAGGAATTGCGTTATGTAAGTCGCGAGGTGGTGAACAAGGGTAGCAACAAGGCAAAGATTCGTTTGATGAACGATCTGGATATGAGTGTAATTCCAAACTTCCCACCTATTGGTACCTATAATGATAGCGGAACCCAGATAGGCTTCCAAGGCCAGTTCGACGGACAGAAGCACATCATCAGTAACCTGTCTGTAACTGTGTACGATGGCGTTGAGGCTGGTCTGTTCAGTCGTGTCAATGGCGGTGGTTACATCAAGGACTTCGGTGTTGTGAATGCCAGCATCAGCAATTTGGGCGGTGTTCGTGCCGGTGTGATTGCCGGTGAGATTCATGCCTGTACGGTAGATAATGTATTCAGCGCAGGTGAACTCGTCATTAGTACCGAGCATCCTCAGCAGGGTGGTATCTCGGGTGAGGCAGCCGAGGCTACACTTAATAACTGCTATACAACCTATGATGTATTGTCTGTTGGTACCGCACCAAAAGCACAGAATAATTGCTGGTTTGGTGAGGAAGCCCGTCAGATGGCCCCAAGTGGTGAGCTCTGCTACAAGATGAACCACGAGGACTTCCAGAATCCTTTATGGTACCAGACGCTGGGCGAGGACGATTTCCCCGTTTTGGACAATACACACGGAGTAGTTTATTCTTCAGGCGAGGGCGAGTTTGCCAGTGCTGTTACAGCAGACGAATTCCGCACGATGGTGAACAGCATTATCGACGGCGAGATTGCTAAATATCAGGAGCGTGCAGCTACAAAGACACTCGTTAACAATTATATAAAGAAGTTGAATGCCCTGAGAGGCTCCTTGCTGGATGACTTTATTGTGGCATATAACGGTATGTCAGGCCTGCGCCTTGCTATCAGCGACTCGGAAAAAGCCTACGCAGCCTATGTCTCAAAGGCTGAGAGCGTAAAGGAATTCCTAGATCAGAACCAGGGTCTGGAGGGAGACGATGTGGATCTGCTGGTGGAATACTTGGAAGAGGAAACAGAGCCTAACGATCAGTTCCCCAATGGAACCTATGTCTATATCATGAATAACATGACTCTGCTGGCCGACGAACTCTCCGACGAGACAGCCAATCTGCAGGCAATGTATGAGCGTGCCATCGCCAGAGGCTATGGTGCAGGAGATGATATTTCTACCCTACTTGTTAATGCCGACTTCTCCGACCAGACCCATGGATGGACTTTCAATATGGGTAGTCAGACCGGTTGGTGGAACAATCTTCAGGGAACAGTTAATAATATCGCCAACTCAGCTACTATGGACCTGAGTCAGACAGTTACAGGCCTGAAGAACGGTCTCTATGAGGTACGTATCAACTGTTACAATGAGTTCTCCGGAGGTACTGCCAGCAGCGAAGCAACCTACAACTATATGGGCTTTATCTATGCCAATGACTATAGGAACTACGTGAAGACGCAACTCTCTAATCTGCAGTCGGAAGAGATGAAGGAGCAATATCCCTCAGACTTTGCTGAGAGACTGGACATCTCTGGCGAGCTTATGGGCTATGCACCTTGCTCTAATCAGGGTGTAGCCTACGCATTCCAGGAAGGATATTACGATAACCGTATTCTGGCCAACGTGACAGACGGAACCCTAACAGTGGGTATTTCCACCTTGGGCGTAAAAGGAAAAGGATGTGGTTCCTACTATGCCAATGCCAAACTCATCTACCTTGGTTCTATGGAAGATGCCGAAAGCGGTGTGGACGAAGTGCTCAGTGCCGTGTTGGAAAATGCCAAACATGTAACAGAAGATTATGAGCCCTCTTTCGATGCTTATGCCGAGGCTGCCAATTACCAGGCTAAATTGAACGAACAGCTCAAGGGACTGGTGGCACAGGCAGAAGCTGCTACCACCGTACAGGAGAAGTGCGACCTGATTAAGGCTATTGGTGATGTGTTCCAGGCTATCTATGACAGTAAAAGCAAATATCTGGAGTTGACCGAGGCCTTTAACGATATTTCCGATGCATATTACGAGCAGAACTGTACACGTGAGCAGGAAGCTTATATGCAGGATATGGTAGATCAGATGGTTGACATATACCAGAGCGGCAGTGCTACGGACGAAGAGGTTCAGCAGTGGATCGACAAAGCGAAGCAAGACCCCTTCTACCTGCTTACCTATGGCGAGGAGCCTGTACAAACAGACGGCGTATTCCAGCTTTCTACACCGGCTAACCTGGTATGGTTCTCTTATTATATAAATAATGTAGCAAAGAAGGCCCGAGTGAAGGCCGTTCTTACAAACGACATCGATATGTCCTCACTCGCTAACTTCGTACCTATCGGAACCTATATCGAGGGAGTAAACGTGAATGAATTTGTGGGCGAGTTCGATGGTCAGGGTCACGTTATCAGTAACCTAAATGTGGATGTTTTCGATGGACGTGAGGCTGGTTTCTTCGGTCGTGCCCTGGATGCAACAATCAAGAACGTAGGTATTGTAAATGCCAAGATAATAAACACCGGTGGTTTCCGTGCCGGCGTATTAGGCGGTGAGATTCATAGGGCAAACGTGATGAACTGTTATGTTACCGGTGATCTGGTAATAGAAACTGAACACCACCAGCATGCAGGTATTGCCGGAGAGTGTGCCTCAACTGCTTTGCGTAACTGTTGGACTTCTTATCCCGAACTGACCAATGCTGCCAGCATGGAGGAGAACTGTTTCTATGGCGAAGAAGCCGAGGTCATCATGGCAACCGGTGAACTGGCATTCCGCCTGAATGGTGACCAGAGTCAGCTCACGTGGTACCAGACCATTGGAGAGGATGCCTATCCCGTATTGGACCAGACACATGGTATAGTCTATAAGAAGGGAGATGTGGATTGTGGCGGCAACAGCGTAGGTGACGTGGCTTATACAAATGAAAAACAGGATGTAGTTCTGCCCGAGCATCAGTACGACGAGGACGGTATCTGTATAGTCTGCGGTGCTGATGGCGGTAAGTGTGCTCCTGCCGAGGACGGTTACTTCCACTTGACGAATGCATACCAGTTGCGTTATTTCGCTAATTATGTCAATTCTACCGATGCGAGTGCCAAGGCACGCCTGGATAACGATATAGACATGAGTGTAATAGAGAACTTCCCCATGTTGGGACGTTACTCTGACTACCTGCACTATTCACGTCCATTCCGTGGCGAGTTCGACGGACAGGGTCACGTTATCCGCAACTTGAAGGTAACGGTGGATGACCGCTGGGAGGCTGGATTCTGCAGTCGTAGCTCTGGTGGTACATTCCGTAACTTGGGTATCGAGAACGCTACCATCACAAATACACATTCCGATGGTGTACGTGCCGGTATCTTGGGCGGCGAATTGCATCAGACCAATGTCTATAACTGCTGGACATGCGGTGACCTGGAGATTAATACTACCCATAGTCAGAAGGGCGGTTTCGGTGGTGAGGCTGCAGAAGGTCACTTCTACGGTTGTTGGACTACATACAAGAACATCGGTGCGATGGCTACACCCCATAATTCCTATGCCGGTGAGGAGGTTGCCGCAACTATCGGTACTGGAGAACTCTGCTACAACCTGAATGCCGGAAAGGTAGTTTCTCCCGCATGGCGTCAGACATTGGGAGAGGATGCGCATCCTGTTCTGGATCCTTCACACAAGGTGGTATTCCTGGATGAGGATGGTACCTATACCAACGGTAACAGCAAGCTCCCCGAGCAGAAGGGTACTCAGGATGATCCATTCATCATCATGAGTGTCAACGACCTGCTTTCTCTGAACGACTATCTCTCTGCAGACCAAATCAACTTTGTACAACTGGGTGTAGATTTGGATATGGCTAAGGTTTCAGGATGGGAGCCCATCTGCAATAATACTGTGTTTGCCATCGACTTCGACGGTCAGGGGCACACCATCAGTAATCTCACTTGCAATGCCGCTTCTTCTTACAATAGCTTCTTTGGCGTACTGAATGGTAACCTTCGCAATATCGGTTTCGAGAATATGACTGTTGCCGACGGTGACCGTACGGGTATGATTGCTGCAAAGGTAGGCTTCGAAGACAACCGCATGGAGTCAGTAATAGAACATGTATATGTAAACGGAACCCTTACCTGTGCCGGTGCATACGGCGGTGGTATGTTCGGTAAGGTTGCAGGTTATACTATCATCAAGAACTGTTATGCTAATGTAACAATCAACTCAACCTCGACTTATACAGGTGGTATCGTAGGGCATGTTGCGGCTCTACTCTCCATTGAGAATGTTTACGCAGCCGGTTCCTCTACCCGTGGCGGCGGTATTGTAGGCGGTGGTCAGACCAGCGAAACACCTGCTTCTACATACAAGAATGTGGCTGTATGGAACAATGATTACGAAATCTTTGGTCGTACCGTTCGCGGAGATGTAAAGCAGGGTGTTATTTTCTACGACAGCACCAACTTCTCAGATATGCAGAAAGCCGTTGTGGCATGGGATGCGTCTGTATGGTCGTGCGACATGGAGGAAGGCAGCTATCCCGTACTCGTAGGCTCTGCCAATACACCGGATGCCATCGAGGACGTTAACGTCAGCGAGAACGGGAACGTACGAGATATCTATGACCTCACTGGCCGCAAGGTCAATTCTCAATTCTCAATTCCCAATTCTCAATTAAAGAAGGGAATCTATATTGTAGGCGGAAAGAAAATTCTTTTCAGATAACAAAGGCTGGCCCTGTTTTTTTCAGGGTATATCCCGAGTGGCGTATGCTGCTCGGGATATTTTAAAGACAAAATAAGAAAAAACTGCTATGTACCCGACAAAGGTCTGCTCTTATCTCCAACGCTACATATCGGCACAGATGCTGCTGTGCCTGGCTTTGTCTGCTCTGCCGGCAAACGCCCAGACAACCGGCCGGCTGCACATCAACGAGATTATGGTGGCTAACATAGACCGTTTTCTGGATACCAGTTGGAATTACGGCTCATGGGTAGAGATATACAACAGTTCCCCTACCGACATAAACCTGAACAGGTATTATATCAATACCAGTAACAGCAACAGGGAGAAGACAAGGATAGGGTACGACCTGGTGATTCCTGCCCGAGGGCATGTGGTGCTGTGGTTCGGACACCGATACTGGAAGGCTCCCACCCAGATAGATGCAGAACTGGATAACGACGGAGGGTATATAACGCTGTTCTCGCCCGGCGGAAATGTTCTGGACCGAGTGGAGTACCCCGCCTCGGTCTCGCGCTGCAGCTGGGCCCGTTGTAGCGACGGGGCCGGTGAGTGGACCTATACCTCGTGTCCCACACCCGCAGAAACCAACGGCAGTCTGCCTGCCACAGAATGGCGAATGCCTGCACCGGTGGTAAATACAGACAGCAGGTTCTTCTCTGGCATCCTGAGTGTTCAGGTGGAGATTCCGGAAGGAGCTACGCTACGTTACACCACCGACGGCTCTGCTCCCTCGCGTACAAACGGAGAGAATAGCGAGACGGGGACGTTCCGTATGACTTCGAGCAGGGTCTATAGGTTTATGCTTACCAAGGACGGGTATCTGGACAGTCCCGTCGTCACCCGATCGTATATCCGTAAACAGCAAAGCATAAACATGCCCATTGTCAGCATCGTTACCGACCCGGCCCACCTTTACGACTCGAAGATTGGGTTCTTTGTCAAGGGAACAAACGGTCGTGCCGGGAAGGGTACTTCGGAGTTGTGTAACTGGAACATGGACTGGGACAGACCTGTTAACATAGAGTATATCACACAGGACAATGTCTGTCGTTTGAACCAGGAAACATGGATGAGCCGTTGCGGAGGACACAGTAAAGGTTTCACACCTATGAGTTTCAAGATTCGCGCCTCGAAGGATTTCGACGGTCAGAACACCTTGGATTACGCCTTCTTCTCGGATAAACCCTACCTGCGGCACAAGGCATTGCCGTTCAGAAACGGGGGCAACGACTTCGAGTGCCGTATCTATGATGCAGCCCTGCAGTCCTTGGTACGTACCAGCGGAATCGACATGGATCTGCAGGACTACCAGCCGGTGGCACACTACATCAACGGCAAGTTCATGGGAACCATTAATATGCGCGAACCCAACAACAAACACAATGTGTATGCCAACCATGGGTACGATTCCGAAGAGATAGACATGTTCGAGATAGACTGCGACAGCTGTTATGTGCAGATGTGCGGCACAAAGGATGCCTGGGAGGAACTGTTGGAGTTGAGCGCCCATGCGTCCGACAACGATACTTTCCTGAGAATCCTGGACATGATAGATGTGGACGAGTTCTGCAACTATATGGCTGTAGAGTTGTATCTGGGAAATCTGGATTGGCCGCAGAACAACTGCAAGGGTTGGCGCCCAAGAGAAGAAGGCGAAAGATTCCGTTTTGTGCTCTACGACCTGGATTTGTCCTTCGGGAACAGTCCGTTCTCTCATTTCAATAGCGTGTCGTACTATACTTTCTGTCAGCTATTTGATGTTCCCGGTGTTACGCAGTTTACAAGGGAGGTAGAACTGGTAAGGCTTTTCTGCAATCTTTGTAAGAATCCGCTTTTTGTACAGCGTTTTTCCGATGCTTTCACGCTGGTTGGCGGTGCTGTTTTCAGGCCCGACCGCTGTACGCAGCTTATCAGCAAGTATGCCCTGGATGTCGAGACAGTGCAGATGATGGAATCCGGCTACCCGGGACGGAACGTCTCGCCGTGGGGCTCGGCACATTGGGTAATGTCGAACCTGAACGAAAGGCAGAAGACCGTTTTTCCTGCCCTACAAGCCTATCTGCCCTCCGTACTCTCGGGGAAGGTGATGAAAGAGGTTTCCTTCTCGGTCAATATCCCGCAGGCAAGGATTCTGATGAACGGGCAGCAGGTTCCGCTTGGGAAGTTCAGCGGAAATGCGTTCCTGCCTGTCACCCTCGAGGCAATGGCTCCCGAAGGGTATAGATTTGCAGGATGGAAAGAGGTTGAGACAGGGAATATCCTCTCCGAAAATCGGGTGCTGGAACTGACCCGCAGTTTGGCGCGTGGGGAGCTGGAAGCCTGCTTCGACAAGGATTATACAGGAAAGCCCCTTGTGATAAACGAGGTAAGTGCCAGCAACAACATCTATGTGAACGAATATTTCAAGCAAAAAGACTGGGTGGAGATTTATAATCCTTCACCTAAAGCGATTGATATCAGCGGCTATTTCCTGAGCGACGACTTGGATGAGCCATGCAAATACAAGATAGAAGGGCCGCACACCACCATACCGGCAGGAGGATATAAGATAATCTGGTGCGACGAGATGCCGACCGAAAAGTATCTTCACGCCAACTTTAAGCTCTCCAATACAGACGGGGAACTGGTGGTACTGTCGGCTCCCGACATGGCATGGCAGGACACACTTTTTTATTGTGCACACTCCGGACGCGAGACAGTGGGCCGTTTCCCGGATGGAGGCAAACGGCAATACAGGTTCTCGCACCCCACCATAGAGAACGGGAATGCCATGAACAGCTATTCTGTACCCGTAGAAGAGGCCATTATTGCAGATGACCTAAGACTCACTCCGGCCTTTGTCAAAGACAGAGGAGATGTTTACGACTTAAGCGGCCGCAAAGTTAACTCTCAACTCTCAACTCTCAACTCTCAACTCAAGAAAGGGGTCTACATTGTAGGTGGAAAACGTATCTTGGTAAGGTAAAAGCTAAGGAGTTCGGACAAAAAAGTCAGAAATGCCATAAACTTATATAATAAAGTCATTTTCTAACCATAAAAAACAATCATAAAAACTATTTTTGCCAAAAAATCTGATTAACTATTTTAGTAACTTAATTGTGTACTTTATGAAAAAACTTAGTACTTTTTTGCTTGCTGCCTCTTTTTGTTTAAGCAGCGCAGCCATTAATCAGGATGGTGAGTGGTATCTGATTCGTACCTCTCAGGATCTGGTGGATTATTCAAACATTGTGAACAATGAAAACAATCACGCAAAGGCTCGTCTGATGAACGACATAGACATGTCCGGTGTCGAGAACTTTACGCCCATCGGCCTCTTTGCCGATAATGACGGTGTCCAGACAACTTTCCAGGGCGAGTTTAACGGAAATGGCTTCGTGGTGAAGAACATGACCGTAAAAATTGCAAATTACGAGGTCGGCATGTTCTCTCGTATTCAGGGTGGCAGTGTGTATAACCTTGGCATTGTGAACTCTCATTTCGAAAGTACCGACGGTAAGCGTGCCGGTGCCCTTGGCGGTGAGATTCTGTTTATGATAGCTACCGGTTGTTTTGGCGTAAACAACGAGATTGTAACAACAAGTGAGCAGAAAGGCGGCTTGGCCGGTGAGGCTGCCGGCGATACACGCTTCAGCCGTTGCTATTCCGACTATGCTGTTCTGTCCGGTAACTTGGGTCAGTTGGTTGACAACTCGAAACAGAATGTTCCCGTCGAAGACATCATGAGCGGTAAGCTATGCTTCGAGATGAATAACTTCCATACCTTTACTCCTCTTTGGCGTCAGGACTTGAAGAACAATGGCTATCCCGTAGTCAGCTCAAATGCGCCTCAGGTTACAAAGCTGCTGGAAAGCGACACCTATACCAACGAGCATAACTTTGTGGACGGTGTTTGCCGCGAGTGTGTGGATTTCTTCTATCAGGAAGACTATATGACTCCTGCTGCTGACGGCTACTTCCATATTTCCACTCCCGAGCAACTGATGTGGTTCAGTGTCTATGCCTGTCACTTCCACCAGAGCGCAAAGGCCAAACTGACAGCCGATATAGATATGAGTGGCATTAAGGACTTTTATGGTATCGGACTGTACGAAGACAACGGTGAGAATTATGTCTATACCGGTACATTTGACGGTCAGGGGCATGTTATCAACAACCTTACTGTTTACCGGGACAACAAGATAGAGACCGGTTTCTTTGGCAGGGCCTCAGGAGCAAATATCTCAAATATTGGTTTTATGGGTGATATCACCATCACCAATACGCAGGGCATCCGTGCCGGTGTACTTGGCGGCGAATTGGAAAGATGCACCATCAACAATGTCTTTGTCCGTGCCAATTCTATTACCTATAACACTACCAACGCACAGAAAGGTCCTTTTGGAGGAGAGGCTTCAAACAGTACTTTCACCGGTTGCTATACTACGGAGTCCACTTTTGTCGGAGGACTGGGTGCTTTCAATAAGTGCTTTAATAATGCTGAAGGCTATGTTGATGCAAATGCTGCTACTGGTAAGCTATGTGCTGAGTTGGGGACAGGCTGGTATCAGAATATCGACAATGGTCAGCCCGTTGATGAATGGCCTACACTCAATGCCACTCACGCTCCCGTATTCCCCTCCTGCGATGGTTTGAGCTTCTCTAATACCAGTGGTCATAACTACCTGAATGGTATCTGTCAGAACGAGGGCTGCCTGAATATCTACGAAGAGCCCGGACGTGATGATGAACTCGATGCCTTTACCATTGGCAACCTCGGTCAGCTGATTCGTTTCTCTCAGATTGTCAATACACAGAATCAGAAAGCTAACGGATCTCTGGTCAGCGACATCGATATGGAGTTCAGCGACAAGTACTCTCCCATCGGTTTGAACAATGATGCAGATAAAGGAACTCCTTTCAGGGGCAGATTCTATGGTAACAACCATGTGATTCGCAACATTTTCGTGAAGACCGACTGCGAGGGAGGACTTTTCTCTCGTCTGATCGGAGGGTACATCGAAAATCTGGGTGTTGAGAACGGACACATAGAGAGTACCGCCAACCTGCGTTGCGGTGCCATTGTAGGCGAACATCACGCCAATGCCTGGCTGAAAAATTGTTTTGCCCGCGGTAACTTCGAATTTGTAACTGCTCACGAACAGAAGGGCGGACTCTGCGGTGAGGCAGCAACAGGTTTCTTCGAGAATTGCTACACCACCTTGCCTGTCATTTCCTGTGCCTATCCCGGTGACGGTAGGGCAGACAACTGCTACGAGGGTGTGACAGCAGAGCTGGCAGCCAGCGGAGAACTTTGCTATAAGTTGGGTGCAGCTTTCCGTCAGAATATAGGCGAGGATGCTTACCCCGAACTCGACCAGACTCATGGTATCGTGAAGGTGATTTCCGAAGCAGGCTATGCTACGATGTACATTCCCGAGGCTGTAGATGCTCCCGAAGGTGTCGAGGTTTATACAGGTAGTATCTATAACGACAAACTGGCACTGAATGCCGTAGAAGGTTCTGTTCCCGCTTGGGAGCCAGTTGTGCTGAAGGGTGCTGCCGGTTTCTATAGCTTCAAGCCCGCTGCAGGTGCAGAGAAGAGTGTGACTGTGGACTTCTCCGCTATGGGCTTTGAAAATACACAGGAACTTTCCGGTACGATTACAGTGGATGATTTGGACATCAACTTCGACCTCGGCGAGGGAGTTACCACTCCTAAGTACTACAATTCGGGTACAGCAGCACGCATCTATGGCGGCAACGTTCTTTCAGTCTATGCTTTAGATCAGCCTATCACCAAGATTGAATTTAACTTTGGCAAGAGCAATGCTCCAACCAGCAGCGATGCAGTATTCAACAGCGGTGAGTTCGACTTTGAAACCTACACATGGACTGGCAATGCCGAGACAGTGACTCTGACCCGCAATGCAGCCGGTGGTCACTATCGCTTGGTAAGCATGATTGTTACCTATGTAAGTACACCTGCCAATATCGAGGGCAACGACCTCTTGGGTGCTGCAGAAGACATCGAGGCTGCCGGTAAGTATGTTCTGGCTCAGCCCGAAGGCAAGCCCGTAGGCTTCTATCTGGCAGACAAGGGTACCATCAAGGAAGGCAAGGCTTACTTGGAAGGTGCTGCTGGTGTGAAGGCCTTCTATCCCTTCGAAGAAGAAGGTGAGACCGGCATTGAAAGCCTCACCCCAACCCTCTCCGAAGGCGAAGGAGTTGTTTACGACCTCGCTGGCCGCAAGGTTAATTCTCAATTCTCAATTTTCAATTCTCAATTAAAGAACGGTATCTTCATTATTGATGGTAAGAAAGTGCTGAGATAAAGAGCCCCTCTCCAACCCCTAACCCCTAATCCCTCCGTCGCGAGTGGGGACTCCCCTTCGGGCCACCGTCAGAATCGAAGATTCTTCCCCTCATCAGGCACAGAAAGACATTCAGTCTTTCTTCCAAAGGGCCTTCTTCGCCCCTTTGTGGGGCCG
>JAFXZY010000088.1 GCA_017541025.1 Bacteroidaceae bacterium | reverse complement strand
GATTAGGGGTTAGAGATTAGGGATTAGAGATTAGGGGTGAAAAATAAATAGTTATCGTTATCGTACCGAAGGTCCCTTGAACGTCTTGAACTTTTGAACTTTTGAACGGTTATCGTTAACGTTATCGTTAACGTTATCGTTGAAAGATGTTATCGTTATCGTTATCGTTGACGTTATAATTGAGGGATTAGGGATTAGGGATTAGAAGTTAATTGAAAGGTGTGCCATTACATTAAACGGAGCAGAGGGTGCAAAACCTGCTGCACCGCTGTCACGAACTCCCCACTCGTTGACGGCCTTGATGGTACCATTATCATTAATCAGCTGTGGAGCAGCCCAGCCGTTATTATCGAATTTGGCCGAGAAGATATTGTAGAGAGTCACGCCAGCCGTAATATCTTTAATACCGAACTTCTTCAACGAGAAGCTGTAGCTAAGGTCCACATTGGTACAGAAATGATTCTTCAACTGCAATGTCTCGTAAGTGGTATTACCGTTTTCATCCTTGCACTCCATATCCTTGAATCCGGTATTGGTCAGGTACTGGTCACTGATATACTGACTCTGTACAGAAGCCTTCATGCCCTTATAGCTAAAGGTAAGGATGTTGTTCAGGATAAAGTTAGGCGAGAAGGCCAGCGGCTGGTCACCCAGATTAACGTTAGTGCCGTCTGTCAGCGTTACCACCATATCCTTCACACGGTTTCTGGAGAAAGTAGCATTGGCATCCCAACGGAACCAGTCAACGGGCATCCATGCAGCTTCCAGCTCAAGACCCAGGCGATAGCTGTTTTCAAGATTCTTTGTCAGCGCCTCGCCAATGGCATTCAGTTCACCTGTCAACACCAGCTGGTCCTTGTAGTCCATCCAGTAGATATTGGCTCCTGCCGTAAAGTGTTTACTTTGGAACTTATAACCAACCTCCAGGTCATTCAGTCTCTCGGGACGGGCCTTTGTATCTTCGCGGTCGGGGTTGGCAATCTGCTGCATAAAGTTATTGCGTACGGGTTCCTTATGTCCTATGCCATACGAAGCATATACCCTGTGCTGACTGTTGATATCGTAGTTGATACCGAATTTCGGATTAAAGAAATTATACTGATTATCTATAACATAGCTTTTGTCCCTATTCACGCCGTACATCACCGTAGGGTCTTGCAGTTTATAACCCACATGACGGTACTGAAGGTCAACAAAAGCATTCAGTCCGCTAACAAACTCATAAGTTGCCTTGCCATAAAAGTTAAAATCAGTCTTGCGCGAATGGTTACGATAGTATTCAAAGTCAGGCAACAGAGCAGCCGGCTCTGCTACCGTGGTAACCACTCCGGGTTTAGTCCATACGATACGGCCGAACTGGTCACCCAGATATTGATTCCATCCCCCACCGACAATAACATCCAGATTCCTTTTGTTGTTATAGTTCAGTGATGCCACGAATCCATAGAAGTCATTGTCCATCTTCTGCTGGTCAGCCAGATCCTCTACCACACTGTCGTCTGTGCTCAGTCCGAACGATGCCCAGGACTTACCGTACCACATCTGCGTGTCAGCACTCTGGTACTGCTGATAATAACCGTTACCCTTGGTATAGTGCAGTCCCACGTTAGAACTGAGATTACGGGTTATCTGCTGGTTCCATATCAGCTGATAGTTCTGCTGGTGGTAATTGTCTGTCTGGTCCTCGTAATAGCTGTTAGGATTGCCATTGGCATCATAGCCCATCACGCCGCATGAGTTATATGTACGCCCGTACAGGCTCTGTTCGTACTTCGACGTATAGTTCCAGGCATGGTATGTTTCCTCAATGCCGTTCCAGGTCAGGAACTTCACCACCGTATTGTTGCCAAACCAACCGGCCTGCAGGAAATAAGAGTTCAGCTTTGTCGAGGCACGGTCCAGGTAGCCCTGTGAACCGATGTTCGACAAACGACCCTGGATACCCCAGTGACCGCTCAGCATACCAGAACTGAAGCGCAGTGTCTCCTTATGACTTGCATAAGAGCCACCGCTGACGTCAATTCCCAGATAAGGCTTCGCTCCGATACTTTCCGTCAGCATATTCAGTGTAGCACCGAAGGCACCCGCTCCGTTTGTACTGGTTCCTACGCCACGCTGAATCTGCATCGACTGAACGCTGGATGCGAAGTCACCCATGTTCACCCAGAAAACAGAAGCGCTTTCAGCATCGTTCAAGGGGATACCGTTAGCCGTAATATTGATACGTGACGGGTCAGTACCACGAACACGCAGACTGGTGTAGCCAATTCCGTTACCAGCGTCCGATGTCGTGGTGATGCTGGGCGTCAGGCTCAGCAAGTAAGGCACATCCATTCCATAATTCAATCCTCTCAACTGCTCTTTTGTCAGATTGGTATAGGCTATTGGCGTTTTCTTGGTAGCTCTTAGCGCCTTTACCGTCACTTCAGTCAGATGATCCACTTTTGCAGAATCTGCCTGCTGAGCAGATACACTGCAGAAACCGGCTGCCCCTGCTAACAGTGCAGCACTCAAAAACAATCTTTTCATCGATTTCTAAAAAATTTAATGTTCATAACTCTCTACGCCAGCATTACCTGGTTCAGATTAATGGGTATATTCTCAGCACTCACCAACTGGTGAGGCACCCCGGCGAAAGTTACCCCTCGCTGTTTTGCGATGCAAAATTATAAAGAAAAGATAATATAAGGAAGAAAAGAACGATTTTTCTTTTCTTTTTTTTCTCACAACCACCCGCCATCCCACCATCACAACTGGGTAGTTGTTCCCCTTTGTGGGGCCGTAGCCACATTCAGTGGCTACTCTAAAGACCCCAGTCGCCTTAGCTAAGGAGGGTACCTACCCCCTCCCAACCTCCCCACAACATTGGGGGAGGCTTAATTGACTACAGCAGCATACGCCGCTTACGTCAAGGTTTCGGTATGGCTCACAAGCTTTCGCCCTTTGGGTGAGCCATGATTATTTCAAGTCGTATAGCGATGGAGTTGCCCATCGCCAAAGCACTTCGTTTTATAAACTCTGTAGGATTCTCTTGAGTACTACCGTAGCAGAGATTTCACGATTGGCTGCCTCGGGGATGACCAGCGAGGTGGGAGCCTCTATCACATCGTCGGTGACTATCATATTACGACGGACGGGGAGGCAGTGCATGAACTTGGCGTTGTTGGTCCAACTCATGTGCTCGGCATCTACTGTCCAGTGGGTCATGGTGTGATAATCGTGCAGAATCTTTCCGTAATCAGCAGGACGGGTAACACCCGGACAACTCCAGTTCTTGGCATAAATGAAGTCGGCACCCTCGAAGGCTTTCTTCTGGTCGTACTCCACGCGGGCATCGCCAACGAACTTGGGGTCGAGTTCATAACCCTCGGGATGCGTGATAACGAAGTCCACATCGGCAGCGTTCATCCACTCGGCAAAGCTGTTGGGAACAGCCTGTGGCAAGGACTTGGGATGCGGAGCCCAGGTGAGGACGACCTTCGGTCGGAGTTGAGAGTTCTTCCAATGCTCCTCAATAGTTATCAAATCTGCAAAAGCCTGGAGGGGATGAACGGTAGCCGTCTCCATGGCGAAGACTGGTTTGCCGCTATACTTTACAAATTGGTTGTAAACGGTCTCGGCATAGTCGTACTCGCGGTCGGTAAGGCCGGCAAAAGATCGGATGCCAATCATATCGCAGTAGCAAGCCATAACGGGAATGGCTTCCAAGAGGTGCTCGCTCTTGTCACCGTCCATTATGACACCACGCTCGGTTTCCAGCTTCCATGCTCCGGCATTCACGTCCAATACAATCACGTTCATGCCCAAGTTCAGGGCTGCCTTCTGGGTAGAGAGACGGGTTCGCAGGCTATTGTTGAAGAATACCAACAGAGCCGTTTTGTTGCGTCCCAACTCTACATATTTATAACGGTCTTTCTTTATCTCTTGTGCCTCAGCCAATGCCAGCTTAAGGTCACCTAAATCCTGTACATGTAAAAAATTTCTCATATAATAAAAAGGGTTAGAGGTTAGGGGTTAGGGGTGAAAAATAAATAGTTATCGTTATCGTTGACGTTATAATTGAGGGATTAGAGATTAGGGGTTAGAGCTCCCCTCGCCTTTCGGAGCGGGGTTGGGGGTGAGGCTTCTTTCCCTGATCTCCACCCTGCGTATCTTTCCGCTGATGGTCTTAGGCAGTTCCTCTACAAACTCTATAACACGGGGGTATTTGTAAGGAGCAGTTTCCTGCTTTACATGGTTCTGCAGCTCCTTAATCAGATCGGGTCCCTCCTTACCCCGATATGCATCTGCCAGCACAATGGTAGCCTTCACAACAATACCGCGCACTTCATCCGGAGCACCTGTGATAGCACATTCCACGACGGCGGGGTGTGTCATCAGTGCATTTTCCACCTCAAAAGGACCTATACGGTAGCCCGAGCTCTTGATGACATCGTCGGAACGGGAAACAAACCAGAAGTAGCCGTCCTCATCATAATACACTACATCGTTTGTGTAATAGGTACCGTTAATATAGCTTCTCTCTGTGAGTTCTTTCTGTAAGTGGTACTCTTTGAACAGGCCCAAAGGTTTTTCATGCCCGGCACGGATTATCAACTGACCGTGTTCGCCCGGCTTGCATGGATTGCCGTCGGCATCTACGACTGCCACGGGAAACTGCGGATTAGGCAGACCCATAGAACCCGGTTTGGGCTCAACAAACGGATAGGTACCCAATACCAACGTGGTTTCTGTCTGTCCGTAAGCCTCGTATATCATAATACCCGTCTTCTTCTTCCACTCCAAAAAGACCTTGGGGTTCAGTGCCTCGCCGGCGGTAGTACAGTAACGAAGGTTAGACAGGTCGAATTTCTCAAGGTTCTTACGAATCATAAAACGATAGACGGTAGGAGGAGCACAGAAAGAGGTAACCTTAAAGTCCTGCATCACCGTCAACATCTTTTCTGCATCGAAGTGTCCTTCAAAGTCGTATATGAACACCGTAGCACCACAAATCATCTGACCGTAGAACTTACCCCACACAGCCTTCCCCCAACCCGTATCAGCAACGGTAAGATGCAGAGATGTTTCGTCAACATTGTGCCAGTACTTGGCTGTCAGAATGTGAGCCAAAGGATAAGAGAAGTCATGCATTACCATCTTAGGCGCACCGCTGGTACCGCTGGTAAAGTACAGCAGGAAGTCGTCGGTTACCTTGTTCTGTCCTTTCCGGCTCTTGAACTTAGGTGCCATCATAACCCCTTGCCAATAATTGTCCCAGTTCTGCGGAACAGCAGGACCAATGGAAATGCAGTGCATAAGCGAAGGACAATAGCCGCGGGCACGGATAACATTCCGGAGCACGATGGTATCGCCCACAGCAACAATGGCTTTAACACTTGCCTGATGACAACGGTATATAATATCCTTGTCGGTCAGCAGATGGGTTGCAGGAATAGCCACAGCCCCGATCTTGTGCAATGCAACCATGGTAATCCACCACTCTACTCTGCGTTTGAGGATAAGCATCACACAGTCGCCCTTTCCAATATCCAAGGTTTGGAAATAAGATGCCACAGCATCCGAAAGACGCTTATATTCGGAGTAGTTGATATGCTTAACGTCACCTCTGTCGTTAGTCCATAAGATGGCTTCCTTCTCCGGATCTGTCTCAGCGTATGCATCTACCACATCATAACCGAAATTAAAGTCCTCAGGCACTTCTACCTTGAAGTTTGCCATAAAGTCGGCATAATCCTTGAACTCCGTTTGCTTTAGAAACTTCTCTAACATATTATCTTTTACCATTTACGGTTTACTGTTTACTGTTTACTGTTTATAACGATAACCGCCAACCGATAACCAATAACCGATAACCTTTACAAACTGACTCTCAACTCTCAACTCTCAACTTTCAACTCTATCTTCTGGTCTGTCCGTTACCGTTAATGAGCCACTTATAGGTGGTCATTTCCTCCAAGGCCATAGGACCTCGGGGACCCAGTTTCTGCGTGGAGATGCCTATCTCAGCGCCCAAACCGAATTGTGCTCCGTCGGTGAAGCTGGTAGGAGCATTGACATAGACACAGGCTGCATCCACCTCGCGCTGGAAGCGCTTGGCAGCCTCATCGTTCTCTGTAATAATACATTCGCTATGACCGGAGCCATGTGCCTGAATATGCTGAAGTGCCTCATCAATGGAGTCAACAACACGAATGCTCAAGTCATACGACATCCACTCACGATCCCAGTCAAAGGATTCTCCTTCCTCAGGCCTATGTATCTTTACCTTATCTGCCATAGGAGCCAACAGGTCGGGTAAATCCCCCACCCTGTCTTTGTGTATCAAAAGACAGTCAAGAGCATTACAAACACTCACTCTGCGCGTCTTGGCATTATTGACGATGGCACGCCCCTTCTCCAAATCACCATCCTTATCGAAATACGCATGCACCACACCGGCCCCCGTCTCAATAACGGGCACACGGGCATTGTCGCGCACAAACTCAATCAGTTTCTTGCCTCCACGGGGGATGCACAAATCTACATACCCCACAGCACCCAGCAATTCTGCGGTCGCCTCATGTGTAGGAGGCATCAGCGCCACCACATCGGCAGGCAAGCCCTCTGCCAGAAGGGTCTGGTGGATAAGGTCCACAATAGCCTCGTTGCTGTGATGCGCATTTCTGCTTCCCTTCAAGATACAGGCATTGCCGCTCTTGAAGCAAAGCGAGAAGACATCGAAACTGACGTTTGGACGCGCCTCATAGATAACACCTATCACACCAAAGGGAACACTCACCCTGCGCAGGTACAAGCCATTCTCTAATGTCCGTTCTTTGGAAATAATTCCTAAAGGAGAAGGCAAGGAGGCAACGTGACGCATATCGGATGCTATACCCTGCAACCGTTCTGGTGTAAGGAGCAGGCGGTCGTACAAAGGATCTTTGGCATCCATCTGCTCCAAGTCCTGTCTGTTAGCCTCCAAAAGCAATTCCTTGTTAGTGAGAATGGCATCTGCCAAATGCTCCAGCAAGAGGTTACGCTGCGCATCATCCACCAGCGCCAAAGACCTACTGGCCTCCTTTATTTTTTTAAATAACTCTTTCATCAATGCTCAATGCTAAGCAATTCTGTTTTTTATCTGCTTCTCCTTCTCTCGGGGGGAGGTCGGGAGGGGGGCTAATTTCCGGAGAATTCCGTATGAATGGTTTCCGATGGTCTTTCGGCCAAATCTTTTAATATATTCTCTCTGTTGCCGTTGGCAATGATGACCTTGATACCTGCAGCTGCTACGTTACTGGCTGTCTTGTATTTAGAAGCCATCCCCCCACGTCCGGCACTGCTTTTCTCTGTTTGAATATAGCGCGAGAGATCCTCACCCGGCTTAATGGTACGTATCACCTCACTCTCCGGACTGGCAGGATTACCTGTATAAATGCCGTCCACATTACTCAGCAATACCAAGGTCTGCGCATTCATCATCTGTGCGATAAGCCCCGAAAGTTCATCGTTGTCCGTGAACATTAACTCCTCGATGCTGACAGTATCGTTCTCGTTCACGACCGGAATAACGCCGTTCTCCAACATTACCTCCATACAGGCACGCTGATTCTGGAAGGTCCGTTCCGTGGAGAAATTCTCCTTGGTAGTCAGCACCTGACCTATGTGGAGACCGTACTCACGAAAGAGGTCGTAATAGAGGTTGATAAGCTTCACCTGTCCCATAGCCGAGAAAAGCTGGCGCTGCTCCACAGAGTCCAACATGTGGTCCACCTGCAACTCCTTACGTCCGCAGGCTACTGCACCGCTGGAAACCAGAATCACCTCGTAATTATGCCAGCGCAGCCAAGCTATCTGATCGACCAAGGCCGACATACGGGTGATATTCAGTTTCCCTTCCGCCATAGTCAGTACGTTGCTGCCAACCTTTACTACTATTCGTTTCTTCATATTTTATATTCTTAACGATAACGTTAACGATAACTATTTTCGTTATGATGTTGACGTCTGAATTACAAATCTTTCATCACCTTTTTAAACTTCTCCATGAACTGTTGAGCCTCATCCATACTCAGGCACAGGGGAGGCAGCAGACGGATTACATTGGTACCCGAGCAACCCGTGAAGCAATGTTCCTCCTTGATAAGACGGGTACGAGGCTCCTTATACGGAATATCCAGTTCTATGCCTATCATCAAGCCCTCACCACGTACATCTGTCACATGATAACTGCCTATCAGTTTCTTTAACTCAGTAATCAGGTATGAACCTACCTTGGCAGCATTCTCCACCAGATGCTCCTCCTCCATGATATCCAGCACAGCCAAGGCACCGGCACAACCCAGATGGTTGCCACCAAAGGTTGTTCCCAACTGACCATAAACTGGCGTGAACTTGGGAGAGATGAGTACACCACCCATCGGGAAACCGTTGCAGATACCCTTGGCAACGGTAATCATATCGGGCTTCACACCCAGATGCTGATGAGCAAAGAACTTACCGCTACGACCATAGCCGCACTGAATCTCATCGCAAATCAGCACCGTGTTATGCTCGTCACAGAGCTTACGCAATGCCAGAAGAAATTCGGCACTGACCATACGGATACCACCCACACCCTGAATACATTCTATAATGCAGGCGCAGACATCATCCTTCTCTATCTCCCGTTTCCACGCCTCTATATCGTTAAGAGGAAGATAGGTAACATGCCCGTTGGCATTGATGGGTGCAATAATCTTAGGATTGTTTGTTGCCTCAACTGCCAGTGAAGTGCGTCCGTGGAAAGCTTTCTCCAAGCTGAGCACACGAGTACGACCATTATAGAATGAAGCCAGTTTCAAGGCATTCTCGTTTGCTTCGGCACCTGAATTGATGAGGAACAGAAAATAATCCTCATAACCACATGCCTTGCCCAGACGACGGGCGAACTCTTTCTGCAAAGGATTCTGAACCGAGTTGCTGTAAAAACCTAATTTTGCCACCTGGTTGGTGATGGCCTCAACATAATGGGGATGGGCATGGCCCACACTGATTACAGCATGTCCGCCGTAGAGGTCCAGATACTCCTGTCCCTCACTGTCCCAAACCTTGCAGCCTTTGCCGCGTTCTATTGCGATATCAAATAATGGATAAACGTCGAATAATGTCATTTCCACTTTAATTATTTAACCTTTTAATCTTTTAACCTTTTAACCCTAAAAAGCACTCGCCTTCAATTCAAGACCAGCCTTCTCGTCGAGCCCGAACATCAGGTTCATATTCTGAACAGCCTGTCCGACAGCGCCTTTAAGGAGATTATCGATGCAGGAAATCATCAGAAGCTGGTCTTCGTACTTCTCGACATAGACTAACGCCTTATTGGTATTCACCACCTGCTTCATGTCGGGGCTAATGGTAACAAAATGGGTAAAGGCAGCATCCCGGTAGTAGTCGGCATATATCTGCTGCACTTCCTCCAGAGACTTGTCACACTTGGCATAAGCTGTCACAAAGATACCTCTTGCGAAGCAGCCTCGTTGGGGTATGAACAGCACCCTGCCGTCATAACCCGGGCACAGTTCTTGCACAGTCTGATTAATCTCCAAGAGGTGCTGATGGGTAAATGTCTTATAGACGGAGATATTATCGTTGCGCCACGAGAAGTGAGTAGTGGCTCCCGGCTTCTGACCAGCTCCCGTACTACCTGTAATGCCGTTTACATGAATATCGCCGCTAATAATGCCGGCTTTCAACGCTGGCAACATCGCCAACTGGATACAGGTGGCAAAACAGCCTGGATTGGCCAGATGAAGGGCGGAACGAGTCTGTTCACGATGTGTCTCCGGCAGACCATAGATATAGTCGTGGTCGCCTTTTATGCGGAAGTCTTGCGCCAGATCAATGATCTTCACGTTGGCAGGAATCTCATGCTCCTTCAGGAACTGCTCACTCTTACCATGACCGAAGCAGAAGAATACCACATCCACCTTATCAAACGGCATCTCGGCGGTAAAGCAGAGGTCCGTTTCACCTATTAACCCCTCATGCACATCGCTGACATAATTGCCCGCATTCGATTCGCTGTTGGCAAAGACAATCTCTGCCTGAGGATGTCCAAGCAACACCCTTATCAACTCGCCACCTGTATAACCGGCGGCACCTAAGACCCCCACCTTAACGCTCATCGGGATGTGCCAGATAATATGCACGAAGTGCAGTTGATGTTACCTTGATGAAACCCTTGGCATCCTCTGAAGACCATGCCTTGGCTGTCTCGCCATACTCACCGAGTTTGTTCTTTACCAAGTCATTGGGACTATCTACACCCATCGTCTGGAAGGTGTAGGGGCGCAGCAAGAGAGAGACCTCGCCTGTTACATTGCGCTGACTGCTCAGCAGCATGGCTTCGATATCGGGCATCACAGGCTCCAGATACTGACTCTCGTGCAGGAACATGCCATACCAGTTAGCCACCTGGTCCTTCCAGTACTGCTGCCACTTACTCAGCGTGTATTTCTCCAAGAAACGGTGTGCACCAATGATAAGCATAGGGGCGGCAGCCTCGAAGCCTACACGACCCTTGATACCGATGATGGTATCGCCGACATGACAGTCACGACCGATGGCGTATGCGGCACCAATCTCCTCTACAGCCTGAATAGCCTTGATCTTGTCATCATACCTCTTGCCGTTCACGCTTACCAGTTCACCTTTCTCGAAACCCAACTTCAATTCTTCAGCCTCCTGCTTGGTAGGATGTTTCAGGTAGGCACTCTCGGGCAGGCCCTGTGTAGAATCCAGAATCTCACCACCACAAATGCTGGTACCCCAGATACCCACATTATAAGAGTACTTCAACTTAGCAAAGTCTGCTGCAAAGCCGTTCTTGTTCAGATAGTCAATTTCTTCCTGACGGCTCAAGTTCCCGTCACGGGTCAATGTGATAATCTCCACTCCAGGTGCCATCACCAAGAAGGTCATATCAAAACGTATCTGGTCATTACCAGCACCTGTGCTGCCGTGAGCAATGGCACTGGCACCAATCTCCTTGGCGTAACGGGCAATAGCCAGTGCCTGGAAGATACGTTCAGAACTTACCGAGATAGGATAGCAGTTATTACGCAGTACATTACCGAAGACCATATACTTCAACGATTTCTCGTAATACTCTTGTGTAACATCCAAAGTAACATACTTGGTAGCACCTAATTTATAGGCGTTTTCCTCGTTGGTCTTCAGCTGCTCAGGACTGAAACCTCCTGTATTGGCACAAGCAGCATATACCTCATATCCCATTTCCTTAGCCAGATACATTACTGTATAGCTGGTATCCAAGCCACCACTGAAGGCTACAACAACTTTTTTCTTTTCCATTGTATATATATTTAATTTTCAATTTTCAATTGTAAAAGAGGGGTTAGGGGTAGGCTAATGTCTCTCTATTTCCTGAAGGTGTTTGATACGCGACAGTACCTCATCCGACAACTTTGCAGGCAGATGCTCGGTGGGGTCGAAGAGCATAGCTGTGCAGATACAGAACTTACGGTTACGCTCTTTCAGTACCGGATAGTTAACGCAACCTTCGCAACCTTTCCAAAATGCCTCGTCATCTGTCAGGTCGGCGAAGGTCACTGGCTGGTAACCCAATGCTGTGTTCATCTTCATCACAGCAGCACCGCTTGTCAGACTGAAAATCTTGGCATGGGGCCAACGGGTACGGGCCAGTGTAAACGTCAGGTCCTTGATGCGTTTGGCAATATGCAGACCTCGGAAGTCAGGGTGTACAATCAGACCACTTGTCGTCACATACTGCTGGTTCTCCCACGTCTCAATATAGCTGAAACCAGCAAAACGTCCGTCCGGTGCCAAGGCAATTACCGCCTTAGCTTCAAACATCTTCTTCGCCAGATACTCATGGGTACGCTTGGCAATACCTGTACCACGAACTTTGGCAGCATCAGCTATCGTCTCAAGAATGGTGTCAACATAAACCTCATGCTCAGGTCCAGCCACCATAATCTTTATATCCTCTGTTTTTATATCGCTCATTTTTCAATTACTAAAGTCTAACGCATAATTATTCACTTTTGACCTGCGGTCGAGCCTACTCACGCTCGGGAGCCTAAGCAAGTTTTGCTCTCATCTCGCTCAACTGCGGCCTTCACTTAATTGCGAAACAATTTCCGATATCGCCGCACGAGCTTTATCTCTTTCTAAATCTTCCTGTAGAACAACCAACACAGTATCATCTCCTGCCACAGTACCCAAGAAAAAAGGATAATGGGCATTGTCTATGTCGTAAGCGACCATACTGGCATGCCCGGGTGGCGTATGCACCACCATCAGATTCCCAGAGAAATCCACCCTCCAACAACTCTTTCTCATCTCCTCATGTGTGAGGACAGGAGAAAACATACCCTCTCTGGGTAAGGCATACACGCTGTGTCCGTTACGCCCGCGAACCTTACTTATACGTAATTGTTTCAGGTCGCGGCTCAATGTTGTCTGCGTACAGGGAAAGCCAGCCTTGTCTAATTCAACCTGTAAATCCTCCTGACTCTCCAAAGCCTGAGAACTTACAATGAGTCTGATAGCCTGTAAACGGGTCTTTTTATCTTGTCGTTTTTGCATACTAGCCATTTTTCGACCGCAAAGATACAACTTATTTTTGGAACAGCATTAAGAATATGCAAAAAATATGCAATGATTATGCATTATAATCGCAAAAACATCTGCATTTTTATGCAAAAGAGGTATTAACACCTACGATTGTCAGCAGTATATGGAAACTGTGACCGTGCTTTTCATCGAGGAGATGGGCAAAAGGATTAGGAGTATGTTGCTGAGCCATTTTTTGCAGTTGAATATTCCCGTTTGGTGCCTACGCAAAATTATCTGAGGCACAATGGCGAGGAAAAGAAACAAGTGTTTCTTGTTTTAAAAAAAACTTTTTATCTTTGCATCGCAAAAAGACGCCAATAGATTATGAAAGGGACTAACAATAGGAATACAATGGTTATTGATAATGCCTTTATCAATATGCGTTCCCTTATTCTCTTCCTTTTACTCTTCTATTCAGGAATTGCTTTGGAGGCAAAACGTCAGGATCCAATAGTTTACATTGACATGAGGTACACGTTGAAGGCTGATTACAGAGACAGCATGGCAGTGGTTGGCGTTTGGGACGATTTGCATGCCATCAGCGCACTCCAGGGTATTGTGAACAGAGACAAGCCCCGGCTGTACATAGAATATGTGGAAACCAACGGACGAAGCATAGATGCTTATTGGTGGAACCGCTATCGCCGCACAGGGGAATGGTTGAACGGACGGGACACCTTGCGTATGGAAAGTGTGGAAGATGTGGTCAGACATTTCCGTCATCTGCTTCGCGGCGTAGTAGCCTACGACTCTAATGTGGCTTCTACAAGCAATGTAGCCAGCAGCCTTGCCGGTGTGGAGAACCTGTTGCCCCTGCGATGGGATGCACGTCCAACATCTCTTTACCAAAGGCTGACGTGCGGACAAGATGCCTTGGAGATACGCGAATGGCTGGTAAATAGCGATGGCAGCTCTCTTTTTACAGGAAAAGGGCAGATTCCAGGCACTACACGCACTTCTTCAGGGAGCCAGAAATGTGACCCTTACCTCTGGCTGTTGGAGCGCTACATGAAGACCGGACGTATGGACGGACGCTATGCAGGTTACTATCAGGACCAACTATGGCGCCGCAAGCCCTTAGCCGCTCCCACCAACCATCATACACTTACCAACCACGACTTCTTTATCAGTAGGAAAGCTTTCTTCTTTGATTTATCCCCTTGGCCAGACGAGGCTACCGACGACTTGAATCAACCCACAGGAACAGATTATCATACGCTGTGCGAAATGTTACAGCAGGCACACAACCTGCGACACAACACGGCACCCTGTTATATAGGAGGTTTTCCGGAATGGGCCTACAAATATACCAAACGTGCTGGCGGCAAGCATGCAGATGTGGATACAGAATGGCAATTTGCCGAGTTAATCAGTAAATACATGGCCTTTAAGGATGCTGATGCCATCGGGTACGGTGCATTGGCAAACGCATCTTTCTGGCAGCACTTCCCCTTAAAGAAGCACTACTCACAGCCTTGGACTTCCAAGAAAAAACTGAAGAAAGCGAAATTCCTGAATGAGGACGGTACCGTTGACACTACCCGTAACTACGTGATTATCTATGTGGGAGACTATGATGCCTCATCATGGGTTTCGCAGCGTACACCTGACTTGTGGGACAACCCCTACCGTGGTAAATTACCCATGATGTGGTGCATCAGCCCCGTGTTATCAGAACGTGTTCCTCATGTATTGCATAACTTCCGCGTTACAGCCAGCCCCAAAGATTTCTTTGCTGCTGCCGACAACGGGGCAGGCTATCTGATGCCGGGTGTCGCAGAAAGAGAGGGCACACCAGAGGATATAGACACATGGAAGAAACATTGTAAGAAATACTACAGAAAGTGGGGATTGAGTGTTACGGGCTTCATCATCGACGGGAACGGTCCTGCTATGGGCAAGAAGTCACTGGATGCCTACAGGGAATTCAGTCGTAACGGCATTGTTCCACAAAAATGTGACGTTATCAGCAACTACCGCGGCATGCCCGTGCTGAGGTCCGACTACGACCTTGTTTCCAACAATCCCAAGGAGGCTGCTCAGGTTCTTGTGGAAAGGATGCATCTTCGCAAGGGTGTCCCCTTCCATTGGTTCCGCATTATCCTGAAGAGTCCGGAGTGGTATGTAAGTCTCATAGAGGAAGCCAAACGCCTGGATCCCAGTATCGAACTAGTGGATATGCCAACTTTTTTCGAATTGATGAAGAAGAAAAAAAAGTAAGCCTAATAATATCCTTTTATACCTTTAAATGCACCTTTTTAACAATAAAAACAAAAAAGTATTAACAGGACGCTGTTTACCGTCAAAAAATGTCTATTTTTGCAAAATAACATGAAACACTAAGATTAAGTGAATTGTGATAAATGATAAGTGAAGTTCTTGTAATCGGGATGAGAAAGTTAATTTTATTTTTGACAGTCATGCTTATGTGCAGCATAGCAAGCGCTCAGAAAGACAGCGTAGCTGTGAATAGGAAAAAGGTAGCCGTAGTATTAAGTGGCGGCGGTGCCAAAGGTATGGCACACATAGGCGTACTGAAGGTTTTGGAGAAAGCCGGCATCCCTGTTGATATTGTTACTGGCACATCTATGGGAAGTATCATCGGTGGTTTATACTCCATCGGGTACAATGCTACTGCCTTGGATTCTGTAGCGCGTGCTCAGGACTGGAGCTACGTCATCAGTGACAAAGAAGACCTGCGTAACCAAAGTCTCAGAGACAGGCTGAGGCAATATACCTACGTATTTACCACTGGCTTGACCATTGGCAAACGTGACAAGAACGCAGGTGGCCTGATTAAGGGCAAAAACCTGGCAGAACTGTTCCAGCAACTCTGCACAGGTTATACAGACTCACTTGATTTCTCGAAAGACCTGCCCATACCTTTTGCCTGCGTAGCAACGGACATTATTGACAACTCAGAAGTTGACTTCCATAGCGGGCGACTTCCTCAGGCCATGCGCTCATCTATGTCGATTCCCGGAGCTTTCTCACCTATCAGGTTAGGTGACAAAGTATTGGTTGACGGCGGTCTAAAAAATAACTATCCTGCCGATATTGCAAAAGAAATGGGAGCCGATATAATCATCGGTGTTACCGTACAAGGTGCGCCAAAGGTGGCAGAGGACCTGGGCGGCACCATGAGCATCATCAGCCAGATTGTGGACGTGAACTGTAAGAATAAGGTGGAGGACAACCTGGCCATCACCGACCTTCACATGCAGGTAAACACCAAGGGCTATGGTTCTGCCAGTTTCTCTGCAGCAGCCATTGATACGCTTATCCGTCGTGGCGAGGAAGAAGCCATGCGTCATTGGGACGAGATTATTGCTCTGAAAAAGCGAATTGGAATAGACGATTCGTTCCAACCTACCATTCTGCAACCTCTGCGTCCTCAGGTGATGACTGAGAAGCAGTGTGTCACCAGCTATACTTTTGAGAACATGAATCCGCAGACCGAGATGTTCCTGCGCCAGAAGTTCCATTTGCAGAAAGCTGACAGCATTGATGCCAAATTGGCTCAGGAAATAACCACCTGTATGCGTACCGACCTCTTCTATCAGACTGCCGAATGCCGTTTTGTTCCGGATGGGAAAGGTATTCGTGTTATCATCTCGGCAGGCGATCGCAAGACTGTTCAATTACATGCAGGCATGCGCTACGATACAGAGGAACATGCTTCGCTGCAAGTGAGTGCGGAATTTCCGTTTAAAACCAAGACTCCCATGAATGCTGATATAACGCTTCGACTGGGCAAGCGTATTATGGTACACGGAGGTTGGACCATCCATCCACGCAGTTTCACACGCCCTACAGTTTCATACACTTTCCGCAGAAACGATGTAGATGCATATATAAATGGAGACCACGACTACAGTATCCTTTACCATCAGCACCAGGCGGAATTATTGCCGTTTAATTTCGACGTCCGACACTTTAACCTACAGATAGGGTTGCGCTGGGATTATGTTAAATACCGTGACATTTTAGTGTCGGAAGATACAAGTGCAGAACTGGCACTTGACAACAAACACTATTTCAGTTATCGTGCCAGAGCAAACTACAATAGCGAGGACAATTGGAATTTCCCCACCCGCGGTACTCGCTTCAAAGCTGAGTATGCCTATATAACCGACAACTTCTTGCGTCTTGACGGTCAGACAGGTCTAAACGAAGTTAGTGCCAACTGGCGTATGTCGTTCACCTTTGGCAAGCGGTTCACCCTCCAACCTATGGTCTATGGACGACTGCTCTTCGGCGACGTGGTTCGTCACATATTCGGCAACATCATAGGAGGAAACTGGTTCGGACACTACGTTGAACAGCAAATGCCTTTTGCAGGAATCGGGAACATGGAGTACGTGGGAAAACAGTTCATCGCAGTTCAGCTTCAGGGACAACAGCGCATTGGTTCTAACCATTATATATTATTACGCTTTGCAGCTGGACAGCAATCTGACAAGTTAAAGGAAATCTTTGACAACCGCACAATTTTAGGAGGACAGATAGCCTATTACTACAATACCATCTTTGGCCCGCTTGGTGCCACATTCGGCTATAGCAACCATACCAAGAAGCCATATTTCTTCCTTGATCTTGGATACGAATTTTAATACATCAATTACTATAGAAATGAAAGCAATCAAATGTCTTGTTTTGATGCTGACAGCGGTAAGCCTGCTGACAGCATGTGGCGGCGCAACAATAAGGATGCCGCTAAAACGGAACGGAATATCTCCGTGTTACCGGCAGACTCGAATAAAACATCATCGAATCAATCAATATGAATTAAAAATACTATAATTATGGGAAAAATTAAGACTATAGGTGTTCTGACATCGGGTGGCGATGCCCCTGGTATGAATGCAGCCATTCGTGCCGTGACACGCGCCGGTATATATAATGGTTTCACTATTAAAGCCATCTACCGAGGCTACGAAGGCCTCATCAATGATGAAGTGAAAACGTTTACCACAGAAGATGTATCAGGTATCATCGATCGTGGTGGTACTATCCTGAAAACAGCCCGAAGCAAGGATTTTATGACACCCGAAGGCAGGCAGAAGGCGTATGAAACCTGTCTGCATGAGGAGATTGACGCACTTGTCGTCATCGGTGGCAACGGTTCACTGTCCGGCGCCCGTATTTTCGCCGAGGAATTCGACTTTCCCATCATTGGACTGCCTGGCACCATCGACAACGACCTCTACGGCACCGATGCCACCATCGGCTATGATACCACCATGAATACCATCATGGAGTGTGTTGACCGCATCCGCGACACAGCCAATAGCCACGAACGCATCTTCTTTGTTGAAGTAATGGGGCGCGAGGCTGGCTATTTAGCTCAGAACACAGCCATCGCTTGCGGCGCAGAAGCCGCCATCATTCCTGAGGATATGACAGATGTTGACCAGTTGGCAGATTTCATGAATCGCGGCATCCGAAAGTCCAAGAAATCATGTATCGTCATCGTTTCCGAAAGTCCCAAGTGCGGTGCCATGTACTATGCCGATCGTGTAAAGAATGAGTTCCCTGGGTTTGATGTCCGCGTTTCTATCCTCGGTCATTTGCAACGAGGTGGAGCACCATCGGCCCGTGACCGTATTCTGGCCAGTTGCATGGGTGTAGGAGCCATCGAGGCTATTAAGCAAGGACAACGTAACGTAATGATTGGTTCCCGCTTCAATGATGTGGTATATGTTCCTTTCAGTGAGTGCATCCGCACCGATAAGCCCTTTGACAAACGTCTCATCAAGGTACTTGACGAACTAAGTATCTAACAAAAATCTGAAAACATGGATAAGGCTTTATGGTTTGATAACATCCGAATTTATCATCTGCTGATTGACAGATTCAACGGAGGTTGGCAGACACCGCCAAAGAGTGAGAACATTTTCTGTGGTGGCACGTTGCAAGGCGTTACAGACAAACTGGATTACATCAAGGAGCTCGGTTTTAACGCTGTGATGCTGTCGCCCATCTTTGCATCTGCAAACTATCATGGGTATCACACCCTGAATTTCGACGATGTGGACCCGCATCTGGGCACGTGGGAAGACTATCAGCGGTTGCTTGACACCGCTCATGACAAGGGCATGAAAATTATTTGCGACTTCGTGCCCAACCATTGCTGGTATCAGGCACCCATGTTCCAGGAGGCTTTGTTGAAGAACGGAGGCAGAAACCGTGACTGGTTCTTCTTCAAAAATGACAGCAGTGATGAGTTTGTATCGTTCCTGGGCTTTGGCGATCTGCCCAAATTCAATCTTACTAACCCCGAGGTGGTCAGTTTCATGATTGACAAAGCGGAAAAACTCGCCCGCATGGGAGTAGATGCTTTCCGCATCGACCATGCGTTGGGACAACCGCACAGCTTCCTGAAGGGCTTGCGTGAAAGTCTGCAAGCCATTCGCAGTGATATTGTCGTGTTCGGAGAAGTCTGGGCGTTCGGCATTGGTCCACAGTTGGCCAGTCAGTTGTACTTCAAGACCGAGAACAGACTGAACGAGTTTCTGGCACAGGAAACCAAGCCATTTAGCCAAGACAACCTGCAGGCCGATTACGTAGGCACATTGGATGGCGTTCTGGACTTTGCTTATCGCGACCTCCTGCTGGAAGAAGTCCATGCAGGTCGTGGCATAAAAGGCAACACGACACTCAAGAGCAAAATTGCCGACCACTTTGCCAAATATCCTGCCGACTTCAAACTGGTCTTGTTCCTGGACAATCACGATACAGACCGATTCCTATTCGACTGTCACGATGATGTAAACCTCTTACAAGACGCCATCAATATGACGAAGGAACTCCCCCGTCCCTTCTCTTTCCTCTATGGAACGGAACAGTTGATGACTAACAATCCTTCCATCTTCAACGCTGAGCCATATGCCGACCTTCGTGTCCGTAATTGCATGGATTGGAGGAAGTAAAGTTAAGAGTTTAGAATTGAAGGAGTAGAGATTAGTGTTGAACGAACCCCGATGAAGTTACCTCATTTACTTCGCCTCAGAGAATCACTCGCAAGCCGCATCAGCCTGTGGGTGGTGCTATATGTGGTTGTGATTTTCACCATTTCGGCCTATGTGGGCGATTATTTCCTGATGAAGCTTATTAGAGAGGTGCAGGAACACGGGCTGCTGCATGCCATCACCGTGCGCAGATTGTCGTTGGCGCTAACTATGGTGTCCATCATAACACTAATAGTGCTCACTGTTCAGTTGAGACGACTTATCCATCGGCTTATAGCCCCACTGACTGAGTTTACTCAAGCCGTGGACGAGATAGCACAGGGCAATTTACAGGCTAAACTGCCCGTCATTCGCTCCAAAGACGAGATGCAGCAACTGCACCATTCATTCAGCCTAATGCAACAGTCGTTGGAACGTCAGATGGAGGAACTGAAACAAGTGAACGAGGCCAAGGGTCGTATTGAAGGAGAGTTGAAAGTGGCACGGGACATTCAAATGTCGATGTTGCCAAAGACTCTCGACTCTCAACTCTCATCTGGACATCTGTGGCCAATTGTGCGCTGCCAAAGAGGTGGGTGGTGATTTCTACGACTTTTTCATTCGTGACGAAAAGTTATTCTTCTGCATTGGCGATGTATCGGGCAAGGGTGTACCTGCTGCTCTGGTGATGGCAACCACGCTCAGCCAGTTCCGCAATGTGACCACCTATGAGGAAGATTTGGAGAAAATTATCCAATCCATTAACAAGGCAACTTGTGCCAATAATGAAACGGTAATATTCGTGACCTTCTTCGTGGGGGTGTTGGATTTACAATCCGGACAACTGCAATATTGTAATGCAGGACACAACAAGCCCTTCTTTGTGAGTGACAGTATTACCGAACTGCCGGCTAAACCCGATTTACCCTTAGGCATTGATGATGGAGTAGCATACGTGGTGAGGGAACATGTCGTCCCGACAGGCTCTATGCTGTTCCTTTATACCGACGGACTGACGGAGGCCATGAACGCTCAGCGCGAGCAGTTCGGACGTAAGCGACTCGCTGACAACCTTAAAAGCAGTTTAAACTGTAAGAACCAAATAGATGAGATGACACAGGCGGTACATGAATTTGTAAACAATGCCCCCCAGAGTGATGACCTTACGATGCTGGCAATTAAAGTTTAAAGATTAAAGTTTAAAGATTAAAGTCAGTAGCAAATATAAAGATAAAAGTAGATTATTTGTCTTGATAGTGATGAATACAGAAAGTTACAAATTAGGTGAAGAACTGGACTCCTTTAACTACCAGGAAGTCCAGGACGGCATTATGGCCATTTTGGAAAAAGGCTGTAATGCAGTGCTCGATATGACGGAATGTACATACGTTTCCAGTACAGGTTTGCGCGTGCTGCTCTATACAAAGAAGGTGGCAGCCTCCAAGGGCCTCAAACTATATTTGAAGGGTGTAGGTGCCGAGGTTCAAGACATCATGTCCGTCACAGGTTTTGACAGTTTCTTCGATTATGCATAGAGTCGATTTATTTCCTACTCATGAGTACCAGGGATTAAAACTGCGCCAAGGCTGACCTTATCCTTTTGGAGCAATGGTCATTGGCAACGCGGTCAACTTTTCTATATATTCCCGCTACGCTACCAGTTGTACGTTGGTACTCTTTCACAACCGTGAAGAGAAACCATTTATTGAAATCCCCTTCTTCAAGGAGTTCAGGTTGGGCAATGTATTCTCCATGATGGTTTTCGACCTGGATTATGAGAATATAGAATATGGCTATCGTATGGACGGCCCCTTCATACCAGAAGAAGGGCATCGTTTCGACAAGACGAAAATCCTGCTTGACCCCTACGCCAAACTAATAGCAGGAAGGGATGTATGGGGTAAGCAGCCCAACTGGGACAGCCTATACCAGTACCGTGCACGTGTGGTGTTTGACGACTTCGACTGGGAGGACGACCTGCCGTTGGAAACGCCTGTGAACGACCTCATCGTATATGAGATGCACGTTCGCAACTTTACCTGTGGCCAGGCTGCCAACGTGAAACATCCCGGAACGTTTGCCGGCATTGTCGAAAAGATTCCTTATCTTCTGGAGTTAGGTGTTAACTGTGTGGAGCTGATGCCAGTGCATGAGTTCGACGAGTTTGAGAATTCACGTATCTCACCTGTCGATGGACGCCAACTCTACAACCTATGGGGCTATAGCAACGTGGGATTCTTTGCTCCCAAGGCTGCCTACGCCTCTACAGGAAGGTTCGGCATGCAGGTGGATGAGTTAAAGAACTTGGTAAAGCGACTGCACGCCAACGGCATCGAGGTAATACTGGACGTAGTGTTCAACCACACAGCCGAAGGCAACGAGCGAGGTCCCTACATTTCCTATCGTGGTATCGACAACAAGACCTATTACATGCTCACTCCCGACGGTTATTACTTTAACTTCAGCGGTTGTGGCAACACGTTGAACTGTAATAACCCCAACGTGCGCGATATGATTGTGGAGAATCTGCGATACTGGGTTACCGACTATCATATAGACGGATTCCGCTTTGACCTTGCCGCTATCCTCGGACGCGACCAGAACGGCAATCCCATGTCGAATCCTCCGCTACTGGAGTCACTGGCACACGACCCCGTGCTCGGCAAGACAAAACTGATAGCCGAAGCATGGGATGCGGGCGGGCTCTATCAGGTAGGCTCATTCCCATCCTGGGGACGTTGGGCAGAATGGAACGGAAAGTTCCGCGACAGCATGCGCCGGTTTCTGAAGAGCGACGAACAAGTGCTGGCCGATGTGAAGGAACGCATTATCGGTTCGCCCGACCTCTACGCCTCGCAGAAACGCGGCATCAAGGCTAGCGTAAACTTTATTACAGCACATGACGGTTTCACGCTGATGGATCTGGTGTCATATAACAGCAAGCACAACGAGGCCAACGGAGAGAACAACCGTGATGGAGAGAACGAGAACAACAGTTGGAACTGCGGCTGGGAAGGAGACTGTGACGATGCTAGCATCAATCGCCTGCGTCACCAACAAGTTAAGAATGCCGTCACACTGCTGATGGTCAGCCAGGGAATCCCCATGGTGCTATCGGGTGATGAGATGGGCAATTCCCAGCAAGGCAATAACAACGCCTACTGTCAGGACAACGAAATCGCATGGCTCGATTGGAACAACCTGGATAAGAATGCCGACATCTTCCGCTACTTCAAGCAGATGATAAAGTTCCGCCGTATGTATAAGGTGCTGCGATACGAAGACCACCTGAGTCATTCTGATTATCGCAACTTTGGCTACCCAGACTTTTCATGGCATGGTGTGAAAGCCTGGAAGCCTGAATGCGGTTATAATAACCTTACGGCAGCGTTCATGCTGAACGGGCAGTATGTTGTGTCTGAGGCTTCCCCCGAGGAAACTCCCGATGACTTCATATATGTGGCCATGAACATGCATTGGGAGATGCACGGCTTTGAACTGCCTATGCTTCCCCAAGGCAAAACCTGGCACGTTTTTGCCAACACAGGGATGGCTGCTCCAGAAGACATATTCGAACCAGGGGAGGAGCCTGTCATCGATAATCAACATGAGGTGCTGGTTGGACCACGTTCCATCATTGTTCTGGTGGGGAAAGGTTAAAATGTTAAAAAGTTAAAGGGTTAAAAAGTTAAGGTTATCGTTAACGTTATCGTTAAAAAAGTTATGAGCAAACTGCATTTTCAACCTATCAAAGGAAAAGCGCGAGAGATACTCAAGGCCATCCTGCAAACACCCGAGATGGACTCCTGCAGCCTAAAGGATGGCCTGGTTCTCCGACTGGCATGCGAGGAAGTGGTCATGAATATCACATCTTACGCCTATCCTGACAACGAGGAAGGTTTCATCGACGTGGAAACTGAAAAAAAGGACAACCGCATCGTTATCCGATTCAAGGATGGCGGTGAACCTTTCAACCCATTAAAACAGAATATGCCCGATACCAGAATGTCATGGAAACAACGTCGGATTGGGGGGCTGGGTATTTTTCTCATCATGAAAAAGATGGATGACATCCGATATGCCTACGAGGACAACATGAATATCCTGACTCTTGAAAAAGAAATTAAAACTCTTTAGATTATAAATAACCAAGGCGTTATGAGCAATAATAGAACAGGAAAATATGCCGTCCTTTTAGTCCTCTTCGGCATCCTGCTGGCCTACCCTTCTGATACCCTGGCGCAGAAAAGAACCCTGCGGCAGAAGATAGCACGGTTAGACAGCACGCTCTCTGCCCGTTATTATAAAATCCCATACGATACCAACTACGTGATAAGGCCCGTGGGAAGGTGGACACTGAAAGTGAGGTATAACCAGACGGGTAACACCTTCCATACGAAAGGAGCCTTAAGAGGTATTACTTCCAAGACCGACCTCAGCACCACACGCAAGAACACTATAAGCGTTGGTGCCTCATACAGGGGGCTTTCTGCATCCTTTTCTCTCAATCCTGCCAAGATGAAGGGTGTTTATAAGGACTATGAACTCAACCTGAACTATTTCAGCAGTCGCATTAGTCTTGATTTCAGTTACCAACGGTCAGGAACCCTCTCTGGCGATATTCACCTCGCTGACAGGGTACAGCGATTGGAACAGGGTGATCTGTCCATGAAGATTGTCAACATAGCAGGATATTATGCCTTTAACTTCCGCAAATTCTCCTTTCCGGCAGCCTTCAACCAGAACTCAGGGCAGACGCTCAATAGTTTTGACAAATAGCATTTTGTAATAAATATGTGTATTATTCGAAAAGATGTTAATACTATAACACACTGGTAATCATTATATTATATTAACTCATAATTGTTGTGTATATCAAATATTTT
>JAFXZY010000087.1 GCA_017541025.1 Bacteroidaceae bacterium | reverse complement strand
GTTTTTTGTTGCTAATTAAGTTAAATAATTTTTTTTCTAAGTTGTTTTTTTTAACGCTAACGTTAACTTCGTACGATAACCATAACCTTAACCTTAACTGTTCAAGAGCTTATCTGCTTAATAGCTTAATAGCTTAGTAGGTTAATGGAATAGCCAATGGCCAAGGGCCAAAGTCTTAAACCCCTTGAACCCTTAAACTTCTTGAACTCTTAACCAGTTAAGGTTAGGGTTAAGGTTAACGTTATTAAAGCCAATAGCCAAGGGCCAAAGTCTTAAACCCCTTGAACCCTTAAACTTCTTGAACCTTTTGAAGGGGTTGTCCTTCAAATAAGAAGTCTACGAGATCTATGCAGCGGGACTTTTGTTCGTCTGTGGCATTATCCTCCAGAATGGGATCCACGGTGATATGGATGGAGGGATACTGCTTGTGAACCGCTGCCGCAAGGTCATTAAAGAAAAGATAGTTGGACATATAGGGGTCAGTACAGGGAAATAGCGTTACGGTGCATCCTTCTAATGGGGCAAAGAGGTCGACCTGCAAATGTGCCACCGTAGCATACGCCATCCAGATACTTTCGGGAAACAACTCACTCAGCACCACGGCAGCCTGTTCGCTCTCTACGATGCAAATGCTAGGCTTCCATTGAACATTGAACGTTGAAGGCTGCGATTGAGCGAGAGGAGAGCTAAGCTTGCTTAGGCTATCCCGAGCGTGAGCAGGCTCGGCCGAAGGCCAACATTGAACATTATTTTTTCCATCAGCCATCTTAATTCTACCCTCTTCCATCTTACTTCTTCCATCTTCCCTCAACAAATGCAGGCCAAACAGGCAGTGTGTAGGGCACCAATACTGGATGAAAGGCTCGCGGGCTTTCAGGAGTGTTGACATCCAAGTGTCGGAGTTATCTTGGTTTACTATGCGAGCATCTTGAGGGTCCAGCGTGTCATCTATCATCCAGTAGATGGGTTTGCCGCTTCTGGTCTTGCCTAAGTAATAGCGCTCTGCGGCGTGGTGCATATTCTCTTCTGTTAGTTTACCGGCATTTATGAAGGGCTGGAAGAAATCGAAATCGTCAGCCCTACATGCCTCAACCATCTTCATGGAGGGAAGGGCGAAGTCAAGATGATGATTGATGTCTGTAGTTAGAGGGCTGATGTAGAGTTTTCCATTGATGAGAGATACATCAAGATTCATACTACGTCCTATAGTCTTGAACGAACAGCGTTCCAACAATTCTTTTAATGGCTTCATAACTCTCTTTTCCTTTTTTGCTCGGCTCGGCGGCCTTCAGACATAGCCCCTATATATATCTCTCTAGCCCTTTTTTTATATTCAAATAAAAAAGGGCGATATATAGGGGGAGGGGCTGTCTAGAAGGGAGCGGTTCCATTTTCTTCTGGTTTATTGAAGGGAAGTTCACCCTGTACAGGTTCCTGCTGTTTGCGGAGCTCCTCTTCCTCGGTAGCAAGGATACGTTTACGCTGATCTGGTGTGACTAGATAGAATCCCTGCTGACCAGACATATCCTTTCCGGGTGTCAGATAATGCTCTTTCTTTGCACGCTCCAACAGTTGGTAATAGTAATTGCGGTCCTCGATACAAGAGATGCGCATAGTTGCTGCCATTAACGGAGCAAAACGCAAGAAAGAACATCCCTCCATGGCATCCGTAAACAGCCTTCCCAAATCCCATGGGATATCCTCTGGAGCCATAGGTTCCTTACTATCATTTGGCAGGATATAATCACAGTTCAACTTAGCCCAGTCAACCTTGAATTTTTGTTTCTTTTCATCTCCTGTTTTGTCATTCTTTTTTGAAATATACCTACCACTGGCAGGGTCGCGTGGCTGTTCGTCGGGTTTCTGGCAGGAAACGGGCAGTGCATTGTCATCAAGCTGGTAGTAAAGATTCTCCTCGCAGCGCTTCATTCGAGACATAATCTGCTCCACCTTAAAGGTGTCTGTATTGGATACAATGGCACACGACCATACCTCAAAAGCCTTGTTTGTCAGCTCTGTTCCAATCCAGCCACGCATATTGCGGTCTGCATCATTCTTGTTCTGGTGAAGAACATCCACAATGCAGCAGTTGTAAGTCTGTGCCAGTCCCATCTGATCTTCAACAACTGTTGTTGCCTGAGTACCGTCATTGATATCAGTTATCAGGTCTTTGATTCCGTCCACTATCACCAAATCTGGCTTAATCTCATTAATAGCAGTAGCTAAGAGTTCACGCCGTTTCTCCCAACCGATACCCCGGACATTAAAAACAAAGAACTGGTCGTTTAGTTGAGATTCTTCTCCCTTCTGACATCTTCCTTCTTCAGGGTTAAGGTTAAGGTTGATTCCCTCTTCCTTCTGACATCTTCCTTCTTCCTTCTTACATCTCGAAAGAGGGATGATGCGATTGACAAGAATTTTCTGTGTTGACTGGGCACTTTGTTCAGTATCGTACCACAAGACACGAATGGGGGTGTCTCGTACTCGCTCTAAGCCTAGCACATTTTTCTTCAGGCAGCAGGCCATAACAATAGACAGGAAGAACGTTTTACCACTCTTTGCCTTTCCTGTATTTGCCACAAGTTCAGCACGCGGGAAACATTCCACTCCGTTCATCTTGAACAGGAACTCCAATGGAGGCAATTCTGTTTCAGGCATAACCCTATATTGCAGCAGTTCATCGCAAGGCGTGAGCTTCTTGGCAGCCTGGTTGTGTATAGCCAGCCTACCCTTCACCAAATTGAAAGCTTCGTTGTCCATAATAAAAATTCTTTAAATATTATTGATTTTGAAAATTAATTCACAAAACTTTTATTTTCTCTTACAAACCGATGCAAAGTTCGGAAAAATGACATAAATTTGCACAACTTTTGTGCTCCCCTAGGGGGACACAGATTAATAGTATTTTTACTTTTTTTAACGGGTATTAGTAACACACCCTAGGTTTAACAATTAAAAAAAAGAAAAGAACAATGGAACAATTCATGTTCACACAGTCGTTTCTTGCCATGCTCAAAGACATGATCGACATGGATGCACAGGCTACTGTGCGTAACCTCTGCGTTGCCCATATTGGGCGTAAAACCCAGAGTCGTTTTAGTAAAGAGGTGTAATTGCCTTATGGCAGGCTTACATCGTAGTACGTTACTTCCTGAAAAAGCCAAAGTTACCGGATTATCGTAAATGGGAACTGATAGCAGAGCTGCTTGACAAGTTGGAAGAGGATTACCTGAAAGCCCATCCTAATGAACCGCCCATCTTTGAGGAAGGCTTCAAAGAATCATTAAGGAACCTTACTATTTAATGATAAATAAACAGAGCCGGACTCCTACACACAGGATTCCGGCTCAAATATTTTATTTCATTGGCTATACACAACAGAAATAAGAAAGATGAAGGAATTTGTTAAATAATTACAATTATTTCTTCTTTGAAGAAATGAAGGGGGATATGTGAACAATTTATCGTACGCTTTGCACGCGTTTTATGGCATAACTAACAGAATAATCAGGCAAAAAAATAGATGAATTAACGGGTATAATGCAATGAGTCTCTCATATTTAGAATGGGAAGTTGATACCCATGCTTAACTCGGTGTTGCTGGAAAGGGGTATTCCCTGCTTGGCAAGTTTACCAAACAAGTGGTCCATACCTATGAATAGGTTAAATCCCTTGGGATGAACACTCATAATCCATCCGAAGCTGGGGCCGAAGGTGCCATAGGCAAAGTTCACGCCCGCTGAGAAGCATTTTGCAGGTGCTACGTTAGCAGAGAGGCGGAAGTTTGTCCATGAATACTTGCCGTTGATGCGTGTAGTATTCAACAGGCCGAAGGAGAGTTTGCGGTAGAATGGTGCCACGTACTCACCACCTATGTTCATGGTTGCCCCCAGCATGGTGGTTCGTTTACCTGTATCGCCTTTGTCTTCCAATTCATAGATGGTTGCTAACTGATCGCCAAGTCTATCTGTTTCGTTGCTAAAGGAATGCTCTTCATCGTCATCCACATTAAAGATGTAGTCGTTGGTATTTATTGTACCGTGTGTAGCTGCCAGCATGGTGTTCTTCCATTGAATGAAGCCGAGGTCGATTAATGAAGCCATTACCTTCCAGTCTTCATTGATTTTGAATTCGGCACCTAAATCAAAAGCGGCACCAAATCCACTTATTTTGTATCCTGATATATCCATGCCGTCAACAATTCTTCTGCCTGGATTGTGTTCGCTTAATTTAGTTTTATAACTTAGGCCACAAATATTACCTTTTAGCTCTGCATCAATGTTTGCCACATAACCATCGGGACTCAAATTTATGGTTCCATTGGTAACGTTGGCATCCATGTTGCCGGCACCTATGAGAAATTTGAATTTCCCGCCCACTCGCCATTTATCATTGATTTTACGGCTGTGGCCAAGGGCGATTTCAACATATGAGTGGGCATGCACATTAAGATCGCTTATGTCATAAATCTGATTTCGCAGTCCGTTTTTTGTGATTTCGAACAAAGATTTTGGAATGATGGTGCTTTCGTTTCCACGTACATTAATACCTATAGTGTTATAACCGCCCCATGCCTTGAAACCGGCACCTAATAACTGAATCTTAAAGTCGGAATTGATACGGTTGCGGCTGCTGATGCCGTTTATCACTTCATCGGCAGAAACCAGCGGGTTGGTATATAGTACTGTTTTCCCATTTCTGTAGAACAGCACATCCCTTATGCCTAAGTTGCCGGACAATCCTATATTAATGTTTCCTATCAGAGGCATTGCTATGTAATTACGGCTGTTTTCTATCGCTGGATTCATCTCGTGCCTATACAGGTATCCGTCTGTAAAGAATCCTGATTCCAGGTTTTGGGCGATTGCGGCGACAGGTGCCAACATTATTGCACAGGCAGCTATCTTTGTATATATCTTTTTCATAACTATAAAGAATCTTAGTTTGTTAGCATCATCTTAATTAAAGATCTGTATCATAATAACCATCAACAATCAGACGCAAGTCACTGATTTCAATTGTCTGATTTTTGTTAAGGTTATTACCCCTGCCTCTCAAGCTGACATTCACTTTTCCACCATAGATATTCTTAACAGGACTGCCTTCCAATCTGATCTCAATGGACTGTTCCTCGTTACCATGTAGTTTAGTCCTTCCTGAAAGGATCTTCCCATCTCTTCCCAATAAGATAAACTCAAAATAGTCGGCATCTAATTCAATATCCTTCTTTATCTTACATGTAATGATTCCCTTCTCTATAGTCAGCTTGTTCAAATCGCCACTTCTCCAGTCGTCCCACTCTTTTGTGTACTTGATTCTGGTACTATCAGTCAGGCAAAGATTTGTAAAGAATTCCCAAGTACCGGTAATGCCCGGGTGGTTCTTGCCAAGCTCAAAGTCCTTCACATTATCAACATCCAGTACGGGTTTGACAATCTTGATGTCAAGTTTCTCAGGAACCTTGTCTCCGCTCAGCAAGTTCCTCAGCTCTGTAAATGGCTTATGTTTATAGCCCTTCATATACAAATTATCATCATTTGGCGAAAGGACTTTCTTGTTATGTTCCTCGTCGAAAGTTAGGCTATATCCGTCCTTATTTTTAGGAACAGAATCATTACCGACAATGAGTAAACCCGTAGTAATAGAAATGTTGTTTTTATAAAAAGGATTGTGAACGTCCAGATAGAGTTGAGGGTTTTTCAGTTCGATGTTGGTGCCCGACTCTCTAAGCATCTCCGGTAGATTGTTAATCTTCACGGGATCAATGGTAACATCTTCTAACTCATAGTTGACACCGCCGCTGAATGAATTCACTACCAGCGCATCGCTGAATCTGACATTACAACTATAAGTGACCTTTGTTACATCAATAATATCCTGCATTGTCGCATTAGGGTTCAGTTGGCTGAATTTTATACTAGCCGTACCGGTTATGTTACAATGCTTTATATATTCAAAGGTATGTCTCTGGGAATCAAATTTTGCGTGGTCTTTCTCCATTGGTGCGTAAGTAAAACCCGTAACCGTACCTTGTATGTTTGTCTTGGCGTTGTTAATGTTAAGCTCTGCAAAGGACAACACACCGGTTTCTGAATCGTAGTTGCCATTGTTTGAGATATTTGTAATGGAAAATCCGCAAGGGAGTGGAACTGTCAGATCTTTAAATTTAAATGTGTTTACAAGACTCATGAGTTCTTCAAGTCTCACATCTATACTTATTGTGAGAGGATCAACACCCAACTTCTCCAGTCTGGTAATACGAGTGTCAATATTGTTGGCTCTTAGGTTGATGTCCCTTGTGTCATTTATAGCGACATTGTATATTGTGGAATTGACGTCAACACCTAAAAGGTTGCTGAGGGAAGGGTCATTTAATATTTCGCCAATGGTTTTGTTACCGAGTTGGTTTTGCTCTACTTTATTTACGAATCCTGGCGGAGTGATATTCACGACAATTTTTTCAGAAATATCGGCAGGATTGGCAATAGTTATCTTCTCTATATTTACATCCTTGGAACTGAAGGGGTTGGTACATTTCTTCCAGAAATAATAGTTCCCTTGTTCATCTTTCTTTATATCACTATCGTCATCAATACTGATGATGGCATCCAACTTGATTGGTTCCATTCTCAAGGGAATAATCAATTCCTTGACCATAAACCTTGATTCAGTATTAATGTCAGAGAGGTCATACTGTTTGTCCGTGCATGATGCTGTTAGCAAGACAGCTGTAACAGGTAGGAATCTTAATAGCTTTCCTTTCATAAGTTCTTCGGTTATTGGTTAGAAACACATAATATTTTGGCAAAGTTACGGAAAGTCGAGAGCAGAACAAAAGATTTTAATCTTTTTTATGCCGAGACGGAGTAACTTCGATATTATAGATGTCAAAGTTACAATAAAACAAGAGAAGAACGAAAGAAAAGTTGATTTTTCTTTCCTTTTTCCGAATGGCAGTAAATCCGGCATTAGCCAAAGTTATGATTAGAGCGACGGATACTCACGTATGCGCCGCTCTATTATTGAGTTAAAAAAATCCTTTCAACTCAGCAGATAGTATTTTCTATTTAGGAGATGTTAACGAACCAAGAATAGGGTAAGCCATCCTAATACTAAACCCAAGACACCTATGCAGACGCCAAGCTTCACCATATCGCGCTGCTCGACAAGACCCGTGGAATGGGCTATGGCATTGGGTGGTGTACTGATGGGCAGACACATGGAAACAGAGGCTGCTATGGCAATACCTATGAGTACGGTTTTTACGCCGCCAATGGAATTAATGGAATCGCCCATACCCTTGCAGACAACAGCCAAGATGGGTACCAAAAGGGCTGCCGTGGCTGTATTGGAAATAAAATTAGAGAGCGTATAGCACAACAGGAGGGCAACCACCAGAATCACCACGGGCGACCACGTTCCGAAGGGTATGCTATGGATGGCGTTCTCTGCCAGGCCAGACTCGTTAAGTCCCACACCAAGGGCAAAGCCTCCGGCTACCATCCAGATAACGCTCCAGTTTATTCGTTGCAGGTCCTTACTGGTTATAACGCCTGTAGCTGCAAAAACGGCTATGGGCAGCATGGCTACGGTATTGGCATTCACGCCTGTATGTTTATCCGTAAGCCACAACAGCAAGGTTACTATGAAGGTGATGGCCACAACCACTGTACGCCAGTTATGTTCTACCTCTCCCTCAATATTCAGGTCGATACGCTTCTGCTTAAAGGGGAACATCTTTAAGAGCAGCCACCAGCCAAGCAACAGCAATACTAAAGTAAGCGGCAACATGAACATCATCCACTCGCCAAAACCTATATTCAAATTAGCGCCGTCGGGGTCGTTCAGATACTTCAGGGCAATCATATTGGGCGGGGTTCCTATGGGCGTTCCTATACCACCGATATTGGCTCCCAAGGGGATAGCAAGCGTAAGGGCGATACGACCTTTACCATCAGGCGGAAGGGCCTTGAATACAGGTGTCAGGAAGGTAAGCATCATGGCAGCTGTAGCTGTGTTGGAGATGAACATGGAGAAGACCCCCGTGATGAGGATAAAACCCAGTAGCACCACCTCGGAACGTGTACCGAAAGGCTTAAGCAGACAACGGGCCAGCACTACGTCCAGACCACTCTTAGTGGCAGCAATAGCCAGCACGAAACCACCCAGGAAGAGGATGATGATGGGGTCGGCAAAGGTGGCCATCAGCACCTTGTGGCTCAGCATCTCGGACTTTTCCAGTCCGGAGGTATAAAAGTTCAGCGCACTGTCCGACGTAGCAAACAGCAGTAGCGCAATCAGAACCACGGAGGTAGCCCATGACGGTATGCACTCCGTAACCCACATGATGATGGCGAAAACGAAGATGGCAATGATGCGTCGCTGCACAATGTTCAACCCCTCGATGCCAAAGAAATCCAGAGGCAGATTCCATACAACAACGGTGGCCGCAATGGCCAACAGAAAATAAAGCATCAGTTTGAAACTGAAGTGAGGTGACAGATGGTTCTTGAACCAATCCGTACGCAGATGACTCTTCCCATACTTGTTTAGGAAAAAGAGTCTTCGATTAAGAAATGAAACCATTTGAAATATAATTAAAAATACCTATATACATACAACACAGCACACCTACGCTAAGGCGCACTTATCGGCAGAAATGCCAACATCTTGTTTGCAGTATTCGCGTTCCGCCCTTACATCGAGAGCGTTCAGCAGGTTTAATGAGCGGAAAGGCTGGTCTTCTGACTTTGCTCCACCCCGAAGCGCCTTCTCACCGTCTTTTATAGGCAATGGCATTGTGCTTCAGCGTTTAAAGGGAGCTCACAGCTGCGGGACAGTTGAGGATTTTCACCTCATTCCCAATTAATCGCGGTTAAGCGAACCTTCTACTCAGTTCTCCTTAGGATGGTATCAGCGTGTGTTATTGATGGGCAACCATCGGAAAACGGTCACAAAATTAGAAGTTATTTCTTAAATGACCAAATATATTGATGGATTTTTTATCAGTATTTACTATTTTGTGAAACCATGATGAAACTACTATCAGATAATTCACCCTCGAGATATCACAGAGGGTGGCATCAGGCTGTTCGTAGGGGGTTGCCGCCCACGATGTATTTGAAAAAACACAAGAAGATTGATTATAAATTTGTTTTTTCTCTCACTTATTCGTACTTTTGCATTTGGAAACAAGGTTAAAGGACAAATAGACACTTTGGTATTTATTGGCACGGATTTTGTATTATACCTTGTGAACAGACATTAACGAAGAATAGGAATAACTGCATGACAATAAAGTTTTCACCAGAATTAAATACAGTGCTGGCATTCAGTAAGGAAGAAGCTGAACGCCTGCACAACGAAAGTGTGACACCCGTGCACCTGCTACTGGCAATCTTGCGACAAAAAGACCAGAATCCTGCCAGGGATGCCCTGCTGCAACTACAGCCCGACCTATCACTGCTGAAGCAGGAACTGGAGGCTATGGCCAAACAGAAACAGGTGCTGGTACCGCCATCGCTGGCTGACATGGGCTTTGACATGACGGCATCACGCATCCTGAGAGTGTGTGTGCTGGAGGCTAAGTCCATGAAGTCGGACTCTATATACATTATACATGTATTGTTAGCCCTGCTGAAATTAGGCGACAGCGACGCCAGTATGATTCTTGAACGCATGAACATTACCTATCAGGCTATAGCACAGATTCTTAAACTCAACGATAACGTTAACGAAAACGAAAACGAGGATGAGGAAAACGAGGATGAGGATGACGAAAGGGAAGCCGCTCAGGGTGATGATACTGGGGCCCTCTCTATAATACAGATAAAGAAGAAAGCGGGCAGCAACAGTAAGACGCCTGTTCTGGACAATTTCGGAACAGACCTGACATTGGCCGCAGCTGAAGGACTACTTGACCCCGTGATAGGCCGCCAGAAAGAAATAGAGCGCGTAGCTCAGATTCTGAGCCGCAGGAAGAAGAACAACCCCATCCTTATAGGAGAGCCTGGCGTGGGCAAGAGCGCCATTGTGGAGGGCTTGGCACAGCGTATAGTGCAGCATAGAGTAAGCCATCTGCTGTGGAACAAGCGTGTAATAGTACTGGATATGGCCAGCGTAGTGGCTGGAACAAAATACCGTGGACAGTTTGAGGAACGTATGCGCAGCATCATCCTGGAACTGAAGAAGAATCCTGATATTATTGTCTTCATAGACGAGATTCACACCCTTGTGGGCGCTGGAGCCGCAGCAGGCTCGATGGATGCAGCCAACATGATGAAACCAGCACTGAGCCGCGGGGAATTCCAATGTATAGGCGCTACCACAACGGATGAGTTCCGTAAGTCGATAGAGAAAGACGGTGCGCTGGACAGACGTTTCCAGAAGGTAATGGTGGAACCCACAACGCCTGAAGAGACACTGCTGATTCTGCAAAACCTAAAAGACCGCTACGAGGAACATCATACCGTTAAATATACACCCGAGGCACTGGATGCCTGCGTGTATCTGACAGGCAGATACGTTACGGAACGCTGCTTCCCTGACAAGGCTATAGATGCCATGGATGAGGCGGGCAGCCGTATTCACATTCAGGATATCCCTGTTCCGGATGAAATAACACAATTAGAGACGCACATAGCCGAACTGCAGAAGCAAAAGAATATGGCTGTGAAAGAGCAGCACTTTGAACTGGCCGCCGAATATCGCGATAAAATAAAGAACATGGAAAATGCTCTGCAGGAACTACAGAAAGATTGGGAGGCTCGCATAAAAGAAAATAGACCCATAGTGGATGAGACTGTTGTGGCTGATGTGATCAGCATGATGACGGGCATTCCCGTTCAGCGAATCGGCGAAGAGGAAAACCATAAGCTGAAGAATCTGGCCAGCAATCTGAAGAATGCCGTAATAGGACAGGATGATGCCATTCAGACCATTGCCAGGAGCATTCAGCGCAGCAGAATCGGCCTTAAAGACCCCAAGAAGCCCATAGGTACGTTTATGTTTGTAGGTCCTACCGGCGTGGGAAAGACCTATCTTACCAAATGTCTGGCACAGGAGATGTTCGGCTCTGCCGACAGCATCATACGAATAGATATGAGCGAGTACATGGAGAAGCATACCGTAAGCCGCATGGTGGGTGCGCCTCCAGGATACGTGGGATTTGAGGAAGGCGGACAACTGACAGAGAAAGTACGCCGCAAGCCTTACAGCATAGTCCTGTTAGACGAAATAGAGAAGGCTCACCCCGACGTATTCAACATCCTGCTACAAATGATGGACGAAGGAAGAATGACGGACGGCAACGGTTCCACCATCGACTTTAAGAACACCATCATAGTAATGACCTCGAACTGCGGTACTAAACAGATCAGGGATTTCGGCAGGGGCGTAGGATTCCAGAACGGAACAGATGCCAGCCAAAACAAGCAACTGAGCAGAGACTTGGTGCAGAAGGCCCTTAAGAAGCAGTTTGCGCCTGAGTTCCTGAACCGTTTGGATGACATCATCTACTTTGACCAGCTCAGCGAGGAGAGCATCAGGAAAATTGTGGACATAGAACTGAACCCCCTACTCCATCGTCTGAAAGATTTGGGCGTAACGTTAGAGGTGACGCCAGAGGCACGTCAATTGTTGGGTAAGAAGGGTTATGATGTGCAGTACGGAGCCCGTCCGCTAAAACGTATCCTGCAAACCATGCTGGAAGACCCCTTGTGCGATGTGCTGATGCAAGATGAACATAGCTCAGCACTCCAGGCTACTGTAGATTCCGAGGACAAAGAAAAAATAAGAATTATACCTGTCAATTCCTAATTCTTATCTCCTCATTCTAAATTGAAATTTAATTATACAAAATATGAAACAAGGTAATATCGGGGTTACAACAGAGAACATTTTCCCCGTAATAAAAAAGTTCCTGTACAGTGATCATGAGATTTTTCTGCGTGAGATTGTAAGCAATGCCGTAGATGCTACGCAGAAACTGAAAACCCTAAGCGGCAAGGGTGAATTCAAAGGCGAACTGGGAGATCTGAAAGTAACCGTTAGCGTTGACAAGGATGCCAAGACCATTACCGTTACCGACCGTGGTATAGGTATGACTGCCGATGAGATAGAGAAGTACATCAACCAGATTGCCTTCTCTGGTGCCAACGACTTTCTGGACAAATACAAGGATGATGCCAATGCCATTATTGGCCACTTCGGACTGGGATTCTACAGCTCCTTTATGGTCAGCAAACAGGTGGACATCATTACTAAGAGCTATCAGGACGCTCCTGCTATGAAATGGAGTTGCGACGGCAGCCCTTCGTTCACCTTGGAGGAAGTGGAAAAGGAAGACCGTGGAACCAGCATCGTTATGCACATCGACGACGACTGCCAGGAGTTTCTGGAGAAGAACAAGATAGAAGACCTGCTGCGTAAGTACTGCCACTTCCTGCCCGTACCCGTTGCATTCGGCAAGAAAACAGAATGGAAGGACGGCAAGCAGGTGGATACAGAAGAGGACAATATTATAAATAATGTAGAGCCGCTGTGGATTAAGAAGCCCAGTGAACTGAAGGACGAGGACTACAAGGAGTTCTACCGTCACCTCTTCCCCATGGCTGACGAGCCGCTGTTTTGGATTCACTTGAATGTGGACTACCCCTTCAACCTGACGGGTATTCTGTACTTCCCCAAGATTAAGAACAATATAGAGATGCAGCGCAACAAGATTCAGCTCTACTGCAATCAGGTATTCGTGACGGATTCTGTAGAAAGCATCGTGCCTGAATTCCTGACTCTGCTGCATGGTGTGATAGACAGTCCAGACATCCCGCTGAATGTTAGCCGTAGCTATCTGCAGAGTGATGCCAACGTTAAGAAAATCAGTTCATACATCACCAAGAAAGTAAGTGACCGCCTGCAGAGTATCTTCAAATCAGACCGCCCGGATTTTGAGAAGAAGTGGGACGACATAAAGATCTTCATCCACTACGGTATGCTTTCAGAAGAGGACTTCTACGAAAAGGCTAAGGCTTTCTTCCTGCTGAAGGATACAGAAGGCAAATACTTCACGCTGGATGAATACCAAACCCTCATTAAGGACAACCAGACCAATAAGGACGGCCAACTTGTATATCTGTATGCCAATGACCCAGATGCCCAGTACACTTACATCGAGGCTGCCAAGCAGAAAGGCTACAGCGTCTTGCTGATGGACGGACAGCTGGACACTCCACTGGTGGGTATGCTGGAGCGTAAACTGGAGAAGAGCACCTTTACACGTGTGGACGGCGATGTAATAGACCGCCTCATCCAGAAGGAAGAGACCAAGCGCGAACTGCTGGAGGCTGAGAGAGGCGATAAGCTTTCGAGCATCTTCAACAGCCAGATGCCTCGTAACGCCAAGACCGACTTCCATGTAGAGGTTCAGGCATTGGGCGAGAATCAGCTTCCCGTTATGATAACCCAGAGCGAATATATGCGCCGTATGAAGGAAATGGCACGCCTGCAACCCGGCATGAGTTTCTATGGCGACATGCCTGATATGTACACATTGGTACTGAATACTGATGCACCGCTCATTAAAGAGGTTCTGGAAGACAGTGAGGCCAATACAGCTGAAGCCCTGAAGCCCATTGAGGCTGAAATAAAAGGACTGTCAGCACGCCAGGCTGTACTGCGTCAGGAACAGGACAAGAAGAAGCCAGAGGAAATCACTCAGGAGGAGAAGGACAACCTGAAGAAGTGTGGTGACGACATTCAGGCAGAGAACAAGAAGAAGAACGATGTGCTGAAAGCATACGCTGACGGCAACGAACGCGTTCATCAGCTCATCGACCTGGCCCTTCTTCAGAACGGAATGCTTAAAGGCGAGGCTCTCACCCGCTTTGTAAAGAGAAGTGTGGAGATGATAAAGTAAAAAAAAATAACAGTCTCTAACCGCTAACCCATAACCGCTAACCGATTTAAGAATGAACCACGGATTTGTAAAAGTAGCTTCTGCAATCCCTTCTGTAAAGGTTGCTGATTGCCAATATAACGTAGAGCAGATAGAATCGCTCATCGTTCAGGCAGAAGGACATGGCGTAGAAATCATCTGTCTGCCAGAGCTCTCGCTCACGGCATATACGTGTCAGGACCTCTTTCAGCAGCAACTCCTCTTGGATGAAGCAGAAATGGCCCTCATACACCTGATGAACTTTACCCGTAGTTTGGATATCATCAGTATTGTGGGGCTGCCTGTGCCTTACAAGGGCTCGCTTCTGAATTGCGCTGCCGTTATTCAGAAAGGTAAGATTCTGGGAATGATTCCCAAAACCTATCTGCCCAACTACAAGGAATTTTACGAAAAACGTTGGTTCACAAGCGGGACCGACATACCTGCCGGTTTGCTGCTGATATGCGGGCAGCAGGTTCCCCTGAACCAGCTCATTCTGTTCCGCACACCATCTTGCACGTTCGGCGTGGAGATCTGCGAAGATGTGTGGGCACCCATCCCTCCCAGCAGTTATCTGGCTATGCAAGGGGCAGAAATCATCTTCAACCTAAGTGCCGACAACGACTTGGTTGGTAAATACTCTTATCTGAAGAGTCTGCTGGAACAACAGAGTGCCCGAACCATATCAGGCTACGTCTTTAGCAGCTGCGGATACGGTGAGAGTACACAGGATGTGGTGTACAGCGCTAAGGGGCTTATCTATGAGAATGGAATGCTGCTGGCTGAAACACCTCGTCATGAGCTGAGCACGCAATTACTGGAAACGGAGATTGATGTGGAGCGCATCAGAATGGAGCGTCGTATTAATACCACGTTTGCCACTTGTGCCTCCCTGTCGCGTAAGGACACAGCTGTTATTATAGATACAGAAAGAACCGTGACACGCGAGTTCAACCTGACAAGAAAGATAAATGCCCATCCGTTTGTTCCAACAGGCAAAGGTCTTGACGAACGTTGCGAGGAAATCTTCAGCATACAGACCGAGGGACTTGCCAAGCGTATCAGTCACACCAATGTGCAGACCGTGGTGATAGGCATCAGCGGAGGCTTGGACAGCACCTTGGCACTGCTGGTATGCGTAAAAGCATTTGACAGGTTAGGCCTTAATCGTAGAGGTATAGTAGGAATTACAATGCCAGGATTCGGCACTACCGACCGCACCTATACCAATGCAGTAAATCTAATGAAGCTATTGGGAATCACCATACGGGAGATTAGCATCAAGGATGCGTGCATCCAGCACTTTAAGGATTTAGGACACGACATGAATAATCATGATGTTACGTACGAGAATTCACAGGCTCGCGAGCGTACCCAGATTCTGATGGATGCTGCCAACCAGATGAACGGTCTGGTTATAGGAACGGGTGACCTGAGCGAGTTGGCTTTGGGTTGGGCTACTTACAACGGAGACCACATGAGTATGTATGGCGTAAACACTTCCGTCCCCAAAACCCTGGTTCGCCATTTGGTAAAATGGGTAGCTTGGGGCATAGAAGACGATAGCACAAGAACCATTCTGAGGGATATTGTAGACACGCCTATCAGCCCAGAACTTATCCCTGCCGATGATAATGGCAATATCACACAAAAGACAGAAGACCTTGTGGGACCATACGAACTTCACGACTTCTTCCTGTACTATACGCTAAGATGGGGATTCCGTCCTGGGAAAGTGTTCTTCCTGACCAAGGAAGCCTTTGGCACAGCATATACAGATGATGTAATAAAGCACTGGCTCAAAACCTTCTATCGCCGATTCTTTGCGCAGCAATTCAAGCGCAGTTGTCTGCCCGACGGGCCAAAGGTGGGAAGTTGTTCACTCTCGCCACGCGGCGACTGGCGTATGCCAACTGATGCCTCATCTGCTATATGGCTAAAAGAATGCGAGACACTGTAAATATATTACGGAAGTTAAAAGGGAAGTTAAAGAGGAAGTTATAGGGAAGTTATAGGGACGAAGGAATGAGTCAGGATTTGGAAGACAGAATACAACGTGCCGTAGAGAACTTTATGAGCGGTTACGGCTGCGCACAAAGTGTGGTAGCTGCCTTTGCCGACCTATATGGATTAGACGATACGATGGCTAAACGTATAGCAGCAGGATTTGGAGGAGGCGTAGGCAGGATGCGTATGATGTGCGGCACTGTTTCAGGGTTGGTGATTCTGGCAGGCTTGGATTGCGGACAGACGGAAGGTGCCGACCGTGAAGGAAAGGCTGCCTGCTACAAGGTGGTTCAGGAACTGCTGGAGACATTCAAACAAAGGAACGGCTCCATTATCTGTGCCGAACTATTGGGACTGAACGGTTGTCCTGTGGTAAAAAACACCTATGTACCCGATGAAAGAAATGAAGCATACTACAAGAAACGTCCCTGTGCCCAAAAAGTAGAAAGTGCTGCAAGGATTTTTGCCGAATATCTCCAGAATAAGCAGAAATAGTGCTTAATTTCCTGCAAAAATAATACAAGATAGCACACAATTTATGCAAAAAGATTGTGTGCTATCTTTTTTCTTGCTATATTTGCAAACAAATTAACTAATAAACCTAAATAACAAAAATGAACGCTAACGCTCCACAGAAGATGACCAATTACCGATGGGTTATCTGTTCTATGCTTTTTCTTGCCACCACAGTGAATTATCTGGATCGCCAGGTATTGTCGTTGACGTGGAAAGATTTTATTGCTCCCGAATTTCATTGGTCGCATTCCGACTATGGCAATATCACAGCAGCATTCTCCCTTTTCTATGCATTTATCAGTCTTTTCTCGGGCAAATTCATCGACTGGGTAGGAACAAAAAAAGGCTATATCATCGCCATCTTCATCTGGAGTCTTGGTGCCTGTCTGCATGCAGGTTGCGGTTGGTTGACGATGTATATTCACGAACTGGAGAGTAAAGAAGTCATGCAAGCCTTAGAGGCTGGCAGCACACTGGCTCTGGCCATCTCCACCACCAGCGTATGGCTCTTTATGGTATGTCGTATAGTCCTTGCAATGGGCGAAAGCGGGAACTTCCCTGCTGCTATCAAGGTGACTGCCGAATACTTCCCCAAGAAAGACCGTGCTTTAGCAACCAGCATTTTCAATTCAGGAGCCTCTGTCGGTGCACTCGTATCTCCCATCACCATCCCCTTTCTGGCCCGAGCCTATGGTTGGGAGTGGGCCTTCATCATCATTGGCGGACTGGGATTCCTATGGATGGGTTTCTGGTACTATTTGTATGATAAGCCAGAAAAGAGCAAGTATGTGAACAAGGACGAGTTAGCCTATGTCAATCAGGATGACGCCTATGTTGACGATGTACCCGCTGTTGTGGAAGAGCCTAAACAGACTGGTATCCCCATTTGGAAATGTTTCTTGCTTCGCCACACATGGAGCTACATCTGTGGTAAATTCTTCACAGACGGTGTGTGGTGGTTCCTGCTATTCTGGGCGCCAGCCTACTTCAGTGTCCAATTCGGACATCGCAGTGACTCAACAATGGGTGCCACACTCATCTTTGTGGTCTATCTTATCGTAACGGTTGTTAGCATTGCAGCTGGCGGATACTTGCCCAAATTCTTTATCGTACGTCGCAGAATGGAAGCCTATTCGGGTCGTCTGCGTGCGATGCTGATGTTTGCCTTCCTTCCCATCTTTGTTATTTTGGCACAACCGTTGGGCCAATACAGCGCTTGGTGGCCTGCCATAATCATCGGTTTGGCTGGAGCCGGCCATCAGGCTTGGTCGGCTAACCTCTACTCCACCGTTGGTGATATGTTTCCCAAGGGTGCGATAGCCACCATTACCGGAATCGGCACAATGACGGGTGGTATTGCTTCCTTTGCTATCAATAAAGGTGCAGGTTGGCTTTTCGACCTAACAGAAAGACTAGGTTCCGATTTTCATTTCCTCGGATTCGAAGGATTGGAGGCCGGTTACATGATTATCTTTTGCTACTGTTCCGTTGCCTACCTTATCGCATGGGCTTGTATGAAGACCCTCGTACCGAGGTACAAGAAAGTTGAAATCTAAAATAAACATATATACTTATGATGGAAAAAACATGGCGCTGGTTCGGACGTAAGGATAAAATAACATTAGACATGTTACGTCAGATAGGCGTAGAAGGTATAGTAACGGCTCTTCACGATGTCCCTAACGGGGAAATATGGACTATAGAGAAGATAACAGAACTTAAAGACTATATTGAAAGTTTTGGACTCAGATGGAGCGTGGTGGAAAGCCTTCCTGTATGTGAAAGCATCAAATATGGCGGCCCTGACCGTGACGAACTGATTGAGAAATATAAAGTTTCACTTGCCAATCTGGGCAAATGTGGCATTCATACCATCTGTTATAACTTTATGCCCGTTCTGGATTGGGCAAGAACCGACTTGGAAAATCCTAATGGTGATGGCACATCCAGCCTATACTTTAACCATGCAGAGTTTGCTTACTTTGACTGCCAGATTCTTAAACGTAGCGGCGCTGAGGCAGATTATTCAGCCGAAACGCTTGCAAAGGTGGAAGAAATGAAGAAGGTCTTCACACCAGAGGACGAACATCGTTTGGTGGATAATATCATCGTTAAGACCCAAGGGTTTGTTAATGGTAATATTAAAGAAGACGAGGAGAAACCCGTCGAGTTATTCCGTTCATTGCTCGACCTTTATAAAGGGATTACCCAAGAGAAGCTTCGCGAAAACATGAAGTATTTCCTTGAAGCCATTATGCCAGTTTGTGATGAGTGGGATATGAATATGTGTGTCCATCCGGATGATCCTCCTCTGCAAATTCTGGGTCTGCCTCGTATCGTTACCTGCGACAAGGATATTGAGTGGTTACTAAATGCCGTTCCCAACGAGCACAATGGGCTGACCTTCTGTGCCGGTTCTCTCAGTGCCGGTGCCCATAACGATGTACCTGCATTGGCAGAGAAGTATGCCAAGCGAACACACTTTGTTCATCTGCGCAGCACGACTGTTTTCCCTAATGGAGACTTCAAGGAAGCCAGCCACTTAGGTGGAAGAGCCCATATCATAGAACTGATTCGCATCTTCCAGAAACAGAAACCAGGTCTGCCCATGCGTGTTGACCATGCTCCCCTTATGCTTGGCGATGAGAAGATGGGCTACAATGCTGGCTACAGTTTCCACGGACGTATGCTGGCTTTAGGACAGGTAGAAGGCGTTATGGCCGTTGTAGATAATGAATTAGGAATCAAATAATCGTATATATAATATGGAGAATCTATTCAATATTAAAGACAATGTGGTTGTTATCACAGGCGGAACCGGTGTTCTGGGTCGTGAAATTGGCAAGTATCTTGCACTTCAGGGTGCACACGTAGTACTGTTAGGACGTAAAGAGGAAATCGGAAACGAGATTGTATCCGATATCCAACAGAAAGGCGGTGATGCTATGTTCATGCAATGCGACGTCATGAATCAGGATTCATGTGAGAAAGTATGTAAGACGGTTCTGGATAAATACGGAAAGGTAGATGCCCTATTGAATGCAGCAGGCGGCAATATGCCTGGTGCTACTATCAGCCCCACAGGTACTTTCTTCGACGTGAAGATTGAAGAGTTCCAGAAAGTTCTCAATGTAAACCTTACAGGAACGGTAATCCCAACCCAGGTATTTCTGAAACCAATGGTTGAGGCTGGCAAAGGCAGCATTGTAAATTTCAGCAGTATGGCAGCTTTCCGACCCATGACAAGAGTTTTGGGTTATGCTGCAGCCAAGGCGGGCATCAGCAACTTTACAGCTTTTCTTGCCAACGAGGTGGCAAAGAAGTTCACACCCAACATCCGTGTTAACGCTATTGCACCAGGCTTCTTCCTGACTAACCAGAACCGCGCCCTACTTACAAACGAAGATGGTAGTCTGACAGCACGCGGAGCCGATGTCATCCGTCAGACCCCATTCCAGCGTTTTGGGAAACCAGAAGAACTGTGTGGTACTATACATTATCTCATTAGCGAGGCATCAAGTTTCGTTACAGGAACCGTTGCCGTTGTTGACGGTGGCTTCAATGCATTTGCAATGTAATCTATAAACTCAATACAGACTATAGCACACAATCTTTAAACTTTAAACTTTATATACATGTTTCTCTGCGAACAAAGTTTCCGTTGGTATGGACCCAACGATCCCGTCAGCCTGCAAGATATCCGTCAGGCAGGAGCTACCGGCATAGTAACTGCATTGCACCATATTCCCAATGGTGAAGTGTGGACTAAAGAGGAGATTCTCAAGCGCAAGAAGATTGTTGAGAAGGCAGGACTCCGCTGGGTTGCCGTCGAAAGTGTGCCTGTACATGAGCATATCAAGACGCAGACAGGCAATTTCCAACTCTACATAGACAACTACAAACAAAGTATTATTAATCTGGGTGAATGCGGTATTAACGTCGTAACCTATAACTTTATGCCCGTTCTGGACTGGACGCGTACCAATCTGGCTTACAAAATGCCTGACGGTAGTCGTGCCCTTCGCTTTGAGCGAGCTGCATTCGTAGCCTTCGACCTCTATATCCTGCATCGACCTGGTGCAGAAAAGGATTACACTGACGAGGAGATTGCAAAGGCTAAAGCCCGCTATGAAAAGATGGACGAGGCAGAAAAACAACTCATCACCCGTAATATAATTGCCGGATTGCCTGGCTCAGAGGAAAGTTTTACTCTGGAGCAGTTCCAGAAAGAGTTGAACCGATACAAGAATATCACACCTAAGAAGTTACGCAACAACCTTATATATTTCCTAAAAGAGGTTTGTCCTGTAGCAGAAAAAGCTGGTGTACAGTTGGTTATTCATCCAGATGATCCACCAATGCCGATTCTTGGTTTGCCACGTATCCTCAGTACAGCTGAAGATTTTCAGGCACTCGTCAAAGCTGTACCAAGTCCAGCAAACGGACTTTGCCTGTGTACAGGCTCTTTCGGTGTAAATCCCAAGAACAATTTGCCTGCCATGATGCGAAAGTTTTGGGATCGTATTGGTTTTGTTCATCTTCGCAGTACCAAGCGTGACGCTGAAGGCAACTTCCACGAAGCAAATCATCTGGAGGGTGATGTTCCTATGTATGATGTCATGAAGGCTTTTCTGGAGATTCAGCAGGTACGTAAGAAGAATATCGTTATGCGTCCCGACCATGGTCATCAGATGTGTGACGACTTGAAGAAACATACCAATCCCGGTTACAGCTGCATCGGGCGCTTACGCGGATTGGCTGAATTACGTGGACTTGAATTGGCTATAGCAACTAGTATGGAAAGGGGTAGAATATGAAAACATTTATGAACAAAGAATTCCTGCTTCAGACAGAGACTGCACAAAAATTGTTTCACGAGCAGGCCGAGAATTTACCAATTATCGATTATCATTGCCACCTCAGTCCCAAAGAGGTTGCAGAAGACCATCGTTTCAGTTCTATTACAGAACTCTGGTTGGGTGGCGACCATTACAAGTGGCGCGCTATGCGCAGTAATGGCGTAGAAGAAAAGTACATCACTGGTAATGCTTCTGACTGGGAGAAATTCCAGAAGTGGGCCGAGACGATGCCCTACTGTATGCGCAACCCGCTTTATCATTGGACACATCTTGAACTTCGCACTGCCTTTGGCATTAATAAATTGCTGAATACGAGCACAGCCCGTGAAATTTTCGAGGAGTGCAACGAGAAGTTGAAGGAACCTGGGTTCTCTGCTCGGGGTCTGATGCAACATTACAACGTTGAGGTCGTATGCACCACCGACGACCCTGCCGACACCTTAGAGTATCATAAACAGACTCGTGAAAGTGGTTTTCAGGTAAAGGTATTACCTACATGGCGTCCTGATAAGGCAATGGCCATTGATAATCCAGAGAATTATAAAGCATACATAGAGAAGTTAGGCGAGACGGCAGCACGTAATATCTCCACTTACGACGAGCTCCTCGATGTCCTTCAGGAACGACACGATTTCTTTGCTTCTATGGGATGCCGACTTTCCGATCACGGCATCAATGAATTCTATGCTGACGACTTCACTGAAACAGAGATTAAACAAATCTTCCGGAAGGTGTTGGAAGGCAAGCAACCCACTGCAGACGAAGTAAACAAGTTCCGTTCTGCTTTACTCTTTGAGTTTGCACGTCAAGATGCAAAGGCAGGTTGGACACAGCAGTTCCATTATGGTCCTATGCGCAACAATAACTCTCGGATGTTCAAACAGTTAGGGCCAGATACCGGATATGATAGTATAGGAACATTCAACACAGCCGAGGCGATGTCTCGCTTCCTTGACAAACTGGATTCTGAGGGCAATTTAGCCAAGACCATCCTCTATTGTATCAACCCTGCCGACAACGAGATGATTGCCACCATGATAGGAAATTTCCAGGAAGGTCCCACCCCTGGCAAGATTCAGTTTGGCAGCGGATGGTGGTTTAACGACCAACTCGATGGTATGGAACGCCAGATGAATGCCCTCAGTGTATTGGGTCTGCTCAGCAGGTTCGTAGGAATGCTTACCGACAGCCGATCGTTCCTTTCCTATCCTCGTCACGAGTATTTCCGCCGTTGCCTGTGTAACCTTATCGGTCAGGATGTTGAGGACGGAAAGTTGCCAGCAGAGGAGATGCCTTTCATTGAACAGATGGTAAGAAACATTTCTTACTATAATGCCAAGAGGTACTTTAACTTTTAGGCTTCAAGAGGTTCAAGAGTGTTTCCACTAACAGACCAACAACTTCATAATGTACTCTCCACCGCTCTTAACAGAGGTGGAGAGTATGCTGATATTTTCCTTGAGGACAGTCACCTCAGCAGCCTTGAATTACAGGATGGTACCGTCAGTCAGGCTCAGCAAGTGATGCTCTACGGAGCCGGAATACGAGTCGTACAAGGCACTCAGCAGGGTTACGCCTATACCATGGACCTCAGTCCTGAGGCCCTGCAGCAGGCAGCACGTTTTGCCGGAAGCATTCCTGGAACCTGCACCGCACCAGCTATTCCTACGCTCCAACCTATGCCGCAGCTAACACCAGAGACACCTATGCTGGAGCCCGATGCGTCAAAGAACATTCTGCTTGCCATCAATCGAAGGGCCCACGAGATCTCTCCTCTGGTAATCCGTGTAAAAGCTACCATTGCCCAACGAATGCAGCACATTAGGTTTGTATGCTCTGAAGGAACCGGCTTTTCTGACAACCGTCCCCGCACAACCGTTTTCATTTCTGTTGTTCTGCAGAAAGACGGGAAGACGCAGATGGGATTTGGCAGCCGCATGTACCAGAGGGGAGCCGAATTCATTACACCCGAACTTATAGAAGAACTACTGCAAGACACCATCTCGCAAGCACAGTTCCTTTTCGATGCCAAACAGATTGAAGGCGGTGAGATGCCAGTCGTTATGGCTGCCGGAAGCAGTGGCATCCTTATGCACGAGGCTATCGGACACGCCTTTGAGGCCGACTTCATCCGTACAGGCGAGAGCATCTTTACAGGCAAACTGGGTCAGCGCATCTGCGACAGCCATATCACTATCGTTGATGATGGCACTCAACCCTATGATGCAGGAATGCTCCGTTACGATGATGAAGGAACACCTGGCCAACGAACCACATTGGTTGAGGAAGGCATCCTTACCAGCTATCTGCACGACCGCATCAGTGCCCGCCATTTTGGCGTTCAGAGTACAGGCAACGGTCGTCGCGAGAGTTTCCGCCACATGCCCCTGCCACGTATGCGCAGCACCTATATGTGCGCCGGAGAGGCTGCAGAAGAGGATATTATACACAGCGTCAAGCGCGGTATCTATGCCCAGACCTTTACCAATGGGCAGGTACAGATAGGGGCAGGTGACTTTACCTTCTTTATGAAGAAAGGCTACTTGATAGAGGACGGTCACCTCACAACCCCATTACGCGACATGAACATCATTGGTAACGGGCCACGGGCACTACAGCACATCAGTATGGTAGGCAACAATCTGAAAATAGACCACAGTGCCGGTATATGCGGAAAAGGCGGTCAGCGTGTAGGTGTAAGCCAGGGACTTCCAACCGTTCTGGTAGATAAATTAGTGGTAGGTTAGTAAGAATGAAGAATGAGATAAAGCTCAAGGTTCAATGAAAAAACAGTAAACAGCAAACCATGAACATTTTAAATTGGGCAGCCGAGGAAATCATACGCGTTTGCGGAAATGTTGATTTCAAACTTGTTCTCATGCTGAATAATGAGGACGACATCAACATCCGCAACGGGCAGATAGAGAAGATGTTACACGCATCTGCTACTTCATTGGCCATGAATCTGCTAATAGACGGGCGCGACGGCTTCTTCTACACCAACAACGTGCAGCCCGAAGCCCTACGTCTGTTCATCAGGAATGCTGCAGAAACCACCCGTATGCTGGAGCCCGATGAGTCACGCACACTTGCCGACCCTTCCAGATATTATAAGGGAGAAGGTGCTGACCTGAAGGTTTATGATGCTACGCTTTCAACCATTGACCCTGCAGAGAAACTGCGATTGGCCCAACAAAACAACCAAGAGGGTTTGTTGCTCCAGCCCAATCTTATCAGCTTTCAGACACATTATTCCGACCGTCAGCATCGGGCACACTATCTTATCAGTAACGGATTTCTGGGCTATGAGGAAAGCAGTCGGTGTACCCTAACCTGCATTGCTACAGCAGAAGGAGCAGACGGGCAGCACCCCGCTGACGGATGGGGAGAGACGCGAATTTTCTTCAAGGACATGCCTCTGGAAGGCGTTGCCAAAGTAGCCATAGACCGCACCCTACGCAAGATAGGCAGTAAACCTACACGTAGTGGTCAATACCAGATGATTCTGGAGTCGCCCATTGTAGGCAGTTTTCTGCAACCCATCCTCAACGCCATGAACGGTCAATACCTGCACGGCAAAATGTCGTTCCTGGCCGACAAACTCCACCGGCAGGTTCTATCGCCACTAGTCAATATTGTTGATGACCCACTCATCCCTGGTACCCGAGGCGCTTGCTATTTCGATTATGACGGTGTTGCCACTGAGCGTCGCACCCTGTTCACAGAGGGCGTCTTAGACACCTATTTCATAGATACCATCTTTGCCAAAAAGCTGGGAATGAAGCCCACCACACAAGGTACACACCACCTTGTAATGCAGAGTGGAGAACAGACCTTACAGCAACTGATAACCAACACAGAGAACGCTATCATGGTAACCGATTTCAATGGTGGAAACTGTGACCCCAGTACAGGCAACTTCTCGTATGGTATAGAAGGATTCCTTATTCAGGACGGTCAGATTGTACAGCCCGTCAGCGGCATGAATATCACAGGAAATATATTGGATGTGTGGCAACGTGTTACGGCACTTGGCAACGATTTCGACCCTTGGGAAACAGAACTCCTGCCTAGTATCGTTTTTGCCGATGTCAACTTTGGCGGCCTTTAAGCCATCCTATCGCAGAAAGCTTTGTAAGAAGTTTCCAAACGTGCCAATTCAAAAGGTTTCAGTTGCAAAGAGAATGTACCCTTCAGTTCCTCCAGCCCAAAGTACGCCTTCATAAGACTGGCCAAGTTGAACGATAGTCCATCGCCCCGTTTCATCAGATAGTAAGCAATCCTTAACAAGTAATCTCTTTCGTGCTCAATATAGCGCAGGCTGGAAAAAAGCACAAAGGCACATGGCAGTGAGTTCACCTTTATCAGATACGGAATCCACTCACTTGTTTCCATCGAAAAGCACTGGAAGAGGAACCTTACCTGCTCCTCGTCTTTCAGATATGGTAGCAGAAACTGAAGTGTCTTCTGTTGGTCAATCTTGTTCATTAAATGGCAGAGATTCTTAAACCCTTCGTCCTGTATGCTTGCATCGCCCTTATCCATCCGTTGAGCCAGGGCTTTCAGCATAACTATCAGGAAAGCCTTTGAATCGCGTTGGAGCAACACAGAAAAAAGCCTCCAGAATCCGTCAGCAGACAGTTCCAGCGCATATTTCTCACCCAGCATATACACAGCAGTACGGAACTGGGAATTCGAGAAGGAATCCAGCAGTTCCAGAAGTTCGTCAAAATCTTCCTGGCAAACCGCAGGCTTTATCCTTCTGTCTATCTGCACGCTATAATGTACATCCCGTATCACTTGACTTCCATCTTATTCATATTCAGAACGCCTATAAAAAGCAAGCCCTGTCCCAGATAATAGGGAATCATAATTAACAAGTGGGCATGAGGGATTCGCTGCACAAACAAGTGTGTGCCCAGGATAAAATCAGAAATAACAAAGAGTGTAGCACCCAGCATCAGACATACATTCCTATGCCTGAGAGCAGAATAGCACATTCCCAGCAACAGAACAGCATATACAGCTATCCCAGATGCAATAATCTTATCCTCCACCTTGGGGAAAATCCAGTACATGGCAATGCCGTATGTCATTAATACGAGCACCAGGAACAACATTCTCACAGACTTGGGCCAAGCCACCCTGGGAGGCATCAGAAGAGTGAATAGTATAATGTACACTATCTGGGCCAGAGCAAAAGAGCCAATCTGAGGAATCAGTTCATTCTTCCATCCCATTACATCGCCCATGAAAGAGAAGAAGAGTGCAGCCGACAGAGCCCATTGCCTTTTATATAGGGCACACAATGTGAGCCAGGCAAGAGGAAAAATCATTAATGAAGGATAATGCAAAGGCATAAAATCCAGCACCGAAAGAATGATATAGACCAAGATGGCCAAAGCAATTTGTCGCAACACGAAATCTTCTATTACAGTTTACAGGTGCAAAAATACAACTTAATCTTTATTTCATGACAGGTTAAGCAGAAAAAAATTGTATCTTTGCGGAGTAAAATATAGATAAGATATAAGGAATGAAGAAAGTTTGTGATTTCATTGCCCGGTGGATGGGATTAATGGTACTGCTCGTTGCAGCATTCTCACTTATAGTACCGGAATCTTTCATTTGGATTGAGACCAAATCCATCAATCCGATGTTGGGCGTTATCATGTTCGGTATGGGACTGACACTCTCAGCTAAAGATTTTCGTATTGTATTAAGCAGACCTAAGGATATTCTAATAGGATGTCTGGCACAGTTCACAGTCATGCCCCTGTTAGCATTCGGACTTTCATGGGCTTTCTCGCTACCCAAGGAGTTGGCACTGGGAGTCATTCTGGTAGGCTGCTGTCCGGGCGGTACAGCCTCCAATGTCATTACCTATCTGGCAAAGGGCGACCTTGCCCTCTCCGTAGGAATGACAGCCACATCTACCCTACTCGCCCCCATACTCACACCCTTATTAGTATGGCTGATGGCAGGAACCATGGTTCATGTTGATACGCTGGGAATGTTGCTGAGCATCGTATATGTGGTCATCGCGCCCATTATATGCGGACTGTTCTGTCAGAACTATCTGCCCAAGCTGACTAAAAGCGTCATGCCCTATCTGCCCGCATTCTCATCTATAGTGATTGCATTTGTGGTCGGAATCGTTGTAGGGCATAATGCCGACCGTCTGCTTCTTGGTGGAATGGTAGTTGTAGTGGTAGTGATAGCCCATAACCTGCTGGGGCTTTTATTCGGCCTCCTCATTGGCCGGGCACTCCATCTGGCCAAGCCAAAGTGTGTAGCCCTCAGCATCGAGGTAGGTATGCAGAACTCCGGTCTTGCCTCATCATTAGCCGTAATGCATTTTGCCGCCTATCCTCTTGCCACCATCCCAGGCGCCGTCTTTAGCGTATGGCACAACATCAGCGGAGCATTAGCAGCAAAACTATATACAGCACATGAAAACGGATAAAGGTAAGAAAGCAATCATTGTTGGTGCAAGTTCCGGCATTGGAAGGAAAGTTGCACAATTATTAATAGCTGATGGATGGCATTTGGGCGTTGCAGCACGAAGAGAGGAATCCCTGATGGAGTTGAAAACGATGGCCCCAGAACGTGTTGAGGTGATGACAATTGATGTAACAAAGCCTCAAGCCGACGAACAGCTAATGACCCTCATAGAAAGAATTGGCGGGATGGAATTATACTTCCATGCTTCTGGTATCGGCAAACAGAACCGAGACTTGGATACAGACATTGAGTTGCGTACAATGGAAACCAATGCCGTAGGATTCACGAGGATGATAGACACTGCCTTCAGGTACTTTGCAGAAAAGGGCGAGGGGCACATTGCTGCTATTACGTCAATTGCAGGAACCAAAGGTCTGGGCCCTGCCCCAGCCTACTCTGCCACAAAAGCCCTGCAAGCTACATACCTGCAAGCATTGGAACAACAGGCTCATCAACGAGGGCTGAACATCCGCATTACGGACATCCGTCCAGGTTTCGTTGATACAGCGCTGCTCAATGGAGACTTCAAATATCCCATGATGATGCGGCCAGAAACTGTAGCTGGTGACATTGTCCGCAGTATCTATCGCAAACGCCATATCCGTGTAATAGACTGGCGCTATCGGATAATGACCTTCTTCTGGCAACTCATCCCCAACTGGATCTGGCGCAGGATGAGATTATAAACCACAAAAAAGGGAGCCGCTAAAAGCTCCCTAATCTATTTAGAGCGATAGACGGGACTCGAACCCGCGACCCTCGGCTTGGGAAGCCAATGCTCTACCAACTGAGCCACTATCGCATTCACTAAGACGATGCAAAATTACAGTATTTTCTGCATTTACACAAGAAATCGTCTTAGTTTTTTTATTTGGTAGCATGAGTCCACCATGCATCATTCTCATCTTTGGGGGAATGCTGCTTGGCATTGTTCTGCACACTTCCGTTACGGACACGTGAAAGTGTCTCTGGTGTCATTTGCAGGAAACTGGCTATATGTACCATAGGGGCACGCAGGATAATCTCTGGTTTCTCGCGCAACAATCGCTCATAACGCTCGGTAGCGTTCTCAAAACGCTGGCTGTCGGCATGCTCCTGCGAACTGATGGCCACATGCTCCAAGATTTTACGATAAAGCATCTCTATTTCCTGATTACGTACCATAAGGTTGTTCAGGTCGTCATAAGGAATGGCATATAGTTTAGTGTTCTCTAATGCCTCAACAATAAGGCGACTGGGCTCCTGCTTCAGGAAACTCTCTATGCAGAAGACGATACGGCCCTCGAAACTGAAGTGTTCCGTAACATCCTTCTTGTTCTTATAATAATATTGGCGAACCATACCCTTATCTACAAAGTATAGGTTACGGCACACCTGATCTTCTTGCAAAATGGTATCCCCCTTCTGAAATTTCATAGGCACAAGAATGCTTCCCAGAATTTGTACTGCAGCAGGCGTAAGTGTGCAGTATATTCGGGATATCTCTCGTGCAATGTCTCTTCTTCTATCCATCGTTCGTATTAATTATGGTACTAGTTACAATTCAAAATTCACAATTTCAATAGGTTAAATGAATTTCTAATCTAACTTCAAGACGGCAAGGAAGGCTTTCTGGGGCACTTGTACGTTGCCTATCTGTTTCATGCGCTTCTTACCTTTCTTCTGTTTTTCCAGCAGTTTACGCTTACGACTGACATCACCTCCGTAACACTTGGCAAGCACATCCTTACGTACCTGTTTTACGGTCTCACGGGCAATAATCTTGGCACCGATAGCAGCTTGGATGGCTATATCGAACTGCTGACGGGGAAGGAGTTCTTTAAGCTTCTCGCACATACGACGACCGAATGTCTCGGCATTATCTACGTGTGTCAGGGTACTCAGTGCATCAACAGGTTCTCCGTTCAAAAGAATATCCATCTTAACCAGTTTACTGGGACGGAAGCCCGACTGGTGGTAGTCAAACGAAGCATAGCCCTTACTGATGCTTTTAAGCTTATCATAGAAATCTATTACTATCTCGCCCAAAGGCATTGCATACTGAATCTCTACACGATTTCCGCTGATATATTCCTGCTTTAACAACTCGCCTCGTTTACCCAGACATAGCGTCATGATGTTACCGATATATGAGGTATGCGTAATGACGGTTGCATGAATATAGGGTTCCTCAATGTGGTCAATAAGTGTAGCATCGGGCATCCCAGAAGGATTGTGAACTTCCTTTACCTCACCTTGCTTATCATAAATAAGGTATGATACGTTAGGAACTGTGGTGATGACGTCCATATTGAACTCACGGTCCAAACGCTCCTGAATAATCTCCATGTGCAGCAGACCCAGGAATCCGCAACGGAAACCAAAGCCGAGGGCCACAGAACTCTCTGGCTGGAAAGTAAGACTGGCATCATTGAGCTGCAACTTTTCCAGACTGGCACGCAAATTTTCAAAATCCTCCGTCTCAATGGGGTAAACACCCGCAAAGACCATAGGCTTAACCTCCTCGAATCCAGCAATTGCCTCCTTACAAGGGTTCTCCACCGTTGTGATGGTATCACCCACCTTAACTTCGGTAGCCGTCTTGATACCGGATACTATATAGCCTACATCTCCGCAATGGAGCACCTTTCGCGGTACCATATCCATCTTGAGCACACCTATCTCATCGGCCTTGTACTCTTTGCCTGTATTGATGAACTGAACCTGATCACCACTCTTAATACTTCCGTTGACTATCTTGAAGTATGCAATGATACCACGGAAGGAATTGAAGACAGAGTCGAAGATAAGTGCCTGAAGCGGAGCTTTCTCATCGCCCTTAGGACATGGAATACGCTCAACAACGGCATGTAGGATATCCTCAACACCCATGCCGGTCTTTCCGCTGGCACGGATAATCTCCTCACGCTTACAGCCAATAAGTTCTACAATCTCATCTTCCACCTCCTCAGGCATCGCGTTAGGCATATCGCACTTATTAATGACAGGGATAATCTCCAAATCATGGTCGATAGCCATATATAGGTTGCTGATGGTCTGTGCCTGAACGCCCTGTGTAGCATCTACCACCAACAGAGCACCCTCACAAGCAGCAATACTACGTGATACCTCGTAAGAGAAATCTACGTGTCCCGGAGTGTCGATAAGATTAAGGATGTAGCGACCCTTCTCTATCTCCCCCGATGGGGAGGAATTGGAGCCTCCACTCGGGGAGGTCTGGTGGGGGTCATAATCATATTCCATCTGTATAGCGTGGCTCTTAATGGTAATACCACGCTCCTGCTCCAAATCCATATCGTCAAGCATCTGCCCCTTAGTAACCTCAATGGTATGGGTGAACTCCAGCAGACGGTCGGCAAGAGTGCTCTTTCCGTGGTCGATATGAGCAATGATGCAGAAATTTCTTATATGTTGCATTAAACTGTCAATTCTAATGTATAGTATTTCAAGATTGCAAAAGTACAAAAAAACTGGAAATCTGCAAAAGATAGGTGGGAAATTCTTGGCGTATTCACAACTTTTCAATATCTTTGCAATGAAAATTTATTTCACAAAACAAAGAATATGGATACACAGTTAATAAAAGAATGTGAAGAAAAGGCTCTTTCGTGGCTGAATTCACCTTATTATGATGATGAGACAAAGGCCGAAATTAAGGCCATGTTGGATAACGAAGACAAGAACCCTCTTGTTGATGCTTTCTATCAGAGTCTGGAGTTTGGTACTGGCGGTCTGCGCGGTATTATGGGTGCCGGTACCAACCGCATGAACAAATACATAGTGGGTATGGCTACCCAGGGGTTTGCCAACTATATCAACAAGGCATTCCCAGAGGGTGGTAAGAGTGTTGTCGTTGGTCATGACTGTCGTAACAACGGTCGTATGTTTGCCGAGAGCGTGGCAGACATCTTCAGCGCTAACGGCATTAAGGTTTATCTGTTTGAGAGCCTCCGCCCCACCCCCGAAATCAGTTTCGCCATTCGTCAGTTGGGTTCTGTTGCCGGTGTGAATGTTACTGCCAGCCACAATCCCCGCGAGTACAACGGATACAAGGCTTATTGGAGCGATGGTGCTCAGGTTCTAGCTCCACATGACACTGGTATCATTGATGAGGTGAACAAGGTGAAGATTGAGGATGTTAAGTTTGAGGGCAACAAAGACCTTATTAACATTATTGGCGGTGAAATGGATTATGACTATATGATGGCCGTCAAGGAAGCTATGATAGATCCAGATGTTATTCAGCGTCAGAAAAACCTGAACATTGTATATAGCCCCATGCACGGAACGGGGCGTGTTATTGTTCCCCTGTGCTTACGTAGCTGGGGGTTCCAGAACATAAACGTAGTACCCGAACAGATGGTTATCGATGGTAACTTCCCCACCGTGGTAAGCCCGAACCCCGAGAACGCCGAGGCTATGACATTGGGTATGAAACTGGGAACTAAGCTAAATGCCGACCTGGTAATTGCTTCCGATCCCGATGCCGACCGTCTGGCTATAGTCTGTCGCGACCCCAAGGGTGAGTGGATTATCATCAACGGCAACCAGACCGCTATGATGTTCTGCTATTACATCATCAAGAACAAGTTGGCACTGGGTACACTCAAGCCATCTGACTTTCTGGTAAAAACCATTGTAAGTACTGAGGTTATTGCCAAGATGGCAGAGAAGAATCATGTTGAGCTACGCGACTGCTACACGGGCTTCAAGTGGATTGCTCGTGAGATTGCGCTCAGTGAAGGCAAGCAGAAATATATTGGCGGTGGCGAGGAAAGCTTCGGCTTCTTGCCTTACGATAAGGTACGCGATAAGGATGCACCGGCATCAATCTGTCTTATCTGCGAGATTGCAGCCTGGGCAAAGGATCAGGGCAAGACACTTTACGACCTGCTGATGGATATCTATCTGGAGTACGGCTTCAGTTTTGAGCACACCATCAATGTCGTGAAGCCCGGTAAGACTGGTGCCGATGAGATTAAAGCTATGATGGAAAACTTCCGTACGAACCGTCCTGAGGAGATTGCTGGCAGCAAGGTTATATTGACTCGCGACTTCAAGACACTCAGGAAGTACGATGCAATGGGCAATGAGTCGCCTCTGGTAATGCCTGCAACCAGCAACGTGTTGCAATACTTCTGTGAGGATGGCACCAAGGTAAGCGTTCGCCCCAGCGGAACAGAACCCAAGATTAAATTCTATCTGGAACTGAAGGACACCATGGGTTGCGCCAACTGCTACCAAGGTTGCGTAGAACGCGCCAAAGCCAAGGTAGAAGAGGTTAAGAAGTCATTGGGTATTTGAAATTAGATCTGTGATTAAATATTTAGCATATTGCCAAGGGGATATTCTTCTCACAACAGAGGGGACTATCCCCTTTGGTTTGGAGCCTCCCATCCCACTCAAAGAGTGGAATTACATTACCACATTGCACTCGGGAGACGATGAGGTTAAGATTATCCGCCTGGATAATCCCATTGTCGGCAAAGAACGGCTTCAGATGGTTGGTTTGCGTAAAACACATGCCATTCTTTGCCCCGAAGATTACCAACTGGCAGGCAAGGGAGCTGAGCTATTGTATTGGGACCAGAACACACGTTATTGCGGTGTATGCGGTGGCACCAACAAATGGATGACCGATATCAGCAAGAAGTGCACGGAATGTGGCAAAGAATGGTGGCCCTCAGCAGCTACAGCGATTATTGTACGCATTCAGCGAGACAACCGCATCCTGTTGGTCAGGGCACGCAACTTCAGAGGAAACCATTATGGCTTGGTAGCAGGCTTCTTAGAGACTGGGGAATCCTTGGAGCAATGTGTAGCACGCGAGGTACGCGAGGAGGTGGGCATTAATATTAAGAATCTGAGTTATTTTGGCAGCCAGCCTTGGCCCTACCCCTTTGGTCTGATGGTAGGATTCACCGCAGAATATGACGGAGGCGAACTGAACCTTCAGAAAGAAGAGCTGTGCGAGGGCAACTGGTTCACTCGCGATAACATGCCCGAGATTCCAGACAAGGCATCTATAGCCCGTCGTCTGATTGATGACTGGCTTTTAGAATAGGTTAGCGGTTAGGGGTTAGCGGTTAGAGACAGTTTTTAGAGGTTATTGGTTAGAGGTTAGAGGTTATAGAATTTAGTAAACGGTAAACAGTAAACTGGATTAAACTTTATTTTACCATCTTCTTTCCGTCCTTTATTACAATGCCCCTTTGTTGTTGAGGATTGACTTTACGTCCAGTAAGGTCGTAAGTGTCATTATTGTGAATTATGAATTGTGAATTATGAATTGATTCCATTCCATCATAATAATCAGGCAGGGGCTGATATAGCAGAGAGAAGTTATCAAAGCAGCACCAACTGCTGCCATTGTTTTTGTCGCATTTTAGACCAAAACGCAACGTTCCTTTCTCCTGCAACGTATAAGCCACCTCATTTGGGTAACAGCCTTCAGCAAACCGAATCCCGGCAGCACGCATACTATGCGGATATCCATTCTGATTATCTACAGAGCCATACTGAGCAGCATCGGGCCACATCTCGGAATATAATGATTTCAGTTTCTTCACCTTATTATTAATGTAAAGATAAGCCTGTATGTTTTCTTTCTTTGAGCGATACGCAGCACCGCCATCATTGCCTCCTGTACGATAGAACGCATTGCAACGGACAGTATATACACCTGGGCGCATACTGGCAAGCGTCTGATACATGTCAAACGACTTATTGAATTCCTCGCCACAACCATCACGATAGGTCGGTTCTCCCTCCCATCCTTCTTTGGCAGAAAAGTCATAGTTGGCTATAAAGAGCGTCATATCCAGATATTCACCCTCTTTTGGCACAGCCGACGAGGCTTTCAGATACGTTGTTACCGCCGACTTCAAGTTGTTCAGCGCCGTACTAGCCTGTGATTCTGTTGTCGCTTGCGAGAGCGTGGACTCAGAATTTGCAATTTTCTTCACAAAAGATGCAAGAGCAGAAGATTCCATGCTGGCCTGAACATTTTTTTCGGCATAGGCTTTCCAGAAAATGTACTCATCACAGAGCGGCATAATCTTGGCAATGTTATTCTGTATATTCTGCACTTCTGTAAGTATCGTCTTTATCTTAGACTCTGTCAATCCCTCTGCCTGGGCTCTTGCCAAAAGACTTTCAACATTCTTACGTAACTTATTTGGCATCAATTCGTTATGAGTTAACACCTCAAGATGGTAAACAGCCTCTTCTAACTTACGGGTCAGAATAGTGCTCTCCCCTGCCTTCTCCAAACTCATATAATCCATGTTGGGCATCCATCCCTTCTCGTTATACAGTTCTATACTGTTGGAACCCGCATTGAGGTGAAGCGTCATATTGTACTCTTTGAAAGTCGACCAGTTAGACGTATTCATATTTATCTTTCCCATCTCCTCGCCGTTCAGTACAACATTTAACGAACGAGCTTCAGCAGAACTGCCACAGAAATGAACCATATAATCGCCCTCATCTGCCACAAACACATCGCGCCATAACAACGAGTTACTTCTCTTTCCACCTAGCCAACTGGCATAGGCACCTCCGCTGGCTGCAGAGTTGGTCTCATAGATAGCAGAGCCTACCGACTGATTGTTATAGATTTCCTGATAGTCGTGCATGAAGCCAGTCTCGGCCTCATAGATATAACGATCCAGACGCTTCTCTGCTTCCAACTTGTAGATGCGTGTTCCATGTGGTGGAACCACAACGAAAAGCGAACCTTCCTTCTCTCCCAAGTCTTGATGTTCAAAGAGGTCGCGCACCTTTACATTGCCGCCTAAGTCTACCTCGCTGAAACTGATGCACATCTCCTCTTCCCTATCAGAGGGATTATAGAGCGCCACTGCACGCGTATTGCCGTGCAACGTAAGAATATCCTTAACCAACACGTATGTTTCGCCCACATGCTGTACCACGTAAGCCTGCAAGCCCAAGGGATCCTGATTCAGGGCTATCAGTTCGGGGTTCTTCAGCAACGCCAACGGGCGGTCCTTAATGGTAGCCATATTACAACCAATCAGCAAGGGACTGGACATAATACACCACATACCAAAGTGCGTCTTGTCCTCTTCCTCCGACATAGAACGCCCTACCTCAAGCATATCCATATCGTTGTAGGTGCCGCCATAGCAGTAAGCCGAAAGATACAGATTCTCTGCCAAGATACCCTTTACAGAGGCCCATCCGTCATAAATATCACCCGTTGTCCGCCACGAAGTAGAGATGTCATGGCACCACGTACCCGGGTATGCCCATCGACACAGGTTGTAGCGTACGTCACGGCCTGTATTCACGATAGCATTGTGGATAGTTGTATATTGCTCTTGCTCGTTCAGATTCAAATGACGGCCTCCGCAATAGTCCACCTTAATGAAGTCGAATTCACACTCTTTGAAATAATAGTCGGCATCCAACTGTTCATAGCCATACATGCCGACATTAGTGTTCTGCGTATCGCCGTTACTGATGCTTCCACAAGTGCAGTCGCCAGCATCGCTGTATATACCTGCCTTAAGACCCTTAGAGTGAATGTAATCACTTACTACCTTCAGTCCGTTAGGAAAGCGCTGAGGATGAATGCGCACCTTACCGTTGGATAGACGGCCATATTGAAAGCCGTCATCTATATTAATATACTGATAGCCAGCATCCTTCAGCCCCTGAGAGACCATAGCGTCAGCTTGTCCTTTAATTATATTCTCAGAGATGTTAACGGCAAAAGTATTCCACGAGCTCCACCCCATGGTCGGGCCCTCAACCTGCGCACTCAGGCATAAAACACTTGATGTCAAATAGCCAGCGAGAAAGAAATAACGTCTCTTAATTAAATCCAACAAGTTCATCGATCATTGTTTTAGATATTGCTTTTTGCTGCAAATATACGAAAAAAAGAGGATTCTTAGTTATCTTTGCAAAAAAATGTATATCTTTACAGCCCTAATGAATAAAAAAGATGAAACTGTGGTTATTTTTGCTTGTTGCTGTTACAAGCGTTTTCTCTGCTGATGCAAGTGATAATTTTGTACGCGTATCCGGTTCAAAGCTTTTGGCACGTGATGGTCGGAATCTTGTGATGCGAGGATCGAACTGTGGCAACTGGATGGTGCGTGAACCCTATATGATGAACACATCGGGGAATTTGGACAGACAGTTCAAGTTCGACCAGATGATTGCCGATGTGTGCGGAGCAGATAAAGTAGAGGAGTTTGACCGTCTTTGGATGGACAACAACTTTTGCGAAGAGGATATGAAATTCCTCGCAGAGCAGGGTTTCAACACCCTACGCGTACCTATGCATTACAAATACTTTACCTTACCCATCGAGAAGGAACCTGTAGCTGGCGAACAGACATGGGTGCAAGAAGGGTTCGACCGCATTGACTCAATGTGTATCTGGGCTGAACGTTATAATATTTTGCTTATTCTGGATATGCATGCATGTCCTGGCGGTCAGTCCTCGGGCGATATCTGCGATTATGATTCCAGTAAACCTTCGCTATGGGAAAGCGAATTAAACCGTCTGAAACTCATTGATTTATGGAGAAAGATAGCTGAAAGGTATAAAGACCAGAAATGTGTAGCTGCATATGACCTCATCAATGAAACCAACTGGACACTTACCAACAGCAATAAGCTGCTGTGGGATACCTTCAAGGCTATCATCAAGGCCATTCGCGAGGTTGACACCAATCATATTGTTATTCTGGAAGGAAACTCTTACAGCAATGACTACACGGGTTTTCCCTCGACAAAGATGGACTCTAAGATGGTGTTGCAATTCCATCGCTATGGTGTTTACAACACCAAAAGTCAAGTACAATACATGGCAGATATGGCCAGTAAGTACAATTGCCCAGTGTATATAGGCGAGTTTGGCGAGAATAGTAATTCATGGACAGCAGGATGCGTTAACCTCTACGAGGAAGCGATGAAGTTTGCGGGATGGACTTGCTGGCCCATGAAGAAGAGCAATATTAATACTATCCTGCAAGTAAAAAGAGTATCCAGCTACGACAATGTCATCAGCCAATGGCAGAACGGTACCAAACCTTCGGCTACATCATTATGGAATGCTTGCAAAGCATGGGCCGAAGCACAGCACATCAGCAAGTGTTCCGTTAGAACCGACTATATTGATGCACTCTTACGCCGACCCTTCAACGATGACTGTATACCATTTACTGCCTGTCAGACTGGAGACTATATATATGCTGCACATTACGACATGGGCCCTACGGGCAAAGCATACTGGGACACCGACGATGCATCATACCAATACAGCGGTGAGAGTTTCACCAACTGGCAGACGGGATGGGTGTATCGAAATGATGGAGTTGACCTGTATAGCAACCCTAATGATACTAAGAGCTGTGGATATTATGTAGGAGAAACAAAGGATGGCGAATGGCTTCAGTACACTATAGAGAATACCCGTGAACCCGGCAGTTGGCAATTGCAACTGCGCTATGCTATCAACTCAGGCTCATCAACTGTGCGTATTACCGTTAACAACAGACCTGTTACTGCTTCCACCAAGCTGTCATCAACTGGCGGCTACACCACATGGGCAACCAAGACCTTCACAGGTATTGTCCTGCCAAAGGGAACCTTGCGCATCCGCTTATATATAGAAAAAGGTGGATTGAACATTAACTGGTTACGCATTACCAACAGGAAAGCAGCTTCGGAGAAGGAGCTGGAAACGTTGGAACCTGACAAAGACGAGGGACGTAACCACCTGATTAATAGCGAATGTGAATTCCAGGGTGCCTGGCTGACTGCAGCACTGGGTTCTATAAACAATACCAAGTATATATGGAACTCAACTACCAACACTCCCTCAGAAGGTAACGGAGGGGCATTGTGCATTTCCAACTCACGTAGTAAAGCACTCAATACTGTGGTTTACCAGCCAGTAGAGGTGATAGCAGGACATACTTATTCTGCAGACGTAGCTGTGCGGGGGACCAGTGGAAACGGCGATTTCTGGATACAAGCCTTCATGGTGACCGACAAACCTAAGGATTATGCTGACGTGGGACTGGAAGAGGCCAACACCATAGGCCAATTGAATTCCTGGAAAGATGCTACCCTTGCTAATTATAACGGAATGATGTCTGTCAAGGCTAAGGCTGGCAGTAACCACTCTACAGGTGTGATGAAGTGGAAGGCAAAAAATACGGGCACCGTATACTTTGCTCTAAAGGTAGGTACTAACAAAACGTCCTTCAGCTATTCCTTTGATAACTTTACCCTCACCGACCTGACCGCAATCAACGAAACCTCTGTGAATCAGGTTCCTGCTGACAATGCGTTCCACTCGCTTAACGACTCCGAACTTCCGTCAGGTTGGGGAAGCCAAGTATATACCATGAGTGGTCAGGCTATAGGAAAGGGCCAAATACAATCTGGCATTTACCTCATTACCAACGGGAAGCGTACAAAAAAGGTATTGGTAAAATAGAGACTACATCTAAGGATGCACAGACTGCATTTGGGACAGCAGTGCATTGGCTTGCTCTACAGAATTAACATCAGAAATAAGAAGCTTAAACTGGTTCTTGGAATTGTCAACACGACAGATGTGTGCATTGGTGGTTGCAAAGGCAATAACCTGACGGAAGGCCTCGCTGTCGTAGAAAGCACTCTCTGAGTTGGAAATAAACTGCATACGCATACAACCCGTTTTAAGAGTGATACGCTCACAACCAAAGTAACGCCCCAAACGACGCAACTTAACAACGCCTATCAGTTCTTCTCCCTCATGTGGCACAGGACCAAAGCGGTCTATCATACGCTGACGGAACTGATCTACGTCCTCATCACGTTCCAAGCCATCCAACTCACGATACAAGAGCATACGCTCGCTGCTGGTAGGCACATACTCCTCGCTGAACGACATAGGAAGGTCGCTCTCTATAATGCATTCCTCCACGAAGTCCGTTCCGCTGGTAATATTACCAGCCTTTACCTCTTCCTTATACAGGTCTTGGAACTCATCGTTACGTAATTCCTTGACTGCTTGTGAGAGAATCTTCTGGTATGCCTCGTAACCTAAATCGGCGATGAAACCGCTCTGTTCTGCACCCAAGAGGTTTCCTGCACCTCGAATATCAAGGTCTTGCATAGCTATATGAATGCCACTGCCAAGGTCGGAGAAGTTTTCTATCGCCTGCAAACGTCGGCGTGCATCGATGTTCAAGGAACTCATGGGAGGTGAAAGCAAATAGCAGAAGGCTTTCTTGTTGCTGCGCCCCACCCTGCCACGCATCTGATGAAGGTCGCTCAGCCCAAAGTTCTGTGCGCTATTAATAATGATGGTATTGGCATTGGGGATATCCAGCCCGCTTTCAATAATAGTGGTGGAGAGTAGCACATCATAATCATAGTTGGCAAAGCCCATCATAATGTTCTCGAGTGTCTCTGGAGGCATCTGCCCATGTGCTATAGCCACTCGTGCATCAGGCACATGCTTGTGAATGAGTGCCTCCAAATCAGGCAGATTGCTGATGCGATTATTCACAAAGAATACCTGGCCATTACGGCTCATCTCAAAGTTAATTGCCTCGGCAATAACCTCTGAGCTGAATACGCTGAGTTGTGTTTGAATGGGATAACGATTGGGAGGTGGCGTTTGAATAACGCTTAGGTCACGAGCTCCCATCAAGCTGAACTGTAAGGTACGCGGAATGGGTGTTGCTGTAAGCGTTAAGGTATCTACATTCACTTTCATCTGGCGTAGTTTCTCCTTGGTGCTGACGCCAAACTTCTGTTCTTCATCTATAATCAGCAAGCCCAAATCCTTAAACTGCACACTCTTGCTTATGAGCTTATGTGTACCAATTACGATGTTTACGGTTCCGTTTTTCAGACCTTCAAGGATTTCTTTGGTCTTGGCTGAAGAACGGGCACGACTCAGATACTCCACTTTTACAGGGAAGTCCTTAAGACGAGATGTAAAGGTACGGTAATGCTGATAAGCCAACACGGTTGTGGGCACTAAAAGAGCCACTTGTTTATTATCAACACATGCTTTGAAGGCAGCACGTATAGCCACCTCGGTCTTACCGAATCCTACGTCGCCACAAACCAGGCGGTCCATAGGACGCGCTCTTTCCATATCTGCCTTTACATCTTGGGTAGCCTTCAACTGATCGGGGGTATCTTCATAAAGGAAACTGGCTTCCAACTCATGCTGCATAAAGCTGTCAGGGGAATAAGAGAAACCTTTCTCCTCACGCCTACGGCTGTAGAGCTTAATCAGGTCGCGGGCAATATCCTTAATCTTGGTCTTGGTACGCTCCTTCATGCGTTCCCACGCTCCAGTACCCAACGTGCTGATACGTGGCGGATCACCTTCCTTGCCTTTATATTTAGAGACTTTGTGCAGGGCATGGATGGATACAAAGACCACATCGTCATGGTTATAGATAATCTTGATAACCTCTTGCATCTTGTCGCCATTGGGTATTCTCACCAATCCGCCAAACTTTCCTACGCCGTGATCCAAATGTACCACATAGTCGCCGATCTCGAACTGCTGCAATTCCTTAAGGGTAAGAGCAACTTTTCCGTTTCGCGTCTGCTGACTACGTAAGTTATATTTATGATATCGGTCAAATATCTGATGGTCGGTGAAAAGGCACACTTTTAGGTCGTCATCAACAAAACCTGCATGAATAGTATGGTCAACAGGCGTAAAGGTAATACCCGTCTGCTGGTCTTGAAAGATGCTCTCCAAGCGAGCCGCCTGCTTCTGACTATCGGCTAAGATATAAAGCTGATAGCCCTCCTCAAGATACTTATTGAAGCTTTGGAATACCAGATTGAAGTTCTTGTGGAAGACTGGCTGAGGATGAGTATGGAAGGAGAGTTTAGAGTGTAGAGTTGAGAGTTTAGAGGCAGTTGAAAGTGTAGAATTTCCTAATTCTATTCTTCTAAAGTTGAGCAACTCTTTGCAGAAAAGTTGCGGTTCCACCAGCATTTTTTCCTTTTCAAGGGGTTTATCTTTTTCTTCAGAGGAAGCATTTTCCTCCGAATCCACCGTAACAGCCTGACGGCAGAAGCCCTCTTCCCATGCTATCTGTACTGATTCGGCTACAAACGTGGGGTCGTGCATTACCAGAAGGGTCTCCTTGGGTAGGAAAGAGAGAAAACTCTCGTTCTGTTCCTCCTCAGAGCACAGTTCAGGAACAATGCTAATCTGCTGCAACTTGGTATTACTTAGCTGTGTCTGGACCTCGAATGTGCGAATACTATCCACTTCATCGCCAAAAAAGTCTATTCGATAGGGATATTCGCAGGAATAAGAATATACATCCAATATACTTCCTCTGACAGCAAACTGGCCAGGCTCATACACATAATCTACTCGCCTGAAGCCAAAGGAAATAAGTGTTTCCTGCACAAATACTATATCAACCTGCTCACCTACTTGTAGCGATAACGTCTGTTCTGACAGCTTCTTGCGCGTCACTACGGATTGTGCTAATGCCTGAGGGTGAGTGACTATGTAAAGTTGAAAAGCCCCCTCCGTCTCCCCCTTTAGGGGAGTGACTTTTGAAGATTTATTGATTATGGCGCTTAGGACTTCGGTACGTAGGATCTCGTTGCCGGCATCACGTTGTCCGTATTTAATGGCGCGCTTAAAACTGCTGGGGAAAAAAAGCACCTTTTCATCGCCCAAAACCTGCGTAAGGTCGTGATAGAAATAGCCTGCCTGCTCCTCATCGTCCAAAATAAACACACAGACCGATGAAATGGTGTTTATAAGTGATGAGAATACCAAGGGGGCGGCACTCTCATGAAGACCGTCTATCTGTATTACACCCACATCAGTCCTTTGCAAGGCTGTACGCAGCTTGCCAACAGAAGGATGACGTGAGAAAACTGTCTGAAGCTCTTGTATCTTCATTCCCTCTCCTTCTTCACATTATTGTAAAAAGCTTCGGCCTCGGCTATGGTTTCCATCTTGCCTACATCCATCAACTGTAACCCTGACTGAACATAACCGTAAATGGGATGCCGGTTGCAAATGCTCAGGTAGAAGTCGATAATGCTAAACTTATCAGGCCATTCAGAGAAATGAGCAAACAACGATGGATTCATCACATGAATACCTGCAAAAGCAAATCTGCGATACTTCCTTGCATCCAAGTTGGGGTATGGACTCTTTACCTCACCCGTCTGTATATTAGTCCAGCCAACCAGTCGCATGTCATCATCGAAGAGCAGATACCTACTGGTCTGACGCTCAGACACCAACAATGCAGCTGCTTTCCCATGGGCAAAGAGTTGAAGGGCGCGCAAGTCGGCATTACTGAGAATATCCACATTATGGATAAGGAAACCTTCTGTAGCATCCTTCAGCAAGTGAGCCGCATGTTTAATGCCTCCGCCAGTTTCCAGAAGTGCCGCACGTTCATCGCTAAACCAAACGTTCATACCCATAGGATGCTGGTTCACCCACTCCTCAATCATGTCGGCAAAATGATGCACATTGATAACCACATCACGAATACCAGAATCCTTCAGCTTCTCCAATGTATGTTCCAATAGAGGTTTGCCTGCCACAGGAACAAGCGCTTTAGGCATGGTATCTGTGAGCGGCTTGAGTCGGGTGCCTAAGCCAGCAGCAAAAACCATAGCTCTGAAAGCGGGGAAGATAGTGGAGATACCTTGCTCGCGATGACATACGTGCACCTCTATACCATATTTATAATGAATGTGTTCTGCCAAATGCTGAGCGCTGTACACACTACGGTGCTGACCACCCGTACATCCAAAAGAAAACATCAGACTGGTGAAACCACGCTGCAAGTAGCGTTGCACATGGGCATCTGCCAACTTATATATGCTGTCCAGGAAGGTAAGAATCTCGCCATCATCCTCAAGGAAACGGATTACGGGTTCATCAAGACCTGTAAGTTGTTTGTAAGGTTCATAACGCCCAGGGTTATGCGTGCTTCTGCAATCAAACACATATCCTCCGCCATTGCCGCTGGTATCTTCTGGAATTCCTTTCTTGAAGGAGAAACTGAAAACACGTACCACCAGAGGACCTTTGCCATCATACCTACTGAACGTAGCCGGACCATCTTCTGGGCGTGATACATAGGGATTATTCTCCGTTATCTTGTATCCATCGGCACGCTGTAGAGGCTTCTCGGGTTCTGGAGCAAACTGGGGAAGTTCTATCAGGCGGGTGAGCACTTCACGCAAATATGGGTAAGGGCATCCACCTTCCTGCAATAAATCGCGCAGATTCTGGATGGCTGCCGGAATACTTTCAAGGAAGTGGTTCTTTCGTTCGAAATATCCACGGAAGCCGTATGCACCTAACACTTGCAGCAAACGGAACAGCACGCATAGCTTTAGGTTTTGGCGGAACTGTTTCTCGTTAACCTCAATATACTGCTTAAGGTTGTTGATATAAGTCTTAATGAGTTCCTCGCGTAGAGATTTGCTGTAACGGGCAGAAGCTTGCCAAAGGAAACTGGCGACATCGTACTGTACAGGACCACGACGACCACCCTGGAAATCTATAAAATAGGGATTGCCATCCTTATCCAACATCACATTACGAGCCTGAAAATCTCTGTACATGAAGGCTTCGCCTGGAATTGCCACAATATCCTGCGCAACTAAGCGGAAAGCCGCCTCTAACTTCAGTTCATGAAAATCAATACCTGTAGCCTTTAGGAAACAGTACTTGAAATAATTAAGGTCGAAGAGCACATTGGTTTCATCCAACGCCTCCTGCGGATAGCATTTCTTGAAGTTCAGGCCTCTGGCTCCCTTAATCTGAAACCTTGGCAGAAGCGAGATGGTACGATGCAGCAACTGTTTCTCTGACTGTGTATACCTGCCTCCTGCATCACGTCCACCCTTTAAGGCATCAAAGAGGGAACGGTCGCCCAGATCCACTTGCAGGTAACGCAGTCCGTCTATACTCTGAGCAACGACAGCAGGCACAGGAAGTTTTCTTTCTGTAAAATGCTGAGCCAAATAGCAGAAGGTATTGTTCTCATCCTGGCTGGTGCCCACAACGCCTATAAGCGTGCTGCCGTCAGAGCCATGTAAGCGGTAGTATTTTCGATTACTGCCGGCACCAGGAAGCTCATCACAGCCTACTACTTCCAATCCTGTATGTTCTGTATATAGTATCTTCAGCTTTTCCATTATTCTTTTCTGTTCCAGATTTTCATTACTCTGTTGCGTACAGCAACGATATTTATCATACTTACTACGATGAAAAGGCCGATTCCCAAGCATATTGAGGGCCACATGCTACCGTCCTGCATCTGTGGGAACATTACCCAAAGCATATTCATGTAGTACCTACGTACAATAAACAATATGGTAAGGGAGAGTATAAGCACTACCCCATTCATGCCTACCGTAAGCATCTGATATGGCAGGGAAACACGCACTGGGCTGTAACCAATAAGCAGCAGGTTGCGCAACTTTTCTGTGTTCTTCTGAACCAGCAGATAGATACTAAGCATGAGAATATAGAAGGACAGCATGCTGATAAGCATACCTATGCATATAACCAGTATGGTAACCAGTTTCAGGAAATAGGTTGCCTTTCCGGCATCCAGCTTATCATCTTCCAGTTCATAATTATGGTCGTTAATGTACTTCACAATAGCATCGTCGGTTGGGTTCTTCACCTCTACTATCAGTCGGTTGGGTGTAAGGTCGGCCTCGGGAGCAAACTTGGCATTACTCCATTGGATGAAGGATTCTGGAACCAGAATGGTATTCAGGCGGGTACTGAAGCCTATCACCTTACCCTTCAGGCGTTGTTCCTGCCCGTTTCCTCGAAGTACCACCAGCATATCTATCATCCCCACAATACCTTCTGAAATCTTGGGCAACGACTGACTTTGTGCAAACCCGAAGTTATAAATAGCCAAATAAGTACGAGGCAGAATAATGGGGATGGTTCCTTCCTCAGGAGAAAACGTCCAGTTGCTGAGGTCTGTATCCACGTATTTGTCAGGCACACTCTCAAAGAACATATCTGTGCCAAACCTGGCTACACCGTTTACTCCCATGCTGCATACCACCTTGTATTGGCTGGCAGTAAAAACGCCCACACTCTTACAGAAAGACTGGCTGCTGATATCAGCAACATCCTTTTCACTGAAACCGCAACTCTCTCCTGCACCAAGCACACTCATGCCAGAGATTCGCTTACTTACAATAAGGTATTCGGGTTTCAGGAAACCATCGTCCTGACTGAAAAGTGGCTTCACATCCGTATAGAACTGCAAACCTAACAGCACGATGAACATACCAAAGAGATTGGCAAAGAAGAAGCCTGCCAACTGCGCAATACTGATGTGCTGACGCAGTAATTTCCAAACCAGCGACATCATAAGCGGAACGTTTTAGTGTATGGCATTTCCATGTGCTTGCCAATACTGGTTACTATTACTCCAGCGCCCTGACGTTGTACTTCCTCCATCATTATGCTTGCCATAATGGCGCTGTTATCATCGTCTAAGTGGCTGATAGGTTCATCTACCATCAGGAAATCAAAAGGCTGCACCAGAGCACGTATCATTGCCACACGCTGTTGCTGTCCGAAACTCATACGGCCTACTTTTGCGTCCATTTTATCGGCAATTCCCAGACGTTCAAACCACAACTCAATCTCCTTACGTTTCTTGTGTCCGGTTAGTCCGTTCTTAATCTCAATGTTCTCCATTGCCGTTAGCTCAGGAAAGAGACGTAGCTCCTGAAACAAGAGGCTCAACGTATTCTTACGGATGGAAGTCCAGTCCGACACACCATATTTGCTGATATCTTTGCCGTCGAAACTGATGTTACCCAAATAATCTTTTCTGTATCCTATTATATAGCTGCAGAGTGAACTTTTTCCCGTGCCCGAACTGGCTTCTACCAGGTACGTCTCTCCTTTCCTGAAAACAACGTCCTGCAGCCAAACCTCACTCTGCACATCCCTGCCTTCAAAGACGCAGGGCAATGTATTATGTAATTCTATTCTGTTCATTTACTTCAAAAACTGTTTTATGAAGTCTGAAATATCTTCCTTAGTTGTAAGTTCAACATCATAATGCAAGTAATCCGTAGCACTGACGTTAAATCTGTCCATTTTATCGAAAAAAGCGTTGAGCTTCCTGCTATCATCATTCATCATGTTTTGTATCATAGGAAGGCGAGCCAATTTGTTCATATTGACAGAGGCATAGATTACTTTCCCGTCTATCTGAGACTTGTTGTTTGTTACGAAATTATCTGAAGTATTACTTTTCTCATTATTTGTAACAGACTGATTCGATGAAATATAAGCCAGATTATCCTTTACGCCAAAATAGGTAGTGTTTCCCACGCCTTGAAGTATATAGTTGTTTTTGTCAATCGACTTAAAACTATAGCTCTTACCCAAGAATCCTGTGTTCCATTCGTTGGCATTCTCAAGAAAATCCTGATTAGTAACCTGCGCTTTCAACGTAAAATCAGCTTTGTTTAAGAGGATGTCATTTAACTCAAAACACACATTACCGTCAACCGCTTTTAACATCATGTCCGCATCCACGCAAAGATTAATGCCCACAAGGAACAGTCTAAGTACGCTGTTCTTTCTCAACTCCTCCAGAAGGCTGGCGCCCTTGGTATTGAATCCAACCCATAGCAGAGGATCATTGGTAGAAGAGCGTAGCTGACTGGCCTGAATGGGTCGGAGAATATCCTTATGCTTGGTAACAAGACCCTTAATATCATCTTCGTCGGATTCAACGGATGCCGACAGAAGGAGCGATTTTTCCCTGATACTTAGTTCGGCATTCAGGAACACCTTATCCAAATCAAACGGATTGTTCAGATATTGTAATGCCGACTGCATGTATGTGCCAGGGAGAACACTCATCTTAGAACTCAGGCAGAGGGCACCATCCTGCTTAAGAGCAGAAGAGAGAATGGGACTCTTGGAAGAGCTCTGACTCATCCACTCCACCATTCTGGGGCGCATATTATGACTCTCTGTTTGTGTGATGGGACCAAGAAGCAATGCCTTATCATCATTGAAACAGACAATCATTTCTTTGTTATAAGCCCACTTGAACCCACGCTGCGACTCCACGGAAATGCCCTTCTCCTTAAATGCCTCCTCGAAATCATCGGCATCAGACAAGGCAATTACAGCACATAGATAGCTTTCGTTGGAAAGGAAACCATACATAGGCGAAAGAAGGTCAATACCAATATCCTCCTTCTTATCAGACTTCAGGAAATCCACAATATCGCTGATGCCGATTCCCATCTGCTTAACCAGTTGTTTAGAGTCCAAAACCATCACTGCCTTGGCATCCTCTGGGATTACATCCTTGCAGACATCTTTTTTACCAAAAAGGAAATAATAACCGCCTATTGCCACAACAGCAACAATGGCCAAAATTAAGAATATATACTTCTTCATATTTTACTTCTGATTCTTTAATTGCATCATGTGTACAGCCACCAATGCAGCCGTTTCTGTTCTGAGCCGACTTGTCCCTAACGATACACTCCGATAACCGTTCTTCAATGCCAGCCTAACCTCATCTATGCTGAAATCGCCTTCTGGTCCCACCATAACGGTTGTTTCCACACCACGCCGCAGCACATCCATCAGCAAAGGTTTTTCCTCGCCTTCCCCAATATCCTCCTGATTATAACAATGGCAAATGAATTTATCTCCTTTTCGTTCTTGCTAAACAAAGCGTTCAAAGGGAGTCATCTCATTGAGGATAGGTTTCCAAGCCTTATGACTCTGCTTAACAGCCGAGATGAGTATTTTATCTATACGTTCGCATTTGATGACACGACGTTCGCTGAACTTGCAATCCAAGAAAGACAGTTCGTCCAAACCAATCTCTGTGGCTTTCTCCGCAAACCATTCCGTACGGTCGTTAAGTTTGGTCGGTGCCATTGCCAAATGAATATGTCCTTCCCAAGCGCGCTCCTGAGGCATAATATCGATGATTTTATACAAACAACGGTGGTTGGTAGCAACGGTAATTATTGCTCGGAAGAAATATCCCTCACCATCCATAATAAAAAAGTCGCCACCTTCTGCAAGACGAAGCACACGAGTTGCATGATTGGCTTCATCCTGAGGTAATTCCACCCTGCTTCTGGCATCAGGAACAAAGAAAAATCGCGTTTCTTTCATTTCTTTTCTTAACGAAAACGATAACGTTAACGATAACTTTTAATTCTCAAGGCTCAATTTTCTTTAGGGTTCTTAAACAAAAGACCAAAGAGAATTGCCACAACAAGGGAATAAGCGGCAAAGATGTACCAGCAGGTCTGCCAGCCAGCTATTACTTCAGCACCAGAAGCGCCTGCTGCCTGAGGAGTAAAGACATAATGATTGATAACAGCCTGAGCCACCAATGTTCCCACAAAGGCACCAAGCCCGTTGGTCATCATCATAAACAAACCTTGTGCGCTGCTGCGGATACTCTCGTCTGTCTCCTGATTGATAAACAGCGAGCCTGATATATTGAAGAAGTCAAAGGCAACGCCATAGACAATCATCGAAAGCAGGAAGAGCCAAACTCCACCACCAGGATTACCTAATCCGAAGAATGCAAAACGTAAAACCCATCCCATCAAAGCGATGAGTACCACCTTCTTAATGCCAAATCGAGAAAGGAAGTATGGAATAAGCAGAATACAAAGCGTTTCACTTACCTGAGAAAGGGAAATAAGGATGTTGGCATGCTGAACGCCGAAGGTTGACTGATATTCAGGAATGCTGCCAAAGCTGGTGATAAAAGGATTGGCGTATCCGTTGGAAATCTGAAGGCAGAACCCCAAGAGCATAGCAAATGCGAAGAATACTGCAATACGCGGTTTCAAGAATAAACGGAAGGCATACAAACCGAGTGCCTCGAAAAGAGTCTTATGTTCGCCCTTCTTAATAGGCATCCGAGGCATAGTCAGAGAATATGCTGCCATAACAAGACTCAGGCAACCGCTTACCATCCATTGGCCGGAATTTGACTGCAATCCGCAAAGGTCAACAATCCACATGGTAACAATGAAACCGATAGTTCCCCAAACACGTATGGGCGGAAAAGCCTTCACAGTATCCAGTCCCTCCTTCTCTAACGCAGAATAAGCAACAGAATAGCTGAGGGCAATAGTTGGCATAAAAAAAGCTACAGAAAGAGTATATAGGGAAAAGAGAAAGCCGAATTCAGCAGAAGTACCGGTCTCGTAACCATATATCGAAGCAGAAATCATAAAAACACCTGCCAAAGCATGACAGAGACTAAGTACCCGTTGTCCTTCCATCCATCGGTCAGCCAGAATACCCATCAAGGCAGGCATAAAAATGCTGACGATACCTTGTACAGAATAAAACCAACCTATATGAGAACCCAATCCTACGCCTGCAAGATAAGTTCCCATAGAAGTTAGGTAGGCTCCCCAGACAGCAAACTCCAGGAAGTTCAGCAATGTAAGTCTATATTTTATATTCATTTTTTTGTTTACAGTTTACGGTTTACAGTTTACGGTTTACAGTTTAGCTATTCCACATACAGCACAAGTCCCTTCAGGTATTCACCTTCGGGATGATAGATATTAATAGGATGATCGGCAGGCTGATGCAACTGATGCAGAATACGCACCTTGCGCTTAGCCATTGCAGCAGCAGTAAATACAGCCATGCGGAACTGGTCCTTATTGACAGCCTGAGAACAACTGAAGGTGAAAAGTATTCCACCAGCAGGAATCTTCTCGAAAGCCTTCACATTAAGCTTGGTGTAGCCACGCAAGGCATTCTTCAGCGCATCTTTATGTTTGGCAAATGCTGGCGGGTCAAGGATAATCAGATCGTAAGCACCCTCCTTCATCTCATCCAGAAAGCGGAACGCATCCTCGGCAAAAGCTTTATGGCGCTTATCGTCTGGGAAGTTCAGTTCTATGTTGGCATTCACAAGATCCACAGCCTTAGCGCTGCTGTCAACCGAGTGAACCAACTCTGCCCCACCCCTCATGGCATAAACGCTGAAGCCACCTGTATAGCAGAACATATTCAGCACCTTACGACCATGGGAATATTTCTCCAACAAAGAACGGTTCTCGCGCTGGTCAACGAAGAATCCCGTCTTCTGCCCCTTCAGCCAGTCAATGTGGAACTTCAGTCCGTTCTCAATAGCAACGTTATCGTTACTCTCCCCAAAGATGAAACCATTCTCCTGACCCAGCGAAGCCTTAAAGGGCAATGTCGTTTCGCTCTTATAGTAGATAGCCTTCAGTGTATCGCCCATAACAGCTTTCAGCGCTTCAGCAATCTGCATCCGACTCACATGCATACCCACGCTATGAGCCTGCATTACAGCATTCTCGCCATAGATATCAATGATAAGCCCAGGCAGATTATCCCCCTCGCCATGAACCAGACGATACATATTATTATAGGCAGTACCCGCTACGCCAATGCTCTTGCGTACGTCAAGAGCGGTAGCCAGTCTTTTCTTCCAGAATTCCAGGCCAATCTTCTGACGGTTAAAAGTAAGCACACGAATGGCAATACTTCCCACCTGCCAATGCCCAAGAGCAACGAATCGGCCTTCGCTATTCAGCACCTCCACGATATCCCCTTCTTTCGGCTCACCTTCTATATGATGAACCGCACCCGAAAATATCCAAGGGTGAAAACGTTTCAGGCTTTCCTCCTTTCCTTTACGGAGTATTAACAGATTACTCATTTGCTTCTTCAATTTTTGACTGCAAACTTATATAAAATTCCTGAAATAAACACCTGTTGGATGAAGAAATTTATTTTTCTTTAAAGAAATAATCAATTATGCGAACAGAATAAAGAATTTTTTCCTAATGGGAAAAGTTATCTGCCAGAAACAAGGCAAAGCCCCCCCGGAGTACCTCCGATGTACCTCCGATGTAGGTCCGATTCAAAAAATCGAGGCTAAAAAGGTCCTGACTGCCGGGTATGAAGAGTGAATATAAACAGTGTGTCAGGCTATTTACAGACAATTATATTTCGTCGAGCTCACGTTTTGAATCACAGATGAGGCCCCTTCTGTTTTATCTTATTTCATCATCACTCCCCACTCCAAAGGTCAATAAGGGCCTCTACCACGTCTCCATCTAGCAGAACGCCCGAAGAGCCCTTAGACCAGTCAACAGAGGGAATCGCTTTCTCTAAGGTATTGAGTGAAAGCAGAGGTGTTTGCCCAGATTCCACAGGATTTGTACATATCATATCCACATAGAGCCTCCGCTTTGTCGTACTGTTTTGTCTGCTTTGAAAACTTCAAGGCTGTCAAGAGAGGCATAAAACGCTTTGGCTGAGTTAAACGTGGTTTTGATGTCCTCCTCATTATTATATTGTGAGGTGGACTTCTTGACTCTAAGAACGTCTTTGAGTGTTCTGTCTTGTCCAACGGCAAGTCTGAACATCTCAGTTCTGATAGAGTCATGTATGCTATAGAACTCTGAAGACAGATAAGTATGAGCATAGAATGCTGAATCCTTGCTGATGTAAGCGTAAACACTATCACGCAACTCAGACCAGTTGCTGATGGTGGTTACAAAATCATCTGAAGACAGGGATTCCTTTTTCTGTAGTTCAGACAAGTAAACATGATAACTGGAAAGAGCATCTTTACTTGAATCGAAATGATACCTCGACTTATCAGTGGCACATGATGCCAGACAAAAGATGGCAATTATAGTAGCAGAAATAGCCATTATAACGCGAGTATGATTATACTTTGTTTCTTTTGCTTTCTTTTGGTTGACTTTCAACGTTGAGTAAAGCTTCAAAGTATTCATGTAACAATTTGGTTTACTGCTATACATATACTGATAATTGTTTGAAATCCGCTGCAAAGGTAAGTATAATAATCGAAATATCGAGCAGTATGATTATAACTTTAAGTATTGTTATAAATGATACTTGAAGTTTCAAATAATCATACTCGAAAGCAAATAGACAGTCGAGTATCAAGTATTAAAAATGCTCAAATATCATTTGAGTATGTGTACTTCCCTAAAAAAAGTTGAATGGTTTTTAACTTATCCCTGACATTTGTTGATTGTTATTTTCACTAACCCTGTCTGGGATTGAATCGTTCTCTCTAAACCCTTGTTTTTGTTGAATCTGCTCCGCGGAAAGCCGTTCAATCATTTCTAGGGTTTGCGGTGCAAAGGTACATGCTCCTTCCTGTATCTCCAAGTTTTCAAGGTATTTTTCTCTATAGCTTGTCCATTTCTTTTGTATTTTCCCCCTACAGGATGCTGCCTGACGGGGTGTCATATTGTTCAGCGACATGTGTGGACGTTCATTATTGTAGAAGACTATAGCTTTGTCCAAAGCCCTTCTTATTTCACCTATAGAGTGGAATTTGATATCCTTGAGCAGTTCGTTCTTGACGGTGTTGTTCTGGCGCTCAGCCACAGCATTATCCTTTGGGTCTCCGCTTTCCGTCATGCTAATCTTGATACCTGCCTCAATAAGCAGTGATGTATATGCGGCACTGACGTACTGGATGCCTCTGTCAGAGTGGTGGATGAGGTTGACGATTTCATCAGGATCAAGCGTCTCAAGGGCCTTCAAGAGGCATTCCACGCTGCACCAGGCCTCCATCGTCTCTCCTACATACCAGCTGATGATCTTCCTTGGTGTAGCAGTCCGTTATCATCGACAAATAGCAGAAATCGTAGCTACCATCATAATTCCAGACGGGGATATAGGTGATGTCTGTCACCCAAATCTGATTCTTGCGTATCGGTATGATGTCCTTTACTAGATTCGGATACGTAGGCAGTCCGTGGGTGGAATCCGTCGTGCGTGGACGACGCCTTGGAAGCCTTACATTCAAGCCGTTGCGGGCTATTATCGCCTCCATCTTATCGCGCCCCACCATATATTCGTAATCAGCTCCAAAGCGCTCGCGATACATGTAGTAGAGCTTGGGTCCGCCAATGCCGGGATCTATCTGACGTATGTCCTTGATGAACTGGACGACCATCTCCTCCTTCAGCCGTTGCTTGCCCAACGTGTCCCTGTACTGATAGTATGCCTGCCAGCTCTTGCCAAACAGCCGGCAGAGAAGGCCCATGGTCTGCCCCTTGACCTTCTCCGCGGCAAGCTTTGTTACTGTTTGGCGCCAGCTTTTTTTCTGATTGGAATGTTGAACATCTTCTCGGCTTCGTCAATCATCACGTCCTTGGCGTGATTCATCCACTCGGCCATCTTCAACGCTTCCGCCAGACGCTTGTTCTCTTCCCTGAGACGGGCCAGTTCCTCGGCTTCGGTCTCTGCTGGTTTCTGACTCTTCATTGGCATACTAGACGGATTTGGTTTTACATCAGGAGTGCCTTTACCTCTTTTTGTGGGCATCTTTCCGTCGGCAAAGGTACGAATCCATCTGAAAATTGTACGTTTGTTTACGTCAAAATCCGCACTTAATTGCTCAATTGACACATGATTTAGCAAATAAGCCTTAACAATCATGCATTTTTCTTCCAATGATTTTCGGGGAAAATCCTTTTTTTTCCTCAAGGCGAGTTCCTGTAACTCTAACAATTCTAAATCTTTTGTTTTTGCCATTTTAAAACGTTGTTTTTGATTCAACGTTTTTCAGGGTAAGACAATGATTATTATTGGAAATAAAAGTGTATCTTTGCATCATAAAACAGGTAAAAACGCAAGTTTTACCCACTAATATACTGAAAACAAATATGGCAAAGGTAGGTTATATCTTTCTGGCAGAGGCATACGAATCCGTCGAGTCTGATAAGGCTTGGATGGAGAAATTCGGCTGCATGAAAATTGTCGAAGAGAATGCCGAGGATGAGAAGTTGCGTCCAGAGTGGGAAGCCCTTCTCATGAGTCTTGAACGAGGTGATGAACTGGTATTGAGCAAAT
>JAFXZY010000086.1 GCA_017541025.1 Bacteroidaceae bacterium | reverse complement strand
GTCGTCGCTCACGCCATATTTCACATATTTGAAACATCCTTCAGTGACAAAAGCGAACCACCGCGCCGGGTCACCCTCGCGCTCCAGTTGGTCACCCTTGCGGTAAGCGATTTCCTCCCCCTCCCGTTCGCAGAACTCCCGTAGCACCTGCAAGTTCAAGCGATTATTGTTGAATTTCTGTTCCATTGTCGTCGAATTTGTTGGCAAAGGTAATGAATTTTACCAAGAAATCGTTTCTTTTTGTTATAAGTAGGGCTTACTTTAGACTAAATTTGCTTAAATTACGCGCGAAACGATGATTTTGTGCTTCCGTTTCGAGAAAAAGTAGTACCTTTGCAAACACATTGACAATTATAAGTCATCTATGACAATAGAGGATGTTAAGGCAATCATACAAGGAGATGAAACCCGCACGTTGGAAGTGAAGAAAACAACGGGTGAGTTGAAGGATGGTATGCGCTCCGCATGTGCTTTCCTTAACACAGCTGGTGGCTGGCTGTTCTTTGGTATTGCTCCTATTACATTAAAGATTCTGGGACAGGAGGTGACAGACAGCACACGTAGAGAGATTGCGAGAGAGGTAGCAAAACTGGAACCGCTGATAGACCTTCCTGTTGAATACATAGATGTGCCTGATCGACCTGGTTGTCAGGTCATAGCGCTACATCTGGATGCACCGTCATATTGGGATGCGCCTTATACATACGACAACAAGCCCTATATGCGAATAGAGAGTACTACCGTAGTCATGCCTCGTGATATCTTTGAGGATCGATTGATGCGTAGCAAGACAAATCTTCATAAATGGGAAGACCAAATCTGCGAAGGCATCACAATTGCTGATCTGGAGGAACAGCGTATTCGTGGCGGTGTTCGTCTCGGTGTTGAACGAGGCCGAATGCCAGAATCTTCTCTAATGGAGTCAACAGAAAGCCTTGTAGGAAAGCTAAAACTTACGACAGATGGCGGACTAAAGAATGCTGCAGCAGCTCTATTCCTTCGAGATACCAGTCAGTTTCCCCAATTTTTGCTCCGTATGGCTCGATTCCGGGGAAATGACAAAACTGAGTTTATTGACAACCAACGTGCATACGGCAACTTTTTCACTCTGCTTGATGCTGGCATGGCGTTCTTCTTCAAGCATCTTTCCCTTAGTGGCAAGATAGTAGGCTTTACGAGAGAAGAAAAACTGGAAATTCCTGCTGAGGCTCTGCGTGAAGCCTTGACGAATGCCCTTTGTCACAGACAGTTCCATAATACAAGTAGTTCTGTGGGTATCGCCATATATGATGACCGTGTGGAGATTGAAAACACTGGTCATTTACCAGATGAGTTGACGGTTGAAACCATCAAGCAGTCTCATCATTCATTCCCTCAGAACCCAACCATTGCTGACGTACTATTCAAAACCACGTTCTTGGAGAACTGGGGCAGTGGTGTTGGTCGTATGGTTGATGCTTGTCGTGAAGCGAACCTCCCTGAACCCGAATTCAATCAGAATGCAGCATTCGTATGGGTTACGTTCAAGCGTACAACTATCAATGCATACAACCATACAAGTTCACCATACAACCATACAACCATACAAGTTCACCATACAACCTCAAAGGAGCAAGCTAAAAATAAGCGTTTAAAGAAATTCTTGATGGCTATTGGTGAAAATGGCGCAAATCTAAAGGCGTTGATGGATGATATGGACTTGCGCAACAGGTCGAGTTTTGTAAACACCTACATTGCCCCCAATTTGGCAGAAGGTTATATAGCCATGCTCTACCCTGAATCTCCAAACCATCCAATGCAGTCATACTATCTGACCAACAAGGGCAGAGAACTATTGGAACAGCTCTAATTTCAAGGGGTGATAATTCTTGTATTTGCAAAGGAATTTGCACAAAGTAACCGTTTTTGAGGTGTAAAAAAGTTAAAAACGTTAAATCTTAATTATCCCCTCCCATCTACAGAATCTCCGTCACCACTTTTCTGCTGTTTTAATCAAAACATATTGGTACACAGCGAGTTGCAAATACGGAAGCTTGGATATACAGGAACGGTCAGCGGAACTGTTGACGGCAGTCTTTATCCGGATGGAGGGAGTGTTGTAAAAGGCTATCTGACAGGAACCGTAGTACCCCAATCGGTAACAGGCGGGTATGTTCTGCAGGACCAAGGCGAGGGCGCAATGTTCTACCTTATAAAGGAAGGGGACGAGTTTGTGGTTCCCGCCGGTAAGTGTTGGATGAATCCTCTGCCATCATCGGTAAAAGCATACGGATTTGTTATAGATTCGTCAACGGCTATCGAAGCTACAGAGAAAGGTAAATCCCAAAGTGACGTATATACCCTGCAAGGCATCAAGGTGAAAGAAACGGAAGTAGGCAGGATATATGTGAAGGATGGAAAGGTGATTATGAATCTTAAATAAACGGCTTTATTATGAAAAAGAAATATGTAGCTCCGGAATCAGAAAGTGTTGAGCTGAAATCCATAACACCTTTGATGGCTTCCTCCTCTCTACAATATACAGACGAATACGCAAATAACGAAAACGAAGTTTTGTAAGAAAAAGAATCAGCGCAAATTCACATGCGCTGATTTTTTTTGATTCTTATTTTGTATTGTCCTCGCTTATTCGTAACATTGACTATCGTCGAAAGTACTTTCGTTCGGGAATAAAAAGAAAAACACGCTTTTCTTTTGTACTCCGCTCACTTATTCGTAACATTGACTATCGTCGAAAGTACTTTCGTTCGGGAATAAAAAGAAAAACACGCTTTTCTTTTGTACTCCGCTCACTTATTCGTAATTTTGCAGCGATAAATTGGAATATTGTGGCAAAATCAATAATAGAAAATAAGGGAAGTGTTAATATCAAGAACAAGAAGGCGGAGTTCGACTTCTTGCTCTTGGACCAATATACCGCCGGCATTGTACTTACAGGAACTGAGATAAAAAGTATCCGTAAGGGTAAAGCAAGTTTGGTGGACACATACTGCATGGTACACCATGATGAGGTGTGGGTGAAGAATATGTATATAGCTCAGTACGAGCAGGGCTCGTATAACAACCATGTGGAACGGCGCGACCGCAAGCTGCTGCTGAACCGCAAGGAGATTCGTAAGATTCAGAATGCTGTCAAGGCACCTGGCTTCAGTATTGTTCCCGTTCTGCTGTTTATCGACGAAAACGGAAGGGCCAAACTGGATATTCATATTGCCCGAGGTAAGAAGGAATATGACAAGCGTGAGACCCTGAAAGAGAAGGAAGACCGCAGGGATATATCGCGCCAGTTCAAGAAAATCATTTAAAGACCGCCCTTTAACTCCCCCTCTATGGGGAGGACAAGGAAAAGAGTATAAGTAATAATGGGAGTAAAAAAGGACAATACAATCTATACTTGTGGCTTCAGAATCTTTCTTTGTCTGTTGCTGCTGACAGCTTGCTCGAAGCGGGAGGCTAAGGAGAGTGCTGATGCTTTGCCTGACATATTCCCTGATTATATTGGCGTAACAATACCCCAGAATATCTGTCCTATGAACTTCTCTGTCCCTGATGCAGATTATATTCGGGCTATTATTAAAAACGAAAGGGGAGAGGAAATAGATGTTTGTGGTAAGGATCATGTAGAGTTTCCTGAGAGTGCATGGCATAAGTTGCTCAATGGGACAAAGGTTCTGGATGTGACTGTTTCTGCATGGACGGAGAAATATACTGAAGGTGTAACTTATAAGTCTTTCCCCATTAACATTGCAAGTGATGACATCGACCCCTGGATTGCATACAGGCTTTTGCCTCCCGGTTATGAAGGATGGAACAGAATGGGTATCTACCAGAGAGATATTACCAGTTTCTACGTGGAACCTATCGTAGAGAACAGTCAGAACAACTGGGGGTGCGTAAATTGTCATTCCTTTGCCAACTACAACCCCAAGGACTTTACTTTCCATGCCAGAGGAGAGAACGGTGGTACCATTGTGATGCGTGACGGCAAAATGAAGAAGGTTGACATAAAGGCCATGAGTAATGGAAGGCACGGTTCGTATAACATTTGGCATCCTTCGAAACGTTATATAGCTTTCTCAAGCAACTCCACACACCAAAGCTTCTATGGACAAAGTAAGGATAAGATAGAGGTGTACGACTTATGGTCCGACCTTATTGTCTATGACATTGATAACGAAATGGTTTTACAAGACGAAAGGTTCACGGACAGCTTGAACTTAGAGATGTTCCCTTCTTTCTCTCCAGATGGGAAATGGCTGTACTTCAGTACGGCTCATCCCGTAAACATGCCAATGGAAAACGAAAAGTTACATTATAGTATTGTTCGCGTTCCGTTCGACGAGGAGACTGGTAAATTGGGAGCTGTCGATACTGTATATAGTTCATACGAGAGAGGAGGTACAGCTATGATGCCCCGAATTACTCCGGATGGCAGATATATGCTTTTCTCTCTTTCAGATGGAGGAGCCTTCAACCTGTATCATACAGAGTCAGACCTACAGATGATGGACCTGCAGACACGAGAATTGTTACCGACAGACATCCTGAACAGCCCCCGCTCAGAAAGTTATCATGCCTGGAGCAGCAACGGTAGATGGATGATGTATATGACCAAACGTTTCGACGGCCGTTATAGCCGTCTGATGCTTGCATATTGGGACGGCACGAAATTTCACAAGCCATTCCTGCTGCCACAACAGAATCCCGAAGATAACACATTGTTACTTATGGCTTATAACATTCCGGAGTTTATTAAGGCTCCGGTGGTGGTTTCCAAAGACGAATTGGCAGAATTCTTTAAGTAATAAAAGCCCCCTCCATCTCCCCCCCCCTTGGGGAGTGATAATAACAGATAATAAAATATGGAACAGAAAAAACATAAACATTTTAGAACAACCAACTCCTCCTCCAAAGGGGGAGGTCGGGAGGGGGCCATATATTATCCGGTTCTGGTGGTATTGATGTTAATCTTTGGCATTTATACAGCCACAAAATTCCCATATACCTATATAACTATGGAAGGTGACAACTTCTGGGTACTGACATGGGACTTTTGGAAACTGAAACTGGCTACACTTCCTGCCATTACCATGTGGTTGAACGACTATCTGATTCAATTTTATGCTTCTGTTCCTGTTGCCGCATGTATCCAGACGCTAACGCTTGGTATAATTGGAGTGTTAGCACATACAGTCTTGAAGCGTTTATCCGTTAGGAAATGGCTTTATTGGTTGGGGCTTTTGCCGTCCGTAATGCTTGGCTATTTCTGCACATTCTGTCTGTCGTTTCAACTCCAATGGATATTCCTTCTTCTCTTGGTTCTGGTATTTCTGTCAATACGCAACTTTAAAGGTCAGGTATTGTTCTGCCTGCTATGTGTTCCTGTCGGCTTTTTACTTGTGACGACACCTATGCTTGCTGTTCTGCTGCTTATTCTTTTTCTATCCCCGCAATATCGTCCAAATGGTGAAAAGGTATGGAAGCCTTCCCCCGGGAAGATAGGGATGGGATTACTTTCCTTGCTTCTATTGGGCATAACTCCCAAGATATACAGTCAGCATGTAGCCTTTATTCCTTTCGAGGAACGTTACAATAAATGGGGGACTTATTTCGATCCGTTGACAAGTGTATACAGCCATGATGGAGAATACATTAAGAAATGTGTATGCATGGCTAACGACAACCGTTGGGAAGATCTGTTATATAAAGAGCATATTAAAAGTGATGCACAACGCGGTAACGGCACTGCATTAAGGTATGCCTTACTTGCTGAGTCTGCCTTGGGAACACTGCCGGAGAATTTATTGGATTATCCCATAAATGACGAGAACTTGTTCTTGTATCCTCATTTGTCAAACCGTGTGGCTTCACCGTTTAACAGGCTGTTTTATTTAAATTTAGGAGTTTATGATGAAGCATTCCATCATGCCCAGGAATATAGTTTGCTAACAGAAAACGGAAACTGTTTCTCAAGCATAAGGCAACTGACAGATTACAGCATAGAGGAAGGAGAATGGGATATAGCAGAGAAGTTCCTGACGGTTCTTTCCCGTTCCTCCTGCCACAAGGATTTTATTCGGGAAAGGCGTGCAACGATGGAAAAAGCACAAAAGAGCTTCGACAAGGATATTGCCTTACGTGCCGATAATTTTGTAGGCGGATATTCTTTTCCCGTAGAGATGCTTAGGTTGGCACGTTACTATAAAGATTCGCCGGACAGGAAAAAGATGATCGACTATGCCATCTGTGCATACATAATCAGAGGAGATTATAATAGCTTTATGATTGCTGTTAATGCCTTTGATATATACAAGGATAAAGAACTTCCCAAAGCATATAGGATTTTTTCACAAAATTTTAAATAAGAGAAATATGAAAGCACTAAAGTTATTGGCCATAATGGCTGTTGTATGTCTTACTGGTTGTAAGCAGAAGTACGAGTATCAGACTGTTGAGAACGACCCTCTGAATACAAAAATGTTCACTTTGCCCAATGGGTTGAAGGTTTATATGACTGTCAACAAGGAGCAGCCCCGTATTCAAACATATATTGCTGTGCATGCCGGCAGTAAGCACGAGCCGACAGAGACAACAGGTCTGGCTCATTATCTTGAGCATATGATGTTTAAGGGCAGTACCAATTTAGGCACGACAAACTACGAGGAAGAAAAAGTCTTGTTGGATAAGATAACAGATCTTTACGAGGTTTACAGAACTACCACAGATCCGGAAGAGCGCAAGGCTATTTACCACCAGATAGACAGCATCAGTTACGAGGCCAGCACATACTTTATTCCCAATGAATATGATAAGGTTATGGCCAACATAGGTAGTGATGGCAGTAATGCATTTACCAGTAACGACCAGACAGTTTATATGGAGGATATTCCCAGTAATCAGCTGGAGAATTGGGCAAAGGTTCAGTCAGACCGTTTCAAGAATATGGTTTTGCGTGGTTTCCACACAGAGTTGGAGGCTGTTTATGAGGAATATAATAAGTATCTGAACAGCGATTGGGACAAGTTGTCAAATGCAATCTTCGGTACCCTGACTCCTACTCATCCCTATAATCATTCTGTTATCGGTTTGGGTGAGCATCTGAAGAATCCAAGTCTGAAGAATATCATGGAGTTCTTTCATAAGTATTATGTCCCCAATAATGTGGCAATTTGTATGAGCGGTGACTTCGATCCAGACGAAGCTATGGACATTATTACCAAATACTTTGGTGACTGGGAAAAGAATGAAGATTTAAAGCAGCCGGAGATTGAGGCACAGCCCGAACTTACCGCTGTTGTTGAGAAAGAGGTGGTAACGCCCAATCCCGAGTCTGTTTTGCTGTCGTGGCGTTTCGATGGAATAAACAGTCACCAGAGTGATACATTAGCTCTCTTGGCTCAGGTATTGCACAACGGCAAGGCCGGATTGCTGGATCTGGATTTGAATCTACCTCAGAAAGTTAATGCAAGCGAGAGCGAGATAGTATCATACTGCGACTATACAGCATTCCTGTTGACTGCTATGCCTCAGCCGGGTCAATCGTTGGAAAGCTTGCGTAATTTGCTGGTTCAGGAAGTGGAGAAGGTCAGAAATGGAGATTTTTCTGACGACCTGGTAAAGAGTATCATCACAGAAAAGAAACTTGCCGAACAGCACATGCTTGAAGAAAATGCGTCAAGAGCCATGCAGTATGTGGATGCTTTTACTAACGATGTTGAATGGGCTGACGAGGTTGGCAAATTAGGCAGAATAGAGAAGCTGACGAAAGAGGATATTGTTGCTTTTGCCAAGAAGCATCTGAAAGTCAACAATTATGTATGCGTTTACAAAAGGATAGGCGAGGACAAGGATGTTAAACCTGTTGAGAAACCTGCCATTACTCCTATTCAGATGAACCGTGATACGGTTAGTGTATTTGCAAAAGAAATTCTGAATGCCGAGGTGAAGCCTATAGCCCCCGTATTTGTCAGTTTAGCGAATGATATTACATACCTTAGCGCCAAAAGCGACATTCCTGTGTTGTACAGAAAGAATGACCTGAACGGTCTTTTTAATCTAAGCTATCGTTATGAAATTGGTACGACATCTGTTATGGATGATGGCCTGAACCGTTATATCCCATTAGCTACCGATTATATTGATTATCTGGGAACGGACAGCATGTCTGCCGAACAGATAAAGCAGCAATTCTATCAGTTGGGCTGCCGATTCGATGTCAGTTGTAACATGCGTACTACTACCGTTACTCTTAGTGGTCTGCAAGAGAATATGGAGAAAGCCGTTGCATTGATGGAAAAGGTACTCTCTACAGCTAAACCTGATACAGTGGCACTTCAGAATCTTATAACAACAAAGCTTCAGGAACGCGAAAACATCCTTAATATGTTCGACGCTTACAGCTATTTTTTGCGTAACTATATGCGTTATGGTTTACCTGGCGTGGAACTGGAACTTACGAATCAGGAACTTACGGATGCTGTTTCTAAAAGTGATGCTCTGGTAAGCATAATCCGTGACTTGTCTAACTATGAACATGTTATAACATATTACGGACCTATGCAGACGGATAAACTGATTACCGTAATCAATAATGAACATCAGTCTGCCGATGAACTTAAAAAAGTTGAAGAGAAGAAATTGCCCGCTTTGCTTTTGACAAATGAAAATGAGTGTTTTGTATTCCCCTACAATGGAACTCAGAGTTTTGTTATGAGTCAGTATGCCTGTGACGGTAAAGAATGGGACGAGAGCAAACTGGGCGTCACATACATGTATAATAATTACTTTGGTGCCGGCATGAATACAGTTGTATTCCAGGAGATGCGAGAGAAACGTAGCCTTTGCTATGGAGCCGGTGCAAGATACAGTCTTCCTGCATACCGAGACCAACATTGTATGTTTATAACCACCATTCAGAGCCAGAACGACAAACTGAAGGAATGTATAGAGGTGTTTGACGACATTGTCAACAACATGCCGGAAAGCCAGACATCGTTTGAGGTTGCAAAGAAGGGCGCTCTTACTCAGTTGAGTACCGAACGTGTTAAGCGCACAGAGTATTTTGACATTTACTTCGATGCAAAGGATTTGGGTATCGATTACGACAAACGTCAGAAGATATACGAGCAGTTGCAGGCCATTACGCTTGAAGATATTGTTAAGTTCCAGCAAGAAAATGTGAAAGGACTTCATTATCGGAGCGTCTTTGCTGGAGATCCTAACGGGTTGTCGAATGAAGAGTTGCAACGACTTGGCGATGTTAAGACGCTGACAGCTCATGAGGTATTCGGCTATTAATATTAAAATATAAAAGAATAATAAGGTAAAGGGGTAATAAGATTTTAAGGATGGCAAGTAATAGTAATAATATAGAAAAGATCTTAGGTCGTGGTAAACTCATGGTGCTGGATGGCGCCATGGGTACCATGATTCAGAGCTATCATCTTACGGAGGATGACTTTCGGGGTGAACGGTTCAAGGATATCCCCGGACAGATGCAAGGAAATAATGATATTCTGGTACTTACAAGGCCAGACGTCATTAAGGATATTCATCGAAGGTACTTAGAGGCCGGGGCAGACATCATAACTGCCAACACCTTTAGCAGTCAGCGTATCTCTATGGCTGACTATCATTGCGAGCATCTGGTAACAGAACTGAATCATGAAGCTGTAAGAATAGCTCGCGAATCAGTTAGGACATATCTGCAGGAAAAAGCTTCGGCGGAAGAAGAAAAGTTTGTGATAGCTACCGTCGGACCTACCAACAAGACGCTGTCTATGAGTCCTGATGTTAGCGACCCCTCTTATAGAGCTGTCTCGTACGACGATATGTTTGATGCATACGCAGAGCAGATGCAAGTACTCTTTGACTGTGATGTTGACGGCATATTATTAGAAACCATCTTTGATACCCTGAACTGTAAGGCAGGAATACATGCCTATCAGGTTGTACGAGAGAAGTGCGGCAAGGATATTCCACTGATGCTGAGTGTAACTGTCAGCGATAAGGCTGGCAGACTGTTGAGCGGTCAGACCCTCGAAGCATTCCTGGCCAGCGTGCAACATGCTCCTATCCTGAGTGTTGGTCTTAACTGCTCTTTTGGTGCCGAGGATATGATCTCCAGCCTGAGAGTCCTTGCAGAAAAAGCACCATATTATATTACTGCGCATCCGAATGCCGGTTTGCCCAATACTTTAGGAGGCTATGACCAGACACCGGAGATGATGCTTTCTCAAATGCGTCACTTCGTGGAGGAAGGACTGGTTAATGTTATCGGCGGATGTTGTGGTACCACACCAGAGCATATAAAGGCTTTGTCTTCTATGAAATCTGCACGGGAATGTAAGGTTCATATACCCGTTTCCCGGTCAAAGAATATGTGGTTGTCAGGTCTTGAACTGATGGAGGTGAGACCACAGGGTGAGGCCGTCTTTGTAAATGTGGGCGAACGATGTAATGTGGCAGGTTCCAGGAAATTCCTTCGTCTGATTAAGGAAGGCTCTTACGACGAAGCACTTTCCATAGCACGCAAGCAAGTTGACGACGGCGCTATGGTTCTTGATGTAAATATGGACGACGGCTTGCTGGATGCAGAGAAGGAGATGAAGCATTTCCTGAACATGCTTGCTTGCGATCCTGACATCTATCGTGTTCCTGTAATGATAGACAGCAGCAACTGGAACGTTGTGCTGCAGGGATTGAAGTGCTTGCAAGGTAAGTGTATTGTTAACAGTATATCGCTGAAAGAAGGTGAAGAGGTGTTCCTTTCGCATGCCCGGGATATCAAGATGATGGGTGCCGCGGTTGTGGTGATGGCCTTTGACGAGAATGGGCAGGCTGACACCTATGACCGAAAGATTGCTGTATGCGAACGTTCTTATCATTTATTGGTGGATAAGGTTGGGATAGCTCCACAGGATATAATCTTTGACCCTAATGTGTTGTCTGTTGCAACGGGGATTCCTGAACATAACCTCTATGCGCTTGATTTTATCCGCGCTACAAAATGGATTAAGTCTCATTTGCCCGGTGCTCATGTAAGCGGAGGCGTCAGTAATCTGAGTTTTTCTTTTAGGGGAAACAATTGGATAAGGGAAGCCATGCATGCCGTATTCCTGTTTCATGCGCAACAGAATGGTATGGACTTTGGAATCGTGAATCCTTCTGCCAAGGTGATGTACAACGATATTCCTGCCGAGAAGCTTCGGATTATCGAGGATGCTTTGCTAAGACCTACGCAGGAAAACGTTGACAACCTTATATCTTTAGCTCAGGAAATAGCTGAGCAAGCTGTTGATGTGATAGAAAAGTCCGATACGGATTCTTTTAAGAAACCTGTCGAGGAACGCCTGAAGGATGCCCTTGTTAAAGGTAACTCCAGTAACCTTGAGGCTGATTTACAAGAGGCGTTGACTAAATACGAATATGCTGTTAAGGTTATAGAAGGTCCTTTAATGGATGGCATGAATAATGTGGGCCGGTTGTTCGGAGAAGGTAAGATGTTTCTTCCTCAGGTGGTTAAGGCCGCTCGTTGCATGAAGCAAGCCGTTACGATTTTACAACCGTATATCGATCAGCAGAAAGTAATTAAGACTTCCTCGGCAGGTAAGGTTCTCTTAGCCACCGTAAAGGGTGATGTTCATGATATAGGCAAGAACATAGTTTCTGTTGTTATGGCTTGTAACGGATACGAGATTATAGACTTAGGCGTGATGGTTCCTGCCGAGGAGATTGTAAAAAAGACCTTGGAACTAAAGCCTGACATCATAGGACTAAGCGGACTTATCACTCCCAGTTTGGATGAGATGATAAAAGTGGTAAGACTGCTGAAGGAATCGGATATCTCTGTCCCTGTAATGATAGGTGGTGCTACAACCAGTCCTTTACATACCGCACTGAAGATTGCCCCTCAGTACGACGGTTCTGTTATATGGGTTAAGGATGCCAGTCAGAATGCTCCCCTTGCAGCGAGGTTTATCAATCCTGTTACAAGGGAGGAGGCAAAAGACTCGTTACAAAGAGAGCAGCAGGAATTATGTAAGAAAGATGCTCCCTCAGAGATTCTCAGTTTTGAAGAAGCAAAGAAGAGGAAACCCAATTTTTTTTAAAGGAAATGTACATCTGAAATAACCTGAGACTGCACGTGGGCATTAAGCCTGCGTGTTATCTCGCTGTGCATCATCATCAGATTCTGTTTCAGAGCAGGACTTTTAAGCTTTACCCATAAAACGGAGTTCTTTACGTAAAGGTCTGTCGTATATCTACTTACGCCTTCCCCCATAACAGTAGGCCACGCATTAACAATGCGGTGTTCAAGAAGTGGAGTTTCCAGTCCTTCGCTTCTTAGGAACTGCATCAAGAGGTCACCTATCTGCTTCGGCTTATTCTTAATCATAGTGTTACATTTCCGTTTTTTACGTGGAAGATGCGGTAATCTCCATCGGATTTCTGAAGAATGCTGTCAAGGTGGTCTCTGTTCGTGTCTGTAATAAAAATCTGGCCAAACATATCATTGTTGACCAAAGATACAATCTGTTCCACGCGTTCAGCATCCAACTTGTCAAATATGTCATCTAAGAGTAATAGGGGAGTGGTCTTACTACCCGTACGTTTCAGAAAATCAAACTGAGCCAGTTTAAGAGCAATCAGGAAAGTCTTGTTCTGCCCCTGTGAACCTTCTCTTTTTATGGCATACCCGCCTAAGAGCATCTCCAGATCATCTTTGTGTACTCCATGCAGAGAATAACCGACTGCTTGGTCACGGAACCTGTTGTTGGTAAGTTGTTCAAGTAATGGACCGCGTTGGCAGTGTGAGGTGTATCGGAGTTCCACTGTTTCTTTCTCTTTAGAAATATGGTTGTAGAACTGTTGGAAGATAGGCGTAAAGTCCTTAATATACTCGCTACGGCATTGGTATATGTATTCAGCCTCCTTGGCCATCTGTTCTTCCCAAAGCAGGAACATTTCCGGCTCTGGTGCAATTTCCTCTTTCAGAAGTGCATTACGCTGAAGCAGAGCCTTATTATATCTCAGCAGTGACTCCATATATATGGGATTATACTGCGAGATGATAATGTCCATGAACCGGCGCCTTTCCTCGCTACCGCCTGCAATTAGGAACTGATCAGCAGGAGATACCATAACCAGAGGAATAAGTCCGATGTGTTCCACCAAACGTTTATAGGCCTTCTTGCCACGTCTTACAATTTTCTTCTGCCCACGTCTGATTCCTATGTGAATATCTTCTGCCGTACCGTCTTCATTCTCATATAGTCCGGCTATAGACATAAGGTCTTGATTGTGAAGGATGCATAGCGAATCCTGACTTGTTGAGTAGCTTCTGCACAGACTCAGAAAATGAATGGAATCCAGAAGGTTAGTCTTTCCTTCACCATTCATTCCCAAAAAACAATTTATTTTTGGAGAAAGGTCCAGTTCACATGACGGAATGTTCCTGTAATTGATTATAGAGAGGTGCTTGAGTATCATTTCAAGTACAAAAATACATCATTTATTTCTATTTAAACGCATGAAAAGGAAAATATCTTTATGGAAATTTTATCTTCTGCAATATTTTAGCTAATTTTGCGCGGAATTTTGAACGAATATAAATAAAAACATTAAATAAAATGGCAAAAAACAAAAAAAACAACTACGAGGTTAATGAGTTTGATGAAGCTTTGGTAGCCTCTAAATCTTTCTTTGAGAAGAACAAGAAAGCAATTGTATATGGTGGAAGTGCTTTGCTTGCAATTATCATTGCAGCCCTTTTGATTCACCAGTTCTACATTGTTCCCCGTAACAATAAGGCAAATGAAAGCCTGTTTGCTGCTCAGGAGTTGTTTATGAATGGTGAGTACGAGAAGGCATTAAATGGAGACGGACAGAATATGGGCTTCCTTGCTGTTGCTGACGAGTTTGGTAGCACAAAGGCAGGAAATCTGGCTCACTTGTATGCTGGTCTTTGTCTGGTTCAGACCGAAAAGTTCCAGGAAGCTATTGATGAACTGGAAAAGTACAGCAGCTGTGGCGATGCAATGGTTAGTCCCTCTGTAATTGGTACCATTGCTAACTGTTTTGCAGAACTTGGTCAGAACGAGAAGGCTGTTGAAATGCTTCTTAAAGCTGCCAAGAAGGCTGATAACAACACCCTCAGTCCTATCTACCTGATTCAGGCTGGTCAGATTTACGAGTCTCTGAATCAGAACGAAAAGGCGTTGGACTGCTACAATCAGATCAAGACCAAGTACCAGCAGAGCATGCAGTACAACGAAGTTGACAAATATATCGAGCGTGTAAAGAAGTAAATTATGGCTTCTGCTTTACACAATCTTTCTGATTACGATTTCGCTTCTGTACCCAATGCTGCCGACATGAAGTTCGGCATTGTGGTAAGCGAATGGAACAGTAAAATCACAGGCGCCCTCCTTCAGGGCGCTTTTGATACCCTCACCCGTCATGGTGCTAAGGAAGAAAACATCTTTGTAAAGACTGTTCCAGGTAGTTTCGAACTGGTCTTCGGCTCCTCATCTTTTGTAAGTTCAGGCAAGGTAGATGCTGTTATTGCCATCGGTTGCGTTATAAAAGGTGACACCCCACATTTCGATTATATCTGTCAGGGTACAACCCAGGGTTTGGCAGAGTTGAATGTAAAAGGTGAAGTTCCCGTTATTTATGGCTTGCTTACCTGTAACACCATGGAGCAGGCAGAAGAACGGTGTGGCGGAATGCTTGGCAACAAGGGCGATGAATGTGCTGTAACAGCCATTAAGATGGTTGATTACAAACGATACGTTTCAGCATTATAAGCTAATCACCTCAGATCTGTTTTCATAATTATTATAAAGGGGGATGTGTCAGAATAGGCACATCCCCCTTTTTTATTTTTATTAATGACTGATTTACCGATGTGAATCGCTTTTCTTCTTAGCTTTTCCCCTATATTTGCCGTTCTTTCCTGAGTAGCTTTTTTTCTTTGTCTTGTGTTCCTTGTTGTATGTGGGGCATTCTCCCAATTCCATGGGAACGGGAAGCTTTTCAACGTCCTTTCCTAAGAACTTTTCGATATGGGCAAAGTATTGCTGGTCCTTCTCCGAAACAAGGGTTATTGAACGTCCGTTCTTACCTGCTCTTGCCGTTCTTCCTATTCTGTGAACGTAGTCTTCCTTGTCATGCGGGACGTCATAGTTAACGACCAGTTGAATATCGTCAATATCAATTCCACGGGCAACAATGTCTGTGGCTACCAGAATGTCAATTTTGCCGCTGCGGAACTGATACATTACATCGTCGCGCTCTGCCTGTTCCAAGTCACTATGCATTGCTTTGGCCTTGTATCCTGCACGGATAATGCTGATAGCAAGTTCTTTTGTCTTAACTTTGCTACTGGTAAAGATAATGACTCTTTCTGGCTTACGCTCGTTGAATATTGCCTTGATGATACCCAGTTTCTGTGCTTCGTAACAGATGTAGGCATATTGCGCGATTCCTTCGGCAGGCTTGCTGAGAGACAGTTTTACCTCAACGGGATTCTTCAGCAGCTGGTGGGCAAGCTTTAGAATATCATTAGGCATGGTGGCGCTGAACATAATGGTTTGGTGCCTCATGGGTAAATGCTTGGCAATCTGTAGGATGTCGTCGCAGAATCCCATATCAAGCATACGATCAGCCTCGTCCAGAATAAAGAAGGATACATTACTTAAGTCGATGTTGCCTAAGGTAATATGACTGATGAGACGACCAGGGGTTGCTATAACAACATCTGCTCCATTTTGCATACTGCGTTTTTCCTGTTCGTATCGGATTCCATCATTACCTCCATAAACAGCAATACTGCTGACATTGCTCAGGTAATAGGAGAATCCTTGCATGGCCTGGTCAATCTGTTGTGCCAGTTCGCGAGTAGGTGACATGATAATGCAGTTTATGGCATTCATGGGGTATCCTCCGTCCTCCAACAGACTAAGAATCGGTAGGAGATATGCCGCCGTCTTACCTGTTCCTGTCTGAGCGATACCCATTATATCCCTACCTTTTAATATAGGTGGAATAGAATGCTCTTGGATGGGAGTTGTCTCGATGAAATTCATATCATCGAGAGCATCAAGTACGTTATAGTTCAAGTCTAAATCGTAAAAATCCATTTATTCGTCGTGTTATCTTGGTGCCTTCTTGTAAAGATACCATGCTATAAAGGTGAATAATATATTGGGAATCCATGCAGCGAGCATGGGAGATAATCCTGAATTAATACTGAATGTGGCAGAAACAGTCTGCAAGAGAATATATGCAGCACTTAATGCTATACCTGTACCTAGAGCTATACCCATACCTCCTTTTCGCTTTCTTGACGAAAGGGCCATACCTATAGTAGATAGGATAAATGCAGCAAAAGGTATGGCATATCTTTTGTGATATTCAACCTCAAAGACTTTAAGATTCTTACTTCCTCTGTTTCTCTGTTTCTCGATATACAGGAGAAGTTCATCGTTGGTCATGGTTTCCTGCATGTTTCGGGTAAAGAGGAAATCGTTAGGCTCGATGGCAATGATAGAGTCTATAGTGTTGAAGTGGGTGATTTTTTCCTTATATCCATGTAACTCGCGGATGGTTACGTTGTTTAGTGTCCAGTGATTACGTACATTGCTAAGTGTATCATATTTAACACTGCTTGCTGTAAGATGGGAAACCAACTTCTTGTTCTTGAATTTATCAAGGTTGAAGTGAATGCCTGTCTTGCTAATCCCATCGAAATGCTCCATATATGCAATGACCCCTTTATCTACCTGAAGCTGAACACGATCGGCATACGTGGGGTTCTTCTTGTTCTTCTTGTATTGGTTCTCAAAGACCAGTCGTTTGATACTTCCACGCGGTATTACCTCGGAACCCAGATAGAATGTGGCACAGGCAATGATAGCGGAGCTGATAAGGTAGGGTAGCATTAACCTTCTGTAGCTCATTCCTGTACTTATCATGGCTATTATCTCGCTGTTATCTGCAAGTTTGGATGTAAAGAAGATAACGCTAAGAAATACAAACAGAGAACTGAAAAGGTTGGCGTAATAGGGAATAAAGTTCAGATAATAATAAAAGATACCTTTCCAGGAAGCATGGTATGTGGTGAATCGGTCAACATTTTCATTAAAGTCGAATACAACAGCAATGCTGATAATAAGAAGGATGGAGAATATATATGTCCCCAAGAACTTACCTATCAGGTATCTGTCTATTCGCTTTAAGAATTTAACCTTCATGAAACAATCTTATAATCTATTGGTTACTTTCCTGATCATGCCACTCTTCCATGATGAGTAATCACCAGCAAGAATATGCTTACGAGCTTCCTTAACAAGCCACAAATAGAAGGCAAGATTGTGAATAGAGGCTATCTCCAAGGCCAGCAACTCCTGCGCTTTGAAGAGGTGATGCAGATAGGCTCGAGAATAGAACACATCGACATCTGCTGTGCCATTAGGATCGATGGGACTAAAATCATCCTCCCATTTCTTATTGCGCATATTCATGATACCCTCACTGGTAAAGAGCATCGCGTTGCGTCCATTACGTGTTGGCATGACGCAATCAAACATATCTACGCCTCTCTCAATAGCTTCAAGCAAGTTGGCAGGGGTTCCTACACCCATCAGGTATCTGGGCTTGTCCTTTGGCAGGATTTCGTTAACCACCTCAATCATCTCGTACATAACCTCTGTGGGTTCTCCTACAGCTAATCCACCAATGGCATTGCCGTCAGCTTCCTTACTGGCTACAAACTCGGCACTTTGTATTCTCAGTTCTTTATAAGTGCATCCTTGTACAATTGGGAAGAGGCTTTGATTATAGCCGTACAGAGGTTCTGTCTCATTAAACCTCTGGAAACATCTGTCGAGCCAACGGTGAGTAAGACCCAGACTTTTCTTTGCGTAATTGAAATCGCTGGTACCTGGAGGGCATTCATCAAGTGCCATGATAATGTCAGCTCCTATGCTGCGCTCAATATCCATCACCTTCTCAGGGGTGAACATGTGCTTGCTACCATCTATGTGGCTCTGGAAGGTACAGCCTTCCTCTGTAAGTTTTCTGATTCCTGTTAGTGAGAATACCTGGAAGCCGCCGCTATCTGTTAGAATAGGTTTGTCCCATCCGTTGAATTTATGCAAGCCTCCAGCTTTTTCTAATATCTGAGTACCAGGCCTGAGATAAAGATGATAGGTGTTCCCCAGGATGATTTGTGCCTGTACCTGAGTCTTGAGATCATTGACGGTAAGACCTTTGACACTTCCAACAGTACCCACGGGCATAAAGATGGGTGTTTCTATCTGGCCGTGATCTGTAGTTATAAGACCTGCACGTGCCGCTGTCTTGTCGTCAGTATGTAATAATTGAAATGTCATGCCTCAACGTTCTTCTTTTCTTCGTCAATCTTGAATTCAACAGCGTTCTTGACTTTTTCGTCCAAAAGTGCGAACTGTAAAACGTCAGCAATTGTTTCCACATAATGGAAGGTGAGACCAGTAAGATACATCTGAGGTATTTCATCAATGTCCTTCCTGTTGTCGTTACAGATTACGATGTCTGTGATACCTGCACGTTTAGCCGCCAATATTTTCTCCTTAATACCACCAACGGGTAAGACTTTACCGCGAAGTGTTATCTCTCCAGTCATGGCAAGATTCTTTCTAACCTTACGCTGGGTAAGTATACTGGCAATACTTGTTGCAATAGTTATACCGGCACTAGGACCGTCTTTAGGAACGGCTCCTTCAGGAACATGAATATGTATGTTATAATTGTCAAAGATACGGATATCGATGTTTAAATCTTCAGCATGTGCCTTGATGTATTCCAATGCAAGCATGGCACTTTCCTTCATCACATCACCCAGATTACCGGTAAGTGTCAGTTTGGTACCCTTTCCCTTGCTTAGGCTTGTTTCAATAAAGAGAATCTCGCCACCTACACTGGTCCAGGCAAGTCCGGTTACAACACCAGCAAACTCGTTTCCTTGGTAGATATCACGATTGAAGAGGGGTTTGCCCAGCAGTTCCTCAATATAGTTTTCGCTAATGGAAATGTTCTCGTCAACCTCTCCCTTGGCAACTTTTAAAGCAATTTTGCGGAACAGCTTGTCAATCTGCTTTTCTAACCCACGAACACCACTTTCACGTGTATATTTCTCGATGAGGAACTCAAGGGATTTCTTGGGAAGCTTAAGATTCTTGATATCGTCTAGTCCGTTCTCTATTATTTTCTTTGGAACAAGGTGACGCTTTCCTATTTCAATCTTTTCTTCTGTAATGTAACCGCTTAGCTCTATAAGTTCCATTCTGTCCAACAAGGGACGGGGAATGGTATTGGTGTCATTGGCCGTAGCAATGAACATCACCTGACTGAGGTCATAATCTATGTCAAGATAGTTATCATGGAATGCATTATTCTGTTCTGGGTCAAGAACTTCCAATAGTGCAGAAGACGGATCACCATTTACGTTGTTGGTAGAAATCTTGTCTATTTCATCCAGGATAAAGACCGGATTCCCGCTTCCAGCTTTTTGCATACCTTTAATAATTCTTCCAGGCATGGCTCCGATATAAGTCCTACGATGTCCACGGATTTCGCTTTCATCGTGAACACCACCAAGACTTATTCGTACATAATTTCTGTTTAAAGCGCTGGCAATACTTTTGCCAAGGCTGGTCTTACCTACACCTGGAGGGCCGTAGAGACATATAATGGGGCTTTTCTTGTCCTTTCTCATCTTAAGAACAGCCAGGTGCTCCAGAATACGCTCCTTTACCTTCTCCATCCCATAATGGTCATGATTCAGGATTTTCTCAGCATTCACGATGCTCATGTTATCCTTGGTATATTCATTCCATGGCAACTGGATGATGGTCTGAAGATAGGTAAGTTGAACATTATAGTCGGGCGACTGGATGTTAATTCTGCCAAGCTTGGCAACTTCCTTAAGGAAGTAATCCTTAACGTCCTTGCTCCATTTCTTTTTTTCTGCCTCGTTCTGAAGTCTGGCAATATCTTCCTGCTTGACGGAGAACTCGTCTTTGTTGCCCAACTCTGCCTGAATGTTCTTAACTTCCTGCATCAGGAAGTATTCGCGTTGCTGCTGGTCAAGGTCAGATTGAGTCTTACGTTCTATATTACGTTTGATTGTGGCTAAATCCAACAGATTATTGATGACTCGAATACAGTTTGCCAGTCTGTCGTGCTCAGTCTCGCAGGCTAGTAACTGATATTTTTGTTTTACATCTATAGGCAGATAGCTACAATAGATATTCAGCATGAACGTAGAGATTGGAAGCCCATTCAGGAAGTTGGTAATCTCTGAAGGATAGTTGTCAAGAAGGTGTGTCAGATTATTGAATTTCTCCTTAAGAATATTAAGCATGGCAAAGTATTCATCCCTTTCTGATGCAGAGGGCATAATATCTGTTCTGTCTGCTACAATACCTTCAAAGCCGTTTTTGGTATGGCTAAACTGAATAAGTTCTACTCTGTTCATAGCCTGAAGCAAGGCTGTATATGTATTGTCAGGCAGTTTCATGAGATGAACAAGCCTACATGCACATCCCAGCGGATACAGGTCCTCAATAAAAGGAGAATTAACATCCTCTTGTTTTTGTGAGAAGGTGGCAATGATTCCGTTTGTCTTTTCTGCCAATTTTACAGCCTTTATGCTGTTGGGTCGCCCTACCGTGATGGGTATGATTGTACCCGGAAACAATGCATTATCTCTAAGAGGTAATATTGGCATTTTCCCTTCATTGTGTTCGTGAATAAGTTTTTCAGAATCTGGATTAAATTCTGCTACAAAAGATAGATGTGGTTTTTTTATTTCTAACATAAACGTTTACAAGTCGTTTTTTGAGATGCAATTTTTTTTTAGTTTGCAAAGGTACATAAAATTATCCAATATTTTGTGAGTCAATATATTAAAATATGTATATTGGCACTTTTTGTTATGGTTATTTTTCCTTTATTGATATTTTTTCTGTACTTTTGCAACCGTTTTTGATTAAAACTAAATTGGATGAATTTATATTTAAGATATTTCGATAGCGAGGTTTTTGCATATACTATAGAGGAGGCATTTGACTTTCTTCAGTCCATTCCCGAAGTAGATTTAGATGAGTTCTTAATGGCTGACATAGCTCAGTATGTTGAGAGTTCAAATATGTATCCTAAGCGATATAAGGTACATGGGAAGGCATACTTTATTATTATCAAGACAACTGCTGCCAATATGGAGGAATTCAAGAATATTGGTGCTGCTTCTCATGATGCCCAGTCAGATGCTGCCAAAACAAAGACAGATGTTTTCTCGGATTATAATCCTGGTTGGTATGATGGTTCCATCATGTTCAAGAGGGTTATTCCCATTCCTCAGACTCAAAAATTCCAATACGTTGATACTTTCTTTGTTGCTCGTGTTAAAGCTTATAGCCGACAGGACTGTTACAATAAAATAATAGATCATTTACGTTCCCGTAACGATATAGATTCAAGAAGTCAATTCCCTAGTATTAAGGGTAGAAACTTTGAATGTGTATTTCACGGAATGGATATTGAATAATATTGCCTGTATCTTTTTAGTGAAACCATTTGTCATTGGCATACTGCTTTATTGGGGCGTTGGTATTTATGTCTATGCTGATAAAAAAAACGGTAAGGAGATAGAGAAACATTATGCCCAGGAATATGTATTACCAGTTCCTGACCCATTGTATAAACCAGATGCTCCTGCTGCAATTGTAAATTTTGTTCCAGAAGTCAGGTTACATAATTTAAGGCCACACAAAGAACCCTCGATATATGGTATTGATGTTTCCCACCATCAAGGGGCCATTAATTGGGATATGGTTGCAACAGATGTCAACGCCAGTTATGTATATATTAAAGGAACAGAGTCCGCATCTCATGTGGATGATGAGTATGACAGGAATATTCGCGAGGCAAGAAGGTTAGGTATTCCTGTCGGGACTTATCATTTCTTCAGTCCCAAGGCAAGTGGTTTAGTACAGTTTGAAAATTTTTCTTCGAATTTTGATATCAAAATGCAAGACTTGATTCCTGTTGTTGATGTTGAACATCGTGGTAAGGTTTCTCTTGGACATTTTCATTCACAGTTAAAGATTCTTTTGGAAGAAATAGAGAGGGTATATGGAGTAAGGCCTATTATTTACACTGGTGTAAACTTTTATAACAAGTTTTTGTCAGGCAAATACAAGAAGTATAAGTTCTTTATCGCCAGATACCATACGGATGAACAGCCAGAGCTCTGTGACGATGTTCCAATTGTTTTGTGGCAATTCACCCCAGAAGGGTATGTTAATGGCATAAAAGGGCATGTGGACCGTAGTTGCCTGTTGGACAACTACAGCCTACGGGATATAATGATTCCCCAGAAATAAATGTTCCTTATAAGAACGGGTTGTATTTTATCTCCCATCCAACGCTACTTTCTGGACCGTGTCCAGAATAGATAATAGTGTCAGGCGGTAATGTCATTATCTTATTCTTAATACTGTCAATTTCCTTTTTCATATCCCCACCGGGGAGGTCTGTCCTGCCTATACTGCCTTGAAATAGGGTGTCGCCAGTAAATATGGTATGAGCAGATTCGATGTAAAAGCTCAGTCCGCCAGGAGTGTGTCCGGGTGTGTGCAGAACCTTTATTACCGTATTTCCTAACTGGAATGTTTCTCCTTCATCAATGTAACGTTCTATGGCAGGAAGGTTCCAGTTCATGGAAAGTCGGAACATGCCTGTCATTTCAGGAGCCTGACTATAGATGGTTTCATCTGCAGCGTGACATATTGGCTTAAGATTGTAAGTTTCCTTGATATATGACAATCCCCAGACGTGGTCGAAATGCATGTGCGTCTGTAAGGCATATTTCAAGATCAGATTCTCTTTATTGATAAGATCGCTTACGGCAGCATTTTCTCTGTTATTACTCATGCCGGCATCAATGATGGCGGTTTCTCTTGTTTCTTCGTCCCAAATTAAATAGGTGTTTTCACCAACGGGGTTAAAAGTGAATGTTTTAATTAACATAATTGCGTATATACAACTTTTTTGGTTTCAAAATAAGGTTCTGTAAAAAAATCTGTTAGTGGATATATCTCTGTTTGGCTTTTTAGGGGAAGTGTCTCGTTTCCCAATTCACCGCCTTTCAGGCAGATAACACCGTTAGGCAATGCATTAATCTGTTCTTTACTGATATTTTTTCGTATAATTTTAACCAAATCTGTCAATGGCATTACTGCACGAGATACCACATAATGATATTTGTCTTTAATCTCTTCTGCCCTGCACCATTGTGTTGTTACATTCTGAAGAGACAGAGTTTTTGCAACTTCTTGGCAAACTTTTATTTTTTTTCCTATTGAATCTACCAAGTGAAAAGATGTTTCTGGGAACATGATGGCAAGAGGAATACCCGGGAATCCTCCCCCTGTTCCTAAATCCATTACCTTTGTGCCAGGTTTAAAACGGATAAGTTCTGCAATACCTAAAGAATGCAGAACATGATGCTCGTACAGGTTGTCGATGTCTTTGCGTGAAATGACATTTATCTTCGAGTTCCAATCGCGGTACAGTTCGTCTAACATCTGGAACTTGCTTATCTGCTCTTGCGTAAGGTTGGGAAAATATTTCAGTATTATGTCCATTCTTAATGTCAGTTCTTTAAGAAGTTTGGTGTAATCAGGCCTTCAAGTTCTTTATATGAAAGTTTGGCAAAGATAAATCCCTCGGACCAAGGCGCAATATCGTATGGATTGTAGCAGAACATTATTCCATCTTTCTCTATCAGGAAATTGTTGTTGGATAGATATACATCGCCTAAAGAGAAGATGCTTCTTTTTTCTACCAGTTCCTCTTCCGTTTTGCAATCGTTATCTTTAATGATTTGCTCTTTAATGAGTTTTTTTACAGCCTCTTGCTTATTGCCAAAGAGCTCGTCGCATGTAATAATCGTACCTGTTTTCTCGTTGAAATTAATATAAGTCTCTAATGCACCACCATGTGCACCGCCCGTGTACATTTCTATCCTATTGGTATAGGCAATGATGCCTTCAGGAGCATCCTTGGAGACTTTTCCAGTCTGGTTGTATTCGTAGGCGTACGTATCTTGATATTCGTTATCAGGATCGTAGAAATCCTTTAGATCCTTCTCGAAATCATTGGATAATGAGTCGGCAAAGTGTTGTTTTGCCATCTCAAAGGGCGTAATTGTGTTCCCGAAGAGGAATGAAGCCAGTTGCTGGTTAATGAGTTGAGCAGCCTTGCTTTCCCCTTTTGCATATTTTACTTCTATGTTTATGCTATAATTAGGTAGTTCGTTGTCAAATATTTTGGTCTTTTTGTTGAATTTACTTGTGGAAAAAAACAAATTCTTTGCCTGCACAAGAGAGTCGTCTATTTCTCCTGTTTGCTGCTGTGTGTTGGTCTTATTATCCCAACAAGATATAAGCAGTAAGGTGGTGATGAGTATTGAAAGTCTATTTCTCATGATTAAAAATGATATATAAGAATGAAAAGATTCCTAATATGAAAGGATAATATAGATAAGGTATAACCTCAAGCGGATTAATACATGCCAGTCCGCCAGCAATAAGTAGCTGTGCACCATAAGGGATAATACTTTGGGCAAAGCAACTGAATGTGTCCAGTATGCTTGCAGTCCGTTTTGGGCTTATCTGGTAATGTGAAGATATTTCTTTAGCAAGAGGTCCTGTAGTAAGTATGGCGATAGTGTTATTGGCAGTACAAAAATCTGTAAGGATTACCAGTCCGGCTATACTGATTTCAGCCCCCGTCTTGCTTTTTATCTTTCTGGTGAGCACTGTCTTCAGATACTCAATGCCTCCGTTTCTCCTCATTACCTCAATTATACCACCAGCCAAAAGGGTAACAATAATCAGCTCACCCATTCCCAATATGCCATTATTCATGGCCGTTGACCACTCGGAAAGTGATAACTTGCCAAAGGATAATCCCATTATCCCAGCCAATATGGTACCTGATGACAAAAGCAGCATTACGTTCATACCACACAAAGCAGCTACTATTATATATATATAAGGTATAATGAGAAAATAGTTTATGTCCCCGCTGATTTCATCTCCTTCAAGCCCAGAACCATCAATCAAATACAGAACTAAAGCTATAATGGCCGCAGGTAGAGCTATCTTGAGATTGTATCGGAATTTGTCTTTCATCTTACAACCTTGTGTCTTAGTGGCCATGATGGTAGTGTCAGAGATAATGCTCAGGTTGTCCCCAAAATATGCACCACCTACTATTACAGCTATTAGTAAGGGAAGGTTTTGCCCAGTTTTTTCAGCAATGCCGCAAGCAATAGGTGTTAATGCGGCAATGGTTCCTACACTTGTGCCAATACTCAGAGAAACAAAACAAGAAGCAATAAACAATCCACAGAGCATCATCTTTATGGGCATTAAACTAAGGGTCATAGTAACAGTGGCATCTATGGCACCCATTTGTTTAGCTGTTGATGCGAATGCACCTGCAAGGATAAAGATAAATACCATGGTCATGATTTCTTCTTTTGCTGCTCCTCTGGCTAAAACAGCAAAGCGTGATTCAATGTTTTTCTCTTTAACGATGAAAATGGAATATAAACATGCAATCAGAAATGAAACTATTATGGAAGCAGCATAGAAATCGCCTACGATGATACTTGACGATGTATAAACAGCCAAAAAAACAAGCATTGGGCTGACAGAAATAAGTCCACGTGTACCTTTTATCTTTTCTTCCATAAAGCGAAATTACACAAAATATTTTAAACTACATGTATAAAGTGTGCATTATTTAACATGTTAGGTTAAAAAAACATCGTTGCATGCCATTTGTCTCGCAAAAATTGTATAACTTTGCGGTTCAAATAATACTAGATATAAGCATTTAATGAATTTCTGTTATGGCAAAAATAATTACTATGGGTGAGGTAATGCTTCGCCTTTCAACACCAGGAAATAATAGGTTTGTTCAGTCTGATTCTTTTGATATTAATTATGGTGGTGGTGAAGCAAATGTTGCAGTCAGTTTGTCAAATTTTGGTCATGATGCTTTTTTCGTCAGTAAAGTGCCGGCTCATGAGATAGGTCAAGCAGCCGTAAACAGCCTTCGGAAATTTGGAGTTCACACCGATTTTCTTGCTCGTGGTGGAGACAGGCTGGGTATTTATTACCTCGAGACGGGCTCAAGTTTACGTCCTAGCAAGGTGATATATGATCGTGCTCATAGTAGTATATGTGAGGCTAATCCTGAGGATTTTGATTTTGAAAAAATATTTGCAGGAGCCGATTGGTTCCATTGGAGTGGTATTACACCTGCCATTAGTGATAAAGCTGCTGAGTGCGTAATGCAGGCATGCAAGGCTGCTAAGAAAGCTGGTGTCACAGTCAGTTGTGACTTGAACTTCCGCAAGAAACTTTGGACACCGGAAAAAGCTCAAAGTATTATGCGCCCGCTTATGCAATATGTTGATGTTTGCATTGGTAACGAAGAAGATGCTGAAATGTGTCTTGGCTTTAAGCCTTCTTCTGATGTGGAGTCAGGAAAGACGGAGGCAGATGGATATAAGTCCATCTTTACCAAGATGCAGCAGGAGTTTGGCTTCCAATACGTTATCAGCACTTTGCGTGAGAGCTTCAGCGCTTCCAATAATGGTTGGAAAGCCTTGATTTATAATGGCAAAGAGTTTTACCTGAGTCGTAGATACGAGATTACTCCCATTGTTGATAGAGTAGGTGGTGGCGACAGCTTTAGCGCTGGTATTATTCATGGTTTGGTAAGCAAAATGTCACAAGGCGATGCTTTGGAGTTTGCTGTTGCTGCAAGTGCCTTAAAGCATACCATTCCAGGTGATGTGAATATGGTTAGTATTCAAGAAGTAGAATCTCTGGCTGCGGGAAACACCAGTGGTAGAGTTCAAAGATAACAGATTATGGCAAAGTTCGACAAAATACAGGTTTTGAATAAAATGAAGGAGACAGGTATGGTGCCTGTATTCTATCATTCTGACATTGAGGTAGCAAAGCAAGTAATCCTTGCCTGTTACCAAGGAGGTGTTCGTGCTTTTGAGTTTACCAACAGAGGCGATTTTGCCCACGAGGTATTTGCCGAGTGTGTGAGGTTTGCCGCTAAGGAATGCCCAGAAATGGCAATGGGTGTTGGCTCTATAGTTGATGCACCCACAGCAAGCCTTTATATTCAGTTAGGTGCATGCTTTGTGGTTGGCCCACTCTTGAATGCTGATATAGCTAAGGTATGTAACAGACGTTTGGTTGCTTACTGTCCAGGTTGTGGCTCTGTAAGTGAGTTAGGTTATGCTCAGGAGTTAGGCTGTGATCTGACTAAAGTTTTCCCGGGTGATGTGTATGGTCCTGCTTTTGTTAAGGGTGTTATGGCTCCTTGTCCTTGGAGTAAAATTATGGTAACAGGTGGCGTTTCACCTGACAAGGAAAATCTTACGGTATGGATGAAGGCTGGTGCATTCTGCGTTGGAATGGGCAGTAAATTATTCCCCAAGGATGTTGTGGCAGCCAAAGACTGGAACTATATTACAGAAAAGTGTAAGGAGTCTCTTTCTTACATTGCTGCAGCAAAGAAGTAATGAACAACAAGAATAAGAAAAATAAAGGACCACGTTGGTTCGTTCCTGCCGGACTGGAACCAACGAGGATGGATAGGATAATACTCTCTTGGCAAGAGAAAGGCAAACTGGTGCCAACTCCCTCTCTTATTAAGACCCATGAACAGATTCAGGGCATCCGCAAAGCCGGTGAACTGAATACGGCTGTCTTGGACTACGTGGCTGAGCATATCCGCGAGGGTATGAGTACGCTCCAGATTGATAAGTTGGTGTACGACTATACGACCTCTCATGGAGGTATTCCTGCACCCTTGAACTACGAGGGTTATCCCAATTCCTGCTGTACCAGCATCAATGATGTGGTATGCCACGGAATTCCCAACGAGTACGATATTTTAGAGGAAGGTGACATAATCAATGTGGATTGTACCACTATCCTGAATGGTTTCTATGCCGATGCTAGCAGAATGTTCATTATTGGCAAGACCACTCCTGAGCGTAAGCGTCTGGTTGAAGTTGCCTGGGAATGTCTGAAGATCGGTGAGAAGGTATGTTCCGAACCATACGTCTTTGTCGGTGACTTAGGTAACGCTATTGCCAAACACGCCCATAAGAACGGATGCTCTGTGGTTAGAGATCTATGCGGTCATGGGGTAGGGCTTGAGTTTCACGAAGAGCCTGATGTAGAACATTATGGCAAGAAAGGTTCCGGTATGCTGCTCGTGCCTGGTATGACGTTTACCATAGAGCCTATGATTAATGCGGGCGATTGGCATGTGTGTGGCGACGAGGAGGACGAGACAGAATGGATTGTCCTTACAGAAGATGCCTCTGATAGTGCCCAGTGGGAGCATACCTATGTGATGACAGAGAATGGGGTGGAAATACTTACACACTAAGCCCCTCTCCCAAACCCTCCCCCAAATGGGAGGGCTTAGATAGAGGATAGTCAAGAAGAATTGAGAAAATGGAAGAGTTAAAACATAACGGCGTTTCAGCCACCTCCCCTTTTGGGGAGGCCGGGAGAGGGCCCGTATATATTCTTGGTATAGAGAGCAGTTGCGACGATACCTCGGCAGCTGTTATTCGTGATGGCATACTGCTAAGTAACGTAACGGCCAGTCAGGCTGTCCACATGGAATATGGTGGGGTAGTACCTGAGTTGGCCAGCAGAGCTCACCAGCAGAATATTGTTCCCGTAGTAGATACGGCACTCAAGAAGGCAGGCATAGAACGTGAGCAACTTTCGGCTATTGCCTTTACTCGTGGTCCTGGCTTGATGGGCTCTTTGTTGGTCGGCGTTTCTTTTGCCAAGGGATTGGCTCTTTCTTTGGGTATTCCTCTTATTGATGTCAATCATCTGCAAGGCCATATCCTGGCACATTTTATTCATACTGAGGACGATGACTATGAGTCGCCCACATTTCCCTTCCTATGTCTGTTGGTAAGTGGTGGGAACAGTCAGATTGTGTTGGTGAAATCTTACCATGAAATGGAGATAATAGGCCAAACCATAGATGATGCAGCAGGTGAAGCTATAGATAAATGTTCTAAGGTCATGGGACTTGGATACCCAGGCGGACCTATCATCGATAAGTTGGCAAGGCAAGGTAACCCGGAGGCATTCATCTTCTCAAAACCCATCATTGCAGGTTACGATTACAGTTTCAGTGGACTTAAGACCAGTTTCCTGTATTCTCTTCGTAACTGGTTGGCGGAAGATCCTGATTTCATTGAGCACCATTTGAATGATTTGGCAGCCTCTCTTGAGAAGACCATTGTGGATATTCTTATGAAGAAACTGCGTCTGGCAGCCAAGGACCTAAAGATAAAGCGGGTGGCAGTGGCAGGTGGCGTTTCTGCTAATAACGGATTGCGCAATGCATTCCATGATTATGCCAAACGGTATGGTTGGAAAGTGTTTATTCCAAAGTTCAGTTATACTACCGATAATGCGGCAATGATAGCCATAACAGGCTATTATAAGTACTTAAACAAGGAGTTTTGCCCTGTTTCTGCTCCTGCTTATAGCAGAAATGTGATATAAAGACAAAAAAATAAGTCAAAGTATTTGTGGTTCAGATAAATTATTGTACCTTTGTGCCCTGTTTGGAAGAAGTTGTTATTGGAATAGACTAAAAAGAAAAGGTAGAAATGTCTAAGATTTGTCAAATTACAGGGAAAAAGGCCATGATAGGCAACAACGTTTCCCATTCAAAGCGTCGCACTAAGAGACACTTCGATGTGAACTTGTTCACCAAGAAGTTCTATTATGTAGAGGAGGACTGCTGGATTTCACTGAGCATCAGTGCTGCAGGTCTGCGCTATATTAATAAGGTAGGTCTGGATGCAGCTCTCAAGAGTGCTGTTTCTCAGGGATTTTGTGATTGGAAGGATATTAAAGTAATTGGTTAATAATAAGGAGTACAGATTATGGCAAAGAAGCAAAAAGGCAACAGAGTACAGGTTATTCTGGAGTGCACAGAGATGAAGCAAAGCGGTCTG
>JAFXZY010000016.1 GCA_017541025.1 Bacteroidaceae bacterium | reverse complement strand
TATTTTCTACATATGGCTCCTTTTGACATGTCACTGGTCAGATACTCGCGGAGTATCGCCAAACTTTCTTCATTCGATTTCTTTACATTCATACTCATAAGTTGAACTCAATTTTTGTCAACTTATTCAGTACAATACACATGGTTCTAAAATCCAAAACAGCCTACATGCCTACATGATTTTGCTGAAACTCCCGATGAATAAACGGATTGATGCGTTCGCAAACCTACATAAAGCCTACATAAAGCCTACATGGAGCCTACATGATGCCTACATGCAAATGGGCTGATAAGGGACTTTCGGAAATTAGCTTGTCTGTTTGCAAAAAGTCTTCTTAATGTTCGTTCTGAAATTCTCTAGAGAATTTTCTGCCAGGTAACTTACAAAACAATTGCTATTACACGAGGGAACAACAAAATTCTCTAGAGAATTTCTTTTCTGGTAAGAAGCGTTAAACTTGCAAATGCGTTGCTCTAATATTGCTTCCACCCTGTAAACACCCAAAAGCATGTAGGCATCATGTAGGCTCCATGTAGGCTTTATGTATGCTTGGAAGTAACAAAAACGCGACAGCCATCGCACTTCCCGGCGTTTTTATGTAGGTATGTAGGCTGTTTTATGATTTTATAAAAAAAGGCTCTGCCATTAAATGTTTCAGGAGTTCCAGAGTGTCGGGTTGGATTGTCTTATACGATAACATCTGTAGTCTTCTTTTTTAGTATGGGAAATAGCACAGATGAAGGATAAACATACAGGGTCAAGTGTACGCAAGCCTTTGCAGACTTCAACGATTTTTGGCAAACCATAGATTTTATTGATAAGGCGCCAGTCCTGCATCTCGCCATACTCCAAAACTCTCTGGATTATATAGGCAGGAAACTTATTCAGGTCCAACGTTGTAACATCTGTGTCCCAAAACAAGTTTTCTGTGAACTGATTTATGGTATCATTGGAAGTCATCTATGCGTCTTAATTTTCTATTTCTGTGAGCAAAGGTACAGATTATTTTAGAACTGACCAAACTTTTTTCAACGAGAAAGGATAATTTATTATTTTATCATGATAACTTTTATTTGCTGATGGGAAAATCTGTGTCAAGAAAATGATATAGGCTAGAATAGTCCGTAAGGGACGGAGTGCGAGTCCGCACGGGACGGACTAAGAGTTCGTACGTGACGGACAAAAACCTTTCACACAATCTCTTTATTTCGACACCGCCTCTTCCTTAGGATTCTGACTATTTGTTCAAGTGCAGGCGCAGGCCAAAGTCTAGGGCGAAAATCACGGGGTGTTTCTTATAATAATGCTCCAGCAATGTGCCGTCGTTGAAATAATAACCCAGGGATGGTTCTACATAGAAACCGAATTGGGGAGTGAGGTTATACTCCGCACCCAGAGAACCACCTGCGGAGAACTGCCAAGGCTTTTCGTTCAGACACTTCTCTAGTAGTACTTTGCCTGTGGCGTAGAACTGGAAACGCCTGTTGGACCAAAGCCTCCAGCTCACGCCGAGAGGAACTCCAAGATAATGCAGATTCTGGTCGTAGTATTTTTCATAAGATTGCGGTACGGTGAACTTGGAGTGAAGATAAGTATAGCTGATGCCGCTGAGCAGGTCAAAGCGGGATGTCAGTTGGTAATTCAGGGTCATACTGAAGCGTAGGGGCAAATGATGCACCGCCTCGTAATTAGCATCCTTGTATACTGCCCGTGATGCTCGGGACAGATTATCATTTAATGCATCTGGATTATCATCTTCGTCGTTGTGTTGTGAACCACCATCCCAATTAGCATAGTCAAGTCTTTTCGTATTCTGTGCAGCAAGAAGTCCGCCAGAAGCGCCAACGCCTATAGTCCATTTTGGTCTTGAAGCCGAAGAGGTTTGTTCCACCACCAGTTCGTCAGGAAGAACCTGTATCCGTTGCTCCTTATAGGGCTGAATGTCCTGTGCCGAATCTGGTTCACTTTCAAGTGTTATCTGTGCTACAGCCTCCTTCACTACAGTCACGGAATCCGTAGGCTTTGGCTCCGTTTCTTGCTTGGTGAAAACCTTACTCGTCGCCCGCCCTGGAGAAAGAGGGTGTCGAAGCACAATTGATTTCCTCTTCCCCTGAAGGGGATTAGGGAGAGGCTTATCTTCTCCTTTCACGGAGTCTATATTCTCTGCCTGTGGAGCAGTCGGCTCCAACGATATTGTTTCTGCCTGCAAGAGCGGCTTGCTTTCCTTCTCCTGAAAGACGAAGATGCCCACAAGCATCAGGATAATTGCTGCCGCAGCTGCATACCAACGCCAGTTCCTCCCACCTTTTTGGAAGGAGACGGGGGAGGCTTCCATCTCTTTGCTGATACCTTCCCAAAGTCCTTCAGGAGGCATCTTGCTATGCCCCTCAAGTTTTCGTTTCAGTTTATCTGCCCAGTCCTCTCTCATCGTCTATAGTTTAGAATTTCCTTAATCTTTTTTGCCAACAGCCTTTTGGCGTAATATAGCTGCGAGGCAGAGGTGCTCTCTGTAATCCCCAGCAACTCAGCTATCTGGCGGTGCGAATAGTCCTCAAACACATACAGGTTCACTACCGTTCTGTAGCCATCGGGCAGTTCGCTAATCAGTTTGTGCAACTGGTCGGCTGTGATAAGTTCAGGGTCTGGCTCCTCGTCTGGTGCAAGCTGGACATCTGCCTCGTGCAGTTCTGTAAACTGCAGTTTCCTACGCTCTCTCAGATACACGAGTGCTTCGTTAATTACCACCCGTTTCAGCCAGCCTCGGAACAATGGTTCGTTGTGATACTCTACAGTAGCCATTGAGGTGAATATTTTAACGAAACTGTTCTGCAGTACGTCCCTTGCATCATTCTCATTAGGCACATAGCGATAGCAGACCGATGAAAGCTCTCCTACGTACATCTGGTAGAGTTGGCTCATCGCCCCTGGGTCTTTCTTTCGTATGCGCTCAACGAGTTGTCTGACCATACTTTCTCTTTGTCTTCACATTAATAATTCAAAATTACTCAAATCTTGTATGGATTTCCATTTAATTAGGATTTTTTAACACTGTCTCATGCAAGATTCGAAGCATTCCTGCATTATATTCGCAGTAGGACACAAAAACAAACTAATATGAAAAAGTTTTTTATTTTTCTGGCAGCCGTCGTGCTGAGTTGCGGGTTGCTATCATGCTCATCGGATGATGATGACCCAGATACAGTCAAGAAAGTAGTGGACATGCTGGCAGATCCGGAACCAATACAGTTAACCGATGCACAGAAACAGTTTGCCAACGACAACAACACGTTTACTTTGAATTTCCTGAAGACGGTGAACGAGACAGACCGCAGCGGTAAGAGTTTCATCTATTCACCGTTAAGCATCACATACGTATTAGGAATGGTGAATGCTGCATCCACAGGAGAAACAGAGAAGGAACTGGAGCAGACACTGGGCTTCCACGAGGGAGGCATTCAGGCTGTGAACGACTATTGCAAGAAACTGATTGAAGGATTGCCGAAGGTGGACAGAAAGGTGAAACTGAGCATAGCCAACGCCCTCTTTGTAAACAAGAATAAGGCCACGCTGAAATCAGAATATCAGAAAGATATGCAGACATACTATAATGCCGAGGTAAAGAATCTGGACTTCAATTCCTCTTCAACACTCAAAACCATCAACGGATGGGCTCAGGAAAAGACCAACAACATGATTCCAACCATTCTGGACAGGATTGATCCCGATGTGGTGACCTATCTGCTGAATGCCATCTACTTCAAGGCCAACTGGAACAAGAAGTTCGACCCTAACAACACCAAGACAGAAACCTTCACCACACCCAATGGCACCAAACAACTGCCACTGATGCACCAGAATGTGCTCATCAATTATATGAAGAACGAGACCTACTCATCTGTTCTAATCCCTTACGACAATTCTTACTGGAGCATAATGGTTTATCTGCCAGAGAAGGGGAAGACTGCTGACGATATTATCAACACATTCAATCCTTCGAATGATATAAAGGCAATGAGCCCCTGTCAAGTTGACCTGAAACTACCTCGTTTCGAGACTAACTCAGATACCCAGAACATGAAGGATGGCCTGATTGGACTATTGGAGAAAATGGGCATCCGCAGGGTCTTCGATTCCGAACTTGCAGAAATCCCCAATATGTGCAATACATCGGTCTTCATCTCCATGATGCGCCAGAAAGCTGGCATCAAGGTAAACGAAGAAGGAACCGAAACCGCAGTCGTAACATTAGGATCTGGGTACGCTTCATGGGCAGGTCCCGGTGGATATGAGATTCTCAAGGCCGACTTCCACGCCAACTGTCCCTTTGTATACGTCATTCGCGAAAGATCATCAAATGTTATCCTCTCCGTAGGTAAGTATACGGGAATGTAAGGAAATAGAACAGCATCCGTCGGTTTATAAAGACCGGAACCTGAAATGGCTGCCAAAGATGCAGGCTGCCATGCGCGAGAAACCAACTATTTTTGTCTTCGGCTCGGGACACTTGGCAGGTTCCGATGGCATCATCGCAT
>JAFXZY010000085.1 GCA_017541025.1 Bacteroidaceae bacterium | reverse complement strand
TCAAACGATTTGCGCTGTTCTTCGGACAGCTTGATTCTTAATTTTCTGTACTCTGCCATAATGCCTGTCTTTGAATATCCGGCGGCAAAGATACAAAAAATATTTCAATTATTAAAGTTTTAGATGTTACAAAATACTAGTGAAACATTAGATATGGAGGATGTGAAAAATGATATAGTTAATCAAATTGAGTCTTCTTTTTCTGGAATAACTAAAGAGGGAATTACTGTTACTACCACTGCTGATTTTGAAGTCATAAACTCTTACAATGATATTGACTACACTAAGGATCATGTTTTTGAATTAAAAGATAATGTGACTTTAAACAAAAAAATGTTTTAGGAAAGGTGGACGACATAGGAGGGAAAAAAGCTGAAATAAGAGCATCTCTGTTTACTGGAGTATATGATAAAAAGACTCATCAAGGAGGAAAGACTGCAGCACACGAAATGGGACATTTGTTAGGATTAGAACATAGGAGTGCAGATGTTTTTTTTTTAATTTAATGAGAAGCCCTCGATTTGGAACCGAAGTATCAACCAAGCAAATCACAAAAATTGTCAACTTGTTAAAGGCCAGAAGTTATTTTAATACAGTAAGATAATTGATAAAGCGGAACAAACTATTGTAAAAAAACATATGCAAAGAAAAATAAAGAAATTTTTATTTATTGTGTTTTTTTGTTTCCTTTTTTTTGAAATTATTGTAATGATAATTAATAGAGGGAATATTAATATAGATATTCTTATTTTTAACAATTTTGAAAAAATCAAACCATATACATCTGATATTCCTTTGCGAGAGAATCAATATGTAATAGACGATTCTTTACATACTCTGATTAAAGATTCCATAGATATTATGCTATATGTGGACAACGAGTTGTTGTATTGTGACACACTTTTCATCAATGATGGATATAAATTATACCGTCATGGTTTTTTTCTTTGGCCAAGGGTTCATACTATCACTATTAAATCAAACATGTTAAATGCTTCATATAGTTATAACGTTCATAACTATGTTTTTAGACAAATATTTATAGAAAGTTCGGATGAGATTCCATATTTTTGGATCAGTAAATTTTATTTGCCTTTATACAGAAGAGAATTGTAATGCCTGTAAACTGCAGCCCTCCTGAATATGACAGTCGGAAAAATCGCATAAACCGAATGAAGAGAAAACAATTCTTTTCCGTGTCGCACTTTGCCATGCCCCTTCCAACTGTCAACTGTCAATTGTCAACTGTCAACTGGATTCACACCTTCTCCCAACTGCCCGTGGCCAACTGGTATGACGTGATGAACAGCAATACCACGGCAGCAGATGCCATTCTTGACAGGCTTGTGCATACAAGCGTCCGATTTGAACTTGAAGGTGTCAGTATGCGAAAAAAAATTAACGGAAAAGCATCAAAATTGAAAAATAATGACTAATTTTGCAGAGCCATTTGAGTAAAGAGCATGAACAAGTGAATGGATATCACCGTTTTGGGTGGGTGGATATCATCCGTTTTCTGCAGATACGCTATACCCTTTCTAAAGGACATTGTAAATAATCGAATACATGAAGTTCACAGGAAGGAACTTGGAAGGAACTTGGAAGAACACTGAAAAGTGCAAAACCTTACCCCTTCTCGACAGCTTTACTATAGCCGTTGGTTGGCAAAATTGAAACTCACCATGTAGTGAACGGGTATCGGGCGGAATATGTACAGATCAGAACGGATAGCCTATACTGAAGTTGAGGCGCAGGCCGTCGAGGACAGACGGGATATTGTAATACTTGGTAATCGGCCGTGTGAGATCAGGCTTGCCATCCTTGTCATATTTGTATGTCTGGTAAGGTGCATGGATACCTATACCTAAGTCCAAGCGGATAACGAGTCCATCGATATCGAGGCGGAAGCCTGTACCTGTACCCAGGGCAATCTGCTTCGCAATGTATGGATTACCAATAAATCCGTCATAAATCTTCTCGGTAAATCCCATTTTCTCTGCCAGTAGCTCATAATCCTCTTTGCTGAGAAGGTCGAAGGTGTTCCGCCAGTTCCAGACGTTGCCGGCATCGAGGAAAAAGGCGCCATAGAGTTTCCAAACGATGGGGAAACGCAGTTCAATATTGGCTTCGAGTTTTATGTCACCAGCATGGAAAAAGTTCTGGTTATATTTGGAGCTATAGAAATTTCCAGGTCCGTATGCGTATGGGGATGCCGCACGCAAACTGTTGGGGCCACCGGCATAGAAAGATTCGGAAAGCGGAGCATATTGGGAGTTGCCAAACGGAATATTGGCACCTGCGAAAAGACGCGTTGCAATACATACCTTTTTCGGAAGGTTGAATTTATTCCACAGTTCGGCCGTCACCTTGACAAACTCGTCAAAGGGAACTTTGCCAATCGGTTTCTCCAGCTCATTCCACTCGCGTCCAAAGATGCAATAGATGGCATTAGTTATGCTACCCGCTTCTTTGATTTCAAAATCGAACATGGTGTTGACTTTCCGTACGGAGCGGTAATCACTATAGGTAAGCTCATAGCCGATGGAGGGAATAAACTCCTTTCCTGCAAGTATTTTGAGAAGTTCCGGCTTATCAGCCGCATTATTAATCAGATCTGAGGACTCGACTTTCACTCTGACCAACGAGAGCGAGAAAGGCGTAAAAACATGCGTGATATGGCTAGACGAGCGGATAAAATACGAAAAAGCTCCGGAGAACTTGTGAACACCGTATCCACCCGCTATGTTCTCGTACTTGTACCCAATTCGGTAGCGAGTATCGCCATCGGGTTTCTTTTTCCCCGCCCAGTGCAGGTATGGGAAGATAATCGCGACATCGACTCCGAATTTGTAGGTGTCGGTGGTCTTCGGATCACCCGAATGACGGTCGCGCAACGACCAATAATAAGCCCCGTAACCCTTTACCAAGAATGTCTCTCCTCTCCCCAAGAGGTTCTTTATAGAATGAACGAGGGTAAGGTTGGGGCCGATACTGTTGTTGGAACGATAAGCGACATCCGCATCCGCGGTAAAACCGTATGTACGCATAATAGAATCACCCGTAGAGGGTAAAAATTGGTAACGTTTCCATTGCTTGGTTGCTCTTACACCAATGCCAGACTTTCTGAGTTCGCCTTCAAAGATATTTTCATAATCACGCTGAGAGAACATGCGCAGAAAAACACTGCCCGATTTGGTCAGTTTAAGGTCTGCTGATATAAGACTGAGCAGTCCGTTGGCTTTGTTGACCTCCGGATTGTCGGAGATGGTAGAGCCGACGGTGATGCGCAGTTTATCATTGAACAAGGATTTGCTGATAGCGATATTCATGTCATTGGTCTTACCGGAAGCATGTACGGTTTGTCCGCTACTGATATCGATATCTATTTTATTACCCATCTTGGAATTAGCCATGGCGGCATTGATACGGCTGTTGATGATGCTGGACAAGGCATATCCATTCTGTTGTGTGGCCACATTGCTTTCGCCCATGTACATGCCAGTAGCCAGCAACACCGCAGCCACACCTTCGCGTGTCTCCTCATCCATAGAGTTCAGTTCTCGTGTAACCGTTTCGTCATCAGGTGCTTCGAGGAAAAAGCCTATGGTATTAAGGCCTATCGAATCGAGTATGCCATTTACGCGCACACCGGTATTGAAGGCCACACGGCGGGTCTCTTGACCCGCTGATTGCACATCCGCTTTCACTTGCTGCGAAGCGGAAAGCCTAAGATCTGTATTTCCCAGGGGACCGTTGAAGGTAACGTGGCTTCCCGAGTCCACACGGAAGGGCATCATGGGATACAACTTGGGAGAATAGCGAACTATACCATCATCCACATTGAGCTTTCCACCAAGGTCAAGCTCCCCGACAGCAGTGTTGTACTGAATATTGACAGTACCGTATGGTTTAACCTGCGCCATATTCTTGTCATCTATCGGATAGGTGATATCTGTGGAGGGCAGAACAGTGACATTCACGTCCGCAAAGATGCTGTCCAACGGTCCGCTTACCCGTCCTCGGATATCGGTTGCCAAAGTACCATGAACAGGAATAGGACCATTCTGTTCCAAGTTCACAGGAGAGAAGTTATCGGCAGCCAAATCCACATCCATGCGCATCGTATTGAGGTCCATTCCACCATTCAGAGCCAGATAGGAACCATTGACGCTATAAACACGCACATCGTTAAGTTTTACATTATTATGCTCCATGATGATAGGAGTTTCACCCAAACTCAACTCCACCTCGTAAGGTTTGTAGTAAGCAATCACATCCAGCGGCAGCACTTCGGCGGAGAGGTCCAGTTGCGCTGGCAAACCGTCTGCGGTGGCCTTGGCCTGAACAATGCCGTCCAGGTCGATATCTTCCATTTCGAGGATGTTGTTCACCAACTCCATTGGTATGTCATCCAAGCGCAGATCAGCCCGGATGGCATTGTCATATTGCTCCGATGGCGTAATCCTAATATCCGCCGTCCGGTTTCCGAAATTCATATTATTGTACTGGAGGCTGTCCAGTCCAAGGTGTCCTGTTCCTCTCAGCTCGAAGCCTTCCCGCTCCAGATTAAGCTGCAACGCCGCATCGGTACAGAGGTCATTCACACTCATCACGCCATCGGTAATGCTGGTGCCGGCAGTGAGCGAGGCAATGGTCTTACCTTCCGTCATGTTTACCCGCACCGATGCGGTAGCAGGAGGCAGGCGTAATCCGGTGCTGTCATCCGAATGGTCAATATACGGGATTGACGCATCCAATGCCAGGTCCGACTGGAGAGAATCGGACTTCAGCAACAAAGTCAACTCGTTTATATCCAAGCCTTCCCTTTCGATGATGGCCTGAACAGGGCTACCTTCCGTCAGCTGTATTTCCGCCTGTATGTCCGGGATGAGCCGTCGGAGCGTATCCAGCACTGTCAGGTCCCGTAACGAGACAATGGACTGAACAAATGATGTGTCTGTGACAAGCCCGAGCAGAGGTTGTACCTCATCCACCAGGCGAAGCGCATGCATAGGACTTTGCGCATCGATAGCAAGTCCTTGTGTGACCATGTTCAACGTTGTGGCAGTATCCGTAGTAAAATCAAGGTTCAGGGTGCTGATATCAAAATCCTCGCCCGCCACATGGGCAAGCACATTCTTCATCTGCGTATGGTAATCCACATTCATCCGTTCGGGTGTAAGGAAGTTTGACACGCGGAACTGATGTTCCGATTCTGCCTTCACCCGCATATCATTGTCTGTCATCTTAACCGGCAAATGCAGGTTTCCGGCCACAGTTTTATTGGCCAGTTCGGCATCAAGAACCAGACCGGAAACATTTATTTGATTATAGATGCAAGTGGTCAAATTCATGGCCAGTTTACACTTCATCGCGGAGGAGTAAGGGTCTATACCCTGCCCTTGCGCATGTATTTCGCCTACTATTTCCGCATAGGTGCTGTCTTTGAGGAATGGTGTCAAGTTCACCTGCTCAACATTCACCAGCATATCATACATCTCATCATCAATATCATAGAATCCGTTCAGGTTTGCCTTATTGCCCTGATAATCGGCATTGCCTTCCAAGTCCACCCGCATCGTCTCCAGGTTCATCGTTGTGGATCTCAAGTCCGCTTTTGCCCCAAACGAGTCGGAACGGGCATATAAGCGGTTCGAAGTAATCAGGTTGGTGTTCAGATCCACCAGCGCATCTCCACAAATCGTATCAAAAGGCAGGTACAATGTTTCCAGCGTAAGCGAAGCATTGCCGATATTCAGGCGCCGCGCATCGTAGCGGTTGCCTCCGACATCCGCCAACACATTCGTGGACAAGGAGCCGGCACGTATATCCAGCCCTATCGGATTGAGCACAAAGCGCACATTGTTCAACTCACCGTCCAGCACATCGAAGGCCATAGGTGTAGAAGTGGTGTCCTCGTCCTCGTCTTCAGTGTCGCGCAAGTCAATGCCCACATACGCGTCCGCTAATTTCAGACCATGCAGCGGGTACAGTCCTTTTACGATATTGAGTTCCGGACTCTTTACCTGCAAATGACTCAGAATAACATCAATACCCACAGCGTCTATCATAGTGTCAGAATGGAAAGTCGTTTGGTCAAGTAGCAGCTGGTCCACTGTGATGGAACGGGCCAGAAAATCATCTTTCGGCACTCCCCTTCCTGGTTTTTGCACACTGACTTGCAGGCGCAATGCATGCACATAAATCAGTGTATCCTGACCGCGATGACCAATATAGAGACTGTCTATTTCTATGTGCAGTGGCAGATCTTCCTCGCCCTTGTAGGCACGATAGAGAATCATCGGAGAATGATGGAAAGGCGACAGATAAAGTCGTCCCAGGTCCACATCCAGGTCGGTTCGCTTATTGATTTCCGTCACGCATCTTTGCAATACAGCCGTACGGGCCTTGGGCGTCACCAGAATAACCGTTACTGTAATCAACAGCAACAGTACTATTCCCAAGACAACACCTATAGTGATGCATGGTATTTTCCAAATCAGCTTCTTCTTACTCACGACTTGTCCTTCTCCTTTTCCGTTTTCTTTGATGATTCGTGTTTACAATGATGAAATTATAATTTTACGCATATTTTTTTTGATGATGAATTTTATCAAGGCATATAGTAGTTGGTCAGGAAATAGGTTCTCTCCCAATCTACAATCTTTAACTCAGACTCTTTAGCCGTATGGATGTCAAACTCGTCGAGTACCATCACCTGTCTGTTCTTCAGGTCATAGAGCGGCCATTCCTTGGCTTTGCCGTCGGGAGAGATTTCCGCACTGAGCGACGGATTACCGGTCTTGGCGAACTGCACCCACATCTTGCGCATGGTCTTGCAGAAGGTCTCGTCGTATGCTCTTCCAGTGAAGTCATCGAGCTCAGGATGGGCAAATACCACTGACAGTTCTGATGCATGTCCGGCTTTAATCAAAGGCAGGGAGGATTCAACCCTGTAGTAATATGTGTACGACTTGCCGCCGGCCTTGGCTTGTTCCTCCGACAGCCGGATTTGCGGCGCTATAAACATGATCTGGCTGAAGAGTTGGACGGTAGGTTCGTAGCTTTCCCCCTGGATATCGTTGCACCAACTTTCCACCAGCTCTTTTTCCTTGTCCGTCAGTTGGGCGAGTTTTTCCGCCTTGCGCCCATCGGACCACGCATTCCAGGCGTCCACGCCGATGGCTCCCAGGAAGGTGTTCATCTCATCTTTGTCGCAGCCCTGAAGGAACTCGATGTCCTTCGCAGCCCCGTTCGCGTAAGCCTCCCACGGATCCAGCGGCAGGTAAAGGCCGTCTCTTTCTGGGAAGGTGCGTATGCCGAGCACTTGATAAAACCCATACAGGCGTGTCCACGTGTCGGCGATTTCCTCGGCACTAAGCTTCTGCAGGTCGGCGACGGTTTTGCAGCCGAGTGCCTCCATCAACTTGTCCGTACATGCGATGGCCTGTTCCTCACTTCTCATCTGGGCGGGAGCGCCGCTCTGAGAGATGACACGCTTGAAATACTGATGGGAGCCTTTGATCAGCGGAAGCAGGGTACAGCTTGCACCGCCGGCAGATTCGCCCCAGATGGTCACGTTGTCGGGGTCTCCGCCAAAGGCGGCAATATTCTCGTGAACCCACTTCAAGGCCATGATCTGGTCCATAAGCCCCAGATTGGATGCGTCTTGGTACTCCTTGCCGTCCGACAGGTGAGACAGATGCAGGAAACCGAAGAAGCTGACCCTGTAAGCGATGGTCACAACAATGACGTCAGGGTTCTCCTGGATGAACTTGTGGCAATCATACTGCGGGTCCGTCACTCCACCTACCTCGAAGCCGCCACCGTAAATCCACACGATGACCGGCTTTTTCTCAGCCGTTGCCTCGTCCGTTTTCCAGATGTTCAGGTACAGGCAGTCTTCCCCCATAGGATAAAGGGCAGCGGGGTCGCCCGGTGATTGGACGGGAGACTTTCCATAGAAATAGGCCTCGTATACGCCGTCGTTAGGCGTAACATCTACAGGGGCCTTCCAGCGCAGGTTGCCGACGGGTTGTTGACCTACAAAAGGAATGCCTTTATAGGAAATGATTTTATCCGCCTTTTTGCCGACGAAGGTCCCGTTAAAACACTTGACTGCCAAAGACTGGTCGTAATGGCCATCTATAATTTCCTGATTTTTACCGTACTGAGATATTTGTTGTCCTTCCATTTCACTCGTAGTTTTATTGTCTTTTAGTTGTTATTGAATTTTGTTAAAGCATATAATATTTAGTCAAGAAACAGGTCAACGCTGAAACATTTAATTTTTATTACCTTCAGTTTATATGTCTCAAAACGATGCGGAAGCCTAAAGTAGCGTTGCGGCCGTTGTGTTCAATCTCGCGGCCGTGGTAGGCATTTGTGCAAGTGTAGGGCTCGCTGTCGTAGCAACCGCCGCAGCCCGCAATACGATTGCCTGACACGGGACCGGCATAGTCGGTGCCCTGGTCAGCAGGAATGTCGGCCAGATCAGCATACCAGTCGTGGCAGTATTCCCAGACGTTTCCGCTTAGGTCGTAGATACCAAGTTCGTTGGGCTGCTTAGAGGCCACAAAGTGGGAGGCGTGTCCGCCGTTGTTGGAATACCAGGCCACATCGCTTATAGTGTTTGAACCAGCGTAGATGTAGCCATGCGACTTACGTCCGCCGTTGGCGGCATAGTGCCATTCGGCCTCTGTGGCGAGGGAAAAACGCATCCCGGCGGGCAACTGGTCGGCGCACATCGTGTTCAACTTGTCAAGGAAACCGCCGCTCTTGGTGATGTCCTCATAGTTGACCATTGTAACGGGATAGAGACCTTCGCTCTCGGTTTGGCCTTGTGGTTTCGAACCCATGACAGTTTCCCAGATGTAGTTCATCGTTTCGGTTTGGCACATATAGAAATCGGAAAGCGTTCCGCTGACAGTTTTCTGTTCGCCGTCGCGCTCGTAAACGAGCACGTAGTTACCGCCCTTCACTGCAACCATCGGGAGGTAGTAGCCAACTATACCGTTTTTTACAGCGATGGTAAGGAGATTGTCGGGCCGAGCAGGTTCCACGAGTTTTTCTTCGTTGAAATCATCCACAAGGACAAGTCGCAGTCCGCGATTTTGATAGGACTGGTGCATTCCCAGCCATGTGTGGTATGCGGTTTCGAGACCTGTCTGTCTAGTAGCATAGCTGCCGCCGCGATTGACGCGGTAGCTGTTGTTGGCGTTGCAGACGTAGTTGAGACCTTGGTTGAGCGTGAGTTTGTCGAAGTAGACGAAGTTGTCGCGGGTCCATTCCCAGACGTTACCGGTCATGTCGTAGAGGCCTAGCTCATTGGGTTGCTTCAGGCTAACGGGATGGCTTGTGCCGTTCGAGTTGTCGGCATACCAAGCCACTTCGTCCAGTGTGTTGGATCCGGAATATATGTAGCCCCTCGACTCTTGTCCGCCGCGAGCTGCATACTCCCACTGGGCTTCGGTGGGCAACGCAAAACGCTTGCCAGATGGCAGCTGATTGGCACATATCTTGTTTAGTCTGTCGATGAAGCCTCCTTCCTTGACGATGTCGTAGTAGTTCACATTACTGACGGGGTATGAGTCGCCATTGTTTGACTGTCCTTCGGGTTTCCATCCCATAACAGCGCTCCAAAGTTTGTTGGTCACCTCGACGGGACAGATGTAAAAGTCAGAGAGCCTTCCTGTAACGGTCGTCACTTGGCTTTCGTACATATACTCCATCGAGTAATCCCCACCTTTCACTTTTTTCATAATAAACACGTCAGAGGAATTATTCACCTTGAAGGTAAGCGTCTCTGCACCCCACTGGTTGTTGCTTGAATTGTTGTTGTTTGGAATTTCCTTCTTGCAGCCAGTGAGGGTCGCGGTGCTGAAGATGATGGTAGCAACAAACGCCCATAAATTCATTCTTTTCATGTTCTTTTGTTTTTATGTTAAAGCATATAATACTTGGTCAAGAAATAGGTTCTTTCCCAATCCACAATCTTCTTTTCGGATTCTTTTGCCGGATGGATGTCAAACTCATCGAGCACCATCACTTGCTTGTCTTTCAAGTCGTATAGCGGCCACTCTTTGGCCTTGCCATCGGGAGAGATTTCAGCGCTGAGCGACGGGTTGCCGGTCTTGGCGAACTGCACCCACATCTTGCGCATGGTCTTGCAAAAGGTTTCGTCGAATGCCCGTCCCGTGTCTGCGGTGAACTCCGGATGATTGAATACGACCGAAAGTTCTATGGCATGTCCGCATTTCATGATTGGGTCGGGAGACTCCGGCGTGAAGTAATAGGTGTAGCATCTTCCACCACCCTTGGTCTGCTCCTCCGACAATCTGATGATCGGCGCAATAAACCAACTCTGGCTGAATAGGCAGCTGTCAGGCTGGTAGTAGTCGCCCTTCACATCTTTCATATAGCTCTCCACCAATGCTTTCTCGTCAGCTGGCAACTGGGCAAACTTCTCCTGCTTGCGCGCAGCAATAAAGTTGTCCCAGCCTTCCTTTCCGAAACTGGACACGAAGAAGTCCATTTCATCCTTGTTGCAACCCACCAATATCTCCAGATCCTTCGCTGCGCCGTTGGCGTATGCCTCAAAGGTGTCTGTGGGTAAAATCTTTCCGTCTCTTTCAGGTATTTGGTGTACAAAGAGTACTGCAGAGGCTTCCAAGAGCTTGTCGCCATCGACTTTCAGGAGGTCGGCAACGGTCTTGCAGCCGAGCACTTCCATTAGTTTATTGGTACATTCGATACCTTCTTCCGGGGATCTCGTCTGGTTGACGGCACCGCTCTCTGCAATAAGCCGTTTGAAATACTGATGGGAGCCTGGAATCAGCGGAAGCAGGGTGCAACTGGCAGCACCTGCAGATTCACCGAAGATGGTCACGTTGTCAGGGTCGCCACCGAAGCCTGCGATATTCTCGTGTACCCACTTCAGCGCCATTACCTGATCCAAAAGTCCCAGGTTCTGTGAGTCTAGGTAATCCTTACCATCCGGAAGGTGAGACAGATGCAGGAAGCCCATCACGCCAAGTCTATAGGCAATGGTAACGAAAATGACGTCGGGGGTCTCTTTCACCAAATTGAAGCAATCGAACATCGGGTCAATGGTTCCGCCTGCCTCGAAAGCTCCGCCATGAATCCATACCATAACCGGTTTTTTCTGAGCAGGAGCATCATCCGATCTCCATACATTCAGATACAGACAATCTTCTTCCATATAGTAAAGGGAACCCGTCTCCAGCTGTCCATTACCGTAAGCACTTTTCGCATTGTAATAGGCCTCATAAACACCGTCATCCGGGACAATGTCCACCGGGGCTTTCCAGCGCAGCTCCCCGACAGGTTGCTTGCCGACATACGGAATACCTCTGAAGACCGTGATATTCTCCGTCTTTCTGCCAACAAAGGTACCGTTGATACACTTCACAGCCAGCGATGCGTCGTAATGACCGTCGGTAATCGGCTTGTTCACACCGCCGTACATGCCGTGCAGTGCGTCTCTAATCTCTTGAATATCCATAGTTTGCGTTTTTTTGTTATTTTTAAGCTTTATAGACTTCCTCACCATTGGTGATGGTGGTTACGTTGCATATATAGCGAACTGTTCAATTAATTATGGTTAAATAGTCTTGTTGCGCCACTTTCTCCTGTGAATGTACACGGCGCACTGGATCCAGACACAAAGCGAATAGACGCCATCGGCAGTCCAGCATACGGCTATGTCCGATTGACGGATACCGATAATGATGGTGCAATAGACGGCATAGATGCAAAGGGCCACCACATCGACTCGGAGACAGACACGTGTATTTCCCGTTCCCGCAACCGACTGAAGATACACATTCCACGGTAGGGTGAGCAGCATGGCCGCGCACATCACCCACAGGGTGGGAACGGCCCCCTGGATCAGGGAAGGAATATCGGTAAACAGGCCGATAATCTGGTGCGGGAAAATGGCGAATACCGCCAATAGCGGCAACATCGTTACGGTACAGAGCATAAGTACTCGCCGGATAACGGGAAGCACGCCTTCAGGATGGCCTTCACCGATGATGTTGCTCACCAGCGTTGCCGCTGTAGAGGCAAAGGCCGCCGAGAAAACGAAGGGTACCTCGGAGATACTCCTCACGATGTTGGCGATGGCCAGCTGCTCCTCACCCAAATGCTCGATAAAGAGAAAGAAAAGCAGCCATACGGAGATATTCAGAACGTATTCCACCATTACCCATGAGGCAGTGGAAAACGTATGTTTAAGCTCCGTCCATACTGGTTTGACCATCTTTTGCAGGCCATATTTTTTATCGGCTGTAAAGAAGGCCCATACGACAAAGAAGAGTAAGGAAATACCTTCCGATATGGTCGATGCCAAAGCGGCACCCTTAATACCCATTGCTGGCGCACCCAGGTGACCGAAGATGAGCATCCAGTCCAAAAAGATATTACTGCTTACCAGCACGATGGAATTCCAAGTGAGACTCGCCGTTTCACGTGTCCCTACATAGAAAGCACGGAACAATGCTGTCATAAAGGCAAAGAGCAATCCCGGAATCCGCCAGTTCACATAGACAACTGCAGCCTCAAAAATATTCTCCGACCGCAGGATCCCCCGAAGAAGAGGCGGGGTCAGAAAATACGAAAAGACCATGGTCAGAAGTGCTAAGGCCGCAAGAAACCATACGCCCTGCCAGAAAACACGTCCGATGGCACCGAAGCCAGTTCCACTTTCGCAAGCCTCCCCATTGCGTCGGCCGATGATGATTTGGACCCCGATGGAGAAGCCAAATCCAAGCATGTACAGAATGGTGAAATATACGCCTGCAATGGCCGAAGCTCCCAGTTCAATCTCTCCTACTCGGCCCAAGAAGGCCGTATCGGTCATGCCCAGCAACTCTTCCATCACCAGAGCTACAAGGATAGGGAAAGTTATCCTCCAAATGGATTTGAAGGAATAACTCTCCGGTAGTCTGTATGCCGATTCTTTCATCACTCCCTATTCTCCTTCCACAAATTCCACTTTCATGCTGGCAATCCTGCCAGCCCGGATCTTCTCGTTTTTGTAATCTCCATGCTCTATGAAAACATACCGGACCAGGGCATCGGCAAAGAGCCAGAACAATACATAGAAAAACTCAAGGGGTACTTCATCAACAAAATGTTTGAGAGTGCCAAGCAAGATTCCCGATCCTACGGTTCCAGCGACCATCCCCCAGAACACTTTCCTGTGATGTCTGTTTTCCGCTTCCGTTTTCCCCAGCATATAATCAGCGTCCGATATAACGGCCTCAGTAATCATTCCCTTCTCTTCTTCTGTAAATTTGGGGCCGTGTATTTCAAGTATCAGCGGATACTCCTGCGGAATGCAATCTACTGTATTCAATAGTGCATCTGCGAATTCCCCGTCCAAGGACTCTATGCCTGGCGTACTGAATTTACTGAGGATATCGTCAACTCCGCTAACTTTGCAGGGCAGGTGGGCAATCCCGTTTCTTATTAAATCCTTCTGCAGCCTTTGTTCCAGATCGGATTTTTTCTTGTAAAACTCTTCCAGTTTCTTATTTTCTCTTTCAAACATATCCGTTCTCTCTTTCTTACTTGCGTGCGGCGACGATGTCTAAAAGGTAGCGGGGGGTAAAGAACTTGTCCATGAACTGGTAGTAGCCGAGCAAGGGGAGCACGGCCTTGTACTGGTCGGCCAGAAATCCCTTCTTGACATGTATGTCACCTGGTCCGGCGATGTCCAGAACGTTCTGGTCATCGGCCGAGTACGCCTTCCACTCGATCTGGTCTGTCGACGGGTTGCCGCAGCGCGCAAAATTGGTCCACATCTGCTGAACGGCCGCGTAGATTTCCTCGGAGATGTTCGTGCCGTTGAAGGGGCTGTTCGTCCCGAGGCAGCGAATGTCGAACACGAAAATGAGTTCCACAGAATGTGCCGCTCCCATATCCGCATTGCTGCTCGGGTAGGACCAGTAGTAGCAGAATGTCTTGTTGAACGCACTCTGGGCGTCAAGCTGCTGGAGCATGGGGATCCTGAACATGATTTCATTGATGAACTCCGTCTCCATCAGTCCCGGCTCCTGGTCCCTGCAGACCCGCTGGAATTCTTCGTAATACTTTTTGTCCTCTTCTTTCAGATACGGGACTGCGTCGCCCACGGCGCGTTGGGCGAATATCTTTTGCTCTTCCAAAGTCAAATCCACGCCTTCGCCCATGAACAGCCTGGCTTCGTCGGAAGTACTTCCTGCCATGATGGATATGTGCTTTGCGTAGCCTTTCCGATACAGCTCGATGGGCGCCTCGGGGAGCACCTCCGTTCCGTAATAGGGACAGGACGTGAACTTGGCGACCGCTTCCACATACGCTTTCTGGAGCTCATCTTCGCTCAGCGCCATGATGTCGTCCATGGTCTTGCAGCCAGTGTACTCCAGCAGCGCCTTGGTTTTGCCCTGTGCGGCTTCGCAGTCGACCGGGAAGGCCAAGCCAGTGGAGCCGCTTTGGGCGATGACTTTGTGGAAATACTGGTTCGCCTCTTTTAAGACCGGCAGAATGGAGACAGAGCCGCCGCCGGCGCTTTGCCCGAAGATGGTCACGTTGTCGGGGTTGCCACCGAAAGCGGCGATGTTCTCGTGTACCCACCTGAGCGCCATAGCCTGGTCGAGCAGGCCGTTGCAGGACGCCGTCTTGAAGTTTTCTCCGCCGGGCACCGAGGAGAAGTCCATGAAGCCGTACATGTTCAGGCGGTAGTTGATGTTCACCAGAATGATGTCACTTTGCTTCTGAACGAGGTTGGCTCCGCTGTATGAGGCCTGCGAGCCCGAGCCCATAATGTACGACCCGCCGTGGATCCAGACCATCACCGGCTTCTTCTCGGTCTTGTCGTCGGTGTTGAGCCAAATGTTCAGGTATAGACAGTCCTCAGAGGTCAGTTTCTGAATGCAGTCCCCCTGGCCGTGTGCGCCGAAGGCACACTTTCCGTAGTACTTGGCCTCAAAGACCCGATCGCCCTCGTCCACGTATTCCGGCGCCTTGAAGCGGCGCTTGCCAATGGGCGGCTTCGCGTAGGGGATGCCTAACCACGACGCGACCCCGTGTTCCTCGGTCCCGACGAAAGTGCCGTTCACGCATTTCACGGCATGGGCCTTGTCGTAGTCTCCTGTGATTTCGCTGTTCAAGTACTCGTATGGCTCAAAAGTGACTAAATCCTTGAATTCTCTTTTCAT
>JAFXZY010000084.1 GCA_017541025.1 Bacteroidaceae bacterium | reverse complement strand
TCCGTTATCGCCTCATTAACTCTTATGTTGATCAACGATGCAAAGGTACGGATAGGCAGAAATAAAAACCCGCTACATGGCTGCTACATGTAGCGGGTACAACCCACCCCCTAAATGTGTTGTTTTTATCGGAAAATACGCTTTATTTCATCCTGAAACGTCAACGCCTGTTGCATGTTGAGAGCCTTGTAATAGTCGCGATACATATTTCGCCGATTCCATAGTCCTTCAAAAGTCTTCCACTTCTCTGTTATATCCAGCCGAACAGCCATCTCGAAGGCCAGAATAGCTGATAGCGTTCGGGAGATTGTAGGCTGAAAGTTCTCGTCGACATACCCCGCCTCCTGCGCCTTCCTCCATAGTACCATTGCCGCCTCGGTACAGAGTTCGTTAGGTAGGCTATTGGCTTTTTCAGAGTTATCTTCTCCCCTCGCCCTTTGGAGATGGGTTGGGGGACAGACCTCGATTCTTTGCGTTTCAATCTTATCCACGTGCTGTGCACCTGACGATACATATACTATTTGTAGGTGGCTGAAATGTTGGTCATAGCCCGCTTGATGCAGCCCTTCAAGCAGGCGATTCAATTCATCGATGCTATCCTCGTCGTTATTGTAATTCATATTTATGTGTTCTTTTTACCAATTATACAAAACTTATCGATAATGTACATTCTGTGATTTCTGGAAAAAAAGTGGGGCATTATTGGTACAATAACGACAAAACTTCCTGGCCAACGCCAATCAGCCAACACAAAGATGCCTATACCGCCAATGCCCACACCATATGGTGTGAGCAGGCAGACAATCTTCCTTTGTGTTACTTTTTGAAACTAAATTTTGGCGTTGTTCGGAAGTTTACAAGAAAGCTGTCATAGCTCCATAATCACAAAAATCTGGGCGCAAAGGTACTATTATTCTCTAAGATGCCCAAATAATTATGGATATTTCTTTTATGGACTCATGACACTTTTCTTCGTTTGAGGGTTCGACATCATGTTATTATATGCAAATTATTTGTTTATTCCACCCCCATATACCATCCCTCTCCCCCTCACCGGCGAGAGGAATATTTCGTTTTGGCGATATGGTGTCAGATGTTTCATTTCAGTAATTTTATGAGAGGGCGAGCAGCGAGGACAGTCAAACGCCTAAGGTATATTTCACATCTTCCATCTTCCATCATACATCATACATCAGCTTATTTCACCGCAACCTTTTTCCCATTCACTATATATAAACCCTTGGACATTGGCTTTTGGCCATTGGCTATTTTGCGCCCACTGAGGTCGTAGATTGCATCATTATATTTTTCACTTTTCACTCCTTCATTTTTCATTTCATTGATAGAAGTGGTTTGCTCAATTAAGTCGGCCTTGGATAACGCATATACATCACTCTCTGTATAAATCAGGAGCTTATCACCATATTGAAGCAGATCATTTATACGTTCTATTGAAGCCTTCTTTCTGGGCTCTGTTTGTGGAATACTCCACGATATGCCACCATCTGTAGAATACATAACTTTAATAGCACCCAAATTACCTGTTGTATTTCCTACCATATATATAGTATCCGGGTGCTCTTCGTCGAAAGCTGAGAAGTACCAATAGGCTGAGCGTTTAGCATCGTCCCAGAAATTCTGACAGTTCCAAGTATGTCCATTGTCAGTAGTTGTGTATATAACACCTTCCCCTCCCACTACCCAATAATTGGGATTTGTAGGGTGAAATGCGGGACGGTGCACACAGTTGTCACCATGGAAACCAAGTGATTCACCATGGTCGTTCCAAGTCTGACCTGCATCGTAGCTGATGTTGATATGACCTTTAAACGTCTCTCCTTCTCCGCTATTGTAAATGACAGACGGGCTTTTCGGATGAAAACCGATGAACGATGCACTACGATTTGTGTAGAAGGATTCTGTCAGATTCTCCCATGTTTGGCTGAAGTCTGTAGAACGGAATATGCCCCAGTAGAGTGATGAAGTAAGTAACGTGTTTGGGTCTGTGGGGTGCTGGACAAGACAGGGTAGGATTTCGCACTTCTCGTCACAGAAGATCTCAGGCGTTACATCTTTATAAGTCAGCCCATCATCTTGCGAAAGGAGTAGGAAACCGCCGCCCTTATTATAACGCAGTGCTAAAATGTCGTTGTCCCTGCGAACATAGTCCTGTAACGGTATATTCTCGAAACCCGCAAGCAGCCACGAACCATCGTTGTTGGATAAATCTCTAGTGTAAAGTCCCCTGTTCGTGCAGACGTATAGTCTGTCGCCTTCAATATGCATTCTGGGTTGCGAAAATTCGCCCTGTCGCTCGCCTATTTCTGGTTTCAATTCAAGGGAATGGAATAGTTGCCCATATGTGACTAAAGAAACAAGGGCTGTAAAAAAAAGAACGGCTTTTCTTTGTGATCTCATTTGGCTCTTTTTTTAAGTATTCACCAAAGATACGAGGAAAAAAATATATACACAACTATTATGAAAGAAAATCATATAGAAACTTCTGAATATTAAACATAATTTATTCTCTTTGTATAATTTCTAACTATTTTCCCACATTTAGTTTCGTAGCTAATGACACATTTGTGGAATTCTTGATTATCACAGACTTTGCTTTTAGCGAGATCTTACCTGGACCAAAAATCACATTTCCATATTCTTTTGTATTAGTAACATCTTTTCCCACCCAGATACTGTCGGCAGAAATAACTCTTGTTCCTATTGAATAGGATGGAAGAACTGAACTCATGCTCACGAAAAGAGCGAATAAGAAAATTTTGATTTTCATTTTTCCTTGTTTTTATTAATTATTTTGATAAATACGCCGCAAAGTTATGGGCTTATCAAATACGAACCAAGGAAAAACGGTAACAACAATTTATTAATAAAATCTCTATATAAAATACTAATACACAGGGTATTAAAATTACATCTCCCTGCGAGAAGGAGTAACAATTTTCATTTTCTGATGCTAAAACAAGAGAAAATAGGGTTTAAAATTGCATGATATACTGCCTTAGAGAGAAATTATTTCCAGTTATACCTAATCTTTCCTTTGCCAAGTTCTGCCTGTTCTTTATAACCTGCATACCATTTAAATAAACCATTTCAAGGTCTGAATTGGTAAAACCGCAACGCAATAATAGGCAAAGCCGATAATCATCTTTAGAAATATCAGGAAACTGCTCTTTGAAACGAGTAACAAAAGAATCATCACATGCCTCAAGATAAGCCTGTAACTCAGTCCAGTCTTTTTCGTCTATCTTCATTTGGATTTTGTCTTTCTTGCCACCCTTACTTTTGGGACTGTTTTCTTTGTCCTTTTGTTCCTGTAAAGCCTTTTCTCGTCTGTACTCTTCTAACTTGCGCAGAACACCAACCATCTTTTTTACATAAAAACGGGTTTGTTCCATTATTTGCTCTTTATGTGCTTTCTCCTTACGAAGCATCGTTTCCTCAGCAAGAAGTCGTTCTTTCTCTGCACCAAAAAGTTCCTTTTCAATTTTCCTTGCACGATGATATTTAATAAAGAGCCATACGATGAGTGCTAGAAGGACAACTGAGAAACATAAGCATAATGCAAATATCTTCTCACGCAATTCTGCCCGCTGACGCTCCATTTCCTCATGCAATTTCCTACGTTGAAGTTCAAGCTTGTCTTTCTGGGTATTTAGATACATGTCTGCAGCAACATCAATGGCAGAATCGAAATACTCCTGAGTAGCATCAATATCTTCAGTTTTTGCACTAAACCTATGTTGTATTCTTAATCTTACAAGTTGGTTTTCTTTAGAATCTGAGAGAGGTTGTGCATTCATATACTGCTTTGCTATATTATACTCACCTTCCTCTATATAACATTGCGCAAATAGCATTGCAAGTGACTCGTCTAAGTACCCCCGATAATTATTAGCTTGCTGGGCATAGTCCAGAGCAATATTATATTGCTTATTTTCCCAATAACAACAAGAGATATTCTGGAAAACAATAGAGATTGCGACAGAGTCGCAAACCGATTTTGCTTTATCAAGTGCTATATTATAATAATGTAGAGCGGAATCACCGTCACCACGTCTGCAATAAGTGTCACCAATACCAATTAAAAGATATGCCTCATTGACAGGATTATTGGCACCTTGCTTTTGATATAGCCGATAAGCTTCTTTTGCAAAGTTAAGACACAAAGCCGTATCCGAAACCTCTGCAATCCTGCGCATTCTGTCTGTTGCCAAATAAGCAGTATAATAGTCTTCTTCTTCCTCGGAAGTATTTTTTGCCTTTAACAAACATGCATAGGCACTATCAGTCTGTGCTGTAAGATGTAAATACTTTCCCATATAATACTGGCTGAGGGCATAAAGGGAATCTTCTGGGTGCTGGCAATAGAACTCATACGCTATGCGGAGCAGGGAATCACTGCTGACATCCAGCCCGCTCTTATCCTGTGCTATGGAATAGATAAGGGCATAGCGGGCCAGCGTCTCCCCACGGAGTGTATGACGGTCTATCGTCTGCAACAGATGCAGCGCACTATCAGGCTGATCCTGCATCAAAGACTCTGCCTGACGGATAATCTCCACTTTACGACTATCTGTACATGCCATAATGGCAAAGACAGTCAACAAAAACAAACATATCCTTATCCCGTGTTTCATTATAGCTAAGTTTAGCCGCAAAAATACGACATATTACCCAAACATGCAAGAAACAGAGGTAACATTTCTGGCAAAACGGAAACATGCCATATCAACCTATAAATCAACCCAGAAAGAATAGAATGTCAGAGGCACAAAACTCCCGCAGCGTCTGAAGGTCAATACTGTTATTGCCAAACCTTTGTTCCATCAAATTGTTCTGTTAGTACAAAAAACGGATAGTGTTACCTATCCGCTATATGCTTTTACCTTATTATTATTATTTAAGCATCGTGGCTTTGAAGTCAGCAAGTTTTAGGATTTTTGTATGGCCGTGCTGATTGAGGTCTGTAAGGTCTGCATCTCCGCTGACAATATAGTCGGCATCAATGATGACCTTCATACTCTACTTGTCGTATCTTACGGCTTTCACTTCTTCCATGATTTCCTCTTCGCTGAGCGTTGGTTCGGCGGGACGACTGCTAATGAAGCGGTCCAACATCTGCTCACGGGTCTCAATCTTCCAACCAAACTTGCGAATGAGTTCGCGGAAAAGCGACCAATCTACGGCTGGAACATTTACATAAACGCCTTGCATAGTTGCACTATTTGTCATAATAATAAAAATTGAAACATTTATGGCTGCAAAGTTATTATTCTCTATGACACCCAAATAATTATGGATATTTCTTTTATGGACTCATGACACTTTTCTTCGTTTGAGGGTTCGACGTTATGTTATTTATTTCTTGTCCATTATGATGTTTTAACTCTTAAACTTTTTAACTTTTCAACTTTTCTTCGTACCTTTGCTGTCAGAAACCATAAAACAAGTGCATTATGACAACATTACGTTTACGTGCGGAACTACTCCGCGAACTTAATCCAATCTTCGACAGCGAGGTGGCGATGCAGAAGACACTCACCGCTCTTCGTGATATCCGTCGGGCTGTATTTCCCGAAGTTCCCGTAAGCAAGTCTGCCGTACGGAAAGGTTGGTCTGCTGCGGCGCGCAAAGCACACAAGCAAGGAGATGACCAATTGGTTGCCAAATAGACGGGCGCGATGGTGAGATTGTTACCGACCAGATAAGGACGGTTGACAAGAGTCGGTTGAAAAAGAGGATTACAACACTTACGCCCAACGAGCAAGCTGAGTTGCAAGATGTGCTCCGTCAGATGTTCTGCGAATGACATACTCATCCCTCTCCCCTTCTGGGTCGAGAGGGATGATTGTTTCTGTATGTCTTGATGGTGGGGCATTGTGTTTTATTTATTTTGCCTTTGCCCGCCCTTGTTTTCATTTGTCGTTGAACGCAATCAGATATTCTCAGCGCGTTTTGACTCGCACAGGTCGGACGCTTCGCCCATAACAACGGCGGCCTGACCAATTCGCAAATCCACAACATGACAAACCTTTCCCGCGCCACCGTCTGGCGCTGGGTGAAAAATTACGATTGGGTACTGGAAATGGAAGATGTTTAAGAATAACGCAACTTTTTTCATTAACCCCCTCATTTTCACCCGTAAAGTTACAAAATAAAATCACAAAAAAACTCGGCAAAGCCTGGAAATCGGATGCCGAGGGTGAAAGTCTTAAACTACTTAAAGAAAGTGGCGCTATTTTTTCGCTTCGAACGTGATATCCTTGCGGATGGTGCTCAGGTAATTGGGCGTGACGCAGAGAAAAGAGGCTCGCAGAACTCACGCAGCACCTGAAGGTCAATACTATTTCCCAAATTTTTGTTCCATCTAATTGTTCTGTTAGTAAAGAAAAGCGGATAGTGCAGAAAATGCGATACCCGCTATGTTTTATAACTTCCATGGATTGCGGTAGCTGGGGGTGATGAAATGGTCTGCCGCCTTGTTGTGGAAAGTATGCTTGGCATCGTCGTAGGTCAGCATCTCATGGGTACGGGCTGCAATGTTGCCGATATGGGCATACTTGGCACAAAAACTGCCGTTGGTAATGGGGCAGGCGGTCTGCATATCGCGACGCTTCACGCACTCCATGAAATTATTGGTATGATCCAGATGGTCGTTGTTGGACGGCTTTACAAGTTTTGCCTCCAGTTTGCCTGCTTCCGGAATCACCTCCCAGCTCTCGCGATTGGCAATGAGGGTGCCGTTGGTTCCCTTGAACTCAAGGCCGTAGTTCCGACCATAAGGACCTGATTCTATAGTCATATTTGACCACTGAATAAGGAATTGGGGGAACTGATAGGTGACGCTGAGAGTGTCGAACGTCTCGGCAAAATTATTTGGATATACATAATTTCCTCCGGCAGCCATTACACGTTGAGGCATATCCTTGACATTCATTCCCCACAAAGCCATATCCAGCAGATGCACGCCCCAGTCGGTGAGCAAGCCTCCGCCATAGTCCCAGAACATACGCCAGGAACCATGAAAACGTGATGCATTGAAGCTTCGCTTTGGTGCTGGGCCAAGCCACATGTCGAAGTCGACACCTTTGGGTACAGGGCCGTCCATAGCGGGGTTCAGGATGGCAGCATAGGTGAAGTTGGCCCATACATTAACACGACCGATATGCCCCAAGGCTCCGCTATCGATGTACTCCTTCATGCTGTGCCAGAGATTAGCACTTCGCTGTTGTTGGCCTACTTGTACCACACGACCGTACCGCTGGGCCGCGGCTACCATAGCATCGCATTCGGCAATGCTGTTGGCCAAAGGCTTCTCCACATATACATCTTTCCCCGCTGAACAGGCATCAACGGCTATTTTGCAATGCCAATGGTCGGGTGTTCCTATGATGATGATATCTACATCGTCTCGTTCCAGAATCCTTCGGTAATCGCCATAACAGGCAGGACGTTTGCCCCAGTTCTTCTCGGCCTCGGCAGCCCGATTGGACAAGATACCGCTATCTATATCACATAGGGCAACGCAACTGGTACCTGGGTATTTCATGATGTCTGAAAGGTCATACCATCCCATGGAACGACAGCCCACAAGGGCGACATTCAAACGGTCGCTGGCAGCAACTGGTCGGGGAGACCCCGTTACTGCATATAGCGTATTGGGTAGAAGGATGCCTGCGGCCAGCGCTGTAGCCGACTGACGCAGGAAGGCCCTTCGGGTTAATTCATAATTCATAAAGGTCTAATCCAAATGTTACGGAAACTGATGGGCTGACTGGGGTCGCCATGAGATTGCAGACGGATGGGCCCATCGGCGTGCTTAACGGTACGTGGGAAGCCGATGTACTCTGTGGTGCCCTGTATCTCGGTATGGTTCTGCAAGACAATTCCGTTCTGAATTACCGTCACGAATGGGTGATAGAGATATGTGCCGTCTTCCTTGAAGATGGGAGCTGTATAGATAATGTCATATACGTTCCATTCGCCCGGCTTACGCATGGCGTTCACCAATGGGGGTGTCTGCTTATAGATGCTTCCCGTCATACCGTTCACGTAGGTCTCGTTCTGGTAACAGTCGAGAATCTGCACCTCGTACATATCCTGCAGGAAGACGCCGCTGTTGCCTCTTGCCTGACTTTCGCCTGTAATGCCCTGTGGTACACACCACTCCAGATGCAGTTGGAAACTGCCGAACTTCTGGCGGGTAAGAATGTCACCCTTCGACTTGTCGACTGTCATTACGCCGTTCTTAACGGTCCATTCGGCTTTCCCACCATCGGAATTCATCCAGGCAGAGAGGTCTTTCCCATCGAAAAGCACAATGGCATCGTTGGGAGCGGTATTGGTCTTGATGTCGCCAGGCGTAACTACTTTGGGCTGAGGTGTCCAGTATTCCGACATTCCTGGACGCATGGGTTCTGGCTTGGGGTACTCTTTTTTCTCCTGTGCCTGTGATGCACAGCATACGGCGATGGTTATCGCTAATGTAAATAATCGCTTCATGGTTGTTCTGATTTTAATTCAACAGTTAATATTCTGGTCTCAAAAATACGAATAAGTGTGAGAAGAACAAAAATAATCAGATTTTTATTTCGTTTTTCCCGAAAAATAATCATAAATTTGCATCGCAAAATAAAGAAAGCACACAGTATGAAAAAGGTATTGGTACTATTTTTAATTTTTTTGGGCGCACAAGCCGTTCAGGCCCAGTTGCCTAAAGTTTCCTTGAAGGATATTAACGGCAAGACGGTGCAGACGGATACGCTGTCTAACGGAGGTAAACCTTTTATCATTGATTTTTTTGCTACTTGGTGTAAACCCTGTAATCGGGAGTTGGATGCCATTCATGAGGTCTATGCCGACTGGCGGGAGGAGACTGGTGTGAAAATCATTACCGTGAGCATAGACCAGGCACAAAATATAAATAAGGTAAAGCCCCTGGTGGATAATCACGGTTGGGAGTATGAGGTGCTGCTGGACCCTAATGGAGACTTGAAGCGTGCTTTTGGGATTCAGATGATTCCTTACGTGCTGATTGTGGATGGCAAAGGAAACATTGTTTATAAGCATAATGGATATACGGATGGTGCCGAGGAGGAACTGATTGAGAAAGTGAGAGAATTAGCCCCCTCCAACTCCCCCAAAGGAGGAGAGAAGAAATAAGCTTTGCATCGTGGGTAATCCTTTTCTATTATGAAATACGGTCGTATTCTGTTATCTCTCTTCCTGCCTTTTGCTGGCCAATGTTCAATGTTGAATGTTGAATGTTCAATAGGGACACTCTGTGCTCAGGAGCAAAAGAATATTACCGTGAGCGGGAGTGTTCAGACGGATATGCTGGTTCCACAAAATGATGAACGGACAGGCGCATTGAAGGAAGAGGCTTTCCAGGCTAACGTGTATGCCGACATTCTGTTACAGGGCAGCAAAGTAGATGCTGGTGCCAGATTCGAATATTTGGAGCATCCGCTCCCTGGATTCGAGAATGACTTTAAGGGTTGGGGTGTGCCTAACTTTTGGCTGAAAGGACGTTTGGGATGTGTGGAACTTACAGGCGGAACGTTTTACGAGCAGTTTGGCTCGGGTTTTACACTCCGTACATACGAGGAACGCTCCTTGGGCATAGACAATGCGCTGCTGGGAGGTAGGGTAGTGGTAAAGCCGTATAAAGGCATCAGTGTGAAGGCACTCTGTGGAATGCAGCGCCGTTATTGGGAATGGAACAAATCGGTAGTCAGTGGGGCGGATGTGGAATTACATCTGGATGAATGGATTCCTCGCTTACAGCTGACAGATACCAGACTGATGCTGGGTGGTTCTTGGGTTAATAAATATGAAAAAAAAGAAGAAATCTATGCCGATCCAACCCACATGTACAACCTTCCCGAATTTGTGAATGCATGGGATATAAGAGCCAATTTGAACAAGGGACCGTGGAATTTGTTGCTGGAATATGCACAAAAAGGCCAGGACCCCTCGTTTGACAATGGCTACAACTATGACCGCGGTTCTGCGGCAATGGCTTCTGGCTCCTATTCTAAGAAGGGACTGAGCGTGCTGCTGCAAGTTAAAAGGAGTGAGAATATGTCGTTCCGCAGTAAGCGCTCCCAATTGGGAACGTCATCATTCATCAATCATCTGCCTGCCTTTACGCAAGACCAGGCCTACGCATTGGCAGCCCTTTATCCCTATGCAACACAACTGGCTGATGGAGAATGGGCTTGGCAAGCTGAAGCAGGCTATAATTTTAAGCGTAAAACAGCCCTTGGCGGAAAGTACGGCATGAACATTAAGGCCAACTTCTCGCACGTTCGTTGGCAGGGAGTTACCTATTATCAGGACATAGACGTGCAGCTCTCGCGTAAGTTAAGCAAAAGCATCAAACTGAACCTGATGTATATGAACCAACGATACAACAAGACAGTGATAGAAGGGTCGGGCGGAATGATACGCTCCAACATCTTCATTGCCGACGGACTTTTCCAGTTGGCTCCTAAGGTGAAACTGCGCTCCGAGTTGCAGTATCTGCAGACGGCAGACGATCAGGGCGACTGGTTGTTCGGCCTTTTGGAACTTTCGTTGGCTCCCCATTGGATGTTTACTGTCAGCGATATGTGGAACAACGGCTCAACGAAGACGCATTACTATCAGGGACTGGTGACGTTTAATATTAAATCACACCGCATACAAGCTGGATATGGGCGTACACGTGCCGGTTACAACTGTTCGGGCGGTGTGTGCAGGTATGTTCCTGCTACAACAGGCTTCACGCTTTCTTATAACTATAACTTTTAAGGTTATGAGGTTTTAAGGTTATGAGCAGTAAATTATTCACTATTCAAGTATCTCTTTTACTTTCCTTGCTGATGTCTTGCAAATACATCGGTGAGGAAGAACGCCTTATCTATGTAAAGCCTGATCCGGCTAAGCGGGTAGTGCTACTGGAGGATTTTACTGGTCAGCGCTGTGTGAACTGCCCGTTAGGTACTGAGGTGATAGAAGAACTGCAGAAGACTTACGGAGATACTGCCTTCATTGCTGTGGGCATTCACGGAGGTCCGTTAGGTTTTGCCGGAAATGCCAAGTTTGTGGGGTTGGCCACTAAGGCTGGCGATGATTACTTTACCCATTGGGGGCTGGAATATCAACCCGTTGGTTTGGTGAATCGTCATGGTGCTGTCAAATATACAGACTGGTCCGCGAAGGTCCGTGAGGAGATGGCAAAGGCCGCTCCTTTGCAACTGTTCGTAGATGCTACATTGAATGACGGACAAATTTTTATTAATGTTAGTTCACACGGAACAGACGGGCAAGTTGAGGGTAAATTGCAGGTGTGGCTGGTAGAAGATAGTATTACAGCTATGCAGATGATGCCAGACGGTAAAGTCAACATCGAATATGTACATAATCATGTGCTACGAGCTGTTGTGAATGGTCTCTGGGGCGATGACTTCACCGTTAATGAGGGCGAATGGAAAGATACGCCGTTTACTTATGAACTTAAAGATGAATGGGAAACGGATAATTTAGGCATAGTAGCATTTGTATATAATAATGAAGGGGTGCTGCAAGCGGCGAAGGGGAAGTTAAGAGTGAAGAATGAAGAATGAAGCATTTGCTACCGCTGTGCTCGCTAACCGTGAATTATGAATTAAAATTGTGATTATGAGAAAAATATTACTTTTAACGACGTTTTTACTCGCTAATGTAGCGATTAAAGCTAAGGACCTTGTGTTTAAGTATAAAGGTGAGAGTTTAACGGATAGTGCTATTGTAACCATTATGGCCGAGGAGGATTTCTTTGGTGAGATGTCTTGTGAGACCAATCCCAGTATAGCCTCTCAAGAAGGGTTAGTGTTAATTTGTCCTACTGCCTTAGAAAGAGTTGTTACGGCAAATTTGCAAATTATGTCCAATACGCTAAACGCATCTGCCATTCAGTGGTGTATGGGGGGAGAATGTACATTGGTTCGTAGGGATTTGCTGACTAAAACCTTTAGTCCCGGGCCGAATGTTCAGGTCCTGTTTGATGCTACTAATATAACCGGAGATGGCTTGCTTATTGCCAGGCTTACTGTGCAGTTTAATAGTAGCACCAGAACAGTCTTCATCCAATTTGTAAACGGAGAAGTTGAGACGTCCATTCGAAATACAAAAACTTTAATTCATAGCGTAGATGTTTTTGATCTGAACGGACGAAAAACAAATTCTCAAGGTTCAAGGTTCAATGCCCGAAGGAAGAATCTCTATATAATAAACGGGAAAAAAATACTAAAATAAACACTCACACATTATGAAAAAAACAATTACTCTCTTTGTTGCCTTATTAGCAGCATTCTGCGGTTATGCGCAGGACAAAAACAGTGCAAGACCCTCCAATTTCGGAACAACCATCGTTCTGAAGGGGAAAACGGTAAAAGTACCCATTACCATTACAAACACAGGTACCAATGTCATTAACAATCTGATGTACGAACTGACTTCTGATGGGGGAAATTTGGAGAAGAAACTGGTAAAATTTGACCCTGCCATCAAGTCGGGTGAAAAAGGACGGGTAACGCTTACCTTCAAGGCTGATGAAGAATGCCGTAAGAGCGAAAAGGTATTTACCATTACTCGTCTGAACAGCGTGGCCAATGCCTCAGAGCAGAAAAGCACTACAGGAACTATTGTTACCATATTGGAGAAACCTGTTGTTACTCCATTAATTGAGGAGTACACCGGAACTTGGTGCGGATGGTGCCCTGTAGGTTTTGATGGTATGGAGCGCGCCCACGAGACTTATGGCGAGAAGGTGTCCTTGATTGCTATTCATAGCGGCGATGTTATGGAGTCAAATGAATTTCAGAATCTGATAAAAAGAGTAGGAGGTTACCCCAGTGCATTCATCGATAGAGGGGATGAAGATATCTATCCCTCGGCTGGCGAGTTGAAGAAACAGATTAATAACGATATTAACAACAAGATTGCCGCAGGAACCATCCAGGTAAGTGCTTCGTGGGCCAATGCAGCTAAAAGCACCATAATGATAGACACTAAGACCAGTTTTGTTTATTCTGATGATAACGCCAACTATGGCATAGGTTTTGTGCTGACACAAGACGGAATGAAAGGTTCGGGTTCTAGCTGGGCACAGGCTAACAATCTCAGTGGCAACGGCAGTTATGCTTCTATTCCATTCTGGTATAACGCTCCTTCAAAGGTTACTGGCGTAGAATTCAACCATGTAGGCGTTGCAGCTTGGGGGCTTGAAAATGGCATGAAAGGCTCTGTTTCTCCCGTCTTCCAGGCTTGCGAGGAACTGCAATACAGCTACAATGCCAGCATTGCGGGCAAAACTCTTATTCAGAACAAAAACAAACTGAATGTCATTGCTTTGCTTATAGACCGCTCTACGGGTGCCATTGTCAATACGGCCCAGACTACCATTGATGACTATAACCCAACAGGAATAATGGGGATTCAAGGAGTTCAAGGGGGTCAAGAGATTATCTATGACCTCTCTGGTCGCAAGGTTAATTCTCTAACGAAAAAGGGGTTATATATTGTTAACGGCAGGAAGGTTATCAAAAGATAAGAAATGACAATATAAAGTAGAAGAGGGTGTGTCAAAATAGGCACACCCTCTTCCTTGTTTGTTATTTCTTTGCTTTCTTCTTTTTCTTGACCAGATACTGGAGGTCTGTTTCATCCGTGGGCTGGAAAGTAAGAATCCAACTACCGTCTTCCCATCCTGCTACCTGAACTTCCAATGCACCCGACGGAGAAAGATAGAGGTCACATTCCTTGGAATCATTGCCAGGGAAATCCATCTCGCCCTTAAAGATGAAGCCGTTGCGTAATACCTCGTCTTTCAGAGCTTTTAGTGGCATGGAGCCTTTGTACAAGAATGAAACATATTTCAGGTAATTACCATCTTTGTCTGCAAAGTAATATAGATTTTGGATATTACCCCGTACGAGGTTCATCTTCCACCTTTTTGTTCCTTCATCGTATATCAGAGAATCCTGGTTCTCAATTGTCCAATCGGCATATTTTTCATCCAAGTGAACCTTTAGGTCGGCAAGCATTGCATCCCATGGAAGGAATGGATACAAAACTATGGAATCTAAATCAATAATCACCGTGGTAGTATCCATGACGAAATCGTCATCTGGTTTCTGTTTACATCCCGTGGTGACGAGAGTCGTAAAGATGCAGCACACAAGGGCAGCAAGAAGGAGAATCTTTTTCATATAATACCTAAATGGAATGCTTTTTTCATAAAATGCAACGCAAAGATACAAATAAATCAATGAAAACAAGCATTTTTGCAAAAAAAATACAAATTATGCTTATTTTTCTTACATAAATCAATTTTTTAGGGTTTTATGTCAAGTTTTAAAGGTTAAAAAACAGAATTGATTATATTTTTGCAGTAGAAAACTAATTCTAACATTAAAATGAATATGAAAACGATTGCTTTTGCTGCCAGTTTGCTATTTGCACTTAACATGTCAGCCGGAAATGATGTGGCTAAACTAACAGAACCACTGAAGGACGAAGCATGGGACTGCTCGGTATGGATTTCTGTTGTTGATGCCCCAGTTGTGAAGGGAGTGGTGAACGATGGAACCAGAGCTGCCGACGGAGCCAACTGGTTCGTGTCGGATGTGAAGAACGAAAAAAAGGTGGTCAGTGCCAAATGGATGACTGCAGGTCTGGGCGTTTATGACCTATATATAAATGGTAAACTGGTGGGACAGGAGGTGTTGAAGCCAGGTTTTACGCATCCGTTTAAGACTAAGCGTTCCTTTACCTATGATGTTACTAAACTTATGGTTACCAAGGCAGGAGCCGAGAACCAACTCTCTGTACAGGTTACGCCGGGCTGGTGGGGTGACAAGATTGTAACACCTGGCGCTACCAGGGGAATGTTTGGAACTAAGTGTGCCTTCCGTGGCGTGTTGGAGCTGACATACACCGACGGCAGCAAAAAGCTTTACGGAACTGACACCAAGACGTGGAAGGCAGGTATTGCCGGTCCTGTAAAGCATGCGGCCATCTTCGACGGCGAGGTTTATGATGCTCGTGTGAAGCAGGGATATGAAACGCCTGAACTTTTGAGTACTCCTGAGGAGAATAATGAGTTCCGGGGACAGATTTTCCCCACCAACGGAGCAGAAATCTACATGCGAGAGGACCTTACCCTTCAGCCTGTTCGGACATATATTTGGGAAGGTGTGGAAGGTGCAAGCAATAATGCCTTCGGAAAGGTTATTATAAAAAAGGAATACAAGAAGGGCGAGCCCGTAATGCTCCGGAAGGGTGAAACGCTGGTAGTGGACTTCGGTCAGAACTGCTCTGCTGTACCCAGTTTTGTTTTCAGTGCCAAGGAGGGAACCCAACTGATGATCCTGCCTTCTGAGTTGCTGAACGATGGTAATGGTTCCAAGAAGCGTGGTATGGATGGTCCCGAAGGTAGTGTACATCGCTTGAATTTGCGAATTCCTGACACAGGCATGCAGTTGGAATACACTTTTAGCGGTGATAAGAAGCCTGCCACCTTCCGCCCGCAGAATACATTCTTTGGCTACCGCCTTATTTCCATTACGGCAACCGATGATGTCATTTTTAAGAGCATTACCAGTGTGCCTGTGACCTCTATTAGTAAGGAAATGGAAATAGGAACCATCACCACGGGCAATGAACTGGTTAATAAACTCATTTCCAACACCCTTTGGGGGCAGCGATCCAACTACCTAAGTGTTCCTACCGACTGCCCGCAGCGCAACGAGCGCCTTGGATGGACGGCCGACACGCAGGTGTTCACTGAGACGGGAACCTTCTTTGCCAATACTGACCATTTCTTCCACAAATGGATGCAAGACATGAGGGATACCCAGTCACCTACAGGTGCCTTCCCAGGTGTAGCACCTCTGGCTCAGTATGGTGCGGGTGATGGTAAAGGAAACGGCGATATGATGCGTTTAGGTTGGGCCGATGCCGGTATCATTGTGCCTTGGACTGTATGGAAGCAGTTTGGCGACCGTAGTATCGTCGAGGAGAATTGGGAGTCGATGAACCGCTTCATGAATCACATCTATGAGACGAAGTATGAGCATACGGCCATGACCTCCGAGAATGGTAACTATCAGTGGGCCGACTGGCTGAGCTATGAGCCGTTGGAGAGTTGTAGCGGTCGCAGCCACGAGAACGGACAGCCCAAGCCCGAGACTATTGATTATTGGAATTACCTTAGTGCTTCCTATTGGGCCATTGATGCAGGGATGATGTGCGACATGGCGCGTGCCACTGAGCGTGATGCTGCCCCTTACGAGAAAATGCTTTCAGAGGCAAAGGATTATATCAGGGGAAAGTTCCTGAATACTGACGGAACCTTCAAGACAGAGATCCTTAACACTATGCAGACACCCGCTCTTTTCGCCCTCAAGAATCAGCTGGTGAGTGGAGCAGCTAAAGATGCTATGCTGGCTCGCTTGCGTCAGAATTTCGCTGACCATGGCAACTGCCTGCAGACGGGGTTCCTGGGCACCAGCATACTGATGCAGACCCTGACCGAGAACGGTATGAGCGACATCGCCTACGAACTGCTCTTCCAGCGTAAGAATCCTAGTTGGCTGTATTCTATTGATAATGGAGCTACCACTATTTGGGAGCGTTGGAACAGCTATATGAAGGACAGCGGAATGGGTCCCCGCGGCATGAACAGCTTCAACCACTATGCCTATGGCTGTGTCTGCGAGTGGATTTGGGAGACGGTTGCAGGTATTGCAGCTGATCCTAAGCAACCAGGTTTCAAGCACATCATCATGCGTCCTGTTCCTGACAAGCGTTTGGGATTCCTGAATGCCGAATATAAGAGTTCTGCCGGCACCATCAAGAGTTCCTGGAAGTATCAGGGCGACAAATGGATATGGAAGTTTACCATTCCCGAGGGGGCTACAGCAACTGTTATCTTGCCAGGCGAGACATCATCAAAGGAATACGCTGCCGGAAGCTATACCTTAATTGAGAATTGACATTGGCTATACATAATTATAAAGAAGAGGGTGTGCCTATTTTGGCACACCCTCTTCTTTGTTGTCAATTATCTTGTCAGTGAGAACTTCATAGTTATACCAAAGTCTTGGGTAACGGTGGGGTAGCTAGTGCTGGAGAGCAATGGCTGTGAGCGTTGGCGATCGTAATAAACACTGAGGGTGGTCAAACGGCTTATTGAGTAATCCAACTGTGCACTGGTTTTGAACGCCTTCTGACCGCTGGTAGCCTCGCAAAGGCCCGTCTGAATGTCTCGTTTGATGGCATCCTGGTTACGGATGCTAAAATCGAAGCGCATTGACAAGCTGTGAGCAAAGTTGCTCTTGCTGCTCCTGCTGTTATTGGAATTGTTATTATTGTTATTCTGGTTAGCAGAATTGTTCCTGTTGGCATTGTTGCCGTTCTTGTTTCTGAGTTTATTTCTGGTTTCCTGACGTGCAGCTGATCTCTTGGAACGGAAGAGTTCAGAAATCTTGAAGTCGTTAATTTTGTACCCCCAACCGATGACAAAGTCCTGAGAGCCGGTTTCGTTCAGCTGGGCACTGGTGAGGCTGAGGTTCAGCACGCGGGTGGTGCGGTATTCCACCTTCAGGGTCATGTTGTTGTTGAACGTCATGTTCAAACCCATCAGCGGAGCAAAACTTTCGTTAATGCTGACGGTGCTGATGTCGTACATGGATGATGGCTGATACTCACCTGTGGTGGTGTTTTGTACAAAGCCCATTCCGTTACCTGCTCCCATACACTCCAGCCAAGAGCTGTACGAGTTATAAGAACCAACAGCATAGATGCTCTTATAGGCGTGTGTGAGGGTAACGCTCTTCAAGTGGTCACGAACCCATGGCAGATTGCTCAACCCCTTATAAGTAAAAGTCCAGTTGGGGAGCATGCGGGTTATGGTGGGGAAGATATCCAAAGAACTGGAGCCTGTGTATGCATCCAGGAAGGCGGGTATCATCACGTCGGGACCGAACTTGTTAACTGGAAGGTCGGTTTCTGGATTATAATAGCCCGTCTTACCCGATCTGGCAGGATACTTAACGCCTGCATAACGCTCTGTGACACGCTGTTGGTAGGCATCTAGCTTCTTGACAAAATTCTCGAACGGAGTGCTATGGTATCCGTTGGCAGCCGAACCACTGCTGGCAAAAGCAGTCTTAAGAGAGATGGTGGTAATATTGAACGAGCCGCTGTGAGTAGCGGGGAAGAGACCGTCGGCATCGCGATACATGTATTGGATGCTGCGGTTGCGGTTATGAGTACGGCTCATGTTCAAGTCTATCTTGAAATCCGTAAACGGCTCCACTGCCATCTTAACCTGTACATCCTCGGTTGTGGCAGAACTGGCTGGTGAGGATACCCCGTCCTCGCTGCCCAACAGCCATCCACGCTCCTGTGCCCTTTCGATGTAGCTGTCGTTAATAAAGCCCAGACCGAAGTCGATACCCGGCGACAGGAAGCCGTTATCCTTTCCCTGACCCAACAAATCGCCAATCTCGGGACGGAAGCCGGGCAGTGCCAGGTTGTATGTGTTGCGGTATGATATGCTGATGTTGCGCAACGACATGAGGAAGCGTGCGCCGGCCTGAGCCCAGTCGAACCACTTCTTCTCAGAGAGTTCGGGTAATGCCACAACGTTCAGACGAATCTGGGTGGTGTCAACGGGAGTTTTACGAAGTACCAGCGTGTTCTCGTCCTTCTTCTTATAATAAATCTTAAAGGCGTGGCCGGCTGTATCGAGGGCTGTGATACGAAGGCGTTTGCTCTTCTGACCGTGGTTAATGGTGATATTGCTGTCGGGTAACAGTGTTATTTCCTGAGCAAAACCTTTCTTTTCTGGTTCCTTTTTCTGGCTGATACCATTCTTGTTGGTTTGACGACCTGCTTGAATAGCCTTTTGACGTGCAAGGATAGAATCTACGGGCTCACCAGTCTTCATAGCCTCTTCCTCAGCTTGTACGCGAGCATTGTCCTGCTTCGCCTGTTCTTTCTTTTTGGCATCCTTCTGGCGTTGCTTTTCCTGCTTCTTCTTGCTGGCTTCTGTTTTAGCGCTTGAGGCAGAGAAGCGTTTGTTGACCTCCTGCAGGAATTTGCTGTGGTTGTATAGCTTTTCCAGGTCTATCCTACCGTTTGCATTGATGTTTCGTTGTGTATTAATGGTGTTTCCTAGGCTGGTTCCGTCTTCACGCGTACTGCCTCGACGCCAAGAATAGTTACTGTTATAAGAAACATCGGCAGAAAGCCAGTCTGTAACAGGAATCTTGTCAAAGGGCACCTTATAACTTATCTGTACGTTTTGGTTGTAATCCAGCGGGCGGCCAAAGTGCAGGAGGCTATGCTTGATGGAGTCTTTCCAAGCAGAATACTGATCGGGATAGAGGTCTTTGTTAACCTGCATGTAGGGCTCTTCAATTTCGGCCCTGGTGCCACTTTGGAAGGTGAAATGCAACGCCTTGAAAATATCCCAGCGGAGTTGGAAGTTGCGGTTCCAGAAAAAACTCTGGCTCCAGGTGGCAGGAATGGAGTTGGGGGTGCCAAGACTCTCTAAATCACGCTCTTGCAACTCGTAGTAGTTACGCGTGATATCCGTATTAAATGTAATACTCTGTGGGGCATAGGCCAGATTCTGTGCTTTAATAATATCCAGCCACTTGCTCTTGCCCTTCAGATTCTTAAATGGTTCCCAGGCTTTCCAGTTGGGACTCCAAGCGTAGTTCAAGCCTCCCCTCCAGTTATACTCGTGTTCATAGACAATGGTTTGCCCCTCGGTTATTTGCTGTGAGTGGCTGTAATTGAAGGTGAAGTTGGCTGGGTCGTAGGGCATGGGATGCTTACGAGTGGCAATGTTTATCTTGACGCCGCTGAACGAGATGTTCTTGCTGACTTCCACGTGATTGGTAAGGCTACTTAACGAATCTCTTTCTTGCTGGGTGGCCATAGCATCCAGGGCGTCAGAGAGCAACATATCCGTATCGAAGGGGTTGTACTTGGGCTTTATTGTCTCCTTTCTGTAAGAATAGTACAAGGGGAAGTTAACCTTGGCTTTTTCGGGCAGCAACCGACCCAGCTCTACGTTGGTGGTAATGGCGTAGTCGAGATTGTCCTCGTCGGTACGTTGTGCTACGGTTTGTTCGATACCACCGAATCCCGCCTTTATGTATTTGGCGGTTACGTTTACAGAACCAATATCACTCAACTGTACGTTCAGGTTACCTTGTGCAGCCCATCCACCGCTGTTTGTAAATTCCTGCAGACGGAGTTCGTTGGCCCAAACCTCAATGCTCTTAACGGTACGACCATTGTTGCGAATGCCAATCATGATAGTTTTTACCTCGGCCAATGTGGGGTTACCCATGATAGAGATACGGTTGCTGGGATGGTTCTCGTCGTATTCATAGAAAAGCTGGTTGATACTGGTTATGTTGGCACTTACCTGTGCATTGCGTTTTTTCTTCAGGGTAGTGAAGAGTTCCAGATTAATATCCATCATATTCTCCTCGGGCCAGACAGCACGACAGCCAGCAGCACTATAGGTGTCATAAGTGCCTTCGGGGGTTAGTTGCATAGGAACCTCGTATTCGTAGTAGTTGCTCTTATAGTCGGAACCCAGACGGAGGAACACGCTGCACTCACCATCGGTTGTTTCTGTGATATTTTCGGCTAATGCGTTGGCGTGCAGGTAGAGTTGCAGATGTTTATACTGTCGCATATTGTATGTACAGTTCTTGTATACTGCACGTGCATCGCCGGGACTCAAATTGCGGGTTATCAAACACATTGCCTGCTCGTTATTTTCGACCAATTGTGACTGTGAAGGGTCTGTAATTCGACTAATGCCTGGAGGCAGTACATAATTGACAGGCTTTTTGTCACTATTCTCCTCAATACTTACGTTGCTGACTTCCAATGTACCGTTGCTGCTGGGAGCCTGGCCCGTGTAGAGTGGTCGCTCGTAAGGGCGCCAATTTCCCTGAACCATATCAAGGGTGGCCAGACGAATTATTACATCCTGCTGGAAGTTAGTAAGGAACATTCGCATAAAACGGATACTGGTGAAGTCGTTGATGTTTCCTTCTTTTGATTCATATGCCGACAATGGCACGCGGAAAAGATACCACTTACAATCTTCGGTATTACCATTTCGTAGTTTAACGCTGGCTGTACGCATATCAGCAATATGGTTGCGACCTACTACCATATCCTCTGGACGGATACTAATGTGGTACTGGTAGTATTTCTCATACTCATTGAGGGTAAAGTCCTGATTGATATCCTCAATATCAGGAGTGCTCTTCCAAGATGTTTCATAACTTTCAGGGCTAGTATCGCTGTCCGCACTATTACCCTGTGGCATATTGATACGCTTATAACGGTCAAGAATAGAGGTCTTGAGTTGGTCAAAGTCGGTTCCTCGGTAATAATGGTAGTTGTCATTGGCGGGATCGGCAAAGATGCTGTCATAAACCTCGGGGCGTACAATGTGCTGAATCTGCTGCAGGTATTGCTGATAGGTTTCGTACTGCCGTTCTTCTTCGTCGTTCAAACCATTCAGACCCACATCCTGACGAATGCGTGAGCCACTTTCATTATTAAAGGCGTAGGTGACACTGATGGTGTTTGGTATATGTCCCCATAGCTCTTCTGTATAGTATTGGCTGCTACCATCAACGGGCATTCCGCTCTCAAAGAATTTCTTTCCATCTTTAAGAATATCCTCGCTAACTTCTCCCAGATTGATGTAGAAATCACCACCGCGATTGTTTCCTGTGGTATTATAAATAAAGGGATCCATCATCCAGAACTCAATATACTGAATGTTCTGAGCCTCAAAGTCGGTATTGTCAATCTTACGCATCATGCCTCCCCATTTTGATTGAGGATTTAACAGATGACCGTCCTGGTCGATCTCTGTGGTAAGGTTATAAGCTCCTCGTTCGTTAGGATAGTATGCCAGGTTCAATACATTAAGGCTACTAGCACTATTGTAACTGTTCTGGGCTTTTAATGGATAAAGTTCGCGCTCATGCACTTCGCGTACATAATGGTTGGACAGCTGGTCAAGGTCGCTTTTGATATGACTTGGTGTAAGGGTACTGCTTCGGCGGGTGAAGATGGGGTCAACATAGTACCAAGCCAACAATGCACGGTTATATCCGTAGGCCAGGTTGTTTGAGAGCTTGCTCTCGGGGAACATACTGGGTGTACTGCAAAGAGTCCAGTAAGTGGGCTGAGTCAGGCTGTTTTTAATACTGCTTTGCTCGAAATCATCAAGATAAGACGCCCTGCCCTGTACGCTGTGATTCTGTCCTGCAACAAGTTGTGCAAACTCGCCGTTGAAGGTGATAAGACTTGGCTGTGTACATTGTATTAGAGGTAGCTTGTCTATCATGTTAGTCAGCCACTGGCTTTCCTTCTTCCAACTGATATGAGCACCCCAAAGTGTGTTTTTGAGGGGCTCGCTACCCATATTGACTTTTGTGGTAAGAGGTTGTTCGTTCAGAAACATCAGCGTACCGCCCACGGTTAGGTTCTTGTTGAACTCATAGTCTGCATTGAAACCTAACATGGTTTTACGTTGCATGCCGTAAGTGTCGTTGCTCTCAACGCTGGCTTGGATGTCAGTTTTAGCATCTATGATGCTTTGATTAATAATGGTTACGCGGCCCATGTTGTAATCAACCGTATAATCGGTGTTCTCTGTAAGAGTTACACCTCCTGCAGTTACTCTGACAGAACCTGGTGCGACATTGGTGACACCCAAGTCAATCTCTCCTGCTATGTTGCCTTTGAATTTACCTGTGATTAGGAACTTGTCGTGTTCTGCTATCTGCTTGGCAACAGTCTTGGTGCTGTCGTAAAGTTCTTGGAAACAGAATTTATCCGCCAACTCGTCATCTGCAATCCAGTTTCGAAGGTGTGAACCAAAAGGCTCTGCAACGGGGAATACTACACGTCCGCCCTTCAGGATGGTGTACCCTTCTACATAATCAAAGAAACCATTGCTGTGTGCATTGTTCTTGTCGTCTAGACGGTCGGCATTCAAGGCCTTAATAATGGGTGTGCTCTTTAGGCGTTCGTTAGGTAAATAAGATAAGTATACGCCCGTTGAGTCACTGAGGTATTTTACATCCAGACGGAAATTCTCTTTCTGGACGGATGTGACTCCCTGAGTGGTTGAACCTCCCAGGTTATAGACATTTTTCATCATCAGTTTCCATGTTGGGAACTTGGGATTTCCCGTGGTGCTTTTCAGCAACTTTACAATAAGGGCTTGTGAGTTGTCGGTAATGTCGGATGCAAATTCGCCTACCTGAAAAGTAGCTCCATTGTAGGTATATTCGTATGCTACCGCCAACACATCGTCAGTTTGCAGATTGTTACTCAAGTTGATATAACCCAGTGCAGCGTTCAGGGTATATTCGTTGGTATTTAGTTTGCGTGCTGACTGCAATTTCTCGTAATCGCGGCTGCCTTCGAATTCATCACCTCCACCTATACCGTCCAGAATAGCTGTTGTCTGGGAAATATCTCTGGCTTCTGGGTAATTGTTGACAATCGTCTCATACTCGGTATTGGTACGGTTGGCTGGGACGTTGCCGGTAGCATTCCACAAGTGATTGCTGATGTATGAGGGCTCGCCAAGGTCGGCGAGAGCAATGATGTTTCTGTTGTTCTCGGTGGTAGCACTTTTATTGGTTACCCAGATTTCTATTCGCTTGATGGTGATGCCGCTACTTATTGTGGGCAAGGTTTTCATGTTGTCATCGTAACGCTCACGGAAGAAGTGAGAAAGGAAGAAATGGCGGTTCTCCTCGTAATTTGTGGCGCTGAACTCAAAAGGCGTTGTCTGCTTGCCGCCCTTACTTGTAGCGCTTGCACTGGCACTTTTCTTCTGACTGACAACGGTCTGAAGTTTTAATTTTCCAAATTGGACATCTGTTCGTAAACCAAACAAACTACTTATACCGGAGACCAGATTCATGTTACTGGGGAAGGATACGTTACCCGCCTCAATGAGTTTAATGATTTCATCTTCCTTACCGTCGTACTTCAGCTTCATCATTTGGGAGTCATAATCAAATGTTGCTTCAGTGTTGTAGTTCAGGTTCATATTGATCTTGTCTCCCACCTTACCATTGAGGGTAAGGTTAATCTTCTGGTCGAAATCGAATCCAATGGTTTTACGACGTGAAGCTGCCAAAGCAGGGTTGTTAACCTTCTTGGCGTTAATACCCAGTTTCAGTTCGGCACTTCCCTGTGTCTTAATCTGTACACCACCAGGGCCAAAAATCTTTTCTGCAGGCCCCAAGTCGAAATGCATATCGGTGAAATCGAATTTGTTTTTGCCTTCGGATTCGAAGGCATCTGCATTCTTCTTGCGCCAATATGCCTGCATGCTATTTTTCAATGACCACTTCTGGTATTCCTCGGGAGACATCAGTAACGGTGCATTCAGGTAGCTTGTTGCCTGACCGAGAGTCATGGAGGGAGAGGTGGTCTTGTTGCCAGACGTATTGCTGGAGGTAGAACCTTGGCCTGAAGATAATTTATCCAATGTTGTTCCTACGGTGTATGTGTTATCTTTTTCGTCATAGATAACGTCCGTCTTCAGGTTATCAGGCTCCTTAAGGTCGGCTGTTTTGGTCTTCAGATTATCTTGATTTTCTGCTCCCGTTTTACGTACGCTAAATCTGGGTTTGCGTTTCTGTATAGTGTCAGCAGGAACTTGGGCAAGCATATTTATGCTTACCAAAACAAGTAGAACTGATATGAATTTTCGCGCGCTCACGTTAAACATATAACGTATATGTACATCGATTTATTATTCTGAGGAAGGTTTTTCTTCATCTTTTTTCTCTTTTCGGCATTTTTTCACTACCTTTGCCATGTGATAATTTTCAATTTTCAATTTAGAATGATAGAATATCTTAAAGGTACACTTGCCGATCTTACTCCTGCTCTGGCTGTTATTGACTGCAACGGGGTAGGGTATGGCGTGAACATAAGTCTTAATACCTTTTCCGGCATTCAGGGAAAGGAAAGCGTAAAGTTGTGGATAACAGAGTCCATCCGCGAGGATGCCTACCAGTTGTGGGGTTTCTCCACTCGGGTAGAACGTGAATTGTTCCTGCTCCTCACCAGCGTCAGCGGCATTGGTGCCGCTATGGCTCGCATGATTCTTTCTGCGATGACTCCTGTTGAACTCTGTAACATCATCAGCGAGGGCAACGACAAGATGCTGAAGCAGGTAAAGGGCATCGGACCTAAGGCAGCCCAACGCATCATCGTAGATTTAAAGGATAAAATTGGAGCTCTGGGTGTTGATGCAGCTGCTGGCGGCTCAATGCTAAATGCCCAGTCTTCGGTGATTAACAAGGAGGTACAGGATGAGGCTGTGTCTGCTCTTACCATGTTAGGCTTCAGTCCTGCTCCTACCCATAAAGTTGTCCAGCAAATTCTTAAGGACGAACCCGACGCTCCTGTCGAGAAGGTTATCAAGCTGGCACTAAAGATGTTGTAGCCATGAATGAACTTCTGGAGATAGCCAAACATGCTGCTTTGGAAGCTGGAGCAGAGATAATGAAGATATATACCGACCCCCGTCAGGATTTCGGTATAGAGAAAAAAGCAGACAACAGTCCCCTTACGTTGGCAGATAAGGCGGCACATCTGTGTATTATGCGATACCTCGGGGAAACAGGTATTCCTGTCCTAAGCGAGGAGGGTTTGCATTTGCCGTATGAGCAGCGTAAGGAATGGTCTCGTTTATGGGTAGTCGATCCCCTTGACGGCACCAAGGAGTTTATCAAGATGAATGGAGAGTTTACCGTAAATATCGCTCTCGTAGATAATGGCGAACCAATTTTGGGCGTTATTTATATTCCTGCCACAGATGTGCTGTATTATGGTATTATAGGAGAAGGAGCATGGAAGGAGGGAGCCCTCTCTAACTCCCCCTCTATGGGGAGGATAAAAGAAAACCTCCCCAAAGAAGAGGAGGTTGGGAGAGGGGCTTTTGTTGTCGTGGCCAGCCGTTCGCACATGAATGCAGAGACAGAAGAATATATCAATCAGCTAAGAAAAAATCACGATAAAATTCAGCTTATCAGCAGCGGCAGCAGCATCAAGATTTGTCTGGTGGCAGAAGGAGTAGCTGATGCCTATCCCCGCTTCGCTCCCACTATGGAGTGGGACACCGCAGCCGGTGATGCCATCGCCCGTGCTGCCGGGCGGAAAGTTCTGAATGTGCAAACCGGCCAGCCCCTTATCTATAACAAGGAAGACCTGCACAACCCCTGGTTCCTGGTGGAGTAGTTGACGGTTACGTTAACCGCTAACCGGCGTAGTAACAAGAATCAAATAACGCGATTGCAATTTTCCCCCTTCCTGCATAGCAGAAAATTCTCTAGAGAATTTCAGAACCATCTATAGGCATACGTTTTTTAATCCGGTGATATGGTTTCTGCAACCTCGCCTAACGTATTTTGGTTATCGATTTTGTTAGCTTAGTGGCTTAATAGCTTAGTTGATTTTTCGTTTACGATTATCATTGTTTTCATTTTTTTTTATTCTTATATGTCACCATATCACCCGATAGGCTCTCAGAGCCGATGGTTATCGTACTTAATTGGGTTAGGTGTTAGGTGTTTTTTACGAAAGTCTCTTTTTCAGGCTTTAATCCCGCAGCGCTTTCTCTAAGAGCGATACGGCCTGTTGCTGTCAGCGAAACGGCATTTCTTTCCCCGAGAAACGGCATGTTAGTGTCAGCGATGCGGTGGGCCGAAGAGCAAGCCAAAAACGTCCTGGCTCGGGGGGGGGCGGCAGGCTACTTCTTGGAAGGCTGAACGGAAACTCGCTGTCGCTCAGACATCCATTCATCTTTTCTTCCAAGAAGCATCTTGCCTCTAAAGACCCCCTCGTGCGGAATGTTTTTGGCTTCGCTCCCCGGCCCGTCTTGATTTAGGCTTGATTTGATATTCTAATAGGGTCTGCCATCAGTGAAACGTCGTTTCGCTCCCCGAGAAACGGCATGTTGCTATTTGCGCTTTTTGGCCTCTTTCAAATTTTCTTCAATTTACTTGGTGCTTATTAGAAAATAATGTAATTTTGCACTGTGAACCACGTCAATTCTGATATCAGAGGGTATTGGAGAATAAGACGTAGGGGACAGAATTAATAAGAAAGCGTTCATAAGGCGCTTTGTTTCTGACGTCAGGAAACTTCGCAACTTTCATGAGATTGTCGGGACATTGCAACAATGAATGCCTTCCAGGTGTGAGTATATATGCTCTCTTATTGTATATAAGAGGGTAATATTCATATCGGCGTGGGCTTCGCGTTGCTTCGTTCAACAATCTCGGGCAATGCGAAGGCCTCCTGGCGTAGAACAAGCAACGAAGACGGTTCCACGCTTTTTTGTTTTTTCAACCATATACATTATTAATAATCTGACCGAATCTGGAACTATAGGTCATAGTCATTCTGTTAGTAATATGCTGATGGAGATAAAAGACAAGCCTTGTCTGGCAATCGTTGTGCCATGCTATAATGAGGAATTGGTGCTTGAGCAAACCACAGAACATCTGATTGCCGTACTTGATAATATGAATTCTGTCATCAGTTCGGGTAGTCGCATACTCTACGTTAATGACGGAAGTGCAGATTCCACATGGGATATTATAGAACGACTTCATGCAGTGAATAAACGAATAGCGGGGATTAATCTTTCTGGCAATTGCGGTCATCAGAATGCATTAATTGCCGGTCTGTCAACAGCATTACGTTTCGCAGATTATATGGTGACTATTGATGCTGATTTGCAAGATGATGAGACGGTTATTAATGATATGGTTCATTTAGCTCAAGAGGGACATGATATTGTATATGGTGTACGCAGTTCACGCGCCACTGACACATGGTTCAAGAGAACCACTGCTCAGACGTTTTATCGTTTGATGTCAAGAATGGGTGTAAAGACTGTGTACAACCATGCAGACTATCGTCTTATGTCACGAAGGTCAGTTGAAGCATTACTCCGATATGAAGAGCGTAATCTTTTCTTACGCGGTTTAGTCCCCTTGTTAGGATACCGTACAGCTCAAGTTGAATATGCTCGTAAGGAACGTCAGGCAGGAGAGAGTAAATATCCCCTCACAAAGATGCTGAGCTTTGCGTTTGATGGTATCACAAGTTTCTCTATGGGGCTGGTTCATATGGTTCTTTGGTTAGGAGCCCTCTTCTTGTTGATTGCCACAGGCATTACTATATGGGTCATAATATGTATAATACAACAAAAAGCGATAACTGGGTGGACCTCTCTGATTCTGTCTATTTGGTTCTGTAGTGGTTGTATTCTAATAAGCCTGGGAATAGTTGGTGAATATATAGGTAAAATATATATGGAAACTAAACATCGTCCCCGTTACAACATAAAGGATGAACGGTTGTAGATCCATTGGATTTGAATTTATTTAAAAAAGAAAATGTATCATATATAAATTATTATGGAAAAGAACAATCGTTTGGTTTTTATAGCAATAATAAAAAATATCATTAAAAAAACTTTGAAATTCTTGCTATACGGGATTGCGATGTTTTTTGCCATGAATGATAAAGTCGGATTCCCTATGCAGGACGAATTGCCCAAACCTAAACTTTAAGGAAAGATGTACTTTTATCCTGTAATGATAATAAAATGAAGAATCAAATAGAATATCTGTTATACAATGACAGAATCCGGCAGTTTGTAAGGTTCTGTATAGTCGGAGGTATAGCTACAGTTGCTGATGCGGCTCTTTTCTATCTCCTCAGGTTATGGTTGCCGTATCAGTCATCAATGATGATTTCGTATGCTATATGCCTCTGTCTCAACATGGTTTTCACTCTCTTGTGGACTTTTAATTCAACTATAAATGTACAGAATGCCAGTAGCATTATAGCAGCTCATTTATTCAATCTCTTTATTGTCAGATTCGGACTGATGGCTTTGTTGGTTAATGTTTTTCAGATTAATGATAAACTGGCATTTCTACCCACTCTCTGTATTAGCACTTTGACGAATTTTTTCATTATCAAGGTCCTCTTGCAAAGAAAGACAGTTCAGCTTCATGTGTTTTTTCTTTTGCTATCTGCGGCGTTAGTTACACTTTTTAGTACTTGCTCTCCTATATATCCGATTAATCCCTGGGATGATGCAAATGTTTTCATGACAATTGGCAAGTCTATGCTTCATGGGATGATGCCGTATAGAGATTTATTTGATCTGAAAGGAATTCTGCTGTTTATGGTACATGAATGGGCTGCATTCTTTTTCCCGCATAGTTTCCTTGGCATCTATTTCTTGCAGATTGGGTGTCTTTTTGGTTTTATTGTTTATTCTTACAAGACGATGTGTCTGTTTTGCAATTCTAGTATTACGCTACCCTTCACATGTCTTGTCGCACTACTCACAATTACATCTGATTTTTATTATTTTGGGGATAGTGTAGAGGAATTCAGCCTTCCGATTATGGCTCACAGTATGTATCACTTCCTTCTCTTTGTAAGAGACGGCAAGGCTCCATCCCGTATAACCGGAATAATTATTGGATTAGGAGTTGGTATTATTCTATGGATGAAATACAGTATTCTTACATTTTATTTTGGTGCTTTGCTGGCGGTTCTCTATCTTGCATATAAACGTAAAGTGATTCCCGTTGTTGGTATGACGATAATTCATATAGCCATTGGTGTTCTGATTGTTTCTTTACCTGTATTGGCATATGCCTTTTATCATGGCATCCTCTATGACTTTTTAGATGTATACTTTTATTCAAATATTTTCCGATATCACGGATTAAAAACTCGCGGAGAAATGAGTTGGGAGGAGAAGGTGTTCCCAATCATAGGATATCTCATTTTGCTTGGTACAATCTCTCTTGTCAGAGTTAGAAAGGATATCAAGATTTTTGTCTTCTTTTCTTTTGCTGGTGCTGCTTGTGTCCTGGTTTTAGTAAAGATACCACTTTGCAATATCTACTACTATCTAATACTATCAGTTTTTCTGCCTTTATTTATACGGTATATTCGCAACTTCAGAGTTTCTTTCAAAAGTGTTTCCGCATTTGCTTTAATAGCTATTGTCGCAACACTTTTCAACTATAATTTTATGACATTACTGAATGGATCTTTTATCCCACGTATACTTGAAGTTGCTCATATTATTAATAAGGATAATCATGAAAAGGATGATGTGATGTTGTATAGGTGCAAAGATAGAGGTATTTATGTGCTCACAGATTGTCTGCCTGTTATAAAGCATTTCTTCTCAGTTGGCGTTGTCTATATACCAGATGAAGAAACAACTCAGGCAGCTTACCTGGAATCAGGGAAATCCAAGTATGTGGTTACGATGGATTTTGTTCCTGATACTTTGGGCTATAAACAGATTTATGAGGGTCAAGATGACTTAGATAGAGTTTTCTTTGCATCCCCATTAAAATATTTAAGCAAGTTAGGTTATTCAAGAATCCTGTTATATTTTTCTGTAAAGGCACCTCAGACTAGACCTACGTTTCTACGTCTGTATAAAAAAGTATAAACCAGACTTAAAAAAGTAATATATATATGATTTATAAAAAAACAACTGGGGAATTAATACTCCTTTTCCTGCTATCTGCGGCGTTAGTTACACTCTTTAGTACTTGCTCTCCCATATATCCGATAAATCCCTGGGATGACGCACATGTATTTATGACAATTGGCAAGTCTATGCTAAATGGAAAAATACTGTATAAAGAAATATTTGATCAAAAGGGCCCGATATTGTTCTTTCTTCATGAGCTTGCCGCAGCAATATCTTATAGCAGTTTCTTCGGTGTTTATTTGCTGGAGATTCTAAGCTTCTGGTGTTTTTCCTGGTATGGTCTGAAAACAATGCGTCTGTTTTCTGCCTCTTCAATAAACATTCCATTAATATGTCTGCTATCCCTGCTTACCGTAACATCCGATGCCTTCTATTATGGTGATAGCGCAGAGGAATTCTGTCTTCCATTCATCGCATATACATTGTATCAGATGTTGCGTTTTGTTAAGACTGGCGAGTTGCCTGGTTGTCGTAAGTCTTTCTTAATTGGTTTTTTTGCGGGAATTGTTTTCTGGATTAAATTCAATATCTGTGTATTCTTTTGGGGAGGTTCGCTCTTGGCATTGATTTACATTGCATATTCTAAAGGGCTTTTACAACAATTTGGAAAAATCTTAGGATGGGTAATCGTAGGAATGGTAATTGTGTCGGGGGCTGTTCTTGCATATTTTGCTATACATCATGCCTTAAATGATCTCATTGATGTTTATTTCTATACGAACCTGTTCAAATACTCTGGTACATCATCCAATGGAGAGCCTGATGTGTGGTGGTTTATCTTTGTCAAGTTGGCCATTCTGTGTATTCTGTTGTTACCTGTTTTCCTTACAAAGGCGCAAAAGAACGTAAAGCTGCTGATCTTGGGCAGTTATGGAACTATATTGCTTTCGTTTACCTTCCTTACCGTTCAGTTCTATTATATTCTATTACTATATGTTTATGGACCGCTGTTTATTGTGTTCTTTCGCCGTATGAAGCCTGATGCTAAAATATATGGTCTTATGGTTGCTGTAGCTATTGTTGCATCGGCCCTTAACTGGAATATTGTTTCATTGCTGAATGGGTCATTCTCTCACCTGACGCTTGACATTACTGATATTGTTAACCGTAATGAAACAGAAGACAGTAAGGTAATCAATTTTTCTTCCTATGATACGGGTATTTATCTGAAGAGTTGTCAGTTGCCTCCAGGAAGGCATTTCTTTATAAGCAATATTGAGGATGAATCAATCCGTGAAGAACAGCGCGTGCTCGTAAATTCTGGTGACATCAAATATCTGGCCCGCGAGGTAATCCCGGTAAAGACCTCACATGACTATTATGATATGCCTATACCTTACAATTATCATCTTGTTTATAAGGGAGAAGAGAATTTCCGGTATCGTTTCTATACGCTTCTCCATAAGTACCTGTGGAACCTTGAATACCTGCGGCCCATACTTGGCTTCGTGATGAATCCCGAAACAGAGCCGCGCCAGATGTTCCTGTACGAAAGGGAACCATAACAATGCCGACCCCTTAGCCAGGACGTTTTTGGCTTCTCTCTTCAGCCGTGCCCTGCTTACGCATATTTAATTCCAATAGTTTGAAGCCTGCAAACTGGGAGAATTCAGGCTTCAAACTCCCTGAATTAAGCCTGAATTCTTTTTGGCTTGATTACAACCATTATTCAACTTGATTTTGACCAACAATCAAGTTGAATAATTTTTTTTCTAAGTTGATTTCAGCCCACAATCAACTTACTTTTTTAGTCAAAGCAGTTTGACTAAAATGAAGGATCATGCCTGATAGTTTTCGTCAGTCAGTTCTGTATTCATAGTGTGATTCCTTCTTTGTTTATGTTGTTTTGGAAAGGAGTAAGGAACGGTCGATTCTCCCATTCTTTACGAGGCATAATAAGGGTGCTGATATTAACGCCTGTGTCAAGTTCTATATCATAGAATGGAGCTATGATTCGATCCTTGTCAGAATAGGAAAGATTATCTTTATCAACCAATACAAGAAGGTCTATATCGGAATCCGGACGAGCATCACCACGTGCTTCAGAGCCATATAGAATGGTCTGAACCAAGGGCTTCATCTTGTGAGCAGCTTTTCTGATTCTTTCTACAACTTCTGTACGTTTCATACTGCAAAAGTACACTTTTCATACATAACTGCCAAACAAAAACAGAATTTTGTTAGATTACATTCGGAAAGGTATTTTCTTAGTTGAGACGCCTCACGTTTTGAGGGTTATCTGGTGGCGTAGCAGACACCACGGAAGTAGCCAACGCTTTCGGCAATGCCCATGAAGGGGTTGCTCATATCCTTCTCGTATTCCAGACTTACGCTGCCTGTGTAGTTGTATTTGCGAAGAAGTTTTACAAACAAGGGGAAGTCGATGCGTCCGCGGCCCAACTCAACACTCTTGTCTGCCTTGGTGGTTCCTGTAACATCTTTCAGATGGATGTCGAAGACACGGGTGTGGTATTTTTTGAGGTCGGAGAGGGAATCGCTTCCATAGCGGAGGTTGTGCCCTATATCCAAGCACATTCCCATGCGGGCATCGCGGTCCTTTACGTGGTTCCAGATGTCTTCGGCATTCGGGTACATAGGCATATCGGGGCCATGCAGATGGATGGCTAACTTGATGTCGTACTGCTTGACTTTTTGTTCTACATAATCCAGAAGCTCATAGTTGGGAACGCCTACAAGCACTTTTACTCCCACACGCTGGGCGTATGCAAAGGCTCGGTCTGCCTCGGCTTCGCTTTTCATATAGATAGGCCCTACACCATAGCCGGTTACACCGTATTCTGCCAGTTTCTGGTGGAAGGCGGCTATCTGCTCGTCGGTACTGTCGAGGGGCAGGTGGAAGTCCTTGATGCAAAGGTAATGGACATCCAGTTGCTTCATGGTCTCGAGGGTTTTCTGGAGGTCGAATTTATGAAATGTCCAGCCTGCCATCCCCAGATGGAAAGAATCTTCGGCATGTGGGGTTTTCAGGGTGGAGTTTTTCTTGACAGTCTCGGCAGCTTTTGCCTGACTTCCAGTGCCAAAAAATGCAATTGCAGCAGCACTGGCTAATCCTGTTTTGATAAATGCTCTTCTTTTCATTATTTTAAGTTGACGAGTTGACAAGTTGGTTGCTATACTCTTGTTCCTTGTCCCTAAATTCTGCTTGTTCGGGGACAAAAATAACGATTATTTTTGAGATAGAAAAAAATATCCTTGCATATTTGAAACAGAATCCGTATCTTTGCTATAGAAAACGCATTATTTACATGTTTTATGAATAGTAATAAGACGTATGTAGCTTTTGACACTGTTGGGGTGGCTGATCACGTGAACAGCAATCTTTCCTCTTTCCGTCAGATACGTGAATGGGAAAGGCAGAATCCTGACAGATTCCATTTTCTGAACATGGAAGAAATAGAGTTCCTGTCGGAACATGAAGATTTGGTTGACAGCACGCTGAAGAACCGTTTTCTTCATTTGATGGAATCTGCAGACAATCTGTTGGTTCTTTCCAGCTCTAAAATGGATGTGGAAAGTCCAATGCTGAATTGGCAGATAAGCCGTGCTGTCAATCGTTTCCGGCTGCCTGTGATAGTGGCTTACGTAGGTCTGGACAGAGTTGATGATAATACCATAAAAAAGGAATGGAATAATCTGCCCAACAAGATAAGGAAATACATAGGTCGCGATAGCGCTAACATGGCGCATATCCCTCTGACAAAGGACAAACTGGAAAGAGCACTGGGGTTCTTCTCGGCAAGAAAAGAATTGTATTCATGGAACTCAACCACAATTTTCTGACGTATGAAACAGCCGGCTAATTATATCAAGAGCATTGAGATAGAATCGCTCTGGAGTGGGAAAAAACATGTTAAGTGGGAACTGAGTCCTACCGTTAACATCCTGAGTGGTGTAAACGGTGTAGGCAAGAGCACCATCCTTAACAGGGTTATCATGCATTTGTTGAATATAGACAAATTGGACAGGCAAGCCGACGGTGTTAAGCTTACTTATGATGTGGAAGGGGCACATTGTGTGGATTTCGATGTCATACGTTCCTTTGACCGTCCTATACTGAGCGGTGATATCCTGAATAAGGTTACAGATACCCAGATGCAGACAGAATTGGATTTCCATCTGTACGTGTTGCAACGCCGTTATCTGGATTTCCAGGTTAGCTTGAGTAATCGTATGGTAGAGCTTTTTACTTCGCAGGATCCAAATGCACAGGAGAAGGCACAGGAGCTGGCCCAGGTAAAAACGCATTTTCAGGATTTAGTGGACAGACTTTTTCGCGATACGGGCAAAACCATCCAACGGGAGAAGAACGAGCTGTACTTTACATCTTTTGGTGAAACCTTATCACCTTATAAGCTTTCGAGCGGCGAAAAACAGATGCTGATTATCTTGCTTTCTGTGCTTGTTCAGAATAAACGTCATTATACTTTATTTATGGATGAGCCGGAGATAAGTCTGCATGTGGAATGGCAGCAGCAGTTGATTTCTCTGATACGCGACTTGAATCCCAATACTCAGATTATTCTTACTACGCACAGTCCTGCCGTTATTATGAACGGATGGGCAGATTGTGTGACGGATGTCGAAGACATTGTATCTTAGAGCACAGAGATATGGGAAAACGCTTGCAAGACAATATAAATTCTCAGTATATAGCATCTGCCAATAAACTGAGACCCAAGGATGCCCGAAAGAGAATTGTCGCATACGTAGAAAGCTATGATGACATATTTTTCTGGCGTTCTGTCTTGCAGGATTTCGAGACGGATAAATTTTTCTTTGAGGTGATGCTTCCCAGTAGGACAACCTTAGGGAAGGGAAAGAGAACCGTCTTGATGAACCAACTGGGGAAGGGGCTCGGGCAATACATGATTGCTTGTGTTGATGCCGACTACGACTGGTTGTTGCAAGGGCGAACGGAAATCAGCAAATACCTCTGTGAGAATCCTTATGTAATGCACACCTATGTCTATGCCATAGAGAATTACCAGTGCTATGCACCCAGTCTTCACTCGACATGTGTGATGAGCACGCTGAACGACCATCTCTTAATAGATTTTGAGGTTTTCTTTACTGACTACAGCCTTATTATATGGCCTCTTTTTGTATGGAACATCTGGGCATACCGGTATGGCCATTATAAGGAGTTTACTATGAGTAATTTCTGTGATATTGTTTCGATCCACGATATCAACCCCCGCAATGTAGAACCCACATTGGATAAGGTACGCCGACGGGTTAACAAGTGTATCGGCTGGTTGCAGCGGACTTTTCCCGAGGGTCACAAGACTTATCCGCAGGTAAAGGCTGAATTGCAGCGTATGGGCATCAAACCCGAGAACACCTATTTATATATGCACGGCCACACACTTTTCGAAAATGTGGTGATGACGCTGCTTACACCTATTTGTAATATCTTGCGTAGAGAACGTGAAAGGGAGATTAACGACTTGGCTGTTCACGAAACGCAGAAACAGAACGAACTGTCAAGCTACAGACATAGCCAGATGCCTGTGGATGTTATGTTAAAAAGATCCATCGGGTTCAAGAATAGTCCTCAGTATCAGTTGTTGAAAGCTGACTTGATGCGGCTGATGGCAGATGTTGGCTTAGAGAAGTAACGGTCTATCTTCTTTATTAAACCGCTCTTACAGAAAAGCACAACGGTATCGCCTGGCATGATTTGTGTGTTTCCGTAGATAGGCTTACCAACTCCGTCACGAACCAAACCTCCTAACGTAACACCTGAAGGTAAACGCAGATCCTTGACTTCCGTTTTTGTAATAAGACTATCTTCGTTGGCATTAAACTCTGCAACATCTGCATTTGCAATGGTAAGGCATTTTACGTTTGACACATCAGTATCCAGCATCATCTGATAGATATGGCTTGCAGCAATCATTTTCTTATTGATAATGGTTCCGATATCCAATTTCTCGGCCATAGAAACATAGTCCATGTTTTCTACCAGCGCAACGGTTTTCCGCACTCCCATGCGTTTTGCTGCCAGACAAGCCAATATGTTGGTTTCTGTTTCAGGTGTAAGTGCGGCAAAAGCCTGTACCTCTTTCAGTCCTTCGTCAAGCAGAAGACTGGTGTCCCGTCCGTCGCCTTGTATGATACGTATATCGCTGTCATCCAGTATCTCGTTTAGCTGCATGCAGCGTTCCTCGTTCTGCTCGATGATTTTCAGGGAGTAAAAGTCGGGCATTCCTTCTGCCACATGTACGGTGGTTCTTCCGCCTCCCATAATCATCACATCTTTTACGTCGGCATAATCTTCCTTCCCGACAATCTCGCGGATGTACTGAATGTGTTTCTTCGTGGTCATGAAATAGGCTATATCACCGACTAAGAGCATATCGTTACCGCCTGGGATTATGGTATCATCACCGCGCTTGATTGCTACCACATGATATGGTGTATCGTGATTACAGAGATCCTTGAGTTTTATGTTGATAACATGTGCTGTTTCGCGGAGTTTTATTCCCAGCATGACCAATGCGCCTTCATGCACTTCCCAGTACTGTCTGACCCATGAACGTTTCAGGCCATCCAGAATTTCCTTCGCTGCAAGAGCTTCGGGGTAGATGATGGAGTCGATGCCCATTTTCCGGAAAAGGTCTTTGTAATGAGATCGGGTATATTCGGCATTGTCAACACGCGCCACAGTCTTGGCGGCTCCCAGTGCATGAGCCAGCATACAGCAAGTGATGTTGCGTGTCTCCTCGGGTGTGACAGCAATAACAAGGTCAGCTTTGGGCACTCCTGCTTCTTTTAGTCCGCTGATGCTGGTTGGGGAGACGTTCAGTGTCATAAGGTCATACTCGCCTGCTTGGGTAAGGCGAGCTGTCTTCTCGGGGTTCTCGTCGATGAGGATGATGTCTTGGTCTTCACGGGAGAGCAACTCCGCCAAATGCGTTCCTACGGCGCCTGCGCCACATATTACTATCTTCATAAAATGGCCTTTTTTATTGATTCAACGTCTAATCCGACTATCTGATAGAGTTCTTCTGGTGTTCCATGCTCCACGAAATGGTCGGGGAGTCCCAGGCGGATGATGTCGGGATGCAGATTGTGGTCTGACATATATTCCAGAACGGCAGATCCCAACCCTCCGTTCTTTACTCCGTCCTCTATGGTAATGATACGACTGAAATTCTTTCCTACGTATGCGAGGATGTCCTCGTCTATGGGCTTGAGGAACCTCATGTCGTAATGTGCTATGCTAATCTCTTGTGATGCCAGTTCGCTGATGGCCTGTGTTACGATGTTGCCAATGGGGCCAATGCTCAGTACGGCTACATCCGTTCCTTCCTTTAGGCATCTGCCTTTTCCTATCGGAATCTCTTGCATTGGGCATCTCCAATCTACTATAACCCCTCTTCCGCGTGGGTAGCGAATGACAAACGGCCCCTTGTCTGGCAGCTGAGCTGTGTACATAAGATGGCGCAACTCATGCTCGTTCATCGGTGAAGAGATAATCAGGTTGGGGATAGGGCGCAGGGCTGCTAAATCGAATGCTCCGTGATGTGTCGGACCGTCTTGCCCTACCAGTCCTGCGCGGTCGAAGCAGAAAACTACATTCTGCCTGTTGAGTGCCACATCGTGAATGATATTATCAAAAGCACGTTGTGAAAAGCTGGAGTAGATATTACAGAAAGGAAGCAGTCCTTCCTTGGCCATTCCGCCGGAGAAGGTTACGGCGTGTCCTTCAGCAATACCTACGTCGAAGGTGCGTTCTGGTATCTCTTTCATCATGATGGTCATGCTGCAGCCTGTTGCCATAGCAGGTGTGACACCCACAATCTTCTGGTTTTCCTTGGCTAACTCGAGTAACGTATTTCCAAAGACATCCTGATATTTAGGAGGCAGGTTTTTGGCCTCTGATTTTATCCGTTCTCCTGTTTCGGGGTCGTATCTCCCGGGTGCATGGAAAACTACGGGGTCTTCCTCGGCTGCCTGGAATCCTTTGCCTTTTATGGTATGAATATGTAGCAACTTAGGGCCTTTCATGTCCTTGATCTGACGCAGTGTTGCTACCAGTTCTATCACATTGTGTCCGTCGCTGGGTCCGAAATAGCGGATGTTCATGCCGTCGAAGATATTCTGCTGGTTGGTCAGCAGCGATTTCAGGGAGTTGTTGAATCGGATAATCTTCTGTCTGCGGTTTTCGTTAAGTATTCCCCACTTGAACAAGTGCTGGGATGTTCTAAACCTTAGGTAATTGTAGAGCTTGCTGGTGTGCATCTGGTGCAAATAATGTTTCATGCCTCCTACACTATGGTCAATGCTCATATTATTGTCGTTCAGAATAATCAGCAGATTGTTTTGGGTACTTGATACGTTGTTAAGACCTTCGTATGCCAGTCCGCCGCTCATGCTGCCGTCACCTATCACGGCTACCACCTGTCTGTCTGTCTCACCTTTTTCCTGAGCGGCAACAGCCATTCCTAATGCTGCAGAGATGCTGTTGGAAGCATGTCCGCAGGCAAAGGTGTCGTACTCACTCTCCTGTGGAGAGGGGAAGGGGCGTAGGCCATGCAGTTTTCTGTAGGTATTGAATTTATCTTTGCGCCCAGTCAGAATCTTATGGCCGGCGGCCTGATGTCCTACATCCCAAACTATACGGTCGTAAGGGGTGTTGAACACATAATGCAAGGCAACGGTCAGTTCCACCACGCCTAAACTGCTGGCAAAATGACCAGGATTGTCAGCCAACTCTTGTATAATAGTTTGCCTGAGTTCTTCGCAGACACTCGGAAGTTCTGATATCGGCAATTGCCTTAAATCAGAAGGGAATTGTATGTTTGCCAGTAGTTCTTTGGGCTCTTTTTCCACAATTATTCATTTTTTGATAATGCAAAATTACATATTTTCGATGAAGTTGCGTAATTTTGTACAAGAAAAATTATAATCTTTGGTCAATGAATAACCAAGAGCATCTTTTTAGGACGAAGATTGATGTACCCAAATGGGAAAAACCCATGTCTGTTTCTGGTCACGTGGTCTTCCTCGGCTCGTGTTTTGCCCAATATATGGGAGAGCGATTCCAAAGCTATGGTTTGCAAGCTCTCTGTAACCCTTTAGGTGTGTTGTATAACCCCGAGAGTGTCCGGCTACAGGTGCATGCAGCTCTGCATTGCGATGAAATGAATATTCCTCTGTTCCGTATAGATGATGAATGGCGATGTTGGTGGGCGGGCACACAAATAAGTGGTAGCTCCGAGAAGGAATGTAAAGATGTTGTAGAAGGAGCGTTGCAGATGTTACGGCTCTCCATCCTCTCTGCCGACTATCTGTTCATCACCCTTGGCACCAATGTGTGCTATCAGCTGAAAGCCAACGGTATGGTGGTAGCCAACTGCCATAAGGCACCCTGTAAGCTTTTCAGCGAGGAATGGCTGTCGCTCCCTGATTGTATAAAATCCCTGATGGCCCTGGTGGATGATGTGTATGAGCAGAACCCGAATTTGAAGATAGTCTTTACCATCAGTCCGTTCCGTTACGCTAAATATGGGTATCATGGTAATCAGTTAGCAAAATCAACCTTGATGCTGGCTGTTGAGGAGGTGCGTAAGACGTATCCCGTTCAGGTGTCCTATTTTCCTGCCTACGAGATTATGATGGACGAATTGCGCGACTACAGGTTCTACACCGAGGATATGCTTCACCCCTCAGGTGTGGCTGTGGATTATATCTGGGATTGTCTGGTGAAAACAGCAATGAGCGACACTATGCAGGAATATCTGCAAGAGTATGCTCCCATTCGCAGCGGCTTGCTTCATACGCCCAACAACCCCGAATCTGCCAGTTATAAGATGTTCCGTGATTCATTGGACAAAAAAGCAAAAATGCTAAAAGCAAAATATAATATATAATAATGTATTCGATAAGTGATATCTCCATATTGATAGGTGCTCACAGGATAGGCACCTATGAGCAGCAGATAGATTGGCTGTTGACCGACAGCCGGAGCCTCAGTTTTCCCGAAAGCACACTTTTTTTTGCCATCCGAACCGGAAAGGGCGACGGGCATGCCTACATTCGCGATTTGTACGATAGGGGAGTGCGTGCGTTTGTGGTGGAAGTGGTTCCTGAGGGCGATTTCCCCGATGCCAACTTCCTGCTTGTGCCCAATACCTTGCAGGCATTGCAACGACTGGCCGAACGGCATCGCGATTCGTTCTCCATTCCCATCTTCGGCATTACCGGCAGCAATGGTAAGACTGTTGTCAAGGAATGGCTCTATCAGATGCTTTCGCCCGATTTTACGGTTACACGCAGCCCTCGCAGCTATAACTCCCAAATAGGTGTTCCTCTTTCCATTTGGGGCTTGTGGGAGAAGAGTCAGATAGGTATTTTCGAGGCCGCTATCTCTCAGCCGGGCGAAATGGCAGCCCTGAAGCGCATTGTACAGCCCACGTTGGGAATCTTCACCTGCTTAGGCGCTGCCCATCAGGAGAATTTCGAGTCGTTGGAGCAGAAATGTTTGGAGAAACTCCAACTCTTCAAAGATGCAGAAACCCTGATTTATCCTGCCGATGACGCCATCGTAACCCAGTGCATCCGGCAGTTGAACTTAAAGTGCAAACTCATTCCCTGGCACAGCACAGGCAATGCTATCGACGATGATAAGGCCGTCTGTCGGGTTGTTTGCCAGTATCTGGGCATGAAAGACGAGGTGATAGAGAAACGCCTGAAAAACCTTGAGCCTGTGGCCATGCGTCTTGAGGTGAAGGCTGGCATACGTGACTGTACACTCATCAACGACTCTTATAACAGCGACCTGAACAGTTTGGATATTGCCCTGCATTTTATGAACCGCCGACCCGAGCGTGAGGGTAAATCCAAGACCCTAATCCTGAGCGATATTCAGCAGACGGGTGTTCCGCCCATGATGTTCTACACGCATCTGGCACAGATGATTGAGCAGCAAGGCGTAGAGCAACTGGTGGCAATAGGTCCCGTAATTTCTGCCCACGCTCATTGTTTCGAGAACCTGCAGGCACGATGCAGTTTCTTCCCCAACACAGAGTCGTTCCTGCAGAGCCCGCTCTTTGGCTCTCTGCGCAACCAACTGATTCTGATAAAGGGTGCCCGCTCTTTCTGTTTCGAGCAGATCTCGGATTTGTTGGAGCAGAAGGTGCACGAGACTATCTTGGAGGTGAACCTAAGTGCGATAGAGCAGAATCTGAACTATTACCGTTCTTTCCTGAAGCCCGAGACCAAGATGGTCTGCATGGTTAAGGCCGATGGCTACGGAGCCGGTGCTATCGAAGTGGCAAAGATTTTGCAGGATCACCGTGTGGATTATCTGGCTGTTGCCGTTGCCGATGAAGGTGTGGCACTTCGCAATGCTGGCATCACGGCAAATATAATAATCATGAACCCCGAAATGAGTACTTTCCACACACTCTTCGAGTATAACCTGGAACCAGAGGTTTATAGCTTCCGTTTGCTGGATGCGCTGGTTCATGCTGCCAAGAAGGAGTGTGTAACAAACTTCCCCATACACATTAAGCTGGATACTGGAATGCACCGCATGGGTTTCGACCCTCTGAAGGATACGCCTACGCTTGTAGAACGTCTGAAACAGCAGAACGCTGTTATCCCACGCTCTGTATTCTCTCATTTTGTAGGAAGCGACAACGACGATTTCGATAGTTTCTCTGCCCGGCAGTACGAACTTTTCCTGAAGGGCAGTCAGCAGTTGCAGGCAGCTTTCCATCACCAGATACTGCGTCACATGTGCAACAGCGCCGGCATAGAGCATTTCCCAGAGCGTCAGATGGAGATGGTGCGCCTGGGCCTTGGTCTTTATGGTATCAACAGTCGCAACAACCAACTTATAAATAATGTATGTACCCTGCGCACAACTATCCTTCAGATTCACGACGTGCCTGCTGGCGATAGTGTAGGGTATAGCCGACGCACGTTTATGGAGCGCGACAGTCGTATTGCCAGCATTCCCATCGGTTATGCTGACGGATTGGACCGACTCTTGGGACGTGGCAACGGCTACTGTCTGGTAAACGGACAGAAAGCCCGCTATGTGGGAAACATCTGTATGGATGTCTGCATGATTGATGTAACGGATATCCCCTGTCAGGAGGGCGATTCTGTGCTCATCTTTGGCGAGGAACTCTCCCCATCCGTTCTTTCAGAAATCATCGACACCATTCCCTACGAGATTCTTACAGGCATCAGCCCCCGCGTAAAGCGCATTTACTATCAGGAGTAACAATTTTCATTATTCGTGGATGTTAAAAAGCAATGTGTGGCAAAATTACAAAAAACTGAAGAATGAAGAGCGAAGAATGAAGATTTATTTTTATCTTTGTTGCCCAAATGACTTTAAAATAGAAACGCAATGAAGAAACACTTGTTTTTATCCGCTCTTCTTCTGCTGCCCCTCGGTATGACGGCAAAAGATGTGAAAATCGCTTCGCCCAACGGCAAGCTCGAAGTAACTGTCAAGGACAATGGCGGCCTCGCCACGTACAGCGTAACCCTGAACGGACAGCCTGTCCTGTTGCCTTCCAGGTTAGGATTCAAGGCCGATTTTGCCGACTTCACGCAGGGCCTTGCCATCACAGAGGACCATCCGGGTTCCTATAGCGGCGATTACCGTATGTGGCAGGTAAAGCAGTCAAATATCAGTTTCAAGGCTAATACGCTCGATGTTACCTTCGAGAATGCACAGAAGTTGCAGATGACGGTCGAGCTTGTTGTGAAGGACAACGATATTGCATTCCGTTACACCATTCCGCGTCCTAAGAAAGACAACCCCAAGTGTGCCGTCATTACAGAAGAGGTAACTTCTTTCTGTCCGACCGAAGGCACCACCACCTTCCTCTGTCCCCAGATTGATGCCATGAAAGGGTGGGAGCGTACCAAGCCCAGCTACGAGGAAGGCTATCGTGCGGATGCACCCATGAATACCCGTTCGACTTTCGGTCAGGGCTACACCTTCCCCTGCCTCTTCCATCTTCCCGCAGCCTCTCAACTCTCTTATATCTCCTCCTCCTCGGGGGAGGCTGGGAGGGGGCTTCAACTCTCAACCGACGGTTGGATGCTGATTAGCGAGACAGGCGTTGACGGTCAATATTGCGGCTCTCACCTTTCCGATTACCATTCGGGAGCAGGCTACACCATTGCCTATCCGCAGGAGGGCGAGAATAACGGCTTCGGCTCTACAGGGGCGCAGATAGCCCTTCCCGGTGCTACTCCCTGGCGAACCATTACGGTAGGAGAGACATTGAAACCTATCGTAGAGACTACCATCCCCTATGATGTGGTAGGACCCCGATATCCTCTAAACTCTACACTCTCCACTCTCCACTCATCCGCAAGGTACACCTGGAGCTGGCTCATCTGGCAGGATAACAGCATTAATTATGACGATCAGGTGAAGTTCATCGACCTCGCCGCTGCCATGGGCTACGAGTTCTGTCTGGTGGACAACTGGTGGGACGAGCGTATAGGTCGTGAACGCATAGAGGAGCTTTCTAAGTATGCCCGGCAGAAGGGCGTTTCGCTGATGCTGTGGTACAACTCGAACGGAGCCTGGAACGATGCGCCGCAGACACCACGCAACATCATGAATAACAGCATCGCCCGCGACCGCGAGATGGCCTGGCTGCAGCGCATAGGCGTGAAGGGCATCAAGGTGGATTTCTTTGCCGGCGACAAGCAGGAAACGATGAAGCTTTACGAGGATATCCTCTTCGATGCCAACCGCTACGGCATCCAGTGTATCTTCCACGGCTGTACCATTCCCCGCGGCTGGGAACGTATGTACCCCAACTATATCGCCAGCGAGGCTGTCTTGGCTAGCGAGAATGTCTTCTTCGGCGAGAATGCCGCCATTCAGGAGCCTTTCGATCTGACCCTGCATCCCTTCTGCCGTAATGCCGTAGGTACCATGGATTGGGGTGGGGTAATCATGAACAAGTACCTCTCGAAGGACAACAAGGGGCGTCATTCGCGTAAGACAACCGATGTGTTCGAGATAGCAACTGCCTTTACCAATCAGGCTGCCGTTCAGTGTATTGCCATCCAGCCCAACAACTTGCAGGAACTTCCCCGGCATGAGTTGGATTTCCTGAAGACCATTCCCACCACTTGGGACGAAACACGTTTCATCGACGGCTATCCTGGCAAGTTTGTCGTGCTGGCTCGCCGCCATGCCGACCGCTGGTATATCGCAGCCCTGAATGCCAAGAAGGAGCCGCTTATCCTGACGCTTAACCTCAGCGAGTTTGGTGTAAAGAACCTCCTTGCGGATCAGGCTGACAAGAAAGGCAACATAACAGGTTCGGCCGTCCTGCCCATAAAGGCAGATAAGAAGGGAAACGTAAAGCTGACTGTCCAGCCCAATGGCGGTGCGGTGATTTATTAACGAAAGACGAAAGACCGAAGGTCAAAAACTAAAACGCCAATCCCTAATCTTGGCTCCCTCTCCTCGGAGAGGGCGGGGGGGAGAGGCTGAAACCGCAAACCGTATTATGAGATATTTCCTGTTAACACTTCTCGTGGCATTTCCTCTTCTGGGGCAGGCTGATGACTGGAAGGGACAGTTCCTGACACTGGAGCATCATCAGAGTCGCCCCAATACGTGGATGCTTTGGCGCAAAAAGGCGAACGTGGAGAAGGTGCCTGCCTCTGTGAAGGCAAAGATTGCAACAGATTCCAAGTATTGGCTTTACATCAATGAGCAGCTCGTCGTTTTCGAGGGAGGGCTGAAACGGGGACCGGCACCCAATGCAAGCTATTACGATGAGGTGGAGATAGCACCTTACCTGAAGCCCGGCGAGAATCTGATAGCTGTGCTGACGTGGTATTTCGGCTTGAACGGCTTCAGTCATGTCAGCAGCGGAACGGCAGGCCTTCTCTTCGAGGCCAGGGCCGACGGGGTGGACATCTGTTCCGACAAGACGTGGCGAGGTGCTGTCTATGGCGCATACGGCGAGACAGGCGAGCCGAAGCCGAACTACCGCATCTCGGAAAGCAACATTCGCTTCGATGCCAGGAAAGAGGAGCAAGGCTGGTACAAGAACAGCTACACATACGGTCTGGAAGAAGTCTTGCCTGTCGATGTCGGGAACTGCACCCTGGGCCGGCTCGTCAAGCGGCCTATTCCCCAGTGGAAGGATTACGGACTGAAGGATTATGTGAGTACGGAGCGACACGGCGACACGTTGGTGTGCCGGCTTCCGTACAACTGCCAGTGTACGCCTTACATGAAGCTGAAATCTGCCGAAGAAGGGCTGCTCATCAGGATACAGACGGACGTTCACATGATAGGCGGATCGCCAACTCCCCGATGTGAGTTCATCACCCGTAAGGGGGAGCAGGAGTACGAGAACTTCGGATGGTTCAACGGGCACGAGGTGTGGTATATCCTGCCCGAAGGCGTGGAGATGGAGGAGGTGAAGTTCCGCGAGACGGGATACGGATGCGACTTCGTGGAGCCTTTCCAGTGCGACGATACGTTCTTCAACGAGTTGTGGAAGCGTGCCCAGCGGACGCTCTACATCACGATGCGGGACAACTACATGGACTGCCCGGACCGTGAACGCGGTCAGTGGTGGGGCGATGCTGTCAACGAGTTGGGCGAGGCGTATTATTCGTTGAGTCCGGAGGGAGCACAGCTGGGCTTCAAGGGCCTGAACGAGCTTTTCAACTGGCAGCGTGCCGATGGTGTGCTCTACTCGCCTTGTCCTGCGGGAAACTGGAACAAGGAACTGCCCAGTCAGATTCTGGCTACCTGCGGCTGGTATGGCATCTATACTCAATGCTATTACGGCAACGATTTCTCTGTCGTCAGGACGCATTATCCTCGCCTGCACCGCTATCTTCATGATGTCTGGCAGACGGATGCCGACGGACTGGCTGTCCTGCGTTACGGAGACTGGTTCTGGGGCGACTGGGGCGAGAACATCGACCAACTGCTCCTGCAGAATTGCTGGTACTATCTTGCCCTGAAGGGTGAACTGGAGTTGGCAAAGATGCTGGGCAAGACTGCCGATGTGGCTCAGATAAGCAGCATGATGACGAAGATGGAGGAGAACTTCGACCGGAGGTTCTGGAAAGACGGCGTGTACCGTTCGCCTGACTATGCCGGGGAGACCGACGACCGGGGAAATGCGCTGGCTGTTGTGTCGGGTCTGGCATCTGCGGATAAATATCCGTCCCTTACGGCCTGTCTGACCAAGGAGTGTCACGCAAGCCCCTACATGGAGAAATACGTTCTGGAGGCTCTGTTCCAGATGAAGGCTCCCGACGCGGGACTCGACCGTATCCGCAAGCGCTACAAGCCTATGCTGGATTTCCCCGGACTGACCACACTGCCGGAAAACTGGTTGCCTGAGGGGGCAAAGCCTAAGCCGGGCGAGCCTATGGTGAACGCTTGCTGGGGCACGTATAATCACGGCTGGAGTGGCGGGCCCCTGACTATCCTGAGTCAGAAGGTTTGCGGGGTAGAGCCCACTTCGCCAGGATTCCGTACGTTCCGCATCTGTCCTCAGCTGGGATACCTGAATCGTGCGGCTTGTACGGTGGAGAGCTCGAGCGGCAGGATAAAGGTGAGCATCCAGAGGAAGGGCAGGAGGCTGGAACTCAATGTCAGTGTACCTCAGGGCACCTCGGCAGAAATCGTCTTCCCCAATGGGAAAAGGCAGACGCTGAAGAGCGGACAGCATGTGCTCAAAGGGTAGGTTGTATCAATATGTCAATAATTTTTTGAATGTGTTTTCTTCCCCGCTGGGAAGGCCAAGTTGGGGATTATTCTTTAGTGCACGTAAGAATTTTTACCGCCTCGTGTGGGGGTAATTTTTCATCCCTTTCCTTTGGCACTGCGAAGGTACAACAATTTTTTAGAATGACAAAATATTTTAGAAATAATTTTCTAAATTTTTATTAAATATTTTTCATGGTATACAGTATACAGTATACAGTTTTGGTTTAGTGGGAGAAAAATTTTTATTATTATATTATATT
>JAFXZY010000083.1 GCA_017541025.1 Bacteroidaceae bacterium | reverse complement strand
TAGAACATACCAGACATATCTGTAACGTTATCAGTCTTAAAACCGCTTACGTCCAAGGACGTCAAACCCGAACAACCAGAGAACATTCTATTCATATACCTCACGTTATCAGTCTTAAAACCGCTTACGTCCAAAGACGTCAAACCCGAACAACCAGAGAACATTCTATTCATATACCTCACGTTATCAGTCTTAAAACCGCTTAAATCCAAGGAAGTCAAACCCGAACAATCAGCGAACATATTATTCATATCCCTCACGTTATCCGTCTTAAAACCGCTTAAATCCAAGGATGTCAAACCCGAACAGCCATCAAACATATAAGACATATTTGCCACGTTATCAGTTATAAAACCGCTTAAATCCAAGGACGTCAAACCCGAACAGCCACCAAACATATAAGACATATCCGCCACGTTATCAGTTATAAAACCGCTTACGTCCAAGGACGTCAAACCAAAACAGCTATAGAACATACCAGACATATCTGTAACGTTATCCGTCTTTAAGTAACTGATACCTGTGATAGACGTAAGGTTCCGACATCCATAGAACCAAAGAGCAGTACTCGTTAGGGAGGTACAACCAGCAAAAGAGGCGTCGAACACAACAGATGTTATGGAATACGTGTTAGCATCCCAACCTCTGGATTCTAGAGATTTAAACGGGCGGACACTCAAACCGCCACGAGTCTCCTTTTGATTATCATAATAAAAGGTCAATACAGTGTTGTTGTTGCTCAAAACTGCATATGACTCTGAATTTGCAACCTCAGTTGCATTCTTATATGTAAAGTAACCAGGATTGGATGATCCTCCATCTAGATGAGCGTATGAGGCATCTCTATGGTTACTATCAAACTTGGTACCATGACCACCAACAAGGTTTGCGCAATTCCAGAACATAGATTCTGATGATTCTACTCTTGCTGTACTCCAACCATCACCCGCATAGATCGTTGTCAAACCCGAACAATTAGCGAACATACTAGACATATCTGTAACGTTATCAGTCTTAAAACCGCTTACGTCCAAGGACGTCAAACCCGAACAACCAGAGAACATTCTATTCATATACCTCACGTTATCAGTTATAAAACCGCTTAAATCCAAGGATGTCAAACCCGAACAGCCATCAAACATATAAGACATATTTGCCACGTTATCAGTTATAAAACCGCTTAAATCCAAGGATGTCAAACGCCAACAGCCATAGAACATACCATCCATATTTGTAACGTTATCCGTCCTAAAACCGCTTAAATCCAAGGATGTCAAACCCGAACAGCCATCAAACATATAAGACATATTTGCCACGTTATCAGTTATAAAACCACTTAAATCCAAGGACGTCAAACCCGAACAGTCAGAGAACATATAAGACATATCCCACACGTTATCCGTCTTCAAGTAACTGATACCTTTGATAGACGTAAGGTTCCGACATCCAACGAACCAAAAAGCAGTACTCGTTAGGGATGTACAACCAGCAAAAGAGGCGTCGAACACAACAGATGTTATGGAATACTTGTTAGCATCCCAACCTCTGGATTTTGGAGATTCAAACGTGCGGACACTCAAACCACCACGAGCCTCCTTTTGATTATCATAATAGAAAGTCAATACAGTGTTGTTGTTGCTCAAAACTGCATATGGACGCCTATCGCCGTTAGGCTTTTGTATGCCTATTATTGCATCTTGATTACGGCTATACTCACTATAAGGCCAAGGCGACAATACGGAGAGACGAAAAAAACCGTTATTCGAACCATCCCATCCCCAGTTGAAGTGATACTTGCCAAAGCCGTCGTAGCCATCACATACAAAGGCATGACCAGGGCCATTTTTGCTATCGCCTGCATAGTACACCGGCCGGCATGCTTGCAACTCTGCGTAGATGAGAAATTCCCACGTTGAGTCTAAATATTGATTACGGTAAATATGGCTTACCCCCTCTTCATAATTAAAATAATTGACCCACGGAGACGCGCTACAGAACGCATCAGATCCATTAATTCCGTAATTCATCTTTACAGCCTGGCCGCAATAGCGCATTAGAGTGGATACAGCATCTACAGAAGCATCTGTTTCTAATCCATAATAATCGCTTTTCATGTTCGACCAATCAAACTTCACAGGAGGTAATTCTGGAAAAGATTTGTTGTTCATGTATGCAGGAATGGCAGTTGTATATTCTTGTGGCCATTGCCAATAATACATAATCTGTGCCATTGCCGTTGCAACACAACCTGTCACGCAATGCTGCGGTTCAGTTTCTCCTTTAGGTATCTCTGTCGGGCATTGCAGATTATAAGGAGACCCTTGACCCCACTTAGCAGTAATGAGCGGTTCTACAGCAGGGTGTGTAGGCACTTTTGCGGGTGCTGCCTTAGCATTGGCAGGTATGGCCAAGATTTGTTCCTCATACCCTTTCAACCATGCCTTCATATTCTCCGGCATTTTGTTGAGGTTAATGTTACCCTCAGTACTATAGCCAAGGATTTCATCTGTACGCTCATCACCACTTACAATTACAAAGCCACCATTATCTTCTGCGTTGAAGATGTAGTAGGCGTCATTTTCTGCTGCTTTTACCAGCCGCTGCAACTTACGAGGAGCCCGATTCTTACTGTCTGTAGCAGTTGCAAGCTTGCTCTGCATGAAATTCTGCGCTTTCTGCAGAGCCTGTTCTTCGGTAACATGCTGTGCATAAATAGGGGTACAAAATAATAAAAAAAGGAAAAGAAAATATAAATGTTTATTCATACAGATCATATTCAATATATCGTTGATTATCTATAATTTTCTATTAACATTTGATTCATGGCTTCAATGATTCGTTTTGCTGTCTTTTCATCGTGCATTTTAATTTGTTTACACACTATGTAGCCAGGAACAGGATCTCCAGGATTAGAACATTTGTATTTTCTTATCCAACGCACGAGCCGCCAGTCTTCTGCCGTTAGTTCCTGATAATAGTGTTGTGCTTGTATTGCCCCATATTTTTCATAACTTGCTGGATTTATACAGAATTGTGGAGCTGGTATTTTTTCCAAGTCTTCTTTTTTGCAAAGCTCAAAACGTTTCCCATTAAAAATGTATACATTGTGTTTTGGACGGATACACTGATAGAAGAAACGGTAGTTGTCTTCAATGATCGGCCAACTGTCACCTCTTGTTGAAATATATACATAAAAACATTGATTGTTACTCATCTGATATGGAACGACAATCTCAGCATCGCGATACTTATTATGTTTCTTGATAAAGAATGTTTTCTCAAATTCTGCTTGTATGGTAGGATACAGGACTCCTCCACCACATAACAGAACCATCAAATGCATAAGTGTACTACTCTTTCCACAATTACTTTCTCCAAAGAGTACAATGCCAAGCCTTTCATCATTTCTCAATTTCTGACCAATTATCTGGGGAACACGAATTAGCTCTTTTTTCATGAATCTTAGTTTTAAATGTTAATTTACCTCGTAATATCACCTCTGCCCTAAAGTAGACAAATCGAACTTTGAAATCGCAGGAATACACGAAAGTGTGAGCCTTCTGTCACTCTTTGTCAGAAGGTTCCGGAAATAACCTGTAGTAAAAAGAATGAAATCAGCCCACACCTATAAAATATGGAGCACCTCTGGAACAGGGTACATCTATACGTTTATAGGAGGAACGGCTCTCAATCCTTGTTCCTTACTACGCAGTGAATTTTCCGGATTCTCTGACGGAACGCAGATGTGATGCTCCCTCGCATTTCGACCGATGGCTTTTAGCTCATCAGCGCGTTAAAGATAGGAAACTTTGACGAAAGTCGTTCCATTGTGGGCTGATTTTTTTTATGAATAACGTTATTTTGTTGTTAATGAAGTCTTTAAGGGCTTTCTTCTTATGCAAATATAATCTCTTCCTACATAACAAGCCGTACTTTCTTTATGCCACTTCGATGCCATTTTGATGTCATTTGATTTTTCGGGACAAAAGCGATATTTTCAGGATGTAATTTTGGTGATTTGAACGAAGCTGCCTACCTTTGTGACAGAATAAAATGAAAGCCAGATGCAAAACGACTATCAACAACTATGTGAGGCCATAGAACGCCAGGTGGAACGAACGATGCAGACGCCACTGGACTTTAAATGGCTATCGGAACGTATCTTCGAACGTGTTCATGAGACGATAAGCCCCACTACGCTGATGCGCCTGTGGGGTTATCGAACAGGAGTTGTACCACGACAGGCAACACTTGACATCATGGCTCGTTTCCTAGGCTATACGGACTTTAGGGAATTTCAGTACAAAAGTAAGGAAACGGCTGGCTCTTTTAATGATGAGGGGATAAATGATGAGGGGAGATGTGAAGGCAAGCGTTGGAAACAGAGATGGTGGGTAGTCGGGTTGGTAATACTGACTATAGTTGTCGGAATATGGGGGCTATTCAGCAAGTGTAGGAATACAAATACAGAAATGCCTGCGGGAGCAGAGGACTGGACTTGGAAGTTACGCAACCCACAATGCGATACAGACAGCCTGGATGTGTGGACCTTCGATCTGGGTGGCAAACCATTGGAGGAAGACGGGACGCTGACGTATTTCATGAAGGACTTTGATGTGCATCAGGTTGTATATGGTTTGCCTGCGGGCGAGTATGAACTGCGGGTAAGGGCGTGGCATTTGCCGTGCGATACGGACAAGGCGCTCTACGATTATGAAAACACTGAGGACAAAGAGGAAGGAACAGCATTATCGAGAGCAGAAATCTATGCCGGACCCTTTGCCCAACGGGTTAAGAACTATGTATCTGAACTTGATCAGGAAAACAGCAGCTATGAAAACGTGCTGCACTTTGTGGTTCTGGAGGATTCCATTCGCATCGGCTTCCGTTCGGATGAGAACTGGCAACGTTTCTGTCGCGCCCAAGCCGATGACTTCAGGCTCTACTTGCTACGACGGGCAACAACAGAGGAGGATTATCAGAAGATGAAAGCGCTGCGAGACAGCGCACAGCGCACAGATGATGCCCGGCCTCACCCCAAAACGGGCGACCGCATTCCACTGACGTACAATGGTATGGAAGCAGATGTTTTATATAACTATGTTAAGAACGGCAAGGTGGTAAACTGCTGGAAGGGCCACGAGGCGCCACTGCCCGAAGGATGGATAACGGAACAGGAGCCCAACCGCTGCAGGCTGGTACACAGGACTGACGTAGGACGGGGAATGGGTGACACCGACATCTACCTGGAATACAGCAGTGACAAGCCTGCCAAGCCTGGATTACTGATAGGGCAACGCTTGTTCTTAGAAGCAGGCACATATTACCTTACCGCTATCTTCTTTGCTCAAGGTGAGAACGAGATGCCGACAAACGTCAGTTTGGCAGCAAAAGGCTATGAAAGCAGTTGCCGGGCAAGCAGTCTGATGGATTGGAATTATTTCCCGATTACTCTTCGAGAGGCACAGGAGATAACCGTCGGACTTTGGGCTCCCGAAGGCTGCAACGTTCGGCGTGCCGGCATCTCCGCACTGGTAGTGTGGGCAGCAAAGCCATAGTACCCAACAGTCAGGACCTTTTTAAGCCCGATTTTTGGAATCGGACTTACATCGGAGGTACATCGGAGGTACTCCGAGGGTAGTAAGTTCCTCTTTTCGTCGAACTTAAGTTAAATTATTTACCGGCAAAATCCCTGATAATGCGCAGGGTTGAAGAATCTGCGGCAAAGACAGAGTTGAGGCCCTGTTCCTCAAAAGCTGGGTCGCAGGTATAATCGTCCCAAGGCTGCCACTTATAGTTAAGGTGTGAAGCATATCCGCCCCATCCCCAGAAACTGCAGCCAGCCAACTTGCCACTGTTCTTTACCAAATCGAAGACAAACTGATAATACTGGTCGCGTCCTGTAGTAGGTGTACCCGGCTCAACGGTATAGTTGTCCCTGGGATAGCCGAACTCCTCCAGAATCATAGGTTTGTTCAGGTCCTTGATAGCCTCGTAGCACTCGTTCATATACTGTTCTGTATTCCTGCGGGCATTATCTATGCTGTCTATCATAGATGTGGGGCCATTGATATCCTTTGCCTGAGCAATAGGACCGGAAACGGAACCAATCCAATGCCAGTTGTAAGGCCAGATATGAATGCAGACAAAGTCAATCTCGGGATAGGAATGAATCTCGTGGAAAAGGTCGGCATCCAACTCGCATCCCCAGATACCCTCGCTACCTGTAGTAACCATGTGGTTGGCATCGAGACTCTTAATCAGACTTGCCTGATCCTTTACCCATTGGGCAAAGCAGGCCTTGGTGATGCTGTCGCCGGCAAAGGCACGTGGCTCGTTAGCTAACTCCCAGGCCAAAATGGCAGGAGATTCGGAATACGGCTTGCCCGTAATGGTATTGGTGCGACTTACAATATACTTTACGTGATTGGCGGCAAACTCCTTGGCCTTATCGTTCTGTACGAACTGGCTATGATACTTCTGGAAAGCATCCCAGTCCTCCGGGTCGGCAGCCTGACCGCATCCAGCCCATTCCAGATATGCACCAAAGCCTCCACTCCATTCCCAAGCATTGTTCAGATAAAGGGTTGCCGTCATATCGCGCTTCTCCAACTCGGAGAGCAGATAATCCAAACCCTGAAGAATCGTATCGTTATACTCGCCTGGCTGCGACTGGAGTATCGGAGAAATACGCCTGCCCAGACAGTCGCGGCCCTCAGCACCCACCAGAACACGCAGAGTGGTAATGCCTGTCTCCTTCATCAAATCCAATTCCTTCAAGAGACGGTCCCTATTGCCACCCCTTCCTTCGCTACCCAAAATAGCACCATACCAGAAGTTGGCACCTACATACCGGTACTCTTCGTTACCAAGGAAGAATTTTCCGTCCTTAACGGTTACAAACTCTGTAACGGTTGTTTCCTGTTGCTGGCAACCACATATCGCACAAAGGCAGAATAATAATACTAGAATGGATGATTTATTCATTGGAAATTCTATTTATAATTATAAATTTAAATGCCCTCACATTTGGGGGAGGGATGGGGAGAGGGGCTTCTCGTTATATAATAATCTTGCTCTTATGGTAGTTCTCGCGGAATCCGGAAGGCGAGCATCCCTTCTTCTTCTTGAAAATGCGGTTAAAATTGCTGATGTTGTTAAATCCGCACTGGTAACATACATCAGCCACGCTGTTTGCAGAACCAACCAACAGGCGGGCAGCATGTCCCAAACGGATGTCTATCATATAATCCGAAACCGTCTTACCCGTACGGACACGGAAGAATCGGCTAAACGCCGCAGGTGTCATTCCGGCAATTTCAGAAAGCGTATTCAGTCGGATCTCCTCCTTGTAATGTTTGTCGATATACTCCTCCACCTCACGCACACGCCTGCTCTCAGGAGCGTTCTTAACATTAGTAAACGACTTGCTGGCCAGCAGATGGTAATTCTTCTGCAACGAAAGTTCATACAAAATCTCCAGCAAACCCAGAATTCGGTAGAAGCCCGGCTGCGACTGCGTGAGATGCGTAATCTTACTGTACAGCCCCATAATGGCAGAAAGGTCGAAGGCTATGCCGCGCTTTGCATTCTCAAACATCGTTCTAAGGCTGCTCAGTTGATTCTTTTGCAGGAACTGTTCGCCCAGCATATCCGTAGGGAACTGGATGGTAATTTCGTGAATCGAGTGGCTTTGGCAGTCGTACTGGTCCCACATATGTTCCAGTCCGCCACCCACCAGTACCAGGTCGTACTGGCCCAGCACCTCTATGCTGTCGCCCACAATTCTGCGGGCACCATTGCAATTTTCCACAAAGTTAAGCTCCATTTCATCATGCTTGTGCAAGGGATAGGTAAACGATGTCCTGTCCCTGTCCGTCATATAGAAACAGTCCTTTTCAGAAAGAGGAGATATCTCCTTAACAATCTTTTCCATAATATTAATAAAAAGTGTCAATTTGGCCGCTAAATTAAGCAAAAGATGCGAAACCAGCAAATTTTATATCAAAAAGTACGCATAATATAACAAATCGCGCACACTTCTTTGTATTTTTTTGTATTTTTGTGGCGCATAACCAATTGTCAAATTCTTATATTCTTATAAATCAGCAATGAAGAAAAGAACACTCCTAAGCATTATGATGTTTGCCGCCATTATGCTAACCCTTACAGAAAGCGCTTGTGCGCAGAGTTCATGGAAGAAGCAGACCGCTCCGGTGATGACTCCCTGGGGCGAACAGCTGACAGCCGACAATGTCTGGCAGGAATATCCCCGCCCTTCGATGCAAAGAAAGGACTGGATGAACCTGAACGGTGTATGGCAATACTTTAAGCGTTCGAGCATAAAGTACGACTACGAGAAAAGTGCCTCGCTCTTCTCCAAAGCCATTCTGGTTCCCTTCCCCGTAGAATCGGCCCTGTCTGGTATTATGGACAAGAATTACTCTGGCAACAGAAATGCAACTTTCATGTACAGGAGAACCTTCAGCCTGCCAGATTCATTCAAGGGAAAGAATGTGCTGCTTCATTTCGGTGCCGTTGACTGGCGTTGCTACGTATATGTGAACGGAGTGTTAGCAGGAACACACGACGGAGGATCCGTACCTTTCTTCTTTGATATTACCTCCTTGCTAAAAGAAGGAACGGAACAGGAACTGCAAGTTGCCGTATGGGATCCTACCAACGGGGGACAGCCCAATGGTAAACAAAGTGTTTCGCCCAGTGGTATATGGTACACTCCCAACAGCGGTATCTGGCAGACCGTCTGGCTGGAGCCTGTAACCCCCACTCATATCCTCAGTTACGAACCTATACCCGATATCGACAACTCCACTGTCAGCATAAAGGTGAAGACATCTGCCCCATGCGATGTTACGCTGACCGTAAAAGACGGAGACAAAATTATTGCCGAACAGACAGGGAACTCAGAAAAGACGTTTACCCTTTCCATACCTTCGGCAAAACTATGGAGCCCCGATGAGCCCAATCTGTACAATCTTACCATTGCCGTTAAGGAGCAAGGTGCGGAGACGGACATGGTTAGCGGATACTTTGGAATGCGAAAATTCTCGCGCGGCATGGTGGACGGACATCCTGCCGTACTGCTGAACAACAAACCCCTATATATGTACGGCCCTCTGGATCAAGGCTGGTGGCCCGACGGATTGCTGACCCCACCCTCTTACGAAGCTATGATCTACGACCTGCAGGTGATGAAGGACTTTGGCATGAATATGGTCAGGAAACACATCAAGCTGGAGAACGACCTGTGGTTCGACTGGTGCGACAAGAACGGACTGGTTGTCTGGCAAGACATGCCTTCGGGCTGCGGAAGCGGACTGGTTGGAACCCTGGAATATAATATGCAGAATTTCTACCGCGAGAATGAAGCACTCATAGAAGCTACACGACACCATCCCTGTATCGGAGCATGGGTCGTATGGAACGAAGGCTGGGGACAATATCCCGAACGCGGAATGGCCCACACCAGAAGAGCTGTAAACAGCGTTATGGCTGCCAATCATGACCCAGGAAGATTCGTACACGCCGTAACAGGATGGGTAGATGTTGAGATGGGGGATTTTCTGGACGTACATTCGTACCCCGCCCCAGGCGCAGCAACCAATCCTGTAAACGAGCGAATTGCCTCGTGTGGCGAGTTCGGCGGCATCAACTTATTTATAAAAGGACACATGTGGGCCGGCTCAGATGTCAACTACACAACCGTAGAAGATGCAGCGACCTACACCAGCCTGTACAACCATTATACCGACTGCCTGCAAAGACTTCAACAGGAAAAAGGCCTGTGGATGTCGGTCTATACACAGATTACCGATGTGGAACAAGAGTGTAACGGTCTGATGACCTATGACCGCAAGGTGTTGAAAGTATCACCCGAGCAGCAAGCCACTATGAAAGCCAATATACAACGTACTATCAATTGCAGGTTTAAAGGAGCAAAGACCATTGTTGCAGCTGGTGACGAGAATACTGGCATCCAATGGAAATACACCACAACGGAACCCGCCGGCGACTGGTACACAACAGACTTTGCAGCAGCAGGTTGGAAAACAGGTGCTGCCGGCTTCGGCGGAGGGGGCAGGACTGCGTGGTCAACCAGCGACATCTGGATCCGACGTAACTTTAAAATCAACAACGTGGATGCCAGTCAGCTACCAGAACTCCGACTGTGGATGTTCCATGACGAGGATGCCGAGGTATACATTAATGGGGTTCTTGCAGCTAAAACTACCGGTTATAATACCAGGTACGAACTATGGCCCTTGTTGCCTGAAGCCTTGAATGCCTTGAAGTTAGATGGCATAGACAACATTATAGCTATCCACTGTAAGCAGACAACAGGCGGTCAGTTTATAGACTGTGGACTGAAACTCAGCCAATACACAGACAACTCCGACCTGCAGGTAGAACCTATGCCAGAGAAGACTCCGGCACCCGAATTCAAGAGCGAGAGCGGAAAAGCCTATCTGATGACCTATACGCTGCCCACAAGCAAGAAATTACATTATGCATACAGCCTGGATGGTGCCAAGTGGAAGACCATCAATGGCAACAGGGGCATTCTGAAAGGAGATTTGGCGAGTGTGGAAATGAATGCTCCCTTCGTGCGCAGAATAAACACAGATGGGAAAAATGTCTTCCACCTATTGGCAGATCCAGCAGATGCCAATCAGACAGGTTTCTATCATCTGCAGAGCGAAGACCTTATCAACTGGACGGTAGGTGATAACGGAGACATCCTGATAAAACCCTCTTCCACAGAAACAAGCAGAGGGGAATCGCCCGAATGGATATACGATGAAGCCTCATCGAATTTCTTTATCTATTGGAGTGCCAAGAACAGCGACAAGAACAGCATCTTCCTCTCGACGACAAAAGACTGGAAGAAATTCTCATCTCCACGTGTTTTCTTTGCACCCAGCTTTTCTGCTTACGACATGCATATAGAGAAAACAGGAGAAGATTATACCGGATTCTTCTATAACAGCGACCGGAACATCTGCACCACACAGACTAATGCGATAAGGATTTCTGCAACGAAATTCTCAGACCCACAACGTGTCTTCAGTTCACAGATACCAAAATCGAGAGGTCCGCAAACCTTCCCTGCATTCGACAACAGTGGATGGTTCCTGCTGTACAACCCGACGGAGAACGGCGGACAGACAATGAGCCGGAGCGGCAATCCCAACGAGAACAAATGGTATCCTTGCGACGAAAACGAATTAACTCTGCCTGCCGAGGCCGAGCAAGGTTCTGTTTTGGTCATCACAACCGATGAGCTCAACACCATACTGGACTCGTTCTTCTACGAGGAATGCGATGTGCTGCCGACAGCAGAAAAAGAGCCACAAATGTGGAAGTACCAGACAGCCAGTAGTGCCGCTACAAGTACAGCCTGGACAAAAAAAGACTATAAGGACACTTCATGGAAAGAAGGTCTGGCAGGCTTTGGCGGCAGCAATCCTCCCGGAAGCGTCGTAAACACCGCATGGACTACTTCTGCCATCCGCATCCGCTATCATTTGGACCTGACAGGATTTACGCCTGAGCAGATTCAGGCCCTGACGGGAAGAATCCACCACGACGAAGACGTAACCGTTTACATCAACGGAGTTGTTGCTTTTAAGGAGACCGGATATCTTACCTACTACAAGAATGTTTCCATCAGTCAGGAAGCTCTGGATGCCCTCACGCCCGATGATACCAATGTCATAGCCATCGAGTGCATCAACAAGGGAGGCGGTCAGTATATCGACTTCGGTCTCTCCGGCATCCGTCCCATCCCGACAAAGATAACAGAAATCCCCGCCACCGATATTAAGGTTCAACCCGAAAGCGGCATCTACAACCTTTCCGCCCAGCGCCTCCCTTCCCCAAGGGCGGGAATAAATATCGTGAACGGAAAGAAGATACTTTATTAAAACACCTGAATATCCCCTATTGACCAAAGTACCATTAGGGGATATTCAAGTAATCAAGGAAGGCTTGGGGCTTATCGTTTAGGATGAGCGCCTCGGGGAACTCGGTTTGGGCGAGGAGGGGATAGATGAAGTGGTAGTCGGCAATATCGAAGGAGATATGGGCGTCGCTACTGAGGATGACGGGAACTTCGTACTGCTTACACAGACGCAGGATTTCCAGATTGTTCACTTCGGCGGCTTCTTTGTTGCGAACGGGATTCAGGCTGCTGTTGTTAATCTCCAACAGAGTTTTGGATTCCTTTGATGCCAGGACGAGGGGTTCGAAAAGAAGGTCTGCCGTTCCGTCACCCGGATGACTGATAATATGTGTCCAGGGATTGCGGATCGCAGCCTCCACACCAGCCGTGTTCTCTTCCTTAGTTCCGCCCTCCCAACAGAGTGAATGCACACCGGCAATGCGGATATCCATCTTGCGGTAGTAATATTCGCTCAAGTCGAGGGTTCCATGGGTGTCCAGAATATTCAACTCGCCGCCTAAGAGCAGGCGTACGCCGTACATCTGGCGGGGGACAACATGCAGGTTGCGGAAATAGATCGGGTCGCAAGTCCCGGGAATGCCGGGCGCGTGCTCCGTGATACCCAGAATCTGCAAACCGCGGTTGGCTGCCTCGTGCGCCATCTCCTGAATGGTGCTGTAGGCGTGTCCACTGGCTACGGTATGGGTATGTACATCTAAGAGTGTATTCATTTTAGTCAATTCATAATTGATTCTCAACTCACAACTGTCAACCCTTCTCCCTCTCCGTGGGAGAGGGATGGGGTGAGGCTTTAAACTCCTTGCCATTTATTACTAACTGATAGGCCTGAAGGCACAGGTGGTCCGAGGGAGAACCGTACAGGCGGTCACCGACGATAGGATTGTTCAAGCCATCAGGATGCGCACAATGCACACGCAGCTGATGGGTGCGGCCCGTCTGAGGTTGCAGCTCTACCAATGCGTGGTTACCTACATTCTCCAATACCTTATAATATGTTATCGCCGTCTTGCCGTGCTGATAGTCAACCATCTGTCGGGGACGATCCATAACATCCGGTCTAAGCGGCAGACGTATTTCTCCTTGCTGGCCAACAGGCATTTCTCTTTCCAAAAGAGCCCGATAGGTTTTCCTGATTCTATGATAACGGAAATCCTCTTGTAACTTATGATACATATCATCGGTAAGGGCTATCACCATCAATCCACAGGTATCCATATCCAGACGGTGAACAATCATTGGGCCTGTAGCCTGCGGAAACATCTCCCGGACGATTCCTTGCACACTGGGCAAATCATCCTTGCCCGGTACCGACAGCATACCGTGCGGCTTTACCACTACGGCCATCTCCTCATCCCGATAAACGGTTTCCAATGTCTGGTCTTTCTTAGACAGCAACGGGTTTTCCTCCACACGCAAGCCCTGCAGCATGTGACCCAGGATGGGCTTGCATCTGCTGTTACAGGCGGGATAGAAATATCCTTCCTGCCGGAGTTCATCACGCGGAGAATCGCCTACCCAGAATTCAGCCATACAAAGCGGTTGCAGACCTTCCTTGTATGCTGCCTGCAGCAAACGCGGAGCACAGCACTCCCCAGCCCCACTGGGCGGAACCGTATCACCGAACAGTTCCATAAGATTCTTCCTCTCTCCCCTGGCATTCAGGAAAGAGAATTGCCGGAACAGCCATTGCTGGAGAGCAATGCTATGGTCGTGCCGTTCCTGCTGCAAATCCCCTATCTGCTGCTGGAGCGCACGCATAGAAGCCTCATCGACATCTATCCTTTGATTCCATTCCTGCTGCAAACGTTTGAATTGTGCCTTCTGGAACTGGCTCTGCCGAATCATCTCCGGCTCCATAGTTGCCAGTTCCTCGGCAGAAAGCTCGGCACGCAAGCGGTGACGTTCTTCTTTCTTTCTCTGCATCTCCATGCGATAGGCATCCAATTCCTTTTGCATCTGCTGGCGCAAAGGGCTCTCCTTTATCCGAACCTGCAAAGAAGCTATCTTAGCATTGATAGATGATATCACCGCTTGCTCCTGTTGGAAATGACAACCGGGCTCCATCAGATCGAATACCGGAGGGACAAAGTACGGGTGACAGGTCTTACCGTCTAAGGTTCCTGAGAAAGCGGCCAGAAAGCCCAAATGCCCTCCACCCAAAGGGGTGAGTCGGAGGGGGGCCACCACTAACACACCGAACATCTTGCCGGCTTTCAGTTCCGCTGCCCATTGCTTTTGGGTTTTCAGATAAGCCTGCACTTCCTGCGCTGCCATCACACATAATGGATGAGGCTTATAGCAGAAGGGATAAGTAAAGTGCTCGGGAAGAGCCCCCTCCCATCCTCCCCCGAAGGGGAGGGGATGAATTGCTACAGCCATAACATACCCTCCGGACCCATGTTAAAAAGTAAATCCACAATGCTTAAATCCTGCAGGAAGCCGTGCTTGCGGGCAAAAACCTGATAATAAGGTTTCTCTACTTGGGGAAATACGGGTTGTTCGCCTGCATAAGCGGTAGTGCGGGAAATGGGGGTGTCGATATCTATAAGGGAACAGACGAGGCGAAGCAGGTCCTCGTTGAAGTCGGCCAGGAATTCGCATTTCTTCTCGTAGAAGGGCGCGAAGTCATCGGCGTAGTACTCGAAGAAGGGACTCTGCCTGTAGCTGCTCTGCAAGGCATTCCAATGCATATGACGCCAGTTGCCGTGATCGCTGATACGGATGTCCTGCATCTGGGCGTGAGGCTCGGGCTTTACCACGGGAATGCTCAATGCCAAGGCTCCCTGCGGGCTGTCTATCAGGCAACGGTTGCGGAAGGTCTGCTTGCGGTAATGGTCGTTTACCTCAAGCTGCGCCTCATCGGCCCTAAAGAGTGCCGAATAATGCGATACCGGAGCCAGATAGCAACAAGGCAATATCATTAGACTTTAGTTCCCCTCCCCATAAAGGGGGAGGGTTAGGAAGAGGGTCTTTACTTAATATTATCCACCAAACGGAAGAGGCGGTTCCAACGGATGTGATGACCGCTGAGCCAAGTACGGTCGGCATCGGTGCTCAACCAAATGATAATGGGCTTGCCCACAATATGGTCCTCGGGCACAAACCCCCAGTACCTGCTGTCAGCCGAGCAGTGGCGGTTGTCGCCCTGCATCCAGTAGTAGTCCATCTTAAAGGTATATTCGTTGGTCTCCTCTCCATTGATAAGAATCTTACCATCCCGAACTTGCAGGTCGTTCCCCTCATACACACGGATGGGACGCTCGTAAAGAGGCAGATTCTCCAGCGTAAGCTTAATCTTTTCGTCCTTCTTAGGAATCCAGATGGGACCGTAGTTGTCCTGTGTCCAACCCGTATGGGCATTCTGCGGATACAGCATCCCCGTTTCTTTATCCTCAACAGGTGTGATGCTATTCACGTAAACCGTCTGTTTCTCCAGAGCGGCCTTAGCTGCCTTGGTGAGGGGTATTGTGCCAAATTGGTACAAATCGTCCACATCCTCCTTGCTCAGACCTAAATCGTGGCACAAATCCTCTGGCAGATAATTGTTCTTGAGATCTACGTGATACTTGAACTGCACATTCTCGGCATCGGGATTTACCTTTCCATCCAGATACATCACCTTGTCCTTAATCTGCAACGTCTGTCCGGGCAGACCCACACAGCGCTTCACGTAGTTCTCGCGACGGTCAACGGGGCGGACATCCACCTCGCCAAACTGAGTGGGGTTGGCCTTAATATATGCGCTACCCATATCGTAAACCATCTGATAGTATCGGTGCTGATCCTGAGTGTTCAGGCTGTCGAGGATGGGAACAGGCATCTCCACCTGCTGCTTGTATGCATCAAAACCCACCAGATAACACAGGGTATAATAACCGTATTGGTTCTGCAGTACGGGGTTGGTAACGATGGTGTCGCCTGCGGGATAGTTAAAGACCACAATATCGTTCAGTTGAATGGGCTTGGGGCTGACGCGCTTGTATTCCCACTGAGGCCACTCGATATAGCTCTTGCCCAACCCAAAGGGTAAAGTATGCTGGCAGAGAGGCATGTGCAAGGGTGTCTGCGGAACACGGGGACCGTAGCTCATCTTACTTACCAACAGGTAGTCGCCCACCAAGAGGCTCTTCTCCAACGAGCTGGAAGGGATTACATAGTTCTGGAAAAAATAAACGTTTACGAAATAGACAGCCACCAAAGCGAATACAATGGCATCTATCCATCCCATCACGGTCCGGACTACGGGATTGCCGGATTTCTTCCACCAAGTCCAGGGAATGAATTTCGTTACGTATGCATCGAAAATGAAGGGAAGGATAATCAGTCCCCACCAGGCATCTACCCAGTACAGGAAAGCGATGTATAAACCACTGTAAATGATGGCGCGAGCCCAATCGGCCCAGCCGGCCTTTTTCTTATTATTCTTTGTCATAGTATGCTTTTTTTCTTTCCCCTTTCTTGGAAGGGGGAGGCTATTTTAAAACTGAAACAGGTCTTTCATTGTTAATAATCCCTCGTGGCCGACCGTATATTCGGCAGCTAAGACAGCACCCATGGCAAAGCCGCGACGGTTGTGCGCATCGTGGGTGATGGTAATCACATCCTCGGGCGAGTCGTATGTGATGGTATGAATACCGGGAACTTCCTTCTGACGGATATCGTCGATACGCAGCACCTCGGGCTTCGTCTCGTGCAGGCCCCAACGTTCCTTGCGATCCAGATTCTCCACAATCTGTTCGGCAAGCGTGATGGCGGTGCCGGAAGGAGCATCCAGTTTGTGCACATGATGGGTCTCCACCATATTCACATCGTATTGGGGGAACTGGTTCATAATCTTTGCCAGATATTTGTTTACGGCACCGAAGATGGCCACACCCACACTGAAGTTGCTGGCCCAGAAGAGCGTCTTACCCTCTGTGGTACAAGCCTTACGTACTTCGGCCTCGTGGTCCTTCATCCATCCTGTACTGCCACTAACCACCTTCACCCCAGCCTTCCAGGCTTTCAGGTAATTGTCGTATGCCGTCCAGGGAGTAGTAAATTCTATCGCCACATCTGCGCTGGCAAAGGCTGCAGATTCAAATTCCTCCTGGTTGTCAATGTCTATTATGCTAACTATCTCATGACCTCTCCCGAGGGCTATTTCCTCTATCATCCGGCCCATCTTGCCGTAACCAATCAATGCAATTTTCATACCTTATTATATATTTTACGTGCAAAAGTACGGATTTTACGCCGAAAAACACTACTTTTGTATATAAAATTAAGTTAATGCGGATTGTAACGTATGGAAAAACTGCTCCACTACGTGTGGAAACATAAAATACTCCCCCTAAAGTCGCTCCTTACAACAGACGGGCGCGAAGTTGAAATTTTAGACCCCGGCATGCACAACACCAACCAAGGCCCCGACTTCTTCAATGCAAAACTGAAGATTGGCGGAACCCTTTGGGCCGGCAATGTAGAACTGCACCTGAAATCCTCCGACTGGTTCCGGCATAGGCACGATTCCGACCCCTCGTACAACAACACCATTCTGCATATTGCACAGGTGGTTGATTGCGAGGTAACGACAGAAGACGGAAGCCACCCGCCCCAGTTGCAACTGGACATTCCTGCCCATCTGTACCAGAACTATCAGGAATTATGTCAGACCGACGATTATCCCCGCTGCCATAAGATTATTCCTTCTATCCCCCCGATGAAGTCTCACATGTGGATGGATGCTTTGCTGGCCGAACGAATGAAAGAACGCGCCCAGAAGGTGCAGGACCGCGTAAACCTGCTGAATGGCGACTGGGAACAGGCAACTTTCGTAACGCTCTGCCGCAACTTCGGTTTTGGTCTGAACGGCGACACCTTCGAGCGTTGGGCTATGCAGATTCCCCTCCAGGGAATTGCCAAACACAGGGACAGCCTGTTTCAGATAGAAGCCGTTTTCCTGGGATTGGCAGGTCTGACAGATGAGGCTGCACAAGCCAAGGGCAACGAAATGGCCGGAAAATGGAAACGCGAATTCGCTTTTCTCTCACATAAGTTCCAGATGCCAGAACCTATGAAGGCCAGCGACTGGAAGCTACTCCGTTCCCGGCCTCAGAACTTTCCGCACATACGCATCTTGCAAATCGCAGAGTTGTACCATAGCGGAAAGGCACAGATGTCAGCCCTTACAGAAGCCAAAGACTTAAAGGAGATGCATCGGATTCTGGGCGTGGGAGGCACTTCGGCCAAAAGCCGCAACCTGATTATCATCAATACCATAGTACCGCTGCTTTATGCCTACGGAATGCATCGGTCCGACGACAGACTTATCCAAAAAGCCATTGCACTGCTCGAGGAACTGCCCGCCGAGGACAACTACATCCTGCGCCAATGGAAGGCATGCGGACTGAACGTCGGAACTGCTGCCGACAGTCAGGCGCTGATACAACTGAAACGCGAATACTGTGACCGCAAGGATTGCCTTCGCTGTCGCTTTGCATATGAATTCTTAAAATCGGTTAGCGGTTAAGGGTTAGCGGTTAGCGAACAACTTGTCAACTCGTCAACTAAAAGAATATGAAATACGTATATGAACTGAAGATGAAGGTACGCGACTATGAGTGCGACCTTCAGGGCATTGTCAACAATGCCAATTACCAACATTACGCCGAGCACACACGTCACGAATTTCTGCTGCAGGCCGGCATCAGTTTTGCCGATATGCACAACCGCGGTATTGATGCCGTCGTAGCGCGTCTGAAAATGGCTTTTAAGGTTCCCCTCAGAAGCGGTGACGAGTTTGTCTGCCGCATGCGCATAAAGAAGGAAGGAATACGCTTTGTCTTCTTTCAGGACATCTTCCGCGTGCCCGACGAGACGATGGTGCTCCGCAGTCAGATAGACATCGTATGCTTAGTGAACGGACAGTTGGGTGAATGTCCCGAGTTGGAAGCTTTGTTGGAACCCTACTTCGAGAAAGCATGACAGAACAGGAAACCCTTTACTCCATAGCCCTGTCGTTTGTTCCGCGCATGAATCTTCTCAACAGAAAAATGCTGTTCGAGGATTTGGGCTCTGCAACGGAAATATTTGAGCATCGCCACAACCTTAAGGAGATTATCCCCAATGCCGGCAAAGCTACGTTGGAAGCGTTGGCCATGATGGATATGCATCTGAAGAGGGCCGAAGAGGAACTGGCTTTTGCTCAGGCCGGACACATTCAGTGCATCGGTTTTAATGATGAGGCTTATCCGGCCCGACTCCGGGAATGTCCCGATGCTCCCGTCCTGCTTTATTTCAGAGGAACTTCTTCCCTGAATTCCCAACACATCATCAGCATGGTGGGAACCAGGCAGATTACTCCCTACGGAAAAGATATCTGTCGGGAGTTCGTAAAGGAACTCAAACGGCTATGCCCTGATACCCTGGTGGTAAGCGGACTGGCTTATGGCGTGGATATTCACTGCCACCGTGCCGCGCTGGAGCAAGATATGGAGACCGTAGGCGTGCTGGCTCACGGACTCGACCAGATCTATCCCCGCATGCATCGCGATACGGCCGTCCGTATGGTGCAACAGGGAGGTCTGCTTACCGAATTTCCTTCGCGCAGCAATGCCGACAAGAAGAACTTTGTGCAACGCAATCGCATCGTTGCAGGTATGGCAGATGCCACCATTGTGGTGGAAAGTGCCCAAAAGGGAGGTTCACTTATTACTGCTGAGATTGCCGAAAGCTACGGGCGCGACATCTTTGCCTTCCCGGGGAGGGTTGGTGATACCTATTCCGAAGGGTGCAACAACCTGATACGAAGCAACCGTGCGGGCCTCATCACCTGTGCCGAGGATTTTGTCAAAGCGATGGGATGGGAAAAAGAAGTCCAGATTCATCAGCAACTGAGTCAAGGACTTCAACAAGAGTTATTCCCCGATCTTTCAGAAGAAGAACAGCGCATCGTAAACGCATTAACGGGAACCGACAGCAAGCAGATAAATATCCTTGCCGTCGATACCAATATACCCATAGGCAAACTTACCAGCCTGCTCTTTAACTTAGAGATGAAGGGAGTGGTACGTCTGCTTAGCGGAGGCTGCTACCGGTTGGTATAATAAGCTGCGATGTTATTGATACAGAGAGGACCGCGGGCATCAGAAACAGAGATTCTGACAGCTGATGTTTCTATGGTCGGAAAACGCAAAATTCTTTTATAGCCAATGGTGGTTGTGGGTTCGCCTGCATCCACCATTTGCCATTTATCACCTACAAGGGTCTCAACGGTAAAAGCTTTTACCCTTTGTCCCAACGGGATGTATTCTTGCAACAAGAGGCGGTTCACCTTGGTGGGTTTAGCGAAAGAGAATGTCACAGAGCCTGTATTCTTGCCGTCAGGCGTTGCCCAATAGGTATCCCATTTGCCGTCGGTCAACTTCTTAGCCGAGAACTTCTTCCCTCTCTCGCTGCTCGCCGTAACCTTTGCCTTTCGCAGGAGGTTGGTCTTCATCTCCTCTTCAATAATCTGACGGAAACGCACGGCATTGGCACTATCTATGGCATTTACCCTACCCTCGCGGTCAACGGGGAAATTCAACAGGAACGTCGCGTTACGCCCTACCGATTTATAATAAAGGTCGGCCAATTGCTCAGGTGTCTTCACTTTGCTGTCTTCCTCGGGATGATAGAACCAACCCGGACGGATAGACACATCACATTCTGCAGCCACCCAGGCATCACCGTTAACGTGACCACTTTCCAACTCCTGATGCTTATCATAGCCCGGATAGACATCGTTCTTACGTAAAAATGCCCAGTTGGTTGTGCCAGCCTCTCCCCTTTCGTTACCAACCCAACGGCAACCGGGGCCGCCGTCGCTGAAGATAATGGCCTGCGGCTGATGCTCTTCTATAATGGAATGTATCTTGGGGAAGTTATAGTAGTTGCGGCGGTCAATCTTACGTGTCTCGCGAGCCCCTCCGTAATAGCCGTCACCTCCGTTGGCTCCATCCAGCCACACCTCGAAGAGAGGTCCGCAGTTCGTTACCAGATCCGTGAGCTGCTTGTGATAGTAATCCACATAAGCCTGTCGTCCGTACTCGGCATGATTCCTGTCCCAAGGCGACAGATAGACACCCATCTTCAGGCCGTACTTGTCGCAAGCCTTGCGCAGTTCCGCCAGCACATCCACTTTTCCGTCCTTGTTCTTAGGACCATTGTAGGCAGAATGCGTAATGTTATAGTCAGTAAGCGGACTGGGCCACATGGTGAACCCGTCGTGATGCTTCGCCACAATTATCACACCCTTCATGCCCGCCTGCTTGAAGGTTTTCACCCATTGCTCCACATCCATACGGCTGGGGTTGAACGTCTTGGGATCAGCATCGCCATACCCCCACTCTTTGTCGGTAAAGGTATTCAGGCCATAATGCACAAAAGCATATGTCTCCATCTTCTGCCACTCCACCTGCTTAGGCAAAGGAAGAGGACCAATAGGAGCAGGAGGCGTATTTTGCGCCAATAAGTTATGAACGAGCAGTAAAGCAACTACAAAAAAGAAATGTCTCATAGTATAGCGTTTTTGATTTGTTTCAGATCTTCTTGTCGAAAAGAGTAATAGACGTTAAACACCAAATAGGGCAAAAAACTCAGGAATACTATCCATTCAATTATTGTTATTGGGTGAGATTCCCTTCCTGGGTAGAAAACTCGGCCAACATAAGGTTGGAAAAGGAAACATGACAATGCAAAAAGAGAAAAAAGGAACGCCCACAAGCAATCACGCTTTACACAATAGCGCACAGAAAACAGCAAGGGGTTTAGTAAAGCGGAAGCATAAAGAGTCCAGCATACAATAGTATTTTGCAATGATTCATTGAAAAACCACCCTGAGAAGCACTTGGGCATGTTATCGTACCACAAGGGCATCAGAATGAATATAACAAACCACATCACCACTAAAACTATGGCGCTAGGGGTGACAAAAACCATTATCCTGTGAAGTAAACGGAAAGGCATTTTCATAACATCCTTTATTTCTTAATCTGAACATTTATACCATCCGGAGAATTCTCGAAAGTGAGCCAGAGAAGACGGCGGGAAATAGCATTCACAGGAGCAGTTATCTTTCTCGCCATATAACCGACGGATTTTCCCTCGGCATTTGTACAGCTAATCTGTTCCATTCCATACTCTTTGGGCAGATAAAGGCAGATGATGTTGGTAGTGTTGAGGGGTGACTTGCAGATGAAGCTGAAGCCTTCATCCGAAATTTTCTCTTCATATTGGCGCGAAGCGGCAGCTATTATCTGAGGGTGTTTCTTGTCAATCTTCTTCAAATCAAAGAAGAAGCCTTGCGCTCCGGGCAGGATACTTGTCTCAGAATAATAAGTGAGTTCGGGTGAGAAGAGGTCGATGTAATCGCCTTTTATCATAAAGGGACTATCCTTCACCACATTTTCATCCAACACAGCAACAAGCGTATAGGGTCCGCGCTCCAGGTAGAAAGAGTTTTTCTGCTGCAGTTTGCCGTATGCCTTCTCTACTATATCCACGAACTGCTTGTCTCCACCCTTCTTGAGTACATACTCTTTGGGATCGTGACGCAACACATACACCTTTCCCTTACCATATTTATATTCCCCTTCTTCTGCCATCTCTGGAATCCCCATCAAAGAGAAAAGATGCTGCGAGGGTGCTGTATAGTGCATTCCATTCTGGTTCCACCATTCCTGCACACGCTGATAGGGATCGTCGTCCCGACCGGAATATACTATGATGCCGCCATTCTTTACCCAGTTGGCCAAATGTGTATGTGCATCTTTAGAGAGTGGTTTCATATTGCTGTAAGACATCAGCAGCACTCGTACATCTTTCCACGTATCAGCATAACCCACATTCTCGATGTGCGTAATGCTTACAGGTACACCACGTTTGAGCAACGGAAGTGCCTCACCATAGAAGTTGGAGAGCTGAGGATCATCATATCCTTCTACCGGACGTGGAGAACGCTGGAACATCAGCGAGTTGGCCATCAGCACAGAGATACCCTGTGAACCGCTTACCTTGTTTTCCGAGAGCGGCATGAAGTTCAGCGTGTTTATCATCACCTGCATCTGGGTGGAATAGAAACGCGGAATATTCGCCTTTTCATCGCTGTCGGCACTTACGCGATAAAGTCCTTCGTATATACGGTCGGGCCAAGGCATAACCTCATAGTCGGCAATCTGCGGATAAAGCAGTTGAGCCGTAAAGGTGGCCTGATAGTTGCGTTTGTAGTCCTCCCAATCCTTGGCCCGGTCTTCTATCGGGTCGGTCAGGAAGAACATCTTACGTCCTGTAGGGCGGGTCATAGATTCCATACAGCCATACTCCAGGAAAGCCGTCTCGAAGACGCGTTCCCTGGCCTTTCCATTGAAATAGTTGGGTTCACGCGAGGTGCCTGTCCACACTTGGGCAATGTAGCCGTCACAACTCTCCAAAGAGGCCAAAGATGCTTCGGGCGAAACAATCTGCCACTGAGAGTAATTGAGCAACGAGTGGGTGGGCACATAACAGCGGATATTCATTCCTTTCTCTCGCCCGTATTGCTTGGCATAGGTAAAAGCCTCATCGAGGGCACGGTAGTAGAGGTGATACTTCAACTTATTGGAGAGATAGGTGTTCTCGACACTTTCGTGCTGGGGGCGCCAGGGGAAGCCGTAAAACTCCTGCCATTCACGTTTGAAAGCCTCACTGTATCCGGCTCTCGCCCAGAACTCCGGTTCTTCCAGGAAGATGGCATCGATGCCTGCATCTATAACAGGTTTTATGTGACGTTCCTTAAAGTACGAGAGATAATTCCTGGTGGGGATAATATAAGGTATCAGGCGGCCGTGCCAGATGGTATCACCCTGAGCTGTCTTCTGTCCTTCGTCCAAATGCCATTTCCCGTCCCATTTGCCTGTGAAGTAATCCTGATACTCGCCCCAGGCGATACCTGTCATAAAATGAGCGGTATAGCCACGATTACGCCAGGAATCCACCCGTTCGCGGAAGGTCATCCTACGGTTATCGTTGGCGCCATACACCATCACCAGGTCGGAGCGGATATCCGTGACAGGTTTCCAAGGTCCTGCGGTCTGGAACGTAGTCTTCTCCTGAGCAAGGACCGTCAGAAAAAAGAAAAAGAGAATGCCTCCCCCCACACCACCTTTTGGGAAAAAACGAGTGAAAAAAGAAAACACCTTCATTATGATTTCATCTTAACTAACCTTTTTGATTGTCATCATAAATATGAGGTAGAAAAGGACACATCAAACTTACATTATTTGTAAGAAGGCGGCAATATTTGTGTACCCCATTTTACGTTAGGCTTATCTGATGTAATGTATTTCAGTATAGCTCCATCAGAAAGATTCTCCCATGGAATCCACGTTCCTTTGTAGATCTTCCCGTTAACTGTCATACTTTTAATATAGGGCTTACCATCTTTTGAACTATTCTGAACAATGGTTTTCCCATTTGGTAAATGAATGCATATATAGGGGAACGATGGCGTGCTCACGGCAAAACCTGCTACACCAGGAATCTCAGGATACAAACCCAAACTTACCCAAACGTACCAGGCTCCCATGGCACCAAGGTCATCATTTCCTGGCAAGCCATCAGAGACGTCAACATATATTTCGTTCAGTACGCGGTGAATTACCTCCTGAGTTTTCCAAGGGCTACCTACCCAATTATATAGCCAGGGAAAACCAAAACATGGCTCGTTTCCGGAAGCATACCAGTCATCACCGTAGTCCGCATCCAAACGGCGGAAATATTCAGCCAGTCGTACTTCAGCAGAGTCGCGTCCACCAATGGTTTCTATCAGACCGTTAATGTTGTAGGGCACCATCCAGAAGAAATCCTTGTATGTCGCTTCCATGAATCCATGATCCAAGGGCTTCCAACTGCCGTCTTGGTTACGAGACTGAATCCATTTGGTCTCAGGATTATAAAGACGCTTCCAGAAGCGTGTACGTTCCATGTATTTTTCGGACAGCGCCTTATCGTTCAACGCTTTCAAGGCAAACTGGGCAATAGCAAAATCTGCCGACATGAACTCCAACTGGCGGGAAGCATCCAGATTTCCCGTCTCCAGATATTCCTGCAAGCCCGGACGTGTCTCAAACTTTTGGCATTTGGCACCTGGTACTTCTGCACCTCGCCGCATCACCTTAATGGCCGCTTCCTTATCGAAATTTTGTGCTCCCCATATCCATGTGTTCGCTACAATGATGCTTGATGGGTCACCCTCCATAATGTTGGTCTCCCAGTTTGCCACTACCCAACGAGGGAACGAGCCTCCGCCTTGTTCTGCAAAGTCTATATGCGACTGAGCTATATCTGCAGCAACATCAGGTTCCAGCATAGCTAAGAGTTGAGTCTGTGTGCGGTAAGTGTCCCAATTGCTAAATCCCGTATATTGACGGGACCGCGACTTGTGCACCTGCTCATCTGCTCCCATATACTCGCCATTTACATCGCTTGCCAGACTGGGGTGAATAAGAGCATGGTAGAAGTGAGTGTAGAACTGGGTGATACGACTTTTATTCTCGCCATCTACCTCTATGCGGCCTAAATATTCGTTCCATTTATTCTCAGCACGCGTTACCACCTGATCAAAATCCCATCCCAAATTGTCAGCCTTCAGATTCTCTCTGGCATTTTCTATAGATACATAAGATAGAGCAAATCGATAAAGAAGTGTTTTCTGCTGTTTGGTATCAAAGGTAAACCAAAATCCCGATTTTGGTCCTTCTACGAAATTTGAGCCGACAATAATTTTATCTTGCCGCCAGATGCCGCGCAGCGTTGAGGGAACATTGAATTCTCCTACTATATATACCTTGTAAGGGGTAGGATACTCCCTTCCACAAAAACTTCCTCCTGTAGCATAACCTTCAAAATGATTTGCATCAGTCATTGCTACAGCAGCCTGATAAATAGGAGTAGAAGCCAGTCCTGAACCAATGATAACCGTTCCTGTCTCTGCATCCTGTGGAAAAGTGAAGCGTCCCATGCCAGAACGTTCAGCCACCGTTAGTTCAGCCATTACATCCTTGTTCACCATTGCCTTATAGTATCCGGCATGTCCACTTTCATCGCTTACGGTATATTTGGCAGAGCGAATGTCGTTGGGGGAGGTAGTCAAATTTCCTTTTAAGGGAAACATGGGGAAATTCCCAAGGTTATAGCATCCGCCGCCACTATACTGATTTGCCACAAAGCCCGAGTTCTTCTCAAAATAAGTTGGTGTAAACTGCACCATTCCGTGGGGATAAGTAGCACCTGGACAAATGTATCCGGAGGCAAGTCCATAGGTTGTACCAGACCCTATGAGAGTATTAACTAAACGAGAATAGTCTCGGGCTGTTGATGTCGCAAAGGTCATGGAGGCAATAAAAGATATTGCAGCAACCATTTGGACTCTTAAAGAACACATAGGACGGAAAGACTTTCGCATAATTCTTTTAAAGCTAAGTTTGATGAAATAAACAGTAAACGGTAAACAGTAAACGGTAAACGGTAAACTAAACCTTCAGGAATATCTTCTGACGGTACATAAAGTACATGAAGAGCCAGAGTACCAGCATGTAGCCGATGGTTTCCGACACAGCATAATACTCCTCGGGGATAAGGCTGAAGACACCGTCGAAGAGGCGATGGTTCAACTTAGAGAAGTCGATGAACCTGGGCGCCATATAGATAAGGATGGAATTCATACCGATTACCTTGAAGTAAAGGTCCCACTTCTTCCAACCGCGTACATCTATAATATAATAGAAGAGGGCAAACATAATCAGCGAGTAACCTGCCACAGCCAGCACGAAGGAACTGCTCCACAGCGCCTTGTTGATGGGATAGATAATATTCCAGGCAGCACCCAGAATGGCACAAACCACACCGGCACCAAAGATGACAAGAGCTGATTTGTTTGTCGGCTTGTTACGCTGCACGAATACACCCGTCAGCATTCCCAGCAAAGCCGTACAGATAGCGGGAACGGTAGAAAGAAGTCCTTCCGGGTCGTAGTCGGGCCTATAGCAATGGGCACCCAACAAGGTGCGGTCGATATAGCAGGCAATGTTGCCCTCGCGCGTCAAAGGGTCGATGGAAGGATCTACGCCTGGTGCATGAACGAAAGCCGACACCAGCCAGTAGCCTATCAGAATAACGGGAATTACCGCCACCTTCGGCCACAGTTTCTTACCCGTTGCCGTAAAGATAAAGGCGGCAAACATCCATGCCAGACCGATACGACCCAACACACTGGGCCAGCGCTGTGTCTCGAACTGGAAATTCAGCAGACCGCCGTAAATCATACCCAGTAGTACCAGCAAGAGACCGCGGCGAAGAATCTTCAGGTAGATACTCGTCATAGACTTGCCTTTCTCTTTCTGCTTCTGCAGGGAGAAGGGGAAGGAGATACCCGCAATGAAGAGGAACAGGGGGAATATGGTATCGTGATGCAGAATGCCGTCCCAAGGAACGTGTTCCATGTTTTTGGCTATCGTCTGCCATACGGTAGAATCAGGGAAAAAAGCTGCAATGGCTGTGAGCAGTGTTGCTCCGCCGGAAATGAAGAACATGTCGAATCCTCTTAGGGCATCCAACGATTCCAGTCTGTTGTTTGTAAGTTTTGTTTGCATTGTATTAACGATTATTCGGCTACAAATTTACAAATTCGCCTTAGAAAAGCCAAATAATCTCCCACTTTTTCGAGGGAAAAAGTCCCCCGTAACTCCTGCACCCAATCCGAATTCAGGAAATATCTTAACACACAAACTTACATTATCTGCCACTCAAAACTCCCCAACGAGAGATTTTATACTCCTTAGACCTTAATTCACAGCTTTCACAATTGACACTTTATTTTGAAGACTACAACACCGCTGCACAAGCTTTCTTGATGTCTAACAGCCGCGAAAGAAGGGGCTTCTTCTGCAAGGCAACGGACATATTATAGCGCGTCTGCATATTAATGAGCAGTTCCGGATTGATGCCCAGAGCGGCCTCAACCATCAACGCAAAATCAGTCGTTACCGGGCGCTTGCCGTTCAGTATCTCATTGAGTTGGGTATAGGGCACAGACAGCACCTCCGAGAATTTCTTCTGCGAAATACCTCTTGCCTCCAATTCTTCTTTCAGTACATCCCCAGGATGAGTGGTCTTTCTGTTCATAATCTATTATTGATAGTGGTTTGTAATATCTGTTACGGTGCATATGGTCACAACGGGTTCTGGACCTTCTTGTCTTACCTTGAACTCCAAACGATAGTGATAGTCAATACAAATGGAATAATAACCATTTTCCAGTGCCTCGAAATTGAGTGAATTGAACACGAACAAGTCCTCAATCCGAGTCGCTGCCATTAACGTATCTATTCGCTTCTGGTATTTTGTAATAATGGGCTTCTGGAAACGATACTTCTTGTTCTTACATTTCCCATCTTTATATAATTCCTCAAGGTAGTCCTTCTCGTATTCTATGATCATTCTGTATTCAATTTGAATGCAAAGGTAGAAACTTTATCCGGAATTCACAAATTTAGTGAAGGCTATTTGATATTAGACCAACATTTTTCGTTTCTTTCTTTCCTTGAGGCCATTATTTTTGCCGACTCCCCTCCCCGATTTCTACAATGAATGTTAAAATTACAGATTATTTTTGGAAGTCGAGAAACTTTACATATCTTTGCTGAGAAAAAATATGAATTAACATCATTTTAATACAGTAATGTTATGATAATATTTAGAGAAACACACACATGGTCAATCACCTTAGGATTGCTGTTGCTGTTCACCTTAGCAGCGGGAGCACGTGCCCAGGAAAAGGGTATTCGCTTTCTGGTAAAGCCTGCTGTGCATGAATACATGGAGACAGACAGGGAGCAAGAACTTGCCAATGCTTTTATGTACGAGGGTAAGTTTGATAAATATCGTAAGTGGGAGATACAGAGTCGGGACAAATTCCGAAAGATGGACAAAGCGCATAGAAAAAAGATGAAAAAAATCAAGGACGAGGATGTGAAGGACAGCCTCGACGAAATCTACAGACGCCAGCGCCGCGACCTTTCCCGTCAACCCAACCCTTACCCGAAGTATAACTACGTGGTGATTATCAAACCTCCATTTGAGCCATTATATTATGGGTTTGCCGTAGAAAAGGAGAAACTGGTGTATATAACTTGGACTGTTGGGGGTTTAGAATCCTCTACTATAGAGATTTCGGCAGAGGTGGCCAAAGCAATGAGAAGCCTGATAGACAACATTACCCTATCGGCCAGAATAACGGATGATATCCCTAGAGTCTTTGACGGAAGCACATACAACATTATTCGCGGACATTTCCCCACCCACATGGTTGAGAGCCATGGAGACGGCAATAGCGACGAAGGTGCTGTATGTTGTTTGCTGGAGAAAGTTTGCGAAGCCGCCAAAAGCAAGGATGCAGCAACCATAAACGCCCAACTTAAGGAAATAAAACGCCTCGATGCCGTATATAGTGCTCTGAAGTAGTAACAACACTGGCATCTTTTTCCTTTGTATGCGAATAACGAAACAGAATTTTTGCTATCTTTGCACCAAAATTATTTATAAACCATGCAAAATCTGATTCGTTTAAGCCGTTGGCTTTCCGGTAATGCCTCTTTGTTTATCATCGCTATAGCGATAGTGACCTTCTTCCTGCCCGACCTCTTCCTGTGGGTACGGGGCAATACACAGACCGTGATCCTGGGCATTATCATGCTCACGATGGGACTTACCCTCACCACCAACGATTTCCGTATTCTGGCGCGCCGTCCCCTCGACATCCTTATCGGTGCCTGTGCCCAGTTCTTCATTATGCCCTGCGTAGCCTACCTGTTGGTTAAGGTATTCCACTTGGAGCCCGCTTTGGCATTGGGTATTCTGCTTGTGGGCTGCTGCCCGGGCGGTGTCAGCAGCAACATCATGTCGTATCTCTGTCACGGCGATGTGGCATTCTCTGTGGGTATGACCTGCGCCTCTACCCTGCTGGCCCCCGTTATGACGCCTCTGCTGATGCAATATCTGGCAGGAGAGATTATCGCCATCGATACCATAGGCATGTTCCTGAATATCCTTATTGTCACCATCATTCCCGTAGGGATAGGTTGTTTCCTGAACTATAATTATTCCCAGAGCAAGCACTTCCCCACCATTCAGTCTCTGATGCCCGGCCTGAGTGTTATCTCTCTGGCCTGCATCGTAGGCGGTGTTATCTCCACGGTTCACGACAGTCTGATTGCCCGCGGCCTCTGGCTCTTCCTGTGGACCTTCGCTGTGGTGTTCTGTCATAACACCCTGGGTTACGTTCTGGGTTATCTGGCTGGCAAGGCTTCCGGTTTCAATAAGGCCAAGAAGCGTACCATCAGTATCGAGGTGGGTATGCAGAATGCGGGTCTTGCTACCGTCTTGGCCGGTAACTTCTTTGCTGCCCAACCGCTGGCTGTCCTGCCTTGCGCCATCTCATGTGCCTGGCACAGCATCAGCGGAACCATCCTGGCAGGCCTCTTCCTGAAGTTCGACAAGGAAACAGAAAACAAAGAATAACACGCATGAGAACGCTATTTATCACCTTGCTTCTGGCTCTTTGTGCACTCGGCATTAACGCACAGGGCAAAGCTCCGGAACTTGAGTTTGCCCTACAGCTGAAGGTCACCCTTGGCGAAGCATACGGCATAGACAACACCCAGCACGGGCGGCGCACGATTATTCCTATCACAGGCGGAACCTTCGAGGGACCCAAGCTGAAGGGTACCATCATCAACGGCGGAGCCGATTACCAGCTGAACACAGAAACCCGAACGGAACTGGAGGCCATCTACTGCATCAGGACCGACGACGGCATCAACATTCACGTTCGCAACAAGGGTATAATATATAATGGGAAGGATGCAGAAGGCAATCCCACCTTCTATTTCCGGGCAGCGCCAACCTTCGAGGCACCGGCCGACAGCAAGTATGCCTGGCTCAACAATGCCCTTTTTGTCTGTACGCCCGAATGGTCGCAGGACTTCAAAGGCATCATCCTAAACGTCTGGAAGGTAAAGTAGCTTAGCTCTTCTCGAATATCTCCAATAGGTGCAGCGTGCATTCGTCGGGAGCCGTCGCCAATCTGCTTTTTACCCAGCAGAGGAAATCCGATTCGCAGGTAAACCGGATATTCTGGAACCGGACGCTGCTTTTCCTGTAGTATTTCTCTATTTCCTGTATCACCTCATCCTTCACCCCCTGCTCCAATTTCCTTAGCGTCTCATCAGGGAGCAGGATGATATTGGTATCGTCCAGGTACTCCTTGTTGGCATAAGCGCCCATATTACCTATTATCTGATAAAAGACCCCCGTATTCTTCCCCGGGATGTCGGGCACATACATCTCCTTCTGACAAATAGGATTATCCTCCCCTAAAACGAGGGAAGAAGAGTTGCGAATGCCCGTAGCCTCAAAGAACCCCTTCAGGCTGTTTTCCGCCTGCTGGTTCTGCACGTCCAAGGCATAATCGTTGAATAAATCCAGTTGTTGAGTACTCATATTCTTCATAAGCCAAAGTTCATCAGGGATTATACACCAGCCCATACTTCTCGTGGAGTTGTCGCAGCGTGCCGTCGGCCTTCATCTGGGCGATGACACTGTTGACGAGGGCGAGCAGGTCGTCCTGCCCTTTGCGCATCAGCACACCTATTTTTCCGTGATTGAAGGGCATATTCAGGAGCGGGGCAGCGAGTCGCTTATCGTTTTGTATGTACCATGGTGCTTCGGTAATTTCGGTAATCATCACGTCGGCATGGTCCTCGGCCACCTGATTGGGTATTTCCTCATTCTTCTGATATACGATAATAGTAGCATGGGTGAGGTTCTCGTTGGCGAATTTCTCGTTCAGTCCACCGGGGTTCACCATCACGCGCACCCCCGGCTTGTCGATGTCGGCCAGCTTCTGATAGCGGTCGGCATCTGAGGCCCGGCAAAGAATCGTCTTGCCATTGGCCAGATAGCCGTCGCTCATCAGCATCGTTTCCTTGCGTGCATCGGTGATGGTAATGCCGCCGATGGCAAGGTCAAAGGTCTGCGGCTCAGCCTGCACGTCGGCAGTCAGCGTAGGCCACGAAGTCTGCACATATTCGATGCCCACCCCCATACGGCCGGCTATCTTCTCCGCCATCTCAATGCCAAAGCCCCAATACCTGCCGTCGGCCTCCTTATACGACAGCGGACGGTAGTCACCTGTGGTCCCGACCAGCAGTTTCCCCCTTTCGGTAATCCGTTGTATGGTAGGCTGCTCTGTCTCAACAGCAGGAGTATCGTTATGGCTGATGCAGCAAGTAGTTATGCAGGCACCGCAAACGCAAAAGATGGCGGCAAGCACCCAAAGTTTCATTTGTTTCATCCTCTATATCAGTTATACCGCTGCAAAGATACGAAATTATTTTCTGACATTGTCAGTCTGTTGATACCTTTATTTTTTATTATCCGCAGGGAGAGGTTTGTGGGGTTCCCAGATGCCGGTGCCATCACCGCCGTCGCTCTGGCAGTTTATTTTAATAATGTATGGCAATAAAAATCATTAGTTTATCCCTCTTTTCTTTGTAAGAATTAAGCAGAATTTGACAGAAAAGCCGTACCTTTGTACTTATGGTAAAAAGATTTTCTTCTTGGATAGCATATTTTGTGGTAGCTTTCTGCTGGATTTCCCTTCCTGCAGCAGCTCAGAAACAGTATTCCTGGGATGACTTTGTACAGGAATATGCAACGGATGACGAACTGCTTGACGAGGAAGCCCGACTGGTGTACCTCGAGGAGTTGAAACTGCTGCATGAACACCCTGTCAACATAAATACCGCCAGCGTAGAGGATTTGCGGCAAATACCTTTCCTGAATGAGCAGCAGATAGAATCTATTCATGCCTATATCTATCTGCACGGAGAGATGAAGACCCTGGGCGAACTGCTGTTGCTGCCACTTATTGACGCTCAGACGTACCGTTGGCTGCACCTCTTTGTCTATGCCAGAGAAGCAAAGAAGGAAGAAAAGACGGGAATATTCGGTCACCTCAGGAACGACTTATCCTCACGGACGGAGATTCCCCTCTATTACAGAAAAGGCTTTAAGGCAGATAACGGATATGCCGGCAATTTCCTTTACCATCGTATCAAATACGAGTTGGGAAACAGCAAGCACTTCCGTGCCGGATTCCATACCGAGAAGGATGCCGGCGAACGTTTCTATGATTCTTATAGCGGATTTGCCTTGCTGAAAGATGTAGGAATCCTTAAAACCGCCGTTTTGGGTGATTATCGCTTGGGATTGGGCGAGGGAGTGGCTTTGGGCGGATCAAACTGGTTCAGCAAATCTTCCCCGATCAGTAAGACGCAGACAGGAATAAAACCCTTGACCGGCATGGACGAGATAAACTTCCTGCGTGGAGCAGCCGTCACGCTAAACCCTTGGAAGGGATGGGAGCTGACGGCTTTTGCTTCGTTCCGGCAAAAGGATGCAACGCTGAACAAAAACGGAGAGATTCAGACGCTGCAGACTTCGGGCTATCATCGTTCGGCAACGGAATTGAAGAACAAGAACAATTCAATGGCTATTACGGCAGGCGGCGGACTCTCTTGGCAGGGAAAAGGGTTCCATCTGGGCGCAACGGGTTACTTCGTACATTTCAACAGGGTCATGAATCCTGGCAATACGCTTTACCGGCGATACTATCCAAGGGGACAGAACTTCTCTGTCGCCAGTCTCTATTACGGATGCAGCCGATACCGCCTTACCTTTGCCGGAGAAACAGCCTACAGCACCGAAAAGAGTGGGATTGGTACGCTGAACCGCCTGCAGTGGATTATCAGCAAACGATACACCCTCTCTCTGGTACAGCGTTTCTATGGCTATAAGTATTACTCCTTTCTGAGCGGTGCCTTTGCAGATAATTCTTCGGCACAGAACGAAAGCGGCGTTCTGCTACACCTGAAAGCCCAGCCTTGGGAACGCTGGCAAATTATCTGCTATGCCGATTTCTTCCATAACCCTTGGCCCAGATATAGAATGACGCGCAGCAGCTCGGGACAGGAGATAATGGCGGAGCTGTCTCACAAGATAAACAATTACCACACCTTGCTGGTTCGCTATCAGTTGAAGCGTAAGGAACAGGCGGATGTGATGGAACCGCATCATCGCACCAAACTGCAATGGACCTTTATCCCTTCAGGAAACTGGAAGTTCCAGACAACAGGATGGCAACATGCTGTAAGGGGAAGCAAGGGATGGAGCATTCAGGAAACGGCTTACTACACGCTGCAGAAGCCTGCCCTAAGATTTGCACTGATGGCGGCTTTCTTCCAGACGGACGACTACAATAGCCGCATCTATCTGTACGAGCCTTCGCTCTACAGCAGCGTCTCCTCTGCCCAATACTATGGCAAGGGAATTAACGGTATCTGTATGGCCCGATGGACGAGTGCGAACAAACACTGGATGCTGGAAGGGCGATACGCTCTGTGTAAATACTTCGACCGCTCGGAAATCGGCTCCAGCCTTCAGACCATATACAGTTCGTGGAAGAATGATATTTCCCTTCAGATAAGAGTGCAAATCTAACAGAACTCCCCAGTTAGAAAAAGGATTCCTGACTGGGGAGAAAATAGGTTATTCGCTCTTTCTTCCTACGGTTTACTCTCCGAAGATTTCCTGTAGTGCTTTTCCTAAGCCTTCGCCTCGGAGGTCGGTCTTGAGGACTTTTCCTTCGGGATCGTAGAGGATGGTGGCGGGAATGCTTGTGATGTGCCAGGTGGTGGCGGCTCCGCTCTGCCATCCCTTGAGGTCGCTTATCTGAGGCCATTCGATACCCAGCTCCTGAACGGCTTTCTGCCAATCTTCCTTACTGTCATCAAAGGAGATACCTACTACCTGGAATCCCTTTTGGCGGTACTTGTCGTAATTGGCCTTTACATTGGGAATCTCGCCACGGCAGGGGCCGCACCAGCTTGCCCAGAAATCTACCAGCACATACTCGCCCTTGCCGACATAGTCGGTAAGATGGCACTCCTTGCCGTTGAGGTCCTTTCCGACAAAATCCACTACGGGGGCTCCGGGCAACTTGTTCTTATCGGCATCCATAAGCTTCTTTACGGGGTCGAGGTCTTTGCTGTCCTTATAGCGGTAGGTGGGCAGGAAGCTGTCTATGAACTCTGTTCCGAAGTCGTCGAAGTAACGGCAGAGGAAATATATGGGCACATGGTTTTCGGCATTGTCGCGGACAATGCTCTTCTTGAGTGCTATCTCCTGCACATTAAGCTCGCCGTAACGCTGCTGGAAGCTGGCCAGCAGACTGTCGGGGATGTCCTGGTTGTAACGCTCGGCAACCGCGTCGAACTCATCGAGAAGGGGCTTAAAGAGTTCGTCCATCTCGTTCAGTTTGGCCTGTGCCTTAGCAAGAGCCATATTCTCGCTGGAGCCGTCTTTTATCTTGAAACTGTCACCATCGAGTCCTACCACAACGGGGGAGCCGTCGGCTATGACGCTTATGACAGAGGTGCCGCTCTTATTGGCTGAGCGGTCGATGGTTACGTAGGTTGGTTCGGTGATCTCGATGACGAATGTCACGATGTTGTCCTCGACGGTCTGTGCCTGCATGAGGGAGTCTCCGGTATAGAAGGTACGGAGATAGATGGGTTTTTCGTCGCCCAGATTGCCCACAACGCTTATCGTGCTTGTTAACTTGGAGTCGGTACAAGCGACGAGCGATAGCAGCGCAAGTGCTGCAAATGAAAATTGAAATTTGAACATTTGTTTACTGTTTACGGTTTACTGTCTTTCGTCAATAACCGATAACCTATAACCGATTAAAGTTTTCGTTATCGTTTTCGTTTTCGTTATCGTTTTCGTTATCGTTCCCGTTTTCGTTATCGTTATTTAATCCATTCCACTATTTGCTGGAGGGCTTCAGGAGCAAAGGTTTCCTCTATCTGCTGGTACTCCATGAGGTTGCCAGTGGTGCAGTGCTGGAAGAGGTGGTTGAGATTATCCAGTGCCACCGTTTGATGCTTAGCTGTGAGGCCCTTGTCCAGAGCGTCTAAGTTAGCCTGGCAGTTGACCTGCGTATCTTTCTTGCCGTTGAGAGCAAGGACGGGACATTTGATCTGAGGCAGGAGGGGACGGACATCAACCGATAGGAGATGCTGCATATAGGGTGTGGAGAGTTGTTGAAGGGCTCGCTGAAGAACGGGCTTCATGGCTTCGGGGGCGAAAGAGGTATCGATAGCATCCTGTTTACCCTCTGCCACCTTATCGTAGATGTTGCTGACGATATTCATGTATTGATCTACACCTTCCTGCGGCACCCCTAAGGACTCCAGAGAAATGCGGGACTGCCACAGAAGGGTTTCCTTACCGGAAACAACCATTCCTGCCAAGGAGACAATAAAGTCGGCCTTGCCTTCGGCAGCCAGCATGAGGGCGATGGTACCGCCTTCGGAGTGTCCGATAATACCCACCTTCTGGAATCGGGTGCGCAGAAAATCGAGGCCTGCAGCGGCATCGGACTTGAAGTCGTGGGTAGTGAAGTTATAGAAGGGAACGGAGGAATCGCCGAAGGCGCGGTCGTCGTAGCGCAAGGAAGCTATGCCCTTGCGAGCGAGGGCATCGGCAATAACGGCAAAGGGTTTATGGTCGAAGAGTGTCTCGTCGCGGTCCTGCTGTCCGCTTCCCGTGACAAAGAGTACCACGGGTGTCTGTGCTGTGCAGTTTTCGGGCAGCGCCAAAGTGCCGTTGAAGATAAAGTCTCCGTTCCGGAACTTCACCTCTTCGGTCTTATAAGGGAAGGGGCCTACGGGTGTCTGAGGACGGTTGACCTTAGGTGCTCCTTGCTTGAGCGTCAGGGGAAAGGAGAATCCGTTCTGGGTATAGTTGCCGGAGATAACGTTCAAAGCGTAAACACCCTCGTAAGATGCATTTATGGAAGGGATAGTGACTTTGAGTTTACCATCGTCGGTATAGCTTTTTTCGGCCTTTAATCCCTTCACGCCCTGTGAGGGAGAATCGAGGGTGCAGCCATCGGCGGTGAAGTTAAAGACGAGAGGAATCTTGATACCCTGGGCTTCGAGTTCGCCCGACCAAATTCCCTCCTGAGCTGATGTGCAAATACTTGTTGCAAACAGCAATGCAAGCGCTGCAATTGAAAGACCCTTTCTGACTTCCCCTCTAGGGGAAGAACTTTTGAACAACGAGAGTTTCATAATATATTTATTTTAGTTGGCGAGTTGTCTGTTTTCGTTATCGTTATCGTTATCGTTATCGTTGACGTTATTAATTTTTATCCAAAATTTGTATGTTTTGCGGGGCTAAGATATGTTTTTTTCGTGAATAATCTGCAAAACATCTTAGTAAAAAGTACATTTGAGAGTGTTTTAGGCATAAAACGGGAAAAAAAAACATCAAAATCTCCGATAATCAAAAATAATGAGTAGCTTTGCAGTATATCTTTAACCATAACAACATTATTTATGCTAAGAAAAGTAAGAATTACGCTGGCCCTCATCTTCTGGGTTCTGATAACGTGGTTGCTGCTGGACTTCACCGGTACGGCTCATGTGTATCTGGGATGGATGGCCAAGATTCAGTTCCTGCCTGCTTTGGTGGCTATGAACATTGGAGCGCTGCTGTTTCTGGTAGCCCTGACGCTGCTGTTTGGCCGTATCTACTGCTCCATCATCTGCCCCTTGGGTGTGATGCAGGATGTAATCGCTTGGTTCCGCAAGAAGAAAAACAAGTACAGCTACAGCGAGGAGAAAGGCATTCTGCGTGCTTCTCTTCTGGCGCTTACGGGTCTTCTGCTGGCAACGAATCTGGCTTGGGTAGTTGGTCTGATTGCTCCCTACAGTACGTACGGCAGGATTGTGGGAACGGTGTTCTCTCCGCTTTATAAGCTGGCCAACAACGGACTGGCTATGGTTGCCGAGCATTTCGGCAGCTATGCCTTCTACGAGGTGGATGTGTGGATGAAGAGCCTTCCCGCCCTCTTGGTTGCTGTGGCAGCCTGGGTTATCATAGGTGTGCTGGCTTGGCGCGGCGGACGTACCTGGTGCAACACTATCTGTCCCGTAGGAACTTTCCTGGGAATCTTGTCACGCCACTCACGTCTGAAGATGGTGATAAATGCCGAGGCCTGCAAGAACTGCCGCAAGTGTGAACGTAACTGCAAGTCGGCCTGTATCGACCTTAAGAACCATACGATAGACTACTCGCGCTGTGTGGTTTGCGGCGACTGTCTGGAGGAATGTAAGTTCGGCGCCCTTTCGTTCGGCTACAAACCCATGATAGACAAGGAAAACATTATATATAACAATTGGAAGAAAAAGCAAGGCAGCGAAGAGCCAAAGACGGACGAGGAGCTGAAAAATCCTGCTATTGACGAAGGTCGTCGTTCCGTGCTGACGGGTATGGCTTTGCTGGCCGGCACTTCGTTGGTGAAGGCCCAAGAGAAGACCACCGATGGCGGACTGGCTGAGATTGAGGATAAGAAGAAGCCCAAGAGAGAAAAGCTGATTACCCCTCCGGGTTCTGAATCGATAAGGAATCTGTCGGAACACTGCACCTCCTGTCAGTTGTGTATCAACAGCTGCCCCAACGATGTGCTGCGTCCCAGCAACAGCCTGGACCGCTTTATGCAGCCCGAGGTGAGCTTCGAGCGCGGTTACTGCCGACCCGAATGTACCCGTTGCAGCGACGTCTGTCCTACGGGTGCTATTAAGCCCATTACCGTAGAACAGCGCACTGCTACGCAGGTGGGTCATGCCGTATGGCTGAAAGACAACTGTGTTCCTTTTGCCGACGGCATACCCTGTGGCAACTGTGCCCGCCATTGTCCTGCCGGAGCTATCCAGATGGTTCCCCTGCAGGCTGGTGTGCATCAGGACGGAAGACGCTGGCTGGATGCCGACAATCAGGAGATTCCGCGTGAGCGCCTGCTGCTGATTCCCGTTGTGAATGAGGAGAAGTGTATCGGTTGCGGTGCCTGCGAGAACCTTTGTCCGTCCCGTCCCTTCAGCGCTATCTATGTGGAGGGACACGAGGTGCATAGGGAGATTTAGTTTAGAGTTGAGAGTTAGTTTACGGTTTACCGTTTACCGTTTACGGTTTATTGTTTACGGTTTACGGAATTGAGAATTTAGAGTATTTATGAAAGAATATAACAGACGAGATTTCTTGAAGGTTACGGGTACTGTTGCCGCTACTACGGCTTTGGCAAGTTGTGGTGCAGGAGATTCCCAAGGTAACGGAAAGATAGATTATATGGGGCATCATACAGGTCCGGTTCCTACGGATAAGATGACCTACAGGGTGAACCCCAAGACACAGGAGAAAGTAAGTATTCTGGGTTACGGCTGGATGCGCCTGCCGCACAAGAAAGTCGATAACGAGGATGTGATAGACCAGGAACAGTGCAACCGCCTGTGTAAGTATGCACTGGATCATGGTGTAAACTACTTCGATACGTCGCCAGCCTACTGCCGGGGAAAGAGCGAGGAGTCGCTGGGCATCGCGCTGGAGAAGAGCGGCTACCGCAGGGACCAGTACTTCATAGCTACGAAGCTGTCGAACTTCAGTCCCCAGCAATACAGCTTCGAGGCAGGAAAGGAAATCTTCGAGAACAGCCTGAAGTATATGAAGACGGACTATATAGACTATCTGCTCCTGCACTCTATAGGTGGCGGCGGTATGCACAACCTGCACCAGCGCTTCCTCGACAACGGCTTGCTGGACTGGCTGATGGAACAACGGGCGGCAGGGAGAATCAGGAACCTGGGCTTCTCTTTCCACGGCGATGTGGCTGTCTTTGACTGGATGCTGGACCATCACGACGAATACGAATGGGACTTCGTACAGATTCAGGCTAACTACTGCGACTGGCACAACGATAAGGACAAGGGCCGTTCGGGCGAATACCTGTATAACAGACTGGCCGAGCTGGAGATTCCCGCCGTCATTATGGAACCTCTGTTGGGCGGCCGGTTGAGCAAGGTGCCCGACCATGTGGTGGTGCACCTGAAACAGCGCGACCCCGAGAGCAGCGTAGCCAGTTGGGCCTTCCGCTATATCGGCAGCAAACCGAATGTACTCACCGTGCTGAGCGGCATGACCTACATGGAGCACCTGGAGGACAACATACGCACCTATTCGCCACTGAAGCCACTTACGGAAGACGAGCAGCAATGGCTCGAGGGAGAAACGGCAACGCTTATCAACAGCTATCCTACCATCGACTGCAACGACTGCAAGTACTGTATGCCTTGTCCGTACGGACTGGACATACCGGCTATCTTTGTTCATTATAACAAATGTGTGAACAAGGGTAATGTGCCCGAGAGTCAGCAGGCCGAGAACTATCAGAAAGCCCGCCGTGCCTTCCTGGTTGGCTACGACAGAAGTGTGCCCAAGTTGCGTCAGGCCAACCACTGCATCCAATGCCGTGCCTGTGTTCCGCATTGTCCGCAGCAGCTGGATATCCCACATCTGCTTGCAAGGGTAGATGATTTTGTAGAGAAGCTGAAGCAGAACAAACTTTAGAAAGTTTAGAGTTCATAGTTTAGAGTTTAAAGGCAGTTGGAAAGTTTAGAGTTTAGAGTTTAAAAGTAACTCCGCAAAGCGGAACTTTCTACTTAATAAACTGCCTCTAAACTCTAAACTCTAAACTAAACTCCCATGCGGAGCATGGTAAGGTCGGCTTCCTCGCCTACTACCCAGATACGTTCGCCAGCCTGGAATTTACGTTGAGCCTGTGTAACCTGCAAATTACCCTTCTCGTCTTCTATACCCACAACCATACAATTGTACCGGCTGCGGAAATCTATGTCCATAAGAGTTTTTCCGCACATAGGACTGCTGTTGCTGATGCTTACCTGAATGATAGAAAGCGTGTTGCGCAAGGCATTGCTTTCTTCCAGCAGATAAACATCGTGCAGCATTTTATTCTGGAAAGATCGCAAACCTTCCTGATCGGAAACAATCTCTATGATGTCGCCCGGATAAATCTTGCTGTTGCCACCAGGGATATTTATGCGCTTTAAGCCTCGGGTAATGGCAGCAATATGAATATGTTCGGTACGGCCGAAATTAAGTTGCATCAACGTCTTGCCTCCCCACTTGGTATTACCCGGCACCGTAAAGCTTGCAATCTGTAAGTCCCTGCCTTTCAGCTTACGTCCGTACGAGGGGAGTACAGATGTCTGCTCGCGGCTGCGCAGATTCCTGCGGAAGGTACGCTCTATACGGATGCTTATCAGCTTTACCCTGCGGTTATAGACAATTCCCAAAGTTACTATGATACTTATCAGCAAGTTCCATAACCACCAGAGAGGCGACAGGAAGTTTATTGTATAATAGACAACGAAAGCGCCTATGCAGAATTTAAGCAACAGCAGGATATGTACCATCAGGCGGTGGAACTTATTGAAACGAATCAGAAACTTAGCCTCCTCGGAATGATTCTTCTTGATAATGATAGGCCGGACAAAAGGCGAAAGAAACAGAATCGTTATCACTCCGCAAACAATGTTACCGTACCAATGTCCGCAGATCTGCCGGCAGAGCGGCAGCAAGCTGGAGTAGACGGCACCCAAGATAGCACTGCAGAGCGTAAGGTAGATGATAGCATACATGAAAACACCACGCAGCAGAGATTTCCAGGCATTACCCAAGCTCATCTTTCCTTTAACATACGAACGCTGCTTGCGGAGCGCACTGAACTTATTGTCGGAGATAGTCTTGGGGATATACTTCTCTATATGCTTATAAAAGGGGTCGGCAAACTTTATGATATAAGGTGTAAAGAAGGTTGTAATAATACTTACAGCTACCACAACAGGATAAATGAACTTACTGGTTACACCCAACGACTCGCCTAAGGATGCAATGATGAAGGCAAACTCGCCTATCTGCACCAAAGAAAAACCGCACTTGATGGAATCCTTCGGGTCGTTGCCCGAAATAAGGAAACTAAGACTTCCTAACGTCATCTGTCCCAAGATAACGGCACACGTAATAACGATGATAGGCAACCAGTATTCCACAAGAATATTGGGATCTACCAACATTCCCACACTGACGAAGAAGATGGCTCCGAAGAAATCCTTCAGCGAACTGATGGACTTGGAGATACGTTCGGAATCGGTTGTCTCGGCCAAGATGCTTCCCATCATGAAGGCTCCGAAGGCAGGGCTGTAACCAACACTGGAAGCTATCACCACCAGCATGAAACAAAGCCCTACGCTTACTATCAGCAATGTTTCGCTATTGATGTAATTCTTATACTTTCTTAATATAATGGGAATAATAAAAACACCCACCAGGAACCATAGCAACAGGAAAAATCCCAACTGCATCAGGCAGTTCAGCAATTCTACACCCTCGAACTTACGACTGACTGCCATAGCACTCAGAATTACCATCAGTAAGATGCCCAGTATATCTTCCAAAATAAGGACAGAAAGTACCTTAGAGGCAAAAGGTTGCAGTCGGACTCCGAAGTCATCGAAAGCCTTATAGATAATGGTAGTGGAACTCATGGCCAACATACCTCCGAGGAATAGTCGGTCCATATCGCTCCAACCAAATAACCATCCTACTTCGCTGCCTATACTTATCATACAGGTCATAACAAGCAAAGCAGCAATGACGGGTTGCAGGCCCATCTTTAATATACGTTTGAAGGAGAACTCCAAGCCCAATGTAAACATCAGGAATATCACACCTATCTGACTCCAGTCGTTGATACTTGTAGTATCCATGATGGATGGTGTATAAGTCATGTGAGGACCGGCCAGAAAACCTGCTACAATATAACCCAATACCAGCGGTTGCCGCAACTTCTTGAAGATGATGGTTACGGCTCCAGCTACAATGAGTATGTAGGCAAGGTCTATTATAAGATGAGGTAGTTCTTCCATAAAGCCCCCTCCGGATCCCCCTTTGGGGGAGGGAAAATACTATATATTATATTCCTAACTTTTCGGATATCTCTAACATCTTGTTGATAGGTTTGACGGCTTTCTCTGCTATATCCTTATCCACCTCTACCGTTGGCCATTCATACTTCAGGCAGTTATAGAGTTTCTGCATGGTAATAAGCTTCATAAAGTTACACTCGTTGCAGGCACAAGTACTGTCTTCTGGCGGAGCAGGAATGAAGGTTTTATCAGGACAAGCCTTCTGCATCTCGTGAAGGATTCCACTCTCTGTAGCCACAATAAACTCTGTTGCCTCGTCACTGATGCTGAATTTAAGCAAAGCAGCGGTACTGCCTACCTTGTCGGCAACCTTTACCACAGCACCCTTACATTCGGGATGCACCAATATCTTAGCCTTGGGATGTTCGGCTTTCAGCTGAAGGATTTTCTCTAACGAGAATTTCTCATGAACATGACAGGCACCATTCCATAACAGCATATTACGACCTGTAATACTGTTGATATAGTTACCCAGATTCTGATCGGGACCAAAGATAATCTTCTCGTCCTGTGGAAAACTCTCCACAATCTGCCTGGCATTGCTGCTGGTAACCACCACATCCGTAAGTGCCTTTGTTGCAGCCGTAGTATTAACGTAACTTACAACCGTATAATCGGGATGTGCCTTGACGAAATCCCCGAATTCCTTAGCCGGACAACTCTCGGCCAAAGAACAGGTAGCATTCAGGTCGGGAACCAATACAACCTTATCAGGACAAAGAATCTTATTGGTTTCGCCCATAAAGTGAACACCGCACATCACAATGATGTCAGCCTCCGTCTTGGCAGCCTTCTGTGCCAGCGCCAAACTGTCACCTATAAAATCCGCTATATCCTGGATTTCACCATCGGTGTAATAATGCGCCATGATAACGGCATTCTTCTCTTTGCACATACGGCGAATCTCGGCCTTAATATCCGTACCTTCTGGAATGGGCTCGTTTACGTAACCCAACTCTTTCCACTTATTATCAACAATCATTATATATTATAATTTATTTTTTTCTTTAAAGATAGAATATAAATGATAATGATGATGTCCTGTTAATTGTGTTAATAAACGGTGATACATTTATGCATAAATATACATTAGTGCTTATCAACATACTTATGAACAAGGTTTTCAACACCAAATCATTATATTTCTATGTTATGTAACTTATTATTTTTATTTCTCTTATATATTATATAAATGCTTTTTGCCAGAAAGTTTTCAACAGTTGTTTATAAGTTGCAAATATAAAAAAATTATCTCAAATATGGGTTTAATAAATCAATAAAAATGCTTTGAAAGCCTTATAATATCTTTTATGGGTTTTGTTAATAACTTATCTGGATATGGTTTTGCACATCTTTTTGTTTATAATAGTGGATATTTACACAAGTTTTTAAAGAAGTTATCAACATATTTTGTTAATTTTGTGGAAAAGTATTGAAGGATGAGAAAACTGAAGGTTACTGAAATGGGCAGAAAGAGTGTGGAGGAATTCAAAGATTCACACAAGATGCCCTTGGTGGTCGTACTGGATCACGTAAGGAGTTTATATAATGTAGGAAGTGTATTTCGTACAAGTGATGCTTTTCTTGTACAAGGTATTTGCTTGTGTGGCATTACAGCCCGACCTCCCCATCCCGAAATACATAAAACGGCCTTGGGAGCTGAGGACAGCGTAGAATGGAAATACTTTGAACGTACAATGGATGCAGTTATGTGGTTGAAAAAAGAAGGTTATACGGTTTTGGCTATCGAGCAATGCGAAGGAAGTACGATGCTGCAGGACTTTATACCAGACAGGAAAAAAAAGTATGCTGTTGTCTTGGGAAACGAAGTAAAAGGTGTGCAGCAGGAAGTGGTGGATATGTGTGAAGGCTGTATAGAGATTCCTCAGTTCGGAACCAAACACAGTATGAACGTAAGTGTTACAGCTGGAATAATAATATGGTCTATAGCTGACCGTTTTCTACTAAGAGAACAACCCGCTCAATAAGTTTGTCATCGTCTTCCGGTTGGTACTCTTTCTTCAGCGAGGCGCGGAAAGTCCAGGCGAATATCTGATAGAATGTAGCCTTGGTAGGACCGAAGAAAGCCTTTACTATCTCGTACGAGCTTTGGTTACATTCCCTATCCACCAATTTTATTAAAAGTTTACCTTGGCTGTAGGTAAGTTTCTTCATCTCAGGAGTGTATTGGCGTTTGATATCTTTTTCTATATTGGCGATATGCTCCTGTTTGGATTTCTTATCGGGCAGCATCTCCAGCACCTCGTAGGTTTCGTTGATAATGCCGTTGACACGTTGGGCTATGGGAAGAACTTTCTTTACGTTGTAAACCAACTTATTGAATTCCCTTCTCTGCTTTTCGCTTTTGAATTTAAGGGGTGCATAAATCCACACACCCGGTTGCCATGTATAGCACCAGACGGTATCTCCGTTTTCTATTTCGGGTTTCTTGTATTTGAAGCGTTGGATTTTAAGTTTATAGCCTCTGGGCTCCTCGGGTTGGAGTTCCAGTTCGCCAAAATCCTCTCCTTGTGCTCGTACGGCATTAGAAAAAAGGAGGCAGACGCTGAATATGATGAAGAAAAGTTTCATTTTCGGCTGCAAAATTATGAAATAATGTTCAATGTTCCATATTACACATTCAATGTTTAAACTTTTTTGTATCTTTGTGCGAAAATAAAACAATTCTTATGAGTACGATTATCTATCCTTCACCTATATTCGGACCTGTTCACAGCAGAAGACTGGGTATCTCCCTGGGGATAAATCTCTTGCCCGAGGGAGGCAAGCTGTGCAGTTTCGACTGCGTGTATTGCGAATGCGGACTGAACAGCGAACGCAGAACACACAATCCGCTACCCTCTGCCGATGAAGTGGAAACAGCCTTGATAAATACACTTAAAGCATTAAAAAACGAAAATATAATACCCGATGTTTTTACCTTTGCCGGCAATGGCGAACCTACGCTGAATCCTCATTTCCCCGAAGTGGTGGATAGGGTTATAAAGATACGTAATGAGTATTGTCCGCAAGCCAAGATAAGCATCCTTAGCAACGCTACGCAGATTCACAGACCAGAGATCAGGGAAGCCCTGATGAAGTTTGATAATAACATTCAGAAACTTGATACCGTCTCACGCGCATATATATATAAGGTAGATAGGCCGCAAGGACATTACGATGTGGAGGAGCAGATTAGGCACCTTGCCAGTTTCGACGGCCACGTAATAATTCAGACAATGTTTATGGATGGTGTGTTAGATGGCGAAAGTGTCTGCAATACCACACCTGAATACGTAGAGCCGTACATAGAAGCCCTGAAGCGCATCCGTCCCCGCAAGGTAATGATTTATACCATCGACCGCGAGACACCCGTTAAGGGTTTGCTAAAGGCTAAGCCCGAAGTATTGGATGCCATAGCAGAGCAGATAAGAAGGGCAGGCTTTGAGTGCAGTGTAAGTTATTGAGGTTATGAGGTTTATAATGATTTCTTTAGGAATAAACAGAATTAAAATGAAACATTTTCTCTTTTTTATTTCTTTTCTCTGTGCTCTGACTATTCAGGCAAAGGAAAACAGATGGAGTATCAACGGACCTCATTCCGTTCAGTGGGAAACGTCGAAGGGTGAACTGCCCTATACCGACCATATAGAGATGTCGGGCCATCGTGCCTCGGTGGTTTATTACTGGGGTGTGAACGAAAAGAAGCAGTTCCAGATGGACCGCCATCTGGTGTTTCCTATGCTCAGAACCATTCCTAATAACACGCACGCCAGCTGGATGCCCCGCTGCGATATGGATTTCCTGAAGGGAATGACGGCCAACAACCGTTATATGACTCAGGAGGAAGTAAAGACGGTTACCATAGACGGCGTTCTGAATGTCCATAGCACCATCAAGGGTGACGGCAACGAGTTTGAGCTGACGCGCCAGTTCTTCCCCAGCACCCAAAAAGCTGGTGTATGCGAGAAATATACCATCAAGAACGTAGGTAAGAAGAAGGAGACAGTTCGTGTGCCTTCTGTTTACTTTATACGTACCACCAATCAGGAGGATGGTACGCGGGGAAAATACGTATTGAAAGCCCACACAGACTTCGTAGAAGATTTCAAGAAAACGTTGGAAGCAGGAGAAAGTACCTCCTTCTATTGCTATATCGAGGCCTTTTCTTTGTCGGACGAGAAGGGCCCCATTATGGAAGGTGATAAAGAACTGGAGTGGCGTCAGATGTTTGTGACGAAGGTTGCCGATAACAACCTGCAATTCACTTGTCCCGACAAAACCATCCAAACCCTCTTCCAGATGAGTAAGATTCGCGCCAGCGAGAGTATCTTCGAAACGCAGAACGGACTGATGCACGCTCCTGGAGGCGAATCATACTATGCAGCCATGTGGTGCAACGATCAGGCGGAGTACGTCAATCCCTTCTTCCCTTTCCTTGGGTACGACAAGGGTAACGAAAGTGCGATGACTACTTGGCGCTGTTACCTGAAACTCCTGAATCCCGAATATAAATTCCTGCCTTGGAGCATTATCTGCGGAGGCGATGATGTGTTCGGTCCCTTCGACCGAGGCGATGCTGCTATGTTGGCCTACGGAGCCAGCCGGTATTGTCTGGAACGGGGTGACAAGGAGATTGCCCGGGAAGTATGGCCGCTGATAGAATGGTGCCTGGAATATTGCCATCGCAAGCTCAACCAGCATGGCGTAGTTGCCAGCGATGCCGACGAGTTGGAGGGCCGACTGCCCGCCGGTGATGCCAACCTCTGCACCAGCAGCCTCTACTACGATGCACTCATCAGCGCAGCTTACCTGTTGGAGGAGTTAGGCCCCTCTCCCTTGCCCTCCCCCAAATGGGAGGGAGCTTTCCCCAAAAATCATAATTCTCAATCCTTAATAAAAAATTATCGGAAGCAGGCAAAAACATTACGCCAGAACATCGATAAATTCTTCCACGCTACGGTGGAGGGCTACGATACCTATCGTTATTACGAGGGCAACGATGTGCTGCGCTCCTGGATCTGTATTCCCCTTACGATGGGCATTTACGACAGAGCCGAGGGAACCCTCGAGGCGATGTTCTCGCCCCAGCTGTGGACAGAGAACGGCATGCTCTCGCAGAGTGGCGACAAGATTTTCTGGGACCGTTCTACCCTTTACGGCTTCCGTGGTGCCTTTGCTGCAGGCTATGCCGATAAAGCGCTGGAGTACCTGAAGAAGTTCTCCAATATCCGTCTTTTAGGCGAGCATGTTCCATATGTGGTGGAGGCTTGGCCAGAGGGCGGCTTGCGTCATCTCTCAGCCGAGAGCGGACTCTATTGCCGCATCATCACAGAGGGTTTGCTGGGCTTCCGTCCCACAGGCTTCCGCAGCTTCACCCTAACGCCTCAGATGCCCTCAGAGTGGAACGAGTACAGCCTCTACCGCGTCAATGCCTGCACAGATACACCCATCAATATTCTGGTGGAACGCACCACAAACGGCAAGCTCTCCGTAAAAATACAGAAGGAACTCAGTACCATCAGAACTTACACCATCAAGCCAGGAGAAACGATTAAGGTGAAATGTTAAAATGTTAAAATGTTAAAAGGTTATCTCACCACCTTTCTGATTGTTCCGTCACTCATGGTTACTATCTTCATGCCTTGTGCGGTGGCCGTTGTGCGCCTACCGTCCAGCGTGTAGTATGCCGTGGCCGAAGCATTGTTCACTGGCTTAATGGAGATGCCGGTAACCTCATCGTTCGTCTTATTGTAAACCACATCTACCACGTCGAATACTTCATTCACGATGTTCATCATACCCCTTGCCACCTCGGGGAAGTTTTCTTCAGAAAGGAACTCCTGAAGGGTGTAGGCGCTATTATCGCGGGCAAACACGATGGCTGGCTGCAGTTCCCACTCCTCATAAAATTCGTTGAATTCGGGCAATAGCTGCAGCTTGGCAGCAGGGGTGTTACTGCCGTCGTAGTAAACATACATGTTAATCATCTCGTTGGCTTGTGCCAGAACTTGCTGCAGGGTTTCCTCGTCGGCTTCCTCTATGTACGACATTGCTTCTAAGAGCGCCCCTAAGTCTTCAATGCCACCCTTCACCTGCATCTGCCCCATGAAGTCCAAATCAATATAAAGCGACTCGAAACCAAGGTCGAGGGGTTGGCCAGCAAACAGGTCACTCAGGTCCATAGGCATCATCGTGCCAGGTGCGTTCAACTTGAACCCAAGCAATTGCTGGTTGTTATTCTTGATGGAGATGTCCATGTTGAATCCCGTACCGGGCATGTAGCCAGTGTTGTTCGTGCTAACCTGGTAGTAACCCTCGTCACCTCGCGTAAGACCACCCTTGTAGAACTTCGTGTCGATGCTTGTAACCAAACCATCGTCCAAAGTCTCGCCTACCGAGTTAAGGTTCACCTTTACGTCCATAGTCATTAACGGTTTGCCGCCAAAGGTAACTTCGATAGTTATCTTTTCAGGTACCTCTACGCCTATCATCTTCGTCTCATCGATATAGGGCATTAGTACCTGGTCAATCAAGCTCATTGCCGAGTTCAGTTCCTCTATACCTTGATTAATCTTGGCAAAAAATTCGTTCTCCTCCTCTTCTTCGTAGTCACCCCAGTCATCCCAATCGTCATCCTCATCATAGTATTCATCATCCTCTATGAGCATATTCGTTACCTTAACGCTTCCGCTCATTACCATTTTCAGCACACATGGAACGCCCTCCGGTGAGGTGTACGAAAGTTGCAGGTCGTTAGCATCGGAAGCCTTCACCCACTTGCCATTATTTACTACAAAGTGTCCAGTAAGAGCCTTTGTGGTGATGAGCAGACGGTTATTGTATTTGGGCGTCTTCACCACGCGCTCCAGTATTTCTGCCGTCATTTCGGTCATATCAAACTGTGTCATTTGAGTTACCAGCCCAGCGGCATTTAGGAAGCAATTGTGATCCCATTCGCCAATCATGTTCATCATTACATTGCTGATTTTATCGCGGTCGGGACTTTGAACTGGAGGTGTCTGGGCGCTGACTTTCAGCGTAGCTATCATTGTTAACGTCAGAAGTAAGATAGAAGTAAAAGTTCTTTTCATAAGCATAGTTTTTATTAGAATTTATAAATGGATACGTTATCTTTTCGGCTACAAATATATATATAAATTCCTAAATACAAGCATTTTCTTACTTCCAAAATAACTATCGGGCCTTTTTCTCCTCCTTCGCAGCATCGCTTCTCCTCCAGCCTACCTCGCGAAAGGCTCTGTTCCCCGACCTCATAGACATCTATCCCCCCAAAACATCGAGATAGTTAACTCCAAGAGCCGTCGCTATCGGATGCAGGAACGCCTCAGAAAAGTACCCAGAGAGTACGTCCTGCTGAAGAAATAGAGGATACACATCCCCTTATATCCTAGACGAGCAGCAAATAGTCAGCCAGACGAGATCAACCATCAACTGTCAGGTGCTGCGATGGGAAAGAGGATTGTTGTAGCGAAAAAAAATCCGTTTATCTCCCATTGGAGAAGTGGAAAATTCGTATATTTGCGGCGATAAAACAGAAAAATCGTAAAGGAAGATGAAACTGAAAGTGCCTGATAACATGAAGGATGTGAACACTATGACCGGTCAGTTTGTCCTGTCGTTCCTTGCTACCACCATATCCATCGCCCTGACCTTCGGTTCGGAATAGCACTGAAAATAAAATAAGGGGAAAAGTCTGTTGTTTCAATAATAAAGGACTTCCTCGCCCAACTTTGGCGTTCTGAGATTTATTCCTGAAGTTTGGTTACAGGGCGAATGCTCATGCCATAGCAGAGTTCCGCCATAGAAACTACAGGAAATCTCATTCGCTGGTAACCAGTATTGAAACCTACCACAGTAGCTAAATGCATCTCCTTACCCACGCCAGATAGTGTTGCTGTCCAGTAATGGCCATCGTATCTGACACTATCGCCCTCGTTCAGGAAAGTCTTAGGTGCTTCCTTTCCGTAATACATGCCACAGGCGGGTAGGAAGATACTCTTACCGTTCTTCTTGCTGGTAACCAGAAAGCCTTTCTTCTGTTGCGTCCAATGGCAGAGAGTCGTGTCGCAGAGTTCGTTCCATTGCTCCTGCGTAGGTGTCGACCATTCCTTTCCCCAGTTTACTGTGGCCGCATCATCCTGTGGCAGCAGGTTCTTGGTTTCGGTTTCCAAGGAATAACGGCCTGTCAGACGATGGTAAGTCTCCTTTCTGGTTTCCTCGCGATTGTTCGAGATTACCTGCACATCCTTTGTTACAGAATCACTGGGCAGGGTGTAGGTGCTCCAACTGTAATCGGATTTAGGTTTTGTCTCGCCCCAGGCATAGAAGTTACCGTACTCCTCAGCACTCTTAGCCCCTACGTTGCATGTGGCCCAAACCGTCTTGCTGGGCAAGCCCAAATCGACATATTCGTGGCCGTTTATGCTGCACTTGCTGGTTGTTGTACACGATGTTGTCAGGAGCAGCGAGGCTGCCAAAAGCAACAGAATTGTAACCGTAACGGTCTCCTTTTCGATAGAGCCCACATACTGCGATTTCTTGCCTTTCATCTTGTTCTTTATGCTTGTTTTATGGGTTTTCCACGTCAAATGTACTATTTTTTAATATTCACTCCAAGCACAAAGACAATAATTAACAATTACGAAGATTATTTTAATATTCGTTTGAAGAAAAAGAAACCTCTGCAAGATTTTTCCTGCAGGGGCTTTCTTATGTTGTTTACTGAGCTGTAGCTACTATACGGCCACGTGGTTCAATTCATTCTTGATGGCTCTGTTGATGAAATCATTGATGGTTGTTCCTGATGCTGCCACAAATGCAGCTACGCGCGAATGTAGCTCCGATGACATTCTCAGATTCAATCGTCCGCTATAGGGTTTAGCGGGTTCCACGCCATCAGCTTTGCAGCCTTCCAGATAGCTGTCAACGCCAGCCTCAAAGTCTTTTCTGAGTTCCTCCAATGTTTGTCCTTCGTACAGAATCAGCGCCTTGCTCATACCCTGCACTTTCCCAAACAGGCAGTTGTCTTCCTTGCTGTATTCCACACTGCCCTTATAACCTTTATATTCCAAATAGTCCATAGTATTTATTTAAATTAGGTTGTTACTTTTCAGATGCTGATAGATAGTCTTCACCATCCATTCCTTCATGATACTACCCGGATGAGGACGATGAATGTCGATATAAATACCTGTCTGTTCATTCTTGAATCGTTCAACTAATTTATCTTTCGACCCCATGCTCTCATTTGATTTTCTTCTGCAAAGGTACTACTTTTGGTACTAAGTGCAAAATATTTCTGCTTTTCTTTTATCTTATTATTTAATGAGTTTTGTAATTTGTGTCTCGATGTCCTTTAATACCTCGTCACTGAAACCTGTCTGTTCCCATACTTTATTGCCCTTTTGGTCATAGAGATAGTATTGTGGGATACCACCGGGGATGGGAATCTCCTTCCATTTCTTCGATGTAAGACGATAGTGGATGCCGGGTATCTTGAGCACGCTCGCGGTCCATGCATTCATGAAGCTTGACTCGTCTGTCAGATAGACAAAGACGATGTCTTTATCTTTCAGTTTCTCCTTTAATGGCTCCATCGCCTCGATGCCTCGTTTACAAGGTCCGCACCAGGTAGCCCACAGGTCGAAGAAGACAACCTTGCCTGGGTGCTCCTTGACGATAGTTTGTAACAGCTTGTCGCCAGGAACGTTGGGTGTCGGCCTCATGCGGTCGTTAGCCTCTTGCTCTATGCGTTCCAATTGAACGCGATTGCTGTCGTTGAACTCGCGGAGGACGCGCTGGAAGTAGGGATGAGCCTTCTCTATCTCGCTTTCGGGCAGAATTTTTCCCTGCTTCATGACATCGCCAATCTTCTTGGCTTCGGCAAGGGCCTTCGTCATCTTGTAAGGCTCGCTTTCTGTGATGCCGTTGGCTTCGAAATAGGGCAGCACTTCATCCTTGAGAGGGAAGTAATAGCTTCTTCCGTCTTGGAAGTACTGCAGTTCCTTTGCATGAGGGTCAACCAAAGTGTAAGTATTCTTCAGGTGAGCCAAAGCGCTGTCGGGAAGGGAATAATTGTTCTTCCACTCGAGGAAACCTATGCATAGGACGTTACAACGCACATAGGCCCTGTCTATCAGAAGCGTGAAAAAGTCCTTCTGCCTGCGGGTATAGTCCTTGCGATTCATTACACTACTGCGCAGTGTGTCGAGGTTTTGCCACAGCTTCTCGCGCCATTCGGGGAAGTCCTTCACTTCATCATAGGCAGGTATTTCCGACATCATGTTAAGGAAGAAATGTTTCTTGTATTCCAGCAGTACTTCATTGATGTCACCAAGTGTTCCGCCCAAGCGATAGCCGTGACGGGAAGGCTTGCCTGCCGAAAAGTCATATATCCATGCATTGCAGGTAGCAGGGTCAAAATCAATTGTCAGCGTCTCGCCGGGAATCACTATCATGTTGTACTGGTCACCAAACGCGAGCATGTCTAATCTTGGACCAATAAACGTAGGCATTATTGCTGAATAGGCGGGTTGTAAATAACGACAGACATTCCCTTCCCTTTCGTCTTTCACATTGTATTCGCTTGTGATGGGGTCGCGGCTATAGTCTCCAAACCAGCTAAAATCATTGATGGTGTCCCCAAGTATTGTAATGGTAGCCGTTGCCTCGCCATATTTTAGGGTTATTGGTTCCAAGGGCTTCCCGTCATCCTCTCGTGGCTGATAGGCTGGCAGCAGCTCGGGATATAGTTTGCCATCAAGCCGGATACCATAGAATTTCCAAGAGTTAAGATTATCGCCTTCTATATAATCGAACGTCTTTGTCCCACTTGGCAGCGGGTCGAAGTAGAGGATGACAGAATCCTTTCGTGCATCCTTCTCGTAATCTTTTCCGAACTCAAACGCTTCGTCGGCCAACACCTCTTGGCCTTCGTGTGTGATGATGCGACCTTGCTGATAGGCGAATGTCAGTCCGTCAGCTTCGAGACGGGCACCCGTCATATCCCAGGTTCTCCATGCAGCACAATTCATGTGGAAATGCACAATGGTAGCCTCTTTGGTCAGTTCCACCTTCATAGGGAAGATTTCGGATGATGTTGCAGACTTGAATGCGGGTCTTTCGAGAACCTTCTCCCCTGTGCAGGCTGCCAGACAGACAGCAACAAGCAATGTCAGTAACGAATTTTTTTTCATACGGCTTTCTTTTATGAATATTTTCTGAGATTTCTGTCATTTCCACCCCAAATATACTGCTTTTCTTATTTCCCTATGCAACTAATGACACAAGAATTAACAATTACGCCCCCCCTTTTAATGATTTTTTGCAGGAGAGGTGGAACCGACACCATGGGCACCAATCCGGAACTGCTCATCAATATGCAGACACGTTATAATATGTCTGTTGCCCTTCAGAAGAAGCCTCTTCTTTCACGGCTGTTAGACATCAAAAGAGTCGTATTCATCAATAATAAAAGAAGGGCGCCTGCATAAGCAAGTGCCCCTCTTTTTTACAGCATATAGTACTGATTCACCATCTTCACGTAGGCCGCAAGTGCCGACTGCATGGTGCTGTGTTCCGATTTGAACACTTGCCAATGAGACACCTTTTCGTCCATCGTGTCGAAGATGTACAAACAAAACTCATAGTAATCGTCATACTCGAATACATCAATGACGCCAGTATAATCGCAATTATACTTTCTGATAGGACGGAAGAACCGCCCCGCTTCATTGCACAATCCCATTTTTTAGTTTACCGTTTACTGTTTACCGTTTACCGTTTATGTCTATAACCTATAACCTATAACCTTTTAATAGTTATCGTTATCGTTATCGTTGACGTCTTTCGTTATTGATCAGCCCTCAGCCTTCAGACTTCAGCCTTCGTCGCATTCGATAACCGCTAACCGCTAACCGATTAACGTTTCCTTGCCATTTCGTAGCCTTCTTCCAAAGCCTCCAGCCACTCCTTTCTGTTAATCGGGTCGTACTGCAAGCCGTTCTCCACCTGGCACATAGCCCTGCCAATCTGCAGCATCGTAAGCTTGTTGCCAAATTCTATCTCTTGGTTAGGGTCAAGGTGGGCAAGGTAACACACATGGTTGGTGTAAGCAGCCGTGTTGTTCTCGTTAGGCGGTGCCCAGCGGTAGATAATCTTGCGCACCGTTGTCAGTTTGTACTTGCTCATATAGGTGTGGAGCAGCACAAATGCTGCTCTCCACCCATACGCCATTGACGAGAACACACAAAAGACAGCCTCTCCCCCCGCCCTCTCCGAGGAGAGGGAGCTGTTTCCGTCGATGTTCCCTTTCCTGTTTATTTGTCCCTGCCACTTGTCACTTGATAATCTGATATTCAATGGATTATTATTCCTAATACCTCTAGGTTCGTTCATAATGTCAGCCTCTCCCCCCGCCCTCTCCGAGGAGAGGGAGCCAAGGTTATGAGGACTTTTTTTAATGTTGATATATATGATGTTAACTAGCTCTCCTCTCCCTTTAGTTCCCCTCTCCTCGGAGAGGGGTTAGGGGTGAGGCTTTTTTATTAATATTTATCGGCGTTGAGCCGGGGAACGCAATGCTGTAGGCACTGTCCAGGGCTTTCAGGTTTACCCTGTAGAAGCTGATGCCACACTTTACAGCTACGATTGCCCGCAGGAACTCGCGGTGCCTACGCGGATAGAGCATAGGCGTTGGCAGTTCGTTCCAGCCTTCCTGAGGCTGATCATCGACCAATGCCCGGTGACACACTTCCCAGATAAAATCGTCCGTAGCCCTAAGGCCGAACCACGACTTCAACACCTGTCTGATGCAGAAGCGTTTGTGCTGAGCTCCGAAGAGCCGCCTTGTGCGCTCCAGCCGTAGCCAGAGCTGCACAAAGCATTCTTGGGTATTGTCTAATTCCAATTTAGTTTCAAGTTCCATATTCAATGCTCATTTTTCAATGTTCAATGAACTAAACTTCTGTTTATACTCTTCCGTCTTACAGTATCTGCCGCTCACCTCGTCATAGACAATGTGGTTGCGTTTCGTCCAACTACGCAGGGTACTCTCACCATCACCGCTCTTTCCCTGGCTCTGTCGCATCTGGCGGTACTGCTCCTTGGTGAACTCGTCAGGCAGCAGCTCTAGGAGGTTCTGCGGTCCCGACTGACGCTGAATGTCCAGTTCCTCACGCAGCTCCTTTTCCAGTTGCCTGCCGAAGTAGAGCATCTTGCACCATAGGTTGTACTGTTCCGTCCAACGCACGAAATCGGCAATCTCCTTGCTCCACTTGTATCCGTGAGCCACGTATAGCACCATACCCTTTAGCCAAGCTATCACGTTGGCGCGGTAGCTGAGCACACGGTACGCCTCACTCTCGTAAAGCTTCGCTGCATCACTGTTCTCTTTCTTGATTTCCAATGCCAGCTTCTTGGCTTGCGGACACTCTATCTCCCCGTTGGCAGCCTCCAAACGGTCGATGTAGGGCTTCAGTTCCTGTGCAAAGCTGTTGTCGTAGATGCCAAGAATAGGCGTCGTTTCTTCCGCATCATCGTTCAGGATAATGGTGGATACATCCAGTCGGCTCACCGTACCGTCGTTCACCATCTTATAGAAGAACTTGCGGGCATTGGGCGGTGTGGTGGAGGCGTTGAAGTTCCAGCGCAGCGGAGCGATACCACTCACGCTGTCTGCTCCTACACGCTCCTGACCGGCCAGCGAGTTGTCGAATGCCTTACGGATGAGCAGGCCCACCTCGTCCACGGTACCCTTGGAAGTCACCTTCTTCAGCGCCTCTATCTCGTCTACGATGGTGAAGATGTAACGTTCCCCGTTGTTGTGGGCATCCACGATACGCTGGTTGAAGACAGCATCCGTCAGGTTGTCAATGAGCATCTGAATGCAGATATCTGTTGGTCTTGGGTCTTTCTTCTGCTTGGCTCCTGGGTTCTTCTGTTTCCATTCTGCTTCACGCTGACGGTTGGGGATGTCGCGCTGACGGATATCCTCCATGATGTACTCAATGGGTTTCTTAATCGACCCCTTACCGATGCTCTGCCTACCGATCAGCACGTTCATGAACGTCGCTTCGTGATTTACGTTGTCCCAGTATCGGAACTTCACACCATGCAGATGAGCGCCTAAGGCAGGGAACACAGCACTTGCCACAGCGGGCTTATAGAACCAAGGTACATTCTTCGTGAGCAGCTTAATCAGCGGCGGCAACTTCTTGGGCATAGGTGGAGGTGTGGTCAGCGTTCCTCCGCAAGCCTTCACCACAGCCGTTTCTTTCAATGCCGCCAGCACCTGCTTCAGTCGGTACGGCATCCCCTTTCGAGGCTCCTTCAATGCATTCTCCAACGTCTTGCGCCACTCGTCGGTACCCTCGTTGCCCCAGTAATTGGGGATGACGGCCATTAGCTGATTGAGTTCGTAGGCGCAAATGGAACGCAGTGTTACGGCCAACTCGAATGTCAAAGCATTTCTGTCCCCAATTACAGGCTCTTTACCGCCGTTGAACAGTTCCCAATACTTGGCGATGATATCCTTATACAGTATTCCATTGTACTTTGCCTCAGGCGCATAGGCTATTTTCGAACTGCAACGCTGCAACGCTGCAACAGCGAGTGCAGAGTCGGAGCTTGATCCTGCTTTGCCGAGCGCAGGCAGCCTCGACGGAGTCAACGCTGCAACGTTATCTTCTTCTGATGTCGGTAGCTCTGCCGGAGATGTATCAAAAAGCTCATCGCTCAAGAACAATAATTCATTTTCGTCAACAGTTGTAGTGAAAAACACGCGGGTAATATCCTTTGCTCCTTCGTCATAAGCTACCTCCAGCAGTTCACTTGCCCATTTCAGATTTCCCTCTTGGGATAGTTTTGGGCAGCGTTTAAATACCAAGTGGTAACCAGCCTTGCGGGCACTTGTTTCTAACATCAGCAAGCCCAACTCATCCTTCTTCTGTAGGATACGATCCTTAACCGCCTGCATCTCTTCGGCCGGAATATGGTCGATGTCCATACCAACGGTGGTGCTCATGCGTGTAGAACCCTTCAGCGAGCCATCTTCATTGGGCAGACAGCTGTAGTTCATCTGAATAAGACGCATCTTCTGCTTCTCGTCCCCCTCGCGCACGGCCTTTAGTATCGCCTGTTGCTTGCTGCTACCGCGCAACTGCAGATACTCTTCTCTGCTGAGGACGGGGCGCATCATCTTCGCCCCGTCCTTGTAATAAATCATGTGTACGCTCATCGTTTAGCCGAATATTTCCTGTTCTACAATCACGTTAGCAGCCTCCTTCGTTTCACGCTCCAAGGTCACAATCATTCGTGCGGCACCCAGACGCTTGGGCATGCTCTCGTACACCTTTATGCGTTCCGAACTTTCCTTTACCCATCCATGTTCCAGATAGCGCAATACCTTGTCCTTCGGTCTGGACTTCGACGTGCGGTTGTATGCCTTAAATGTTGGCACACCTGTGTTCTTGTCTAGATAGAGAACACCTTCTATTCTTTTTCCTTTTTTGAGTTCTGACCAGATGTCCAGGATATTAATTATAAAAATAAGTTTTCTCATTTGTTTGTGAGTTTAGCGAGGGAAGAGGCATCTGAAACGCTGGCCAGCTTGTCTCATGAGATTCCTTCTGCTCACTTCACTCAGCATCCCGCTGCCTTTTCAGCGGGGGATAAATATGATTTATAAAATGTGATACCATGAATTAGATATAAGGTACGTTACGTACGCGTGACGCGCACAAGCAATAATAGTTTCCCGCGTCCGGGCCTACCCGAGCGGTTTGTTTGTAGCAACATGTCAAAGAGCACCGTCGATCAACTTTCGACGATGCAAAGATATGGCAGTCCCCCTGTGTATGAAAGGAAAAAAACGCCTGTTTCGGAGCAGTCAACTTCTAATCAACCAATCATCAACTTTCAATCAATTTGGGCACAAAAAAGGGAACCGACTTAGTGCCGATTCCCTTTGTTTTGGGTGTGATAGTGCGAGACTATCTTTGGTTCATCTGTTTGTTCCAGTTCGGATAGCCCGTCTTGTAGAGCCCAGCCTCGGAAAGTAGCTTCCACAGGGCTTTCGAGGTATCCGTGCAAAGTTTGGAGTCGCTATACTTCTTCACCAATCGAACGATTTCCGTGTCATCCATCTCCTTAATCGAGATCAGGAACCGCCTCGCCGTGTCCTCATCCTTGAAGCAGAGAGAAAGCTTCGTCAGGAGAGTTTCATCACCTTCGGTTGTCTGCATCCCTTCATCCATCTGCAAAGTTCCGACCTTGTCTATATTGAGGTTTACCACCTCGTTGTCATGAATATCAACGTAGTTTCCCTGCACATATACCTTATTGCCTGCCATCGCCTTAATCTTTATTGTTTACTGTTCCGTTATCGTGGATGTCATTATAGTTGCCAGCCACATTCACCACCTTCGGCTCCGCCTGCTCGTCATCAAGATAGGTAAGCAACTCCTTAATATCATCAGGAAGGTCTAACTTAGTGCTCGTGAACAAATCCATAAACACGGTCTTTGCAGCTTCGCGCTTGCTGAGAGTCTTGCGCTTGGAGATATTAAGATAGGTGCGCATGGCTTTCAAGACATCATCCTGAGAAGACTTCTTGGCAACACCTGCCGATAGTTTGCTCATCTCGTTCAGTTGGGTTTCCAGTTTGTCAATCTTCTCGTCTTTCTCCTTTACCTCTGCAACGAGAACTGATATTCGCTCTCTGAGTTGGGAAATGGTCTCGATCGCCTGATTCAACTTGTTTTCCCATCGGTCTTCAACGTGCAGATTTATTTCAGCCAAATCTTTAACGGCTTGCTCCAATTTGTAAATGGCCTTATGATTCCATCTGTCTAAAAACTCGTGCGGATTCATTCCGTACTCGTCCTCCGCTTCTGGTCCTTCCAAGTAATCAATGGCCAACAGGATGTCTTCTTTGGTTGGCGTGAACAATTGAATGTCATCAGGCATGCTGTCCGATACCCAGACTCTATTTTTTTCAACAAGGTTATATGAGGAATGGAACCAACTGCCGTCCTGCATCAGGGCCACGCCTCGGCCATATTCGGAATCGAAAGCTACAATGTCGCCTTCTTTTATCTGCGAACGGTCAAGCGGCTTCGCATTGGGGTAAATATAATTTAAAAAGTCCATGTTGTTTATTTATAATGTTATTTGCTATCCTTTCATTACTATTTCACGTTCTTCTGGGGTGAGGCCGTAGAGGTCGAAGACTAGGGTGTCTATTTCCTTGTCGGTCTCCTGGATTTGCTCTTGGAGGGCTTGACAGGCCTGGGTGTAGTCGTTGAAGTATGGCTCCCATTCGTCCTGCTGAACAAGGGAGAGGTGTATCTTCTGTTTCTTCAACTCTGCTGTGAAGGCGGCAAAGTCCAGCTCGTCGAAGCTTTGCAAAGCACTTGTTATCTTCACGCCCTCCAAGTTCTCTGTCAACCGACGCAGGAACCTGCCCCGCTTCTCTTGCAATTGCTCGTTCAAAGAGAGCATCTTGTCGGCAAGGGCAATAAAGGGCTGCTGGTCTGCTTCAGCAATATGGAAGTTCTCAAAATATACTTTACGAACTTCTCTACGATCCTCTCCCAATTCAGGACAAACACTTCGAATCCAAAACTTTGTAAGACTCGAATTCAATATCGCCAATAAAAATTTTATGGAAAAATGATCGTTATTTGATGTTATAATGAAGGCCTTGTCGTTGCAGATTGCGCCGCTTTCGTCATAGCAGAAAGGCAGGTACTTTGTCATATTAGGATAGACAATTTTGGGTTTTGCAAAGTCTTCGTAATAGTCTGCACCCCAGCGTTGAGAAGCATACCATTCATACCTGATTCCCGTTTCTGCTTTGTTTCTAGCTGATAGTTTTCCTTTATGTTGGAGCAGGTGATTGTATATCGCTACATATTGTTCTGCAAATGCTTTCTCAGCCACATCAGAACCTCCTTGAATAGATGAGTCTAGATGAAGTGGGAAATGCCAAGGGACAAAAATTATATATTGGTCCTTTTTCTCAACTTTCCAAGGAATAATATCTCTGCCTCTAAGTAGAGGACGTATCATTTCAACTGAACTTGAATTTTCCTTGATTAGCAAATCTTTTGTTTCTCCGTCTATGAAAAAAGCATCATTATATCCTGTTTTTATGCCATAATTTATAGAAATAGGAAGGTCTTTTAGAGCTTTCCCACAAGAATCTATTTTCTTAAGTACTTCACTGACACGTGTGTTTCTGATTGTCCAAGGTTCTGAACTGAAACAGATTTCTAATATGTGTTCTGGTACATATTCTGACAAGCTCTCTTGCTTTGTTTTTATCGCACAAGCCTGTGTACTTCCTGTATATTGTTTCTTTTCAACGATAAGTATTTGAGGGTCAACAGTTGCATCTTCGAAGACCGGAACACCTGGGAAATCAACGAGAAGCAAGGGATTCATCTTTGTGGTTAAATACTTACGCAAAGACACACCATAATTAATTTTTAGCCACTTGTTTGATGCAATGAACCCTAACAATCCCTTATCCTTAAGCAAATTGCAGCCTTTTTCGTAGAATAGGCAATAAAGGTCTGCACTCTTGTTGTAGGTTTCATATCTGCATTGAGCATAAACATCGCTCATCGCTCCCATGCTCTGCAATTGAACGTACGGCGGATTACCTATCACTACATCGAAGCCTCCTTTTTCGAAGACCTGCGGGAACTCCTTTTGCCAGTCGAAAGCTTTGTCGCCGGCTATGGCAGGGTCACTGATGAGGGAATTGCCACACTTGATGTTCTCGTTCAAGGTGTTGAGTTTGCGGCGAGGCTGGGCTGTACGAAGCCACAAAGAAAGTTGCGCTATCTCTACACTCTCTTCGTTGATGTCTACGCCAAAGAGGTTGTGCTCCAGAATCTCCTTGTCTATATCGGGATATACGATTGTGGATTCGGTCACTTTGGCTTCCATTACATCGATTTTGTGGTGCTCATCAATCAGAAAACGGAGTGCAGCATTGAGAAAAGCACCTGAACCGCAAGCGGGATCGAGAATCGTGATTTGCTTGAGCCAGTCGCGATACTGCGTCAACTTATCAAGCAAGCGAACCTTGGTTTGCTTCTGTCGGTTCTTGTCGGCAAAATACTCCGCTTCGTCTATGCCGAGTTCCAGCTTCTTTTCAGTGCAGAGCCGTCCGACGGTATTTTCCACTATATATTTTGTAATGTACTGGGGCGTGTAGAACACACCGTCTTGCTTGCGCTTGGAGACAGTTGGCGTTTCGCCATTGTTGATTTGCTGGGTGACTTCTTCAATTTCGCTGAGTGAGTTCTCGAAGATGTGGCCTAGGATGTTCACATCCACCTCGCTCTCGAAATCGTATGCGGAAAGGCGTTTGGTGTGTTCCACAAGCGGCTCATCGCTGATAATGATAATGTCGAGCACCTCGTCGGGCTTGAACAGGCCACCATTATAGGCAAAAATGTCGTACTTCTTGCCTTGGAAGCCCGTGTTCATATAGCCAAAATACTTCTTCACGCGGTCGTAGAAGGGCACGTAAGCATCCAGTTCGGCAAGTTTCTCCCATTGCTCGATAATCTGCATCATGGAGTTCGGCGGGAGCAGTCCGCAGTCCTCGGCAAAGAAGATGAAAAGCAGGCGGTCCAGCAGTTTCTGCGTCTTCTTGAAGAGCAGGAGCTGATCGTAGCCGGGATTGTTGCGGACAATGTCAGCAAAGAGCACGCGCTTGAAAGCGGAGTAGTCCTTGTAGAGCGCCTTGGTTATCTGGTCTTCGTTAGAGACTGATTCTTCCTTTATCCTGATGGCGGTTCCCAGTTTCACCTGTTCCCATGCGAGGCAGAGGTAGAGTTCGCGGAAATCCTGCTCTGAGAGGGTGAAGAGATTCCATTCGCGGTGCTCCACGGCGTTGTCGATGTAGAGGCGCAGCTTCTCGAAGTTGGAGATGATAACCAGTCGGGCGGCAGGATGCTGGCTCTTGTAGTTGAATGCTTGCGGCTCCACCTTCGCGAGGTCGGGTGTCTTGTGGTCTTTTAGTTCTATTACACCGATTACCTTTTCATCCAGCAGGATAGCGCCGTCAGCTTTCTTGGAGTTTGTCTCGTTCTTCTGCTCCGTGATGAGATTGAAGTCGGGCGACGGGTTGAGCGTATAGCCGAGCACCTTGACGAACAGCTCGCGCAGGAAGCCCTCCTGGAACTGTTCTTCCTTAGACTGGAGGATGTTCTGCTGGATGTCGGCATTGAGGAAATACTGGCTGTATCGGCTCCACGCCTCCTGCGTCTGCTCCTGTGGCAACGTTGCGAGGTATTTCTTTAAGACTGTCTTCTGGAATAGCATAGTTCTTTACAAAATAGTCTTACACACATATTTCTCTATCTCAACTTCTGGTAGTTTGCTGCCCTTCAACCTTACTTCGTTGATGAACGTCTTAACTTCATCGTTATTTGTCTTCTTGTTGGGATTCATCTTTTTCAGGCAGTAAATAATCGCTGGCTTTATCCTTGCTAATGACACTACGGCCCAGTTTGCTTTCAAGTTGTTTGCGTGCTGCCTTAGCCACACTGCCGCCTTCTCTTGCCACTTGCGTCTGAGCGTTGAAACCTATAGGGTCTCGGTCCTTTGAGATTTCAGTAGCAGAAGCCTCCGCCAAGATATTAAGGGCTATCTCTAGGTTGGTCATATTATCGCGAAGATTCTCTTTCTTCAAGCCCTTATAATGCTTATATTGCTTGGTGGTGAATCCGCTCCATTCGCGCGTAATGATATCCGTCAAGGATGCATATTCCAATCCCTCTTTGACGCCTGTACGCTTCCACTCGTCAGTCAGTTCCTTACGTACCTCTATACTCTTGATACGCTGGTTGATCCAAGCCTCGCTATAACCTAAGCGCCTATAGTCAACAATTGCCTGCTCTATGCTCAGCTCTGGGTCTTGCATCTGGTCAAGGCGCTGGCTGGCCACCTGCGCCATCCACTGCTTGAAGGGTTCTGCCTTGGGGGATGGGATGGACTGGATGATACGGAAAATACCCTGTTGCGTTGCGCAATTAACCCTCTGTTTACCACCTGCAGTCTGAACGGAAAGGGGGGTGACAATTTGTCCCCACCCTTCAGCAAGTTCGGGGTCACGCTTCTTCATTTTCTTAATGTAATCAGTTGGGTTTACACTATCTGTTAGTGCTTCCACAATATCTACTACACAGAAGTACCACTTCTCTTCCTGATCATCCCAGACAGTGCGCACTTTGCGCTCCTCAAATAGTTGTATAGCTTGTTTCTTTGTCATCGTTTAATCCTATCTTTCGTAATTAAAACTGAAATTATCCATAGCCATCTAGTGGTCTATACAGCATCCTTGCTTTTTAGCTTTACCCAACGACCAATGAGAATCTTAGGCCCAGGGCATTGGCAATGAGCATGAAGGTAGAGAGTTGCATATCCGTCCGTCCCTGCTCAAGTGCAGAAATGTACTCGCGCTTCTTGCCGATGCGCTCACCCAACTGCTGCTGGGTCAGCTTCTGACGCTTGCGTTCGTCACGTAACAACTCTGCATAGTACCAGGCCTTAGCCTTTGCCTCAAACTCCTCACGTCTGGGAGTTCCCTTCTCGCCATACGTCTCTGCCAAATGCTGCGAACCGGTTTTCAATCCGGCCAGCTTCTTTTCGTCAAGCTTTATCATCTTCTTGTCCTCCTTGGATATATTTGTTCAAAATCTGACGGGCTGTTTCTATCTCACCCTTATATTGCTTGGTGTCTTTTTTCAAGAATGAATTCAAGAAAAGCACACGCTTGCTCTCCATGAACGAAATAGAATCAATAGCAAATACTATCGTGCGGTGCTCATTGGTACCCACTGATATTCGCGCCTCATAGAATTCCGTTCCTTCGAGATTCTTCACGAACTTCTTGTTGACCACATATTGGGTCTTTATAATCGCCTCCACATAGTCGTACTTCGCCTTTGTCTTGGCATCAAGGCTGGCGTAGTATTCATCGTACTCCGCAGAGTGGAAAGTTTCTCTTATATCATCGTTCATGCTGCAAAGGTAATAAATTTATTCCAAATGCCAAATATTTTGGAAGAAAAATGTTCATTATGTTTGGTTTGACAATTTACACCTCCTCGTCATATAGTTGTCAACCTATTCAGTAAATTGACTGTCAACCACATCAGGAAAAGAGTAGAAAACTGTCAACCCAAATCAGGAAAAGACATCAGGAAAAGACAATTTTGCGTTGCACCGTTGCAGTGTTGCAGTTCCAAAACAGATTATTTGAAAGTCAAAAATTAACTCTATATTTATTAATAAATATAGAAGTATTATTTAGGGTGTGGAAATGCTTTTCGAGAACTGCAACGCTGCAACGCGCAACGCTGCAACGAGAGCAGTTCTAAATGTGCGAGAAAAATAAAGTTTGAAAAAAGTTTGACTTTTATTCGAGAACCGCAATGGCAATGTCGTATCTTTGTACTGTCAAACAAAGGAGAAAAGATTCCCCGCTAGTTAAGCGGCAAAAACCCGCTAACTAGAGAGTTTTTCCTCCCCAACTTGGCAGAAAAGAACCGGTTCAGAGAGAGTTAAAGAAAAAGTATTACAAATTCAAAAACATTTAAAGCTATGTTGAAAGTTAAAGCAAACGAACAGAAAATCAAGATTGGCAAGTATGCCGACACCTACCGCTATGTGATGGCTCCCGAACTGTATGCCACCCTCAACCAGAACAAGGTTATCAAGGAGGCTGCCCTTCGCAGCGGCATCAGCAAGGGTGTAATGCAGGCGGCATGGGATGCAGCAGGCGAGGTAATCAAGGCTTGGGCTACCGAAGGTCACAGTGTGGCAATCCCCGGCTTGGGCAGCATGCGATTCGGTCTTCGCGCCAAGAGTGTAGCAACCGTGAACGAGGTGAAGGCTGGCCTTATCCGTAGCCGCCGCATCATCTTCACTCCCACTACGGACCTGAAGGAGGAGCTGGCTGACACTGCCATCCAGATTACCTGCTACGACCGCAACGG
>JAFXZY010000082.1 GCA_017541025.1 Bacteroidaceae bacterium | reverse complement strand
TAAAGTAATTGGTTAATAATAAGGAGTACAGATTATGGCAAAGAAGCAAAAAGGCAACAGAGTACAGGTTATTCTGGAGTGCACAGAGATGAAGCAAAGCGGTCTGCCTGGTACATCTCGTTATATTACCACCAAGAACAGAAAGAATACTCCTGAGCGTCTTGAGCTCAAGAAGTACAATCCCATCCTCAAGAAGATGACTGTTCACAAGGAAATCAAGTAATAACCAAAAAGGTTAGAGGTTATAGGTTAGAGGTCATGGAAATTCCTTCCTCAATAGCCAATAAGCAATAACCAATAACCAATAAACATTAGAAAGAACTATGGCAAAGAAAACAGTGGCCTCTCTTCAGACTGGTAAGACTGATGGCCGTTCATATACCAAAGTTATCAAGATGGTAAAGAATCCTGAGACAGGTTCTTACTCTTTCGATGAGCAGATGGTGCCCAACGAGGCAGTTAAAGATTTCTTCAAGAACTAATTAAGGTTCTTCCAAGATACACTTAATAAAAGAGAGCAACTTCAAAAATGAGGTTGCTCTCTTTTGTTGGGTAACTTTACTTCTCCATTACTTCAATCTTCATTTCACCGCATTCATTGATGATGCCAACATACTGCTTGAATTCTGGCGTTTGGCTGTGGGCATCAAGGGAGGGCTGGTCTTTCCAAGTCTCAATGATGCAGAAAACATCGGGGCGTGTAGCGCTTTCGAAACAATCGTAGGCAACGCATCCGGCGTGGTTCTGAGATTTAGCAACCAGTGCAATAGCAGCTTCTAATGCACGTTCGTACTGGCCTTTCTTGGCCTGGAAGAAACAATTCAGTCTTAACATAATTGTATTATTTTGATTGGTAAATGTAAATTTCAGATACAAAAATAAGAAATATCCATGAATTTCACTATCTTTGTAGCCATGAAATAACAAATATTAATAATAACCATATTAAAATGAAGCGTTTTTCTTTAACCTTTAGCATTTTATTTGCTTTTGTGCTGAGTATTGCGGCTCAGCAGTTCAATAAGACTCAGGGGTATCGCTTGGAGATTGGCGAGGGTCTGGCTCTTGATTGTCAGAACGGGACCATTACTTTCAGTCCGGTTAATAAGAAGGCCATGACTCAGGTTTGGCAGATTCATCCCTCTGCTCGTGGCGATTACAATGTGCTGTTCAATCCCTACGGAAATGTTGCACTTGACAACGGTAACAATGGCGACCGCGAGGCGCAGGTGATAACTTGGGATGCCAATGGGGGCAATCCCAATCAGATGTGGAAACTTCAGACACAGGCCGATGGCTCTGTTACGCTGACTTGTGCTGCTGGCGGTCTGAAACTGGGTTATAACGATAACTGTCAGCCTGGGGGCCATGTTTGGCAGATGAAGGCCAGTGATTCTGACGTCTTTGTAAAGTGGCAGTTGGTGAAGACCGACCTGAAGGTGGTTACTGAAGCAGAAAAGAATACCAGCAAGCACGAGTGGGAGAACCAAGCTATCTATGGCATTAACAAAGAGCCTGGTCGTGCTACTATGTTGCTCTATGCCAGTGAAAAGGAAATGCAGGCCGATGAAGCTTACCGTAAACCTTGGCTTTGGCCCAACAGCAGTTTGCGCCTGATGCTCAACGGGCAATGGCAGTTTAACTGGGTTCCCAAACCCGAGGACCGTCCGGCTGATTTTTACAAGACAAACTACGATGCATCATCTTGGAAAACTATTCAGGTTCCCAGCTGCGTGGAGATGTTGGGCTACGGAACTCCCATCTATACCAACGTAACTTATCCGTTTAAGAACCAGCCTCCTTACATTCGTGGTCAGGAAGGTTACACCGTTGTTAAGGAGCCCAATGCCGTAAGCAGTTATCGTAGGACTTTTGAGGTGCCTGCTTCATGGAATGGACGCGAGATTTATCTGCATTTCAATGGAATTTATAGTGCTGCCTACGTTTGGGTGAATGGTCAGAAGGTAGGTTACACACAAGGCCCCAACAACGATTCTGAGTTTGACGTTACCCAGTATCTGAAGATTGGTCAGCAGAATTTGGTTTGCGTAGAAGTTTATCGTTGGAGCGATGGTTCTTACCTTGAGGATCAGGATATGTTCCGTCTGAGCGGTATTCATCGTGACGTTTATCTGGAGGCTCGCCAGAAGGTACAGGTTCAGGACGCTTACCTCACAACCCGTTTTGGAAGAAGAGGTTATGGTAGGGCCACGCTGAACATCGACCTTACTCTTCAGAACCTTGATAAGAAGGCTCAGGATGCTGTCGTTGAATGCAAACTGTATGACCCCAATGGCCAGATTGTTCAGATTTGTAAGATGACGGCTGCCAAGTTGCAGAAGGGCGAGAAGCGTACCATCCGTCCATTCTTCCAAGTTCGTGAGCCTCAGCTCTGGAGCGCAGAAACACCTAATCTGTACACAGTAGATATTATTGTAAATGGCGACGTAAGTACGCAAAAGTACGGCTTCCGCAACATCGAAAACCGCAATGGTCAGGTATTTATCAATGGTAAGCGCGTGATGTTTAAGGGTGCTGACCGCCATGATACACATCCCGTTTACGGCAAGGCAATCCCCGTGGAGAGTATGATTGAGGATATTCTGCTCATGAAGCGTTACAATCTGAATACCGTTCGTACCAGTCATTATCCCAACGACCCACGTATGTATGCCCTTTATGACTACTACGGTATCTATACGATGGACGAGGCCGATGTGGAATGTCATGCTAACCACAGTCTGTCTAAGAATCCTGCATGGGAGGGCCAGTACGTAGATCGTCAGCAGCGTATGGTGCTGCGTGACCGCAATCACGCCAGCGTTATCTTCTGGAGTATGGGTAACGAGTGCGGTGGCGGCGATAACTTTGTTGCCAGCAAGAAAGCTATTCAGGCGCTGGATGGCAGACTTATCCATTACGAGGGCATGAACGAGGTTGCCGATATGGATAGCCGAATGTATCCCAGCATCGAACACATGATTCAGTTGGATAGAAACGAGAGTCTGGCAAACCGTCCCTTCTTCCTTTGCGAATATGCTCATGCAATGGGTAATGCTATTGGAAACTTAAAGGAATATTGGGATTACATCGAGTTCGGAAGCAAGCGCATGATTGGCGGTTGCATCTGGGACTGGGTAGACCAGAGCCTTTGCAAATATGGCGAGCCTCAGACTAATATGTATTATGGTGGCGGCTTTGGCGATTATCCCAACGATAATGACTTCTGTTGCAACGGTATCATCACAGCCGACCGTCATGTAACGCCTAAGTTAGAGCAGGTGAAGAAGGTTTATCAGTACGTCGATTTCCGCAAGACTCCTGAAAATAAGATTCGTATCCGCAACCGCTATTGCTTCCATGATTTGGGAGCATACACCCTGAAGTATGAATTGCTGCGTGATGGTCGTATTATACGTAGCGGAATCACCAATATGCCTGCCGTTCAGCCCACAGATAGTGTAGATATTGATATGCCTGTGGAAGTTCCGGACGATACAGACTGTGCTTATTATTTAAATCTCTCCCTTGAACTGAAGGAAGCAACTATATGGGCTCCTGCCGGTCATAGCGTTGCTGCTGAGCAGATAGTACTGAAGGAGAATACTTATTCAAATGAGAATAAGCAACATGTTGAAGACAATGTCAAAATTGAGGAAACATCAGATTGTTTTAATGTCTATGGTAATGATTGGAGCTTTGGCGTTAGTAAGAAAACAGGAGCCTTAGTTGATTTGACATACGGAGGCAAACAGATGCTTGGACAGAGCGATGAGAATTTCCTCTTCAACGGATACAGAAGCATCAATAACGATCGTGTTGGTGACATGAATATTCGTGGTGTTTTAAAAGGCGTAAATCTTGGCAAAGCAGATGATAATGGAAATATATATACTCATATTGTTGTAAATAAGACTTATTATGGTGGTAGAGATGAAAGTTCAAGTGTGCAAACACATGTAGATTATACTTTCGATAATGATGGCAATATTGATATTTGTTCTTATATACACACAACAAATAAAGACTTCCGTCGTCTGGGTCTTCAGGCCGTTTTAGACAAGAGTCTGGAGAATGTAGAATACCTGGGTCGTGGCCCAATGGAGAACTATCCCGACCGTAAGGACTGTGCCTTCGTAGGTTGCTATACCAACACAGTAAGCGGTATGCAGGAAGAATATATCAAGCCCCAGAGCATGGGCGAGCGTTGCGATGTAAACTGGCTTCAGCTTACTGACAATAGTGGTAAGGGAATCCGCATTACGGGGCTTTCTTCACCCTTCATGTTTAGTGCGCAGCATTATACCGACGAGGATTTGTGGCATACCAAGTACTTGCACGAATTGAAGAATATTCGTCGCCCCGAGGTCATTCTCCATCTGGATGCAGCTATGCGAGGAATCGGAAATGGAAGTTGCGGTCCAGGCCCTCTTCGAAAGTACGAGATAACAAGTGGTAACTATATTTTTGATAACCATACTCTGCACATCTGCATTTCACCTATAAAATAATAGGATGAAGAGGCTGTGTCGAGATAAAGAGATTACGTGGAAGTTTTTTGTCCGTCCCGTACGAACTCCTAGTCCGTCCCGTACGGACTCGGTATCCGTCCCGTACGGACTATAAATACATAAGGTACATCTTTATTTTGACACAGCTTCCTCTTTTTGTTATGTATTGACTTAAGTCAAAAAAACGAATAATGATTTCGTACACTCAGATAATTGTTATAACTTTGCACTCGATTTAAGAGTATAAGGTTTTAATCTAATGGCAGAAAAAAAGTTAAGTCCCGACTTTATCTTTGAAAGCAGTTGGGAAGTATGTAATAAAGTTGGTGGTATTTACACCGTACTTAGTACCAGAGCAAAGACACTCCAGGAAACTAATAAAGATAATCTTGTCTTCGTTGGCCCTGATGTTTGGATGAATAAGGAGAATCCCCTCTTTTTGGAAGACAAGAAATTGTGGCCTTCTTGGACAAAGAAAGCAGCCGAGGAAGGTTTATGCATTCGTGTTGGCCGTTGGAACATTCCTGGTCAGCCCTATGTAATATTGGTCGACTTCACTCCGTACTTTGCTATAAAGAACGATATTTACGCAGCCGCCTGGAACTATTATCAGGTTGATAGCCTACATGCATACGGCGACTACGACGAAGCCTGTATGTTTGCATACGCAGCCGGACTGGTGGTTGAAAGCTTCTATCGTCATAATCTGAAAAAGAAAAAGAATGTCGTATATCAGGTACACGAATGGATGACTTGCATGGGTGCATTATACATCCAGCAGAAAGTACCTCAGATTGCAACCATCTTTACCACTCATGCAACCAGCATTGGTCGTAGCATAGCCGGCAACCGTAAGCCCTTGTATGATTATCTTTGGGCATACAATGGTAATCAGATGGCTCAGGAACTAAACATGGAGTCGAAGCATAGTATTGAGCGCCAGACAGCACATAATGTGGACTGTTTTACAACCGTTAGCGATGTTACAGCCAACGAGTGCAAAGAGTTGCTGGACAAAGAATGTGATGCCGTTCTGATGAATGGTTTCGAGCAAGACTTTGTTCCTCGTGGCGCCAAGTTTACTGCAGCCAGAGAGAAAGCCCGCAAGCAGATATTCCGTGTAGCAAACGCTCTTACAGGTGTAGAGTTTACTGACGATACACTAGTGGTGGCTACCAGTGGACGTTACGAATATAAGAACAAGGGTATAGATGTGTTCCTCGAGACTATGTATCGTGGTTTGTACGAGCAGAATCTTAAGCGTCCTGTCCTGGCACTGATTCAAGTCCCTGGTTGGATGGACTCACCACGTGCCGATCTTAAGGACAGACTAAGGTTTGATACTGTTTACGATACGCCTCTTGTAGACCCGCTGTACACTCACACGCTCCATAATCAGGAGCATGATGGTGTGATTAATTTCCTGCATTCACATGGTATGCATAATAATAAGGATAGTCAGGTTAAGGTTATCTTTGTTCCCTGTTATCTTGACGGCAATGATGGCATCTTTGATATGTCGTATTACGATTTGCTGATTGGTAACGACCTTGCCGTTTACCCCTCTTATTACGAGCCTTGGGGCTACACTCCGTTGGAAGCAGTTGCGTTCCATGTTCCTTGTATCACGACATCTGTTTCCGGCTTTGGCATGTGGGCCAATAAAGAATTGGGCCGTGCGAGCAAGATTCAGGATGGTGTAGAGGTGATAGTACGTAACGACTATAATTTCAGTGAAGTGGTAGACAATGTTTTAACGAGCATTGCACAATATTCCTCTTTAGATAGCAAGAAACAGGATGCTGTTCGTAAGAAAGCTGCCAAGCTTGCCGAAAAAGCACTCTGGAAACATTTCATAAGTTACTACTATGAGGCTTACAATATAGCATTGAACAACAGAAATAAGAGATTGAAATAATTTTTATTCATTATAACTATTAACAAATAAATCATGAAGATTAAGGCAAGTAATACTAACCAACCCTGTTGGAAACCTATTACAGTTAAGAGTAATATTCCTGCAGAGTTGAGTAGGTTGGAAGAACTCGCTCATAATATGTGGTGGTCTTGGAACCACAATGCAAGAAGTCTGTTCCGTCTCCTCGATAAAACATTGTACGAGGATTGTCACCAAAACCCCGTCTTGCTGTTAGAACGCATCAGCTTTGAGAAGATGGAGAAGTTGGCTAAGGACAAGGCTATAATCCAGAAGATGAATGATGTGTACGATGAGTTCCGTACTTATATGGATGTTGAGCCTGACAAGTCACGTCCCAGCGTAGCCTATCTGTGCATGGAGTATGGTTTGAATCAGGTACTGAAGATTTATTCTGGCGGTTTGGGCATCTTGGCTGGTGACTATCTGAAGGAGGCCAGCGACTCTAACGTGGATATGTGTGCGATAGGTTTCTTGTATCGATACGGCTATTTTACTCAGACTCTGAGTATGGATGGCCAGCAGATTGCCAATTACGAGGCACAGAACTTTGGTACACTGCCCATAGAGCAGCAGTTGAATGAGGACGGCACACCTATGGTTGTTGACGTACCTTATATGAATTATCATGTACACGCATATGTATGGCGTGTAAATGTAGGCCGTATCAAGCTTTATCTCCTGGATACGGATAACGAGATGAACTCCGAGTACGACCGCAGTATCACTCATGCCCTATATGGTGGCGATTGGGAAAACCGTCTGAAGCAGGAAATCCTGCTTGGTATTGGTGGCGTGCTGACTTTAAAGAAACTTGGTATCAAGAAAGATATTTATCATTGTAACGAAGGTCACGCTGCACTTTGCAACGTTCAGCGCCTGGTTGATTACGTAAATGAAGGCATGAACTTCACAATGGCTCTAGAACTGGTTCGTGCTTCTTCTCTCTATACCGTTCATACACCTGTTCCTGCTGGTCATGACTATTTCGACGAGGGTCTTTTCAGCAAATACATGAGCGGCTATCCTCAGCTGTTGGGCATAACCTGGGATGAGTTCATTGGTATGGGTCGTATGAATCCTGATGACCATTCAGAGCGCTTCTGTATGTCAACCTTTGCCTGCAATACCTCACAGGAGGTAAATGGCGTAAGCTGGTTGCACGGCGAGGTAAGCAAGAAGATGTTTGCTGGTATCTGGAAGGGTTATTTCCCCGAGGAGAGTCATGTAGGCTATGTAACCAATGGTGTTCACTTCCCCACATGGTGTGCCAACGAGTGGCGTATGTTATATGCTAAGCATTTCGATGCCAATCACATTAATGATCAGAGTAATCAAGCCATCTGGGAGGCTATTTATAATGTAAGCGATGAGGAAGTTTGGAAGACCCGTATGACTCTGAAGACCAAACTGATTGACTATATTCGTGAGAAGTTCCGCGATAGCTGGTTGAAGAACCAGGGTGATCCTTCACGTGTAGTTAATCTGATGGAGAAGATTAATCCCAATGCCCTGTTGATTGGTTTCGGTCGTCGTTTTGCTACATACAAGCGTGCTCATCTGCTGTTTACTGATTTGGAGCGTCTCAGCAGGATTGTTAACAACCCCAACTATCCAGTTCAGTTCCTTTACACGGGAAAGGCTCATCCCGCAGATGGGGCAGGGCAGGGTCTAATCAAGAAGATTTACGAGATAAGCCAGCGTCCAGAGTTCCTGGGTAAAATCATCTTCCTTGAGAATTACGACATGCAGTTGGCTCGTCGTTTGGTAAGTGGTGTAGATATTTGGATGAATACACCTACCCGTCCTCTTGAGGCATCAGGTACGTCAGGCGAGAAGGCCGAGATGAATGGTGTTGTCAACCTGTCAGTTCTAGATGGATGGTGGCTTGAGGGTTATCGTGAAGGTGCTGGTTGGGCGCTTACAGATAAGCGTACCTATCAGAATCAGGAGTATCAGGATCAGCTGGATGCTGCCACCCTTTATTCACTCCTTGAGAATGAGATAATGCCTCTCTATTATGCACGTAACGCTAAGGGATACAGTCCTGGTTGGATTAAGGTAATAAAGAATTCAATTGCGCAGATTGCACCTCATTACACCATGAAGCGCCAGTTAGATGATTATTACAATAAGTTCTATAAAAAACTTTACGACCGTTCAGTTCTCCTCAATGCAGATAATAGAAAATTAGCAAAAGAGATTGCACTTTGGAAAGAGACGGTTGCTGAACGTTGGGATGCCATCAATGTGGTAGAAATCAGAAAATCAGAAGAGGTGTTAAACGGCAATATTGAGGCTGGTAAGAAGTACAACGTAGAAGTTGTGATAGACGAGGCTGGCTTGGATAATGCCATCGGTGTGGAACTCGTAACCTTGCAAACAGATATTCATGGTGAAGACCACATCTATCATGTAAACGATTTTGAACTGGTGAAAGTAGAAGGCAATCGATATACTTTCCGTACTAGCCATAGTGTTGACAATGCAGGAAGTTTCAAGATTTGCTATCGCATGTATCCTAAGAATGAGAACCTGCCTCACCGTCAGGATTTCAGTTACGTAAAATGGTTTGTATAAGATTTGCCGTCATCGACAGTAATGTACTCACATGTATGGGCCTGCAGCATTTGCTAGGCCGTCTGTTGCCGATGGCAGATATACAAGTCTATTCAAGTGCAAAAGAATTGATGGAACACGGAGATATGTCCGGGTTCCTTCATTTCTTTGTATCCTCCAACATCTATTTTCAGCAGCCTAATTTTTTTCGTCAGTTCCCCAAGAAGACCATTGTCTTGGTGAAAGGCGATATGCAGATAAAGGATGTTCATACACTTAATATCTGCCAGTCAGAGAAGCAGATAGTAAGTGATATCATGGCTCTTCAGCACATGGGGCATGATCATGCCATTAATATGGCTCGTCAGATAGACCAAAAGGAGGTTCTTTCCTCACGCGAGGTTGAGGTGGCAATTCTTCTTTGTAAAGGCTATATAAATAAGGAAGTAGCTCAACAACTCAATCTTGCCACCACGACAGTTATTTCTCATCGCAAGAATATCATGGAGAAGATTCACGCTCGCTCCCTTGCCGACATTATCATTTACTGCGTAGTAAAGGGTATTGTCAGCATAGATGAGCTATAGCGTTATGAGTGGAGCGGGGGAAACGGCTTACTTCTTCTTTGTGGTTGTAGTCTTCTTCTTAGTTGTGGAAGTTGTTTTCTGAGTAGTAGCAGAAACTGTAGGCGTGTAGTATTTGAGTGCTTCGGGCATAAGTTTCTGCAGAGCTGCTAATCGTTTCTCGTCAGAAGGATGGTCGCTGAACAGTTCGCTTGTATTACTTCCACCGCTTTGCTGAGCCATACGCTGCCAGAAAGGTATAGCTAACTGCGGGTCGTAACCAGCCATAGCAGCAAAGATTAGACCTAGATGATCTGCCTCAGTTTCGTTGTCTCGCGAATACTTCAGGTTAGCAAAGTTGAAGCCGATCTGTCCTACCATGTCAACCAGAGAAGCTGTGTTGGCCATTCCTTTAGCTTGTGCCAGTTGAGATAGCACGCTGCCACCTATTTGTGCGGCATATTGCTGACGATACTGCTTGGAGAGTTGCTCGGCAGAATGTTTGGCAACGGCATGTGCAATTTCATGCCCAAGCACAATGGCAAGGCCCGTTTCGTCCTGGGTGAGAGGGAGAATGCCTTCGTAAACAACTATCTTACCGCCTGGCATACAGAAGGCGTTAACCTGGTTGTTGGCCACCAGGTTAAATTCCCACTGGAAATTCTGTAATTCATTGGCGTAACCATTGTTTTTTAGGTATGTCTCTACCGCAGAAGCCAGGCGCTGACCTACACGTTTCACCATAGTCGTGTTGTTCTGATTGGTAGAAAGTGTAGCCCCTTTCATATAATCCTGATATTGCTGGGAGCTTAGACTGAGAATTTGTGCGTCGTCAACCAGCAGACGTGTCTTACGTCCTGTGATGGGTACTGTGTTGGTTGTGCCACAGGCTACAGTTAGCAGCGTAAGGGCAATAATGAGCAGAGTTCTAATTGTTTTCATTTTTGTATAGATTTTATTATTTATTTTTTACAGCTGTCAGTTCAGCACAGCTTCTGCTAAGGCTTCAAGAGCGGGGATGTCGGCCTCTTTCATAGATGAGCGGATGGTAACAGATGGCTCCACGATGGTAATGTTCTTCATCTGCTCAATGATGGCTCGCATAGCTTTCCCTGCCGAAGGTGCCCATGTGCCGTTCTCCACGATACCTACGGTGCGGTTCTGGTATGCCTTGAGCTTGAGTTTCCAGAGGAACATGTGCATGGGAGGAAATACATCGCCATCGTAGGAAGAGGCACAAACTATCAGTTTGTTCATGCGGAAGGCATCCTCGATAACTTCTGCCATATCATCGCGGCAGAGGTCGGCTACCACCACCTTCTTGGCACCCTTCTGCTGAAGCATCTGAGCCAGTTTTTCGGCAACCTTCTTGGTATTGCCATGAATGGAAGCGTGAGCTACCAATACGCCTTCGGTCTCTACGCCATAGCTGCTCCAGATGGTATAGAGGCGGAGAGCCTCAGCCAACTTCTCGTCTTCCAATATAGGCCCGTGAAGCGGGCAGATGGTCTGAATATCAAGGGTAGCAGCCTTTTTGAGCAATGTACTTACTGGTACACCGTATTTGCCACAGATATTAAAGTAGTAGCGTCGAGCCTCGCAAGCCCAGTCGTCGGCATCGGCATCTATCACGCCAAACTTGCCAAATGCATCGGCAGAGAAGAGTGTTTTCTCTTCGGGGCAGTAGGTAACAATCACCTCGGGCCAGTGAATCATTGGGGCACCTATGAAGTGCAGGGTACGCTTGCCCAGGTTGAGCGTATCGCCCTCCTTAACAGTCATTGTGGGAGCAAACGGGGTCTTCTCGTCAAACTGTTTCATAATAGTCAAGGCTTTTTCAGAAGCAACAATGGTAGCTGAGGGGTAAGCCTTACGGAAGGCGGCGAGAGAGCCGGAATGGTCGGGCTCCATGTGCTGAACAATCAGATAGTCGGGGGTACGCGCCTCCAATGCGGCAGAAAGGTTCTGCATCCACTCGTCGGTCTTGCGAGGGTCAACGCTGTCCATTACAGCTACCTTCTCGTCGAGGATTAGGTAACTGTTGTAGCACATACCTTCAGGGGTTACATACTGACTCTCGAAAAGACTCATTTCGGCGTCGTCACAGCCAATATATTTGACATTTGCTTTCATACTTTAACGTTTTATATATGAAGTTTACATTTTTTCTTCCTGCAAAGATAGAAATAAAAGCCGAATTAAGGTCATTTGTAGGTGTGTTATTTTACATTAATTCAGAATTATGCCTCAGATATTGCATTTTATTTTGCTTGTTTGATAATAATTTGTATATTTGTGGTGTTAAACCATATTAAATATTAAACCTTATTTAAATATAGCATACCATGAAGTATAGTTTAGACGATTGGTGGATACAGCTTACTATAGCTGAGAAAGAGAGAATTGCAGGCAAGATGTTCCAGAACGACAACAAGTATCCACGTTGTACCGTACACTGGAATTCCCTGAGTGACGAAATCAAACAGAAGATTCACGACCATGTAACTGACAAGCATGGAAAAGTAATGACGGAGTTCACGGAGGGATTCACATACAGCTATTAGCAATACGGAACTCTCCAGACAGCATCGTCGAAATAAAATGTTAAATAAATTAAATAGAATATATTTTTTTGCTGATAAAGTAATACTTTTGCAGGCAAATTATATTATTGACTTATGAAAAAAATCTATTTTCCTATTTTATTTCTTCTGGTGATAGGTGCTTCATGTGCCGATAAGCAGAAGGATGACAAAAATAAATTAACAAATCAGGAACAGCAGGTTCCCACACGAGTTAAAACAGAGGTTGTTGCGACCACTACGGGTGAGGGCGCCCAAACTTATGTGGGTATTGTGGAAGAGAATGAGGCAACAGCGGTTAGTTTTACCAGTATGGGCGTAGTGAAGCGCTTGTTGGTAGATGAGGGACAGGCTGTTAGCAAAGGGCAGCTCATTGCTGAGATGGACGATACGCAAGCCCGTAATATGCTGGCCGGTGCCGAGGCGCAGATGAAACAGGCTAACGATGCCCTGCAACGTTACGGACAGTTGCACGAGAACGGTTCTTTGCCTGAAGTGCAATGGGTAGAGGTTCAGAGCAAGGTGGCACAGGCCCAGGCACAATTAGATGTTGCCAAGAAGAATCTGGCTGACTGCAAACTGTTTGCCCCCGTAAGCGGCATTATTGGTAAGAGGCAGGTAGGGGCAGGTGAGACTGCTATGCCTTCACAGGCCGTGGTTAACATCCTAAATATTAATAAGGTAAAGGTGAAGGTGGCTATCCCCGAGGCAGAAATCAACGGCATAGGTACCAATACGCCTTCATATATTAAGGTGGATGCCATTAACCAGCGCTTTACAGGTGGTCAGATAGAAAAAGGCGTGAAGGCAGATGCCTTGACGCACACTTATGACATACGTATTAATGTTGTCAACACCGGCCACAAGTTGCTTCCAGGAATGGTAGCTTCTGTTACGTTTACACTAGCTTCGCAGCAAACATCAGACGTAGCATTATTAACTGTTCCTGTAACAGCGGTTCAGAAGAAAGCTAGTGGCAAACTGTTTGTCTGGTCGGTAGATGAATACAATAAAGCTCATCGTACTGACGTAACCATTGGCGAGACCATGGGTAACAGGATTGTTATTACCTCGGGCATCAGTATAGATCAGCGCATTGTTATTGAGGGATATCAGAAATTGAGTGAAGGAACAAAGGTCATTTTTTAGTTGAGAGTTGAAAGTTGAGAGTTTATAGTTATGCAAACTAAGATGCAGAATTGGCTGGCATGGCCATTGGAACACTATCCTATTTCCTTGCTCATTATAGGTATTCTGTTTGTGCTGGGCATCATGGGCATGTACGAAATGCCCAAGGACGAGTTCCCACAGGTTACCATCCGTCAGGGAGTTGTGGTAGCTGTTTATCCGGGTGCCACCAGCGAGGAAGTAGAGCAGCAGGTAGCCCGCCCATTGGAGCGCTACCTGTTCACATTCGGAGAGGTTAATCGTGTCAAGACCACCACCACATCGCAGAACAGTATGTGCATAGTGATGGTTGAACTGAACGATGATGTAAATAATAAAGAGGAAGTCTGGAGCAAGATTAAGCATGGAATTAATACCTTCAAACATTCTTTGCCACAGGGCGTTCTGGGTGTTATTGTGAATGACGACTTCGGCAATACCTCAGCCTTGTTGATTGCCATTGAGAGTGAGCAACGTAGTTATCGTGAGTTGAAAGAGTACAGCGACAATCTGAGTGACCGCCTGCGTCGCATCCCATCGGTTGCCAATGTTAAACTGTTTGGCGAGCAGAAAGAACAGATTTCCCTTTACGTTGATCGTCAGCGTTTGCAGGCATACGGTATAGGCCAGCAGTTGCTATTTACACGTTTGCAGGCGCAGGGCCTTATCACCACAAGTGGCAGTCTTAGCGATGACGACCAGCAGATTCCTATACACGTAGAGACCATAGAAAACACAGAAGAGGAGATTGCCAACCAGATAATCTTCTCCGACCCTGCTACTGGCAAGGTAGCTCGTGTGAGAGATGTGGCCCGTGTGGTTAGGGAGTATGACAGTGATAACAGTTTTATCAATCAGGACGGACATCCTTGCGTATTGCTTTCTATGGAAATGTCGCCAGGCAATAATGTGATTCAGTATGGACGTGAGGTTGACAAGGTACTGAAGGCTTTCCGCCAGAACGAATTGCCTTCCGACGTAAATGTTACCCGTATTGCCGACAAACCCAAGGTTGTTGCCAAGAGTGTGCACGATTTCCTTCGTGACTTGCTCATCTCTATGGTCATCATTATCCTGGTTATGATGGTGCTGTTCCCCATCCGTTCGGCCATTGTAGCCTCGGCTACCATTCCTATCAGTACATTTGTGAGCGTGTCTATCATGTATATGATGGGCATCGAACTGAACATTATTACACTGGCGGCACTCATTGTTGTGCTTGGAATGATAGTGGATAACTCTATTGTTGTCATCGATGGTTATCTGGAGTATCTGGGAAAGGGCTACGAGCCTAAGGTGGCTGCCATTGCGTCGGCTCGCCAGTATTTTATGCCCATGATGCTGGCTACCGTCTGCATCTGCGGAATCTTCTTTCCCTTCCTGGCTACGCTGAAGGGAATGTTTCTGGATGCACTGTATTATTTCCCAATGACCATTACCATCAACCTGATGGTTTCCCTGTTGCTGGCTGTTACGGTAATTCCTTTCCTGGAGGTGCGTATCATCAAGCCAGGGAAGGTTAGTACTGGGGGCAATGCCATTACCAACTTTGTGCAGAAGACGTACGATCACGTTCTTGATTTCACTTTCCGCTTCCCCTGGATTACCATTGGCGGAGGTGTGGTAGTGATTGTCCTTTCACTACTCATTATTCCCACGCTTAAAATCAGGCTTTTCCCGTATGCCGACCGCGACCAGTTTGCTGTGGAGATATATCTGCCTGACGGAAAAGGCTTGGCAGAAACCCGCGCAGTGGCAGATTCTGTACAAAGCGTCCTTGCTAAAGATAAGCGCATTACCAACATCACCAGTTTCATAGGCTGTTCTTCGCCTCGCTTCATGGATTGTTATGCACCTCAGATAGCAGGCAAGAATTATGCTCAGTTTATTGTGAATACAAAGTCGAATAGTGCCACACTCGACCTCCTTTCTGAGTATCAACCCCGTTTAGGCGAGGCATTCCCCAATGCTTACGTCATGTTCAAAAGACTGGATTTTATGAGAGTACCCGAGTTGGAGTACCGTTTTTATGGTGAGAACATCGACTCGCTGCACATTGTGGCTGAAAGGCTGGTAAAGCGTATGCGCCAGTTGCCCGAGTTGGAATGGGTGCATACGGATTACTTACAGCCCTTCCCCATGGTCAGTGTGCAGCTCAACCCTGTGACTTCTGCCCAGTTAGGTGTTAGCAGGGCTACGGCTGAGTTGGCCTTGAATGCAACTTCCAGCGATTTACGCGTTGGGCAGCTTTGGGAGGGGAATTACGAGGTGCCTATCATTGTTAAGGATGATGCCGATATGACGTTCTCCGATATTGAGAACCTGGGTATAGCTACACCCGTTACCATGTCATCAACAGTACTCGGACAAAAGAATACCACCATCCCCTTACGTCAGATTGCAGATGTGAATCCCCGCTGGACAGAGAGTCGCATTGTGCACCGTGGAGGCGAGCGTTGCATTACCGTAACGGCACATTTTGAACAGGGTATTTATACAACACCTATCGAAAAGAAGATTGCCAACATTATGAAGAAGGAAATCCTCCTTCCACAAGGTGTGCGCCCTGAGGTGGGCGGTGAGTTGGAGAATGGCGCCGAGGCTATGCCGCAGATTTATGCCGGTATTACTATAGCCATGGTTATTGTGTTCTTCTTCTTGCTGTTCAATTTCAAGAAGTACGGTATAACCATGATATGTATGGTGGCACTGGCGCTTCTGATTCCTGGTGCTCTGATAGGCTTGGGGCTGATGAACCGAGCATTAGGCTTGACGTCCATCTTCGGCCTTATTACGCTGATGGGTATGATTATGCGTAACGAGATTCTCATCTTTGAGCACGCCATAGACCTGATTAAGAAATATGTGGCTGAGCATGGTGACTGGACGGTTGACCGTAAGGGTTATAACGAGGCAGTTAAGAAGGCAGCCTATGATGCTGGCAAGCGTCGTATGGTGCCCATCTTCCTAACTACAGCAACAACTGCAGTGGGAGTTGTTCCCATGATTATAGCTCAGTCCAGTTTCTGGATGCCTGTAGGTGTTACCATCTTTGCCGGTGGTATAGGCTCTCTGATTTTGGTGGTGACTATGCTACCAGTAATTTATTGGAAGGTGAGTAGGAAGTGAAAATAGAAGAGTGAAAAGTGAAAAATGAGGAAATGAAGAAGATATTTGCAGTTATAATATGTTTTGTTTGCTGCGGCACCATCGCTGCACAATCTAAATATACTCTAGAGCAGATACTTGATTCTGCCCGTCAGAACAATATTGCCATCCGTAATGCCCAACTGGACATAGAGTCTGCCCAACAGCAGCGTAAGGAGGTGTTTACCAAGTATTTCCCAACCGTCAGTGCTGCCGGAGTATGGTTCAATGCCACCAAGGATATGGCCAAGATGACCGTTAATCCTAGTGGGATACTCTCGCCTCAGGCAGTTCAAGATTTGACTGAGGTGCTTCCTGCCTCTGCCCTTGCTGCATTGGCCACTCCCACTTCTATTACCATGCTCAAGAAGGGTCTTATGGGTTCTATTTCTGCCGTACAACCCGTCTTTGCCGGTGGACAGATTGTCAACAGTAACCGACTTGCCAAGGTGGGGGAAGATGTAAGTAAATTAAAGTTAGAACTTTCTGAGAACGAGGTGGAGAAGACCGCTGAGCAATACTTCTGGCAACTGGCCTCTGTGCAGGAGAAGTTGAAAACTGTCTTAGCAGCGGAGCACTTGCTTGGTGATATTCATAAGGATGTGGATGTAGCCGTACGCGCAGGAGTGGCCATGCCCAACGATATGTTGCAGGTTCAACTGCGTGAAAACGAGGTTGCCAGTCAGAAGTTGAAGGTAGAGAATGCCATTTCACTTGTTCGCATGCTGCTTTCGCAGTACTGCGGCCTTCGTGACACCACTTTCGTTATCGACTACTCGGTACTCACAGCAGAATTATCCAATTCTCAACTTTCAACTTTCAACTCTCAACTTTCAACTGTTCAATCGCTCCCCGAGTACCAGCTCTTAGGCAAACAGGTAGAGGCCGCCAAGCTGCAGCGCAAGTTGGCAGTGGGGCAGAACCTACCTACCGTCGGCGTTGGCGTGGGCTATAACTACCATAATCTGTTGGAGAACGACCGCTCCTTCGGCCTTTTCTTTGCAACGGTTAACGTTCCCATTTCTGATTGGTGGGGCGGTTCGCATGCCATCAAGCGAAAGAAGATAGAGCAACAGAAAGCTGAGGACCAACTTGAAGACAACTCTCAGCTCTTACAGATTCGTATGCAAAACGCTTGGAACAGTGTTCAGGAGTCTTACCAGCAGTACATTCTTACCCAGCGCAGCATTGAGCAGGCACAGGAGAACCTTCGACTGAACCGTGACTACTACAATGCTGGAACGTCCAAGATGTCGGATCTTCTGCAAGCCCAGCTCCTATATCAGCAGGCTTGTGATAAGCACACCGATGCTTTTGCGGATTATCAGAATAAACTCTTAGAGTATCGACATTCTATAGGCCAATGAAAAAACGTTACTATTATCAGATTGTCTTTTTGTTTGCAGTTCTTTCGTCATACTTTCTTCAGGCTGGTGCCAAGAATAATGATTCTATGCAGCGTGATGGCTGGGAACTGGTATGGCATGATGAGTTCGACGGAGATAAACTCTCAGATGAGTGGACGCGTATTCCGCGTTTTCCCAATCCACCAGAGTGGAACAAATATATGAGCATGGATGACAGGCTCTTTAAGGTTGAGGACGGCAAACTTATCCTCTATGGTCTTAACAACGACTATCTGCCACAAGATACAGCTCATTACTTGACGGGTGGCGTTTATACCCGTGGGAAGGTACTCTTTCAGCGTGGAAGAATTGACATAAGGCTGAAGATGGATGATGCATCGGGTGCCTGGCCTGCTGCCTGGCTGTTGCCAGAGGGTCAATGGCCATACGGTGGAGAGATAGATATTATGGAGCGTCTGAACTATGATACTATAGCTTATCAGACGGTTCATTCCTATACTACTGAATATGACACTATTGCCCGTAAGAGCCAGTATTGGGGAACCAAAGGAGCTATTAAGCAGGGTGATTGGAACGTATATAGCGTGGAACTGTATGAAGATAGCATGAGCTTCTTTATCAACGACCGCCATACGTTCACTTATTACAAACAACCCGAATATGGGCCAAGACAATACCCATACGACCGCCCTATGTATCTGTTAATTGATATGCAGTTGGGTGGACATTGGGTTGGACGGGTTAATCCCAAAGAATTACCTTATCGCTACCAGATAGATTACGTGCGGTTTTATAAACGAAAACGATAACGAAAACCGGTTAATAATTCGCAATTTATTTGTATCTTTGCACGCGAAATAACATAATATAGCTGAAAAATGAGTAAAGTCGTTATCAATTCTTATGAGGATTTCCTACCATATGTAGGTCAGGTTTTGGGTGCTAGTGATTACGTTGAACTTCCACAGGAGCGTATAAATATGTTTGCTGATGCTACACTGGACCATCAGTGGATACATGTTGATGTAGAAAAGGCAAAGGCAGAGAGCCCCTTTGGCCAAACCATAGCCCACGGTTATCTGACCTTAAGTATGCTCCCATACTTGTGGGACCAGATTATTGAAGTCAACAATCTGGAGCGTATGATGAACTACGGAATGGATAAGATGAAGTTTGCACAACCCGTCTTGAGCGGTCAGCATATACGTATGACAACAAAGCTGGAGGAACTTGCTAACCTACGTGGAGCTATTAAGACCACCATAAAGTTTACCATCGAGATTCAGGAGACAGGTAAGAAAGCCCTTGAGGGCCTTGCCACTTTTATTTATTACTTCAAGGCCTAAGCCGCCCTTTTGCCGGCAAATGACCAGAAGGCTGTTTCTTTTTTTCCTTGCTTATATTAGTAGTCTGCTGGCTGGCTATGCCCAGCGTGCTGATGAACGCACCATTTCCGACTATCGGCAAATGGGCATTCCATTCTATGAAGGTAACGAAGTGAAGTTGCTGACAACTGGTCCTATCAAGTTTCAGGACATGTTTGCAGAGATTGAGAAAGCCCGCCACTTCATTCATATGGATTACTTTAAGTTTCAGGAAGACAGTATTTGCGGCGTTCTTTTTGAGATTCTGAAGAGAAAAGCTCATGAAGGTGTTAAGATAAGGATAATATATGACGGCTTTGGCAACAAATGCAGTGATTTGCCGCTATCCAAGGATTTTCTGAAAGAGGTTAGAAACGCTGGCATAGAGATTGAGGCGTTTGACAAGTTCCGTTTCCCTTGGATAAACCATGTGTGGCATCGTGACCATCACAAGATAACAATCATAGATGGTAGTATCTGTTATACGGGTGGCATGAATGTTGCTGATTATTATCTGCACGGAAAGCCAAAAGTAGGGGAGTGGCGCGATATGCATATCCGTCTTTACGGCTCTATAGTGGAGGGGTACGAGCAGATTTTTGAACGCATGTGGTATGTGGTGACGGATGAACTGTTACAACCTGGTACATTTAAGGGCCCAGACAAAAGCAATGATAAGGTGCTGTTGGCCTTGACTGATAGAATTCCACGTCTCTCGCCTGATATGATGCGTAAGGCTTACTGCGTGGCCATCAATAATGCACAACATTTGATTCAGATTGTAAACCCTTACCCTTGTCTGAGTAACCCCATCCGTAAAGCGTTGAATGATGCTTTAGCTCGGGGTGTGAAAGTCCAGTTTATTGTTTCTGAGAAAAGTGACGGTCAGGCTAACGCTGACGTTACGGGCCTTGAAATGAAGAAACTAATGAAGCGTGGTGCCGAGATATTCTATTATCAGGGGGGCTTTCACCATAGTAAGTTTATGATGATAGACGGTCTGTTCTGTACTGTAGGAACAACCAATCTGGATGCCCGATCGCTGAAATTTGACTATGAGGTGAACTCTTTTATTTTTAGCCCAAAGACGACTGCTGAACTCCAAGAGGTCTTCAGAAACGATGTAGAACAGCATTGTTATCTGCTAACGCCGGAAACTTGGAAAACATTGTTTCCTAAGGGCAGACGCGTGAGAGCCCGTATCTATATGTCGATTAAAGGATTACTTTAGAGTTGAATCATATCGCGCATAAGCTGAATATCTGAAGGACTGATGCCCAAATTCTTTAGAATCTTAGTGCTTAGGAGAAATTCTTTATCAGGGTTTATTGACAGTTTCTTTTCCTTGTTTATGATTTCAGCATCAGTCTTAAACTGCCTGTAGTTTTTTAACGCTTCTTCCCAATTTCCCATAATGAAATGGATGTGCCCGGCATTCAGGTATTCAAGATATTTCTCATTGAAGTCAGTATTTTCAAGGATGGCTTGGTTGTAGCGTAGTGCTATATCGAATTTCTTAAGGTGTATAGCACAAATCTCGATGGAGGCCATAAATCGGGGATTGTCTGGGTCTATGACATCAAGGTGGAACAGGTGCTCTAATGCTTGATTATATTTCTCCATTTCGATAAGCACAACAGCGGCCGTTACTAGATAGGATACCTCGTTGGGTTTAAGGGCAAGCAGTTTTTGTATGTATTCCAGTTGTTTGTCTTTTCTGCCAATTCTTTCATAACATCTCTGAATCAGGTTTAGCGCAAACTCATCGTTCTCGTCGAGGAACAGCAACTGTGTAAGTGATGCTATGGCTTTTGGGTATTCTTCCATGAGGTAGAGGCATTTACTCTTTAGTTGCAGCATTGCCTGGCTTGTGCCTGAAGTTTTAGAAAGCTTATCAATCCATGCCACAGGCTGGTCATAGATATGGGCGTTTATCATTTCTGAGCACAATTCAATGGAATTCTCTTCAGAGAAACTATCTTGCAATATGGTGTTCTGCCAAAAGTTGTAAGGCCATGAGAAGGGATTGTCAATTTCGTTCTTAAGTGGGGAATGAACGAAGATGCGATACAGGTTCTGCATGGTTGTCTTAAAATGATTCACGTATGGAACCAACTCGCATCCAGCAGAAAGGTCAGCCATATCCAAACTTTGTGCCAACTGTTCCATCATGTTGTTTTTGTATTGGGTCTTTGCAAGGAATGAGAACATAGCATAGCGGTCAATATCGCATTCGCTGGGCAAATCAAGCAGTTGGTATGCCTGTTTATTGAAGTTACCTTCTTTGTCTAACAGCAGTTCTTCAATAACGGGAGAACTCTTCTCAAAAGGAATCCACCAGTGAGAGATGTCCTCGCGCAGAAAATCGCATCTGCGCCATAACTCTGTGCGATTGCCAAGATTTATGTCTAATCCCCTTTCTATCATGAATCTAAGATGGGACATCTTTTTGTTCATCAGATTCTCCATGTCCTTTTGCGACATATTCGGAGAGAAGTCGGCCATCGTGTCTTGCTCCTCCTTGATGGCTATGAGGGTCTGGTGTATAAGCAGCCTTTCCTTAATGACAACAGGGATATACTTACCAATGTTACTCTGCCTGTAACGTTTCAGCAACTCAGGGCAGGAGTGTATCTCTAGTTGGTATTTCTCGGCCAACAATACCAATGCCGTTATGTTCAGGGAATTCAGCTTTTCGCTTTCTGTATCGGTGTAGAGGAACAGTAAATCCAACTTTTCTGTATCGAAGTATTCCCAAAGTGAGAGAATGAGAGCTCCCATGAAGTGTATCTTTACCAGTTCGGTTTGACGGCTCAAGAACTCGTACCATTGGGCTGTCTGTTTTTGTGTCCATAGGGGTGATGTCCAAATAAGAGAAAAGAGATGGTCCTGTATAATCATCTGTTCGTCAGGCAGAAGGCTGGATTTCCATTTCTTCAATAATGCTTCTTCTGGCTCTATGTCATAAAGGGTTTGCAGTGCGCGAAAAGCTTTTGCATACTTGTTGTTTATCTCTTGCAAACGTATGTCTCGATGTGCAACACGAAGTATCTTCTGTGCTTTCACACTGATTCTTTTCTGTGTCAGGCCCCGGTCTTCATCTTTCCCTCCTCCTGCGAGGAATGAGAGCATGCTGTGATAGTTTTCTTCTATTTCCTCGACTTGGGATATAATCTGACTGTCGGAACAATACCGTGATATAATCTTTAGCTGGCTTAAGCCCGAACTTATAGCCAGAGCAGACAGTTCTTTCTTACAAGATTCGGTGATATTTTGGAGTGTTTTGTTATCCATTGTTGTTAATTGGGGATGGTTGCGTTGATGAATTGGTCAGAAACAAAATTCTTGGGAAGAAATCCTCTTTTGGAAAGCCAACTGGCGGCTTCTTCAACATCCCTCTTTTGTGGTAAGAAAGGTTGTTTAATGGGTGTTATCTTGATAGAGTCCACAACAGATTCTGGTATTTCATATTCATTTATTAAGATGGAACGCAGGGTGTCAGGGTAGAGCCCTTTATTTATGTTCTCTACGGCAGCCTTATAAACGGAAACAAATTTATGTGTCTGTTCAGTTTTTCTCTTGTCCTTCTGGAGGCTGTCAACAATTACCCATACTGCAAACTGAGGAGTATTTTCCTTCGTCCTCTGTAGTTTTTTGTTGCCTTCCATAGCAGCCCATGAGGCGTAAGGCTCTTCAAGCATGGCTCCTTCCAACAGGCCTGTACACAACATCTTGCTTCGCAACTTGACATCGTTGATTTGTGGACGATATACACTATCTTGGCTAATCTTTGCACTGTCGAGCATTTTCTCACACCAATAATCGGTGGCACAAAGACGACAGATAGCAATCATTTTTTCACTCATCTGTTTCATTTTACTTATGCGTTTCCCCTTAGGAGCGATTAAAGTAAGGGGCTCGTAAGTTGCCAGAAAAGGAAAGACGTGACAAGAGTCGGTAAGCCTGATTGCACGAATAATATCGGTATAAGCAACATTGGCATGACCACGGGTAATAGCTGTATCTATATCCATTTGTGCTGTATATCGGAGCAAACGAATATTTAGATTCAATGAATCTGCAATTCCTGTTCGTTCAGCATAATATATAGGTAGGCATCCCAATGTAGGCATCAGTGCAACATGTAATGCCAGACTGTCTACCTTCTTGTCTTCTAGGATAGAAAGCATGGCCTCCTGTTTATGTGCACAGGAGGCCAGCATGATAATAGTTGTTAAGAATGAAATAAGTTGCTTCACTCTTCTCTTGTTTACATTACATATTAACCTTTGATAGCTGCTACGCCAGGCAGAACCTTACCCTCAATGGCCTCAAGCAATGCGCCACCGCCAGTAGAGATGTAAGAAACCTTGTCGGTCAGACCAAACTTGGCGCAGCATGCAACAGAGTCACCACCACCAATCAGAGAGAAAGCACCCTCGGCAGTTGCCTCGGCAACAGCGTCACCTACGGCACGTGAACCGGCGCAGAAATCGTCGCACTCGAAACATCCGGCAGGACCGTTCCAAAGGATTGTCTTAGCACCCTTGATGGCAGCTGCAAACTTAGCACGGCTGATAGGACCGGCATCCAGACCCTCGAATTCAGCAGGAATCTCTGTTGATTTGAATACCTCTGTTTTTGCACCTGGCTTAACAGTAAATGTAGAGAAGTCGTAGTCTGTGCAGCATACGCTGTCTTCGCCAAGAATAAGTTCAACACCATTCTCCTTAGCCATCTTCTCAACGTTCAGGGCAACGTCTAATTTGTCGAGCTCTACAATTGAACCGCCAATTTCGCCACCGTGAGCCTTAGCAAAGGTATAGGTCATACCACCGCAAAGAATCAACTTGTCTACTTTACCCAACAGGTTCTCGATGATTCCAATCTTAGATGAAACCTTAGAGCCACCCATGATGGCAACGAAGGGACGCTTGATGTTTGAAAGTACATTGTCAACAGCCTGAACCTCCTTCTCCATGAGGTAACCAAGCATCTTGTTGTCAGCATCGAAGTAATCAGCAATAACAGCTGTAGAAGCATGCTTACGGTGTGCAGTACCAAAAGCATCCATTACGTAGCAGTCTGCGTAACTGGCAAGTGTCTTTGCAAATTCCTTCTGGCGGCCCTTCATATCTTCCTTAGCTGCCTTGTAAGCAGGATCTTCCTTCTCAATACCTACGGGCTTACCTTCCTCTTCGGGATAGTAACGCAGGTTCTCAAGCATCAGCACTTCACCCATCTTCAGGTTAGCTGCTGCATCTGCAGCCTTAGCACAGTCAGGAGCAAACTTCACTTCAGGAACACCAAGAGCCTTAGCTACGGCATCCTTAATCTGACCCAAAGAAAGCTCTGGCTTAACCTTACCCTTGGGTTTACCCATGTGGCTCATGATGATAAGGGCGCCACCACCTTCAAGAATGTGCTTCAGTGTGGGGACTGCACCGCGGATACGGGTGTCATCTGTAATAACTCCCTCCTTCAAGGGTACATTGAAATCAACACGAACGATTGCCTTTTTACCGGCAAAATTGTACTCGTTAATAGTCATCTTTTCTTGATATTTAAAATAAAAACAAACAGTCTCTTTAATTGCCCGCAAAGTTATGGCTATTTCTTGAATTCTCCAAATTTTCTTGCACAAATATGAAGAATGCCACATTCTTCGCATTTGGGTGAACGAGCTGTGCAAACATATCTGCCATGAAGAATGAGCCAATGATGTGCAAGAGGAATGATTCCTTTTGGAAAATATTTAGTAAGCATGCGTTCTACGCTTAGAGGTGTCTTGCACGAGTCAGGTACTAATCCGATTCTGTGACTGACCCTGAAAACATGCGTGTCAACCGCCATGGCAGCTTTTTGGTAAACAACGCTTTGAATTACATTTGCTGTTTTCCTGCCAACACCGGGAAGTTTTATCAGCTCCTTTAATTCAGATGGGACAATTCCCTGATACTCATTTTGCAGCATCTTTGCCATTTCTGATAAGTGCTTGGCTTTGTTATTCGGATAAGAAATACTGCGTATGTATTCGTAAAGTTCTTCCGGAGTTGCTTTGGCCATATCTTTGGCTGTCGGATAATCCTGGAACAAACGTGGAGTAACTTGGTTAATGCGTTTATCTGTGCATTGGGCGCTAAGAATTACAGCTACCAACAACTCGAAGGGGGTGCTGTAATGTAACTCTGTCTGTGCCTCAGGCATAGCCTTTTGGAAATAATCCTGTATCTGTAGGTAAAGTTTTTTTCTGGTCATGACCTATGCGTTTATGTTCTGCAGTTGCAAAGATATGATTTATTTTTTCTTTCTACAATGGTTTATAACTATTAGTGCGGTTTTGTTTCCTGCATATACATTATTATATATGTTTTGTTTGGTGTTTTGAAATATGTTTGTTAAATTTGCAGCAAAAAGAAAAGATCCGTGAAATTTGTTCTAATATTTATTTTTTATCTGCTTTCGTGTTTTTTTGCTGGTGCACAAGATTTTGATGCATGGTTTCAAGATAAGACGCTAAGGCTGAACTATACATTCTCTGGTGATAACCGAAATCAGTATATAGCCTTAGATGAAATGATGTGGACTGATAACTGGTACGGACGCAGGGTAAATCTGGACAGTCTGCTTTTGCTTGGAAACGGTCAACTTTGCGTGAAAGACAGCAAAAGTGGGAGTGTGCTATACAGATATTCGTTCAGCACTCTTTTCCAGGAATGGCAGTCAACAGAAGAAGCTACAAAAGTCCGGAAGTCCTTCGAAAATGTTTTTCTGGTGCCTTTTCCAAAGAATCCAGTTGATATAACTGTTACCCTAACTGATACACATAACACGGTAAAGAGTTTATTTACTCATCATGTAGATCCCGATGACATTCTAATAAAACCTGTTTTTTCAAACGATAGTATAAAATGGAAGTATTTAGACAAGTCGGGCGATAGTAAGGATAAAATAGATGTGGCTTTTGTTGCAGAAGGATATCTGTTGGAGGAAATGAATATTTTCCTGAAAGATTGCGCAATCTCCATTGATGCACTAAAAGCTCATGAGCCATTCAAATCCATGGCCGACAGGTTTAATTTCATTGCTGTGATGACACCCTCTCAGCAACAAGGGGTAAGTATCCCTCATGATAATGTATGGAAAAATACAGCTCTCAGCAGCAATTTTGATACTTTTTATAGTAACAGGTATCTGACAACGTTACATTTGAAGAAATTGCATGATGCTTTGTCCGGTTTGCCTTATGAACATATTATCATCCTGGCTAATACAGATAATTATGGCGGGGGAGGTATTTATAACAGTTACTTGATGTCTCCAACTCATAATAAAAAGAGCATTCCTGTAATTGTTCATGAATTTGGTCATAGCTTTGCAGGACTTGCCGACGAATACTATTATGATGACGGATACGAGAGTATGTATCCATCTGACACAGAACCGTGGGAGCCAAACATTACAACATTGGTGGATTTTAAGAGCAAATGGTCCGATATGTTGGATTCTGCGACTGAGATTCCCACAAAACCTTCGGGTAAAAATCTCTATACCCAAGTCGGAGTCTATGAAGGAGGTGGCTATCAGTCAAAGGGTGTTTATAGACCTGTTCAAGAATGTCGGATGAAAATAAATGAGGCACCTGTTTTTTGTCCTGTTTGCGAAAGAGCTATCAGAAATATGATAGATTATTCGACTATTGGGAAATGAATGTCTTTGGCTTGCCTATACTTAGTAACGATGACGTTTTTTCCTGCCAAACAGGGAACGGAAGGCAGAGATAAAACTTGCCCCCAAACGAATACCCTCATATATGGCAAATCCATTGCTTACAAGCCGACTGATACGTGCCGTTTTGCTGTGGGACTCAGGAAGGGGGGTAATAAAGTTTTGAACTTTACCCTTTAATTGTATTTTGGATGCATTCAGCTCTTTCTTAATCTGTAATTTTCTTTCTTGAAGAGCTTTTAGTACATCAAGTTGAGAAGAGATGTTTGTCATTTTTCCTCATCTTCTTCGTTGTTGTCAACAAATAATTTTGCTATCATACGTGCAAGGGGTTGTATAACCCAAGCATTTCGTTTCCAATAGAATAATAGTAACAGAAATGCTACAAACACGGCCATTGTTAGGAATCCCAGAGGTAAACTGTTAAGTATTTCACCAAGCCAATAGGCTAATGCAAATGTGCCAAATAAAAGTACTATTCCGCCCAACAGAATACAAATAGATGCAATAGCTACGGCAGAGAGAATAACAGTTGTTTTCTCTGCCGCATCTATTGCAAGATATTCCTTCTGTAGATTCAGGTAATGTTTTACATCCAGAATGATTTCCTTGATTTCCTCTGTATATTTACCTGTTCCTAACATGCTCTTTTCTGATTGTGTTACTCTGCGTCTTCCTTAACCGTCTGCAATTCTTCGGCAATCTCTTCTACGAGGTTTGTCATTTCCTTCTTGTTCAGACGAATGCCACGCTTACGCAAAGCTTCGGCAATTCTTTCACGAGTATCAGAACCCTTTTCAGGCGCAAAGAGTAAACCACAGGCAGCGCCAACAGCAGCTCCGCCAATAAATGCTAACAGATAATTAATTGCTTTCATAATGAGAATGTCATTAAAGTTTGTAGTTAATTCAATGCAAATATATGCTATTTTTTCTTATACCTCTGCTTCTAAAGGTTATTTTATTTGTTATTTAACACTTTTTTTTAAAATATGTATTGTGTACGTGCGGAAAAATTGCTAATTTTGCACCAAAATAAACAAAAGAATAAATACAACAAAAAAAATGTAATTAAAAGTATGAAAAAAACATTATTGATGGGTGCTGCTATCTGTGCAGTATTTGCTATGACTTCATGTAAGAGTAAAGAAAGTGCTTATAAAAAAGCATACGAAAAGGCTAAGGCTCAGCAGGAGACTGTTGTTACTACCCCTGTTACCACTCAGACTACTACTCCGGTTGCTGTTACTCCAACTGCTCCCGTGACTACTACTCCTACAGCTGATTATAGCAATGTTCAGGTTCGTACAGAGAATGTTTCTCTTGTAAATGGTGCTCCATTAAAGGCTTACAGTGTTGTTATTGGTAGTTTTAGCGTACAGAGCAATGCAACTGCATTGAGTACGACGTTGGCAGGCAAGGGTTATACTCCCCGTGTTGTTAAGGCTGTTGTTAATGGTGCAGATTGGTATCGTGTGGTAGCAACAAGTTATGACACAAAGTCAGAAGCTGCTCAGAGTCGTGCTGCTCTTGAAGGTCAGTATCCAGGTGCTTGGCTTTTATATCAGAAATAATAGAGGCTCTCTTCTTGTTGTAGATTTGTGGGAAGAGTTCTATCAGTAGATTATGGGGTCCGTCGTACAGGCTTAGCTGTGACGGACCCTTTGAAAATCATTGCAGGCGGGCTTACGACGGTTGAGACACCTCAGTTGATGAAATTCTTGCAGGATTATCTGAAGAAAGAGTCTGTGGAACGTTTTGTTGTAGGGCTGCCTAAGCAGACAAACGGGCGAGATAGCGATAACCTGCCAAGGGTCCGTGATTTTGTCAGCAAACTATCCAAATCATTTCCTGGCATTCCAATAGATATGTGGGATGAGCGATATACGAGTGTTCTTGCTCATCAGGCAATGCTTCAAAGTGGTATTGGTAAAAAAGCCCGTCAGAACAAGGCCTTGGTGGATGAGATTAGTGCTACCATCATCTTACAGGGGTGGATGGAAGGACGTGGAAATTTATAAATTCTAATTTATTTAGACCAAAATATAATCTGCATAATATGATAATGCCCATATATACTTTTGGCCAGCCGGTTTTGCGTAAGGTGGCAGAAGATATTGATAAAGACTATCCTAATTTGGAACAACTCATTAAGGATATGTATGACACTTTGGATAAAAGTGAGGGTATAGGACTGGCTGCACCTCAGGTGGGACTTGATATAAGATTGGTAGTGATTAATCTTGACCTAATTAGTGAAGACTACCCGGAGTATAAGGGCTATATACGCACCTTTATTAATCCTTATATTGAGGAATACGATGAAACAGAATCAGATGTTATGGAAGAAGGGTGCCTTAGTTTACCAGGTATTCATGAGAGTGTAAAACGTCCAAAGAGAATACGCGTGTCTTATCTTGATGAAAATTTTCAGGAACACGACGAATGGGTGACAGGTTATCTTGCCCGTGTAATGCAGCATGAGTTCGATCATTTAGACGGAGTCGTGTTCACGGACCATCTTACTGGTTTGCGTAAACAGCTTACAAAAGCCAAGCTACAGCAAATTATTAAAGGAAAATTCAGTTGTTCTTACAAGGTAAAGGTTAAAAGGTAAAACATTAAGATAAGTTGAAGAATATACGATATATCCTCATTTCATTTCTTTTCTGTTTCCTGACAAATGGAAGAGAATTCAGGTGTTACGCTCAAATCAATACCGATAGAGTTCTTTTGATGGGGCGTAATGCTTTGTATTACGAGGATTATATCTTGGCGATTCAACGTTTTAATATGGTTATTAACGCCAAGCCTTGGCTGGGTGAACCATATTTTTATAGAGGACTGGCAAAATTCTACTTAGAGGATTATCAGGGTGCAGAGATAGATTGTGGAAGTGCATTGGAAAAGAATCCATACATGTGCAACTACTTTATGCTCCGTGCTCTTTGTCGCATAAATCAAGCTCGTTATGAGTTGGCTGTAGATGATTATGTTCAAGCCTTGAAGATTAATCCCTTAGAGAAGTCATGTTGGCACAATCTGGTTTTGTCCCGCATAGAACTCAAACAATATGACCAGGCTGATTCAGCCTTGGATGTGATGATAAAGCAATGGCCTAAAATTCCGGAGAATTTGACTCTGAAAGCTCAGGTGGCTTTGTTGAAAACTGATACCATAGCTGCAGAGAAATGGGTGGATCGTGCTTTGGAACTGAATGCCTATGAAGGCAACGCCTGGAGTATAAAGTCGATGTTTCAGGCTAACAGGAAAGAGTATGCTGAAGCAGAAAAGAGTCTTGACAAAGCAATCTTACAGTCTCCAAAGGTGGCTAACTTATATATCAATAGAGCGCTCACGCGTTATAATCAGGACAATCTCAGGGGCGCTATGTCTGATTATGATGCAGCTATCGAAATTGCTCCCAACAGTTATTCTGCCCGATATAACCGTGGACTTTTACGTGCAAGTGTGGGTGATGACAATCTGGCTATTGAAGACTTGAACGTTGTTCTTAAAATGGAACCGGACAATACAATTGTTCTTTATAATAGAGCCTTGCTTTTGGATAATATCGGAGACTACAATGGAGCCATAAGAGACATAAGTGCTGTTATAAAGGATTATCCGGAATTCTGGGCTGGATATCACAAACGTGCAGAGATACTCAGAAAGATTGGAGATATCTATGGTGCAGAACGTGATGAGTATAAACTCTTGAAGGCACAGATGGCAGTTGCTACTGGAACCTATAAAAGTTCTAACAAGACACGCAAGAAGAGTGAACGTAATATTAATGACTACGATAAGCTAATTGAGGAAGATACACATGAAACTGAGAACCAGTATGCCAGTGAGTATCGTGGAAAAGTTCAGAACAGGCAAGCCGACCTTAAGCCAGAACCACTTTATATTTTCACGTATTACAAGAATCCTTCCGACGTAAAGCTGTATGTTGCATATAGTAAGGAGTTGGAAAAACTGAACGCACGTTTCATACTTCCTTCTACATTGTATTTAACTGATGATGAGGGGAATATGACGGAGTCTCAGTTGAATGCTCATCTTACATCTATTTCAGAAACGACATCGGCTATTGAGAAGAATGGCGTCGTCAAGGAACTACTTATTAAGCGCGCACTTGATTACTACCATGTTCGGGACTTTGAAAATGGTATAGCTGATATGGATTCTTACATACTCAAGTATGGCGATGACGTACTTTCTCTTATGATTAGGGCACAATGTAGGTACGCACAGCTTGAGGTGTCCAGTTCCACCACTCAAGCTGCTGATTTAAGATTGGGCTACCTTATGGTTCTTCAGGATTATAACCGAGCCCTTGATATACTTCCTCAGTCGCCGTACCTTCACTATAACATAGGCTGTATGTTGATTAAACTTGCAGATTATCCACGCGCTATCGCTGCATTTGGGAAGGCCATAGAATTAGATAACCATTTCCCTGATGCATACTACAGCAGAGGTGTAGCTTACATATTGAATGGTCAACTGCCCGAGGGGCTTAGTAACCTAAGTCAGGCAGGAGAATTTGGTCTTTATTCTGCATATAATTTGATAAAGAAGTATTCAAGTGAGAAAAAATAGCAATTAAAAGAAAAGTTTTAGACTAGTATTTCTTGTTTTAACATTTTATAATTATCTTTGCAACTCATTTTTAGGTACATAAATAATAACTATATATGATTAAAATTACTTTTCCAGATGGTTCTGTACGCGAGTATGAGGCTGGCGTATCAGGTTACCAGATAGCAGAAAGCATTTCCTCACGTTTGGCACAAGACGTGATTGCTTGCGGTGTGAATGGTGAAACTATTGAACTTAACCGTCCAATTAATGAAGATGCTAAGGTTGTTCTTTACAAATTTGATGATGACGAAGGTAAGCATGCCTTCTGGCACACAAGTGCCCATTTGCTGGCAGAAGCCTTACAGGAACTCTATCCCGGCATTCAGTTTGGTTTCGGCCCGGCTATTGAGAATGGCTTCTTCTATGATGTTCTTCTTCCTAACGGAGAGATGATAAAAGAGGGCGATTTCAAGCAGATAGAGGATAAGATGATTGAATTGGCTCGTAAGGATGAGCCTGTAGTGCGTAAGGAAATCAGCAAGGCAGACAGTTTGAAGTTGTTTGGTGCTGCCGGTCAGACTTATAAATGTGAGCATATCGACCAAGATCTTGAGGATGGAAGTATTACTATTTATACGCAGGGTAATTTTACCGACTTGTGTAAAGGTCCGCATATTGTTTCCACTGGTATCATTAAGGCTGTTAAGTTGATGAGTGTTGCTGGTGCTTTTTGGCGTGGCGATGCGACTAAGGCACAGATGCAGCGTCTGTATGGAATTTCTTTCCCCAAGAAGAAAATGCTGGATGAGTATCTGGTAATCCTTGAGGAGGCCAAGAAGCGTGACCATCGTAAGATTGGTAAGGAAATGGAACTCTTTATGTTCTCAGAGCGTGTGGGTAAGGGATTGCCCATTTGGTTACCTAAGGGAACAGATATGCGTCTTCGCTTGCAGGATATGTTGCGTCGAATCCAAAAGAAATACGGTTATCAGGAAGTTATCACCCCCAACATCGGTGGTAAGAACCTATATCAGACTTCTGGTCACTGGGATCATTACGGAAAAGACAGTTTCCAGCCTATTCAGACACCCGAAGAAGGCGAGGAGTATTTGCTGAAACCAATGAACTGTCCTCATCACTGCGAGATATATGCTAATAAACCTCGTAGTTACAGAGAGCTTCCTTTCCGCTGCGCAGAGTTTGGTACAGTATATCGTTATGAACAGAGTGGTGAATTGCACGGACTAACTCGTGTTCGTTGCTTTACGCAGGATGATGCTCATATCTTCTGTCGTCCTGATCAGGTAAAGGATGAGTTCATCAAGGTTATGGAGATTATCCAGCATGTATTCAAGATTTTCAATTTCTCAGATGAAAGTGTCGAGGTTCAGATATCTCTCCGTGATCCTAATGATACCGAGAAGTATATTGGAAGCGATGAGGATTGGGCTAATGCAGAACAGGCCATTATCGATGCTTGTGCCGAGAAGGGTATGAAGGCTAAGACCGAATTGGGCGAGGCTGCCTTCTATGGTCCTAAGCTCGACTTCATGGTGAAGGATGCTATTGGACGTCGTTGGCAGTTAGGTACTATTCAGGTTGACTACCAGTTGCCTCAGCGTTTCCAGCTTGAATACATTGGTGAGGATAATGCCAAGCATCGTCCCGTTATGATTCACCGTGCTCCCTTTGGCAGTATGGAACGTTTCTGCGCTGTGCTCATCGAGCATACTGCAGGTCATTTCCCCTTGTGGCTGACTCCTGATCAGGTTGCTATTCTTCCCGTCAGTGAGAAGTATGTCGAATATGCTCAGCAGATAAAGAATTATTTTGATACTCAGGAGGTTCGTTCATATATTGATGATCGCAACGAGAAAATTGGACGTAAGATTCGTGATAACGAGATGAAGCATACTCCTTATATGATTATTGTTGGCGAAAAAGAGCAGGCAGAAGGCACTGTTAGCTATCGTCAGCAGGGTGGAGGAGAGCAAGGAACAGTAAAATTTGAAGAATTTGCGAAGAAAATTAACGAAGAAGTACGTCAAATGACAGAAAATTCGTAATTTTGCACCCGATTTTAAAATATTTAATGAAAAAAGAGAATCCTAAACTGCAGTATCGCGTCAACGAACAGATTCATGCGCGAGAAGTTCGTATCGTCGGAGATGGTATTGAATCAACCGTTCTTCCTACCTTTAAAGCCATTCAGTTAGCTGAGCAGAAAGGTGTAGATTTGGTAGAAATCTCCCCTAATGCAGAACCTCCTGTATGCCGCCTTATTGATTTCAGCAAGTTCCTTTATCAGCAGAAAAAACATCAGAAAGAAATTAAGGCCAAGCAGGTGAAGGTTGATGTAAAGGAGATTAGGTTCGGACCACAGACTGACGATCATGATTATAATTTCAAACTCAAGCATGCACAAGGCTTCCTCTCTGACGGAGATAAGGTAAAGGCTTATGTTTTCTTCAAGGGCCGTAGCATTCTTTTCAAGGAACAGGGAGAAGTGCTTTTGCTTCGCTTTGCTGCCGATTTGGAAGATTACGGTAAGGTAGAGCAGATGCCGCAGCTCGAGGGAAAGCGTATGATTATGTTCATTGCTCCTAAGAAGCAGCCTACTCAGGCTAAAAAGATTCTTGAGAGTACAGCACAAGAGATTGTAAACGATAAACCAAAGGAAAAGAAAGCTCCACAGCAGAAAGCCCGCAAGGAGTATACTGGTCCTAAGGTTGAGGGTGAGGATTTCGATGATTAAAACGATAGTGCGTAACGCCCTGGTATATGCGTTGCCACATCTATATATTAATATTAATTAAACAAATTAAAACAATTATGCCAAAAGTAAAGACTAATTCCGGTGCCAAGAAGAGATTCACGCTCACCGGTACAGGCAAGGTAAAGCGTCATCACGCATACCACAGCCACATCTTGACAAAGAAGACAAAGAAACAGAAGAGAAACCTGGATCACAGCGCTATCGTTGTGACTGAAAACATGAAGCAGGTACGTGACCTCCTGTGTATGCGTTAAACCCAATGTCAAGACGCAGTTTTTAACTTTAGTTATTAACCGAACGGTTAGCACAAAGTTCGTCCTCAGTTAGACGGCGCTAACGTTCAAAAAGAAAAAAATTATGCCAAGATCAGTAAATCATGTAGCTTCAAGAGCTAAGAGAAAGAAAATCCTGGGTCTCACCAGAGGTTACTTTGGTGCCCGTAAGAATGTT
>JAFXZY010000081.1 GCA_017541025.1 Bacteroidaceae bacterium | reverse complement strand
CTAATCTCTAATCTCTAATCTCTAATCTTAAATTTATAACGTCAACGATAACGTCAACGATAACTTTTTTCAACGAAAACGTCAACGATAACGATAACTATTTATTTTTCACCTCTAATCTCTAATCTCTAATCCCTAATCCCTAACCCTTAATGTCTCTAACCTCTAACCCTTAACCATTAACCCTTAACCATGAACCATGTTCGCTAACCAATAACCTATAACCAATAACCAATAACCTATAACCAATAACCTTTTAACTTTTTAACCTTTTAACCTTTTAACCTATTAAGCCTTACTCTTTTTTCTTTTCCCATACTCTAACGTAGTCAACTTCCATGGTGACGGGTAGAGCCGTTTCGTCCACCCCTTTATAGCCTCCCCAGTCGCCGCCCCAGGCTACATTCAGGATGGGGTAGAATGCTTTGTTGAAAGGCCATGTGTCATTGTTCCCCTGTCCGTCGTTTTCGAAATAAAGTTGCACTTTTCCGTCCACGTAGGTGCGGATGTAGTTTTCTGTCCACTCCAGCGCATATACGTGGAAACCGTCTTCGGCTCCCTCGCACAACATCTCGTGTGTCTTCTGCGTTTTGTTGGGGTGGTTGTATGCCTGGCAATGTATGCTGCTGGATACTTTGTTGGCATCCACGCCAACTTCCTCCATGATGTCTATTTCGCCGCATCCAGGCCATCTGCCGTTGCTCACGGGCATCATCCACCAAGCAGGCCATGTACCTTTGCCCTTGGGCAGCTTTATGCTTGCCTCGATGTATCCGTATTTGAAGCCTACGTTTCTGTTGCCGTACATACGGCCACTGTATATCTTGTCGCCTTCCCTGAAGCAATGAATCTTGAGCGTTCCGTTGCTGCATTCAGCTACCTTCTTGCCCTGAGGCGATTGTTCTTTTACGTATGTCTGTAACTCGTGGTTTACCCAACCGGCACGAGCTTCCTGATAGGTCCATTTGCTATTATCTATCGCAGAAGCACTGAACTCGTCGGACCATACCAACTGGTATCCTTCCAGGGGACATACTATTGTTGGGGAAGACGTGTCGTCTGTCGTAGTGTTTGCATTCAGGACAAATGCATTACAAAAACTAAGGCAAAGGGATAAGGGTAATAATGTGATTCTTTTCATTTTTTTGTTATTTCTTTGTATTTACAATGGTTGTGGGAGGTTGCTCCAGGTTGCGACGGTCGGTCTCTGTTACCACCCTGGCTGCTAACTGCAGGAAAGCCTGACCGGTAATGGTAGAGGGGTCGAGGGCAGCAGGTGTGCCGTTGTCGCCCGACTCGCAGATATCCTGCACAATGGGAATCTGCCCCAGCAGGGGAAGGTTCATCTTATCAGCCAACTCCTTTACACCTTCCTTTCCGAAGAGGAAATACTTCTCCTCGGGATGCTGGGCTGGCGTGAACCAAGCCATGTTTTCAACCAATCCCAGGACGGGTACGTTGACCTTCTCGTTCTGGTACATATTGATACCCTTACGTACATCGGCTAAAGCCACCTGCTGAGGTGTGCTGACAATAACGGCCCCTGTGATGGGAAGGGTCTGCACGAGGGTGAGGTGTATGTCGCTGGTGCCGGGAGGGGTGTCGAGGATGAAATAGTCGAGGTTGCCCCAACTGGCATCGCCTATGAGTTGCTTCAGCGCATTACAGGCCATACCGCCTCGCCATAGGGTTGGTTGGTCGGGGTCGACAAAGAACCCGATACTGAGCACCTTGACGCCATACTTCTCAATGGGTACGATGAGGTCGCGACCATCGATGTTCTCGCTATACGGACGGGCATCCTCTATCTGGAACATCTTGGGGGCGCTGGGACCGGAGATGTCGCAGTCCAACAAGCCTACGCTGTATCCTAATCTGGCTATGGCAACAGCCAGATTGGTGGCAACAGTGCTTTTTCCTACTCCTCCCTTGCCGCTGCTGACGGCAATGATGTTCTTAACGCCAGGCAGAAGGTCGGGAAGATCAGGACGGGGAGCCTGCAGGCTCTTGGTCTTTATCTCTACTTCGGCATCCTTGCATGCGTAAGCGTGGATGGCAGCCTCGCAAGCCTTTACCACAGATTTCATGAAGGGGTCTGTGGGCTTGTCAAAGATAAGGCTGAAACTGACGTGGAGTCCTGCTATGCGCATATCGTCCTCCACCATATTCATCTCTACCACATTCTTACCCGTTCCCGGGTAACGGACTGTGGCAAGGGCATCTAATATAAGTTTAGGGTATAATTCCATTTTTAAAGGGTTAGGGGTTAGGGGTTAGAGAATTCTATGAAGGGTTAGGGGTTAGGGGTTAGAGGGGGTGCTGTCAAAGTATTTTCTGAGACCAGAGAGCATTTTAGCAACGTGGATAAATGATGGTCGTATTTCGTCAATGTCATTTAGAGTTAGATAACCAAGATCTTGACCGATTTGTAACTGACTGTAAGCCTCCATCAAAGAGCCATAGGCAATCTCAATGAAATGAGATTTCTCCTTAAAAGAATTTCGTCCGCTTCCCTCTGCGATATTTGAGGTTACGGATGAGGCTGATCTCCTAATCTGATCTCCCAAAGCGTAAGTCTCATATTTGGGGAATTTATGTTGTAAACGATATATGTCCCGAACCAATATCCTCGCTGTATTATAAACCTCAAGGCCTTCAAAAGAAAACACCTTTTCTTCTTTTTCCATTATTATCTTTTTTCTGTTATTATTTAAGCATTCACATTTGCTGTTCATATCCTCTCTAACCTCTAACCTCTAACCGATAACCAGCTGTAGGTTTCGAGATTCAAGATTCAAGTTTCAAGTTTCAGGTTTCGCTAACCGCTAACCTCTAACCTCTAACCTTTAAAGGGGAGCGCTTTTCGCGACTATAGCTTCGGTATTCGTCCAGAGGAATTTCCACATCGGGTTCCACCAGTTCGCCTGTTAGGGGAAGGTGGAAACGAAGGTATTTGATGTCGATGCCGCGTGCCCGCCACATACCCTCGTAATAGGTCTGGAAGGAACGAGCCTCTCTGGTATCGTCTCCCTCCTCCTGATACAGACTTCTTGTACACACTTCCGTGGGCAGATTATTGGCCTTGAGCATCTCCTCGGTATAGGTGAAGAGGAAGTTGGAATCGGTCTTCAGATGAATGATGCCGCCCTCCTGCATAAACTGACGGTAGCGCTGTAGGAAATAGGTGCTGGTAAGGCGCTTGGTAACCTTTTTCATCTGCGGGTCGGAGAAGGTGAGCCATATCTCGCTTACCTCGTTAGGGGCAAAGAACTTGTGAATGAATTCTATGTTGGTGCGCAGGAAACCCACATTCTTCATGTTGGAGAGGAGCGCCTCCTGGGCTCCTGTCCACATGCGGGCTCCCTTGATATCCACACCAATGAAGTTCTTGTCGGGGTACAGGTTTCCCAGTCCTACGGTATATTCGCCTCTTCCGCAACCCAGTTCCAGAACTATGGGGTTGGTGTTGTGAAAGAATTGCTCTCCCCAATGACCTTTCAGAGGGAACTCGTCCTGCATGATGGCTGCTGTGGGGCATTCCACGACCAACGGGTTTGCCGCCATCTCGGCAAACTTGGCCAACTTACCTTTTCCCATGTTACTTCTCGAACGAGAATGAGGAAGTTCCTATGTTGTGACCATCGGCAAAGATATCCACACGGTATGTTCCGGCACTCAAGGCTTCTGCTACGTCCCAGTAAACCGTTATGCTCTGCTCCTCACCGGTATATTCGATGTCTTTGCGAATGCTGTATTCCAGACTGCGGTTCTCGTACTGGAAGGTTCCGCCTTTCGTCAGTATATCGCCAGTAGGCGTGCTGATGCGCAGATAGAGACTTCTGATACCTGTGCTGGTAGTAACGTTACGTGCTATCTTGAAGCCAATGACAAACTTCTTGACATCCTTAATCTTCTTGGCAGACTTTCCTTTCTTGTTGCGTCCCTCTGCCCAAATGCCTGTGGCATCCAACTGACTGGCAATCTCAACCTTGGAAGAGAGCGACTCGTTCTGGGTGCTCAGGTTGGTGATATGCTGCTGGGCCTGCTGGTTCTGCGTCTTCAGGTTGGAATTCTCCTGTGTCAGCTCCTCGTTCAGGCGGTTCAGAGAGTCAATCTGGTGAACGAAGTCCTGCAGCACCTTTCTCAGGGTAGCCAGTTCCTTCTTCAGTCGCATAATCTCTGCGGCATCGTTACTCTTGACACGACGCAGTTCTTCGAGCAACTCTTCTGTACGCTGCTGCTCCTTCTCCAATTGTGCAACAAGTGAGTCGTTGTTGATTTGCATCCTCATCTCGTTGTACTGCATGGCAAACTGCTCGTACTCGTTTTCCATCTCTCGCTTGTCCATTTCTGCCAATTCCAGCATCTGCGCATTCTCCTTCTGCTGCTTCTGCATGGTGTAAATCAGGAAACCAATGATACCTGCTACGATGATTGCAGCCACTATAAGGGTTGCGGTAAGTTTCTTGTTCATATCTTATATAATATATAATGTATAGTACATATTTTGGACAAAGGTACAAATTCTTTTTGATATACGGGTTGGTTTTACACTTTTTTATGATAAAAGATGTCGTTTGTGCCCCCTAATGCGGGTGAAAAGGATGCAGGACAAGGATTACGCCTAAATGAACAGTTTTTTCGTCTAATGTGAACAGAAAAAATTTCGTTTTGGAAAACTTTTTCTTCAATCTTACAAAATTGGGTACTGAAAATCAGATAGTTATAAAATTTTTTGGAAAACTTTTTTATTTTTGAAGAAAAAATCTTTTGCAAAAAGGGAAACTTTTTTTGGATTTTTCTTGCACGGGTTATACCTTTTTTGTAATTTTGCACAGCATTTTTCGGAAAAACATAATTAACAAAAATAAAACGAAATGATACAGACCGTAGTAAAAAGAGACGGCCGAATAGTTGGCTTCAACGAGCAGAAGATAGCTGCCGCCATACGAAAGGCTATGCTGACCACCGAAGAGGGTGAGGATGAGGCACTGATAACCTCCATCTCTGACCGTATTTCCGTAAAGGGAAAGGAGCAGATGACGGTAGAGGAGATTCAGGACCTGGTAGAAAACGAGTTGATGAAGTCGTCGCGCAAGGAAGTGGCAAAGGCTTACATCAAATACCGTAATGCACGTAACATTGCCCGTAAGGCCAAGACCCGTGATATCTTCCTGGAGATAATCAATATTAAGAACAATGATGTAACGCGTGAGAATGCCAATATGAATGCCGACACACCTGCCGGTATGATGATGAAATTCTCGAGCGAGACCACCAAGCCCTTCGTTGACGACTATCTGCTGAGCGAGGACGTGCGTGAGGCTGTACAGAACAACTATTTGCATATCCACGACAAGGATTACTATCCTACCAAGTCACTCACCTGTGTGCAGCATCCATTGGATAAGATCCTGAAGCATGGTTTCCAGGCCGGACACGGAGAGAGCCGTCCTGCCAAGCGTATAGAAACAGCCAGTATCTTGGGCTGTATCAGCATGGAGACGGTACAGAACGAGATGCACGGCGGTCAGGCTATTCCTGCCTTCGACTATTACCTGGCTCCCTTTGTCCGCAGTTCCTATATCGAAGAGGTTAAGGTGCTGGAGGATTTGAATGCCGAGGATTACAGCGAGCTGTACAATGCGCCTATCGATGATTTCCTGAATGTGCCCCTGACTGGCCTTGAGGGACGTGAGCGCATCAAGCAGCATGCCATCAACAAGACCGTCGGCAGAGTTCACCAGGCTATGGAGGCTTTCATCCACAACATGAACACCATTCACTCACGCGGTGGCAATCAGGTGGTATTCAGCAGTATCAACTATGGTACGGATACCAGTGCCGAGGGCCGTTGTATCATTCGCGAACTTCTGCGCAGTACTTACGAGGGTGTTGGAAACGGTGAGACGGCTATCTTCCCCATCCAGATATGGAAGAAGAAGAAGGGACTCAGCTATCTGCCTACCGACAGGAACTACGACCTTTACAAGTATGCCTGCAAGGTAACGGCACGCCGTTTCTTCCCCAACTTCATCAATTTGGACGCTACATACAACTTCAATGAGAACTGGCGCGAGGATGATCCGGAACGTTACAAGTGGGAGTGTGCTACCATGGGTTGCCGTACCCGTGTGTTCGAGAACAGATTCGGACCCAAGACAAGTATCGGCAGGGGTAACCTCAGTTTCTCTACCATCAATATCGTACGTCTGGCCATTGAATGTATGGGAATCAAGAATGAGGAAGACCGTATCAATGCCTTCTTCGCCAAGTTGGACAATGTGCTGGAGATTACCGCCAAGCAGCTGCACGAACGTTTCGAGTTCCAGAAGACGGCCTTCGTTAAGCAGTTCCCCCTGTTGATGCAGGGTCTCTGGATTGACAGCGACAAACTTAAGCCCAATGATACGATTGCACCCGTTATCAATCAGGGTACACTGGGTATCGGATTTATCGGACTGGCCGAGTGTCTGGTTGCCTTAATCGGTAAGCATCACGGCGAGAGCGATGAGGCTCAGCAGCTGGGCTTGAGAATTATCACCTACATGCGCGACCGTGTTAATGAATTCAGTGAGAGGTACCAGCACAACTATAGCGTTCTGGCAACTCCTGCCGAGGGCTTGAGCGGAAGATTCACCAAGTTCGACCGCAAGAAGTATGGCGTTCTGCCCGGTATTACCGACAGGGAGTACTACACCAACTCAAACCATGTGCCCGTGTACTATCACTGCTCTGCCTTGCACAAGGCTCAGATAGAGGCTCCCTACCACGATCTGACCAGAGGCGGCCATATCTTCTACGTGGAGATTGACGGTGATGCCACACACAACCCCGAGGTGGTAATGAACATTGTTGACCTGATGGATAAGTACAACATCGGTTACGGCAGTGTAAACCACACACGCAACCGTTGTATGGACTGCGGTTATGAGAATGCCGAGAAGAATATGGATACCTGTCCGAAATGCGGCAGCCACAATGTGGACCGCCTGCAGCGTATCACAGGTTATCTGGTGGGTACAACCGGCCGTTGGAACAAGGCTAAGCTGGCTGAGCTCAACGACCGTGTGGTACATGACTGAAATATCATGGCTTAAAAGATGACAATCAACGTTTTAAGCATTCTTAATGACACTACAGTAGATGGACCGGGTTTCAGAACCTCCATCTACTGTAGTGGTTGTAAGCATCATTGTGAAGGCTGCCATAATCCGCAGTCATGGGCTTTCGGGGCAGGAGAGGACAGGACCATTGATTCGCTCATGCAGGAAATCGTTGCCGACCCGGTGGCTCATGTCACCTTCACAGGAGGAGATCCGTTCTTTCAGGCTGAAGGGTTTGCCGAACTGGCAGAACGGATAAAAAAAGAAACCGACAAGACCATCTGGTGCTATACGGGTTTCCTTTTTGAGGACTTGCTGAAGGTTCCTGCGTACTATAACCTGCTCAAATACCTGGACGTATTAGTGGACGGCCCCTTTGTTCAGGAACTGCGCGATGAGGACCTGCTGTTCTGCGGCAGCAGTAACCAGCGGCTTATAGATGTACAGGCTTCGTTGAAACAGGGAAGCGTTGTACTCTGGAAACGCGACGAGGACTTCTTTTAGCTTTCAGATTCGTACGTCGGTTCCCCACATCATCTTCTCTCGCAAGGTGTGGAAATAAGAACCGTTGCTGCGCTTCAGGACTATTATCTGGTAGGGGGCCTTGCGCACTGAAAGCCGGATGCCCTCCTGGCATTTTTCGCTTCGTCCGTCGATGGCAACCAGGAAGTTGTGGTTGCGACTCTCAACCGTCAGGGAGATTTCCTTGTCGTCAGAGAGAGTAAAGGGACGAACATTCAGGCTGTGCGGAGCAACAGGAACCAATCCGATGGTCTTGCTGCCAGGGTGCATGACAGGACCTCCCACACTAAGGGCGTAACCCGTACTTCCCGTCGGGGTGTTGATGATAAGACCATCTGCCTGGTAGGTGGTCAGGTACTCTCCGTTGATATCCACACGAATACTGATCATGGATGAATTATCGCGTTTAAGCACAGCTACCTCGTTGAGTGCAAAGGGGTAGTCGGCAGGCTCGCCCTGAGAGTAGGAGAGTTGCAGCACACTGCGCTCTTCGGTTCTCAGACCGGTGCTGTGAATCTCATCTATGGCATAGGGGATGTCCTCGGGAGAGAAGTCGGCAAGGAATCCCAGTCGGCCCGTGTTGATACCAAAGATGGGGATTTCCTTGTTGCCCACGCGTCTGGCCACTTCCAGAAATGTTCCGTCACCTCCCATACTGATGGCTACATCTGCCTGGAAGTCATTTCCGTCTATGAGTTGCGAACAAGGTACATTGATACGTAAATCCTGGGTGAGGAATTCGTAGAACGGGGCATCTATGAGTATGGTTGCCTTATGTTTCTCCAGTTCCGTCAGTATTTTCTGTACGGAATTCACTTTCTTGTGCTGATAGATGTTGCCAAAGAGAGCAAATCTCAGGGTTTTCTCCATTTTTCTTTCATTTTGTCTGGCAAAGATAAGAAAAATTCCTAACTTTGCACAAAAAGATAACCCATTAATATAGAGTAAGGAATGATTTATGTATTTTTAGCTACAGGATTCGAGGATATTGAAGCCTTGGCGCCCGTTGATATTATGCGCAGAGCAGGTCTGCCGGTAGAAACCGTTTCCGTTACGGGAACAGAGATTGTAGAGAGTGCCCATGGCGTTGGTATCCAAGCCGACAGGCAGCTTGCTGACATAGATTTCAGCAAGGCCGACATGATAGTCCTGCCCGGTGGCCTGCCCGGCAGTACCAATCTGGATGCCTGTGCTCCTCTTACCCATGCCATTGCTGCCCACTTTGCAGCAGGCAAGCCCATTGCTGCCATCTGCGCTGCACCCCTTGTGTTCGGGCATTTAGGCATTCTGCGGGGAAGGAAGGCAACCTGCTATCCCGGAGTGGAAAGTGAATTGGCCGGTGCCACCTATACGGCTGCCATTGTGGAGCAGGATGGCAATATCATCACAGGCAAGGGACCTGCTGCAGCATTCGAATTCGGCTATACCATTGTGGATTTCTTTAAAGGCGCAGGGGCAAGCAATGCTTTGCGTCAGGGTATGATATACCAGGAACTGGTGGGCTGATATGGACCGATACGCCATCCTTGTGGCAGGCGGAAAGGGACTCCGCATGGGCGGTGATATTCCCAAACAGTTCCTGCCCGTTGGAGGAAAGCCTGTGCTGATGCGTACCATCGAGGTGTTCCGACAGGCTTACCCGGATATTCACATCATTCTGGTGTTACCTGCCTCGCAGCAGGAATACTGGCTGCAGTTATGCCGTGAATATGCCTTTGGCGTACCTTTTCAGATAGCCGATGGAGGAGAAACGCGTTTCCACTCGGTGAGCAATGGACTGAAACTGGTACCTGACGATGCGGAAGGCATTGTGGGCGTCCATGACGGTGTGAGACCTTTTGTGTCTGTTGAGACCGTTCACCGATGCTATGAGGAGGCTGTTGAGGGCGGGGCTGTGGTACCCGTTGTCCCGGTGGTTGAGACGGTACGCCAACTCCGTGAGGACGGAACAAGTGTTACCGTTCCACGCGATGCATACAAACTGGTACAGACGCCACAGACGTTCCGCGTTTCACTGCTCAAAGAGGCTTACCGGCAGCCTTATATTCCCGCTTTTACAGACGACGCATCTGTTGTGGAAGCCCTGGGAAAACCCGTACATTTGGTAGAGGGAAACCGAGAGAACATAAAGATAACGACACCTGCTGACATCCGGTTTGCCAACGGACTGCTCTGAGAGATGCAAGATTTAAGAAAACTTGAACTTACTTATCTGCCCGGCATAGGACCTAATAGGGCCAAGATGCTGAGTCAGGAGTTGAACATCAACTCGTGGCACGACCTCCTGTATTATTTTCCTTATAAGCATATAGACCGCAGTAGGCTTTACATGATCAGCGAGCTTACGGCGGATATGCCTTTTGTGCAGGTAAAGGGGCAGATACTGAGTTTCGAGGAGGCAGGTGCGGGCCGGAAAAAACATCTCATCGCTCACTTCACAGACGGGTCCATGCTGATGGATCTGGTGTGGTTTAACGGCATAAGCTATATCAGAAAAGCCTATAAATTGCACACGGACTACATTGTCTTTGGACGACCTAACGTCTTTAACGGACGCATCAATATTACCCATCCCGACATGGATCCTGCCAACACCCTTGTGCTGAGCAAAATGAGTATGCAGCCTTATTACAGCACGACGGAGAAAATGAAAAAGGCGGGCCTTACTTCCCGTTCGCTGGAACATTTTACCAGCACGCTGTTCACAAAGTTGCAGGAGCCATTCCCGGAGACACTTCCTGACTACCTGATTGAAAGGCTGCATCTGATGTCGCTGGATAAGGCACTGAGGCTGGCCCATTATCCTTCCACGGCAATGGAGCTTTCCCACGCCACCATGCGCCTGAAGTTTGAGGAACTATTCTATATCCAGCTTTCTATCCTCAGGTATTCACGTGAACGTCAGGCCAAAAGACATGGCTACCGGTTTGAGAAAGTCGGCGATACGTTCAATAACTTCTATTACCATCATTTGCCTTTCCAGCTGACAGGTGCACAAAAACGCGTCATCAAGGAGATGCGAATGGATATGAACAGCGGACGGCAGATGAACCGGTTGTTGCAGGGTGATGTGGGAAGCGGCAAGACACTGGTAGCGCTGATGACCATGTTGCTGGCATTGGACAACGGTTTCCAGTCGTGTATTATGGCACCGACGGAAATTCTTGCCGAGCAGCATCTGGAGACTTTCCGCTCCTTCCTCGGTGATATGCCTGTTCGTGTGGAGTTACTTACGGGAACCGTAAAGGGGAAACGGCGCCAGGCCATCCTGGACGGACTCAGGGACGGTACAGTGAATATCCTGGTGGGAACCCATGCCATCATCGAAGACAACGTGGCGTTTCATCGCCTGGGATTTGCCGTTATAGACGAACAGCACCGCTTTGGTGTTGCACAGCGAGCCCGCTTGTGGAAAAAAAGCCCGGTGCCGCCTCATGTGCTGGTGATGACGGCTACGCCTATCCCACGTACGTTGGCCATGACGCTTTATGGCGATCTGGATGTTTCCGTAATAGATGAACTGCCGCCTGGACGTAAACCTGTCAAGACAATCCATACTTACGATAATAAACCTGAAATCCTTTATCAGGGAATCCAGCAGGAGATAGAAGCCGGACATCAGGTGTACTTCGTTTTTCCGTTGGTAAAGGAGAGCGAGAAACTGGCACTCAAGAACGTGGAGGAAGAGTTCGTGCACCTGCAACAGGTGTTCCCTCATTACCGCCTCAGTATGGTGCATGGACAGATGAAGCCTGCTGACAAGGATGCCGAGATGCTGAAGTTTGTGAGCGGCGAAACGCAGATCCTTGTTGCCACGACAGTCATCGAGGTGGGCGTGAATGTGCCCAACGCATCGGTGATGGTTATCCAGAACGCAGAGCGTTTCGGACTCTCCCAACTTCACCAGCTCAGAGGAAGGGTAGGCAGGGGGGCCAAGCAGTCCTACTGCATCCTGGTTACCGGTTATGAACTGGCAAGGGATACCCGAAGACGTATTCAGATTATGACGGAAACGAATGACGGTTTTGAGATTGCTGAGGAAGACCTGAAGCTCCGTGGTCCGGGCGATCTGGAAGGAACACAGCAGAGTGGTGTGGCCTTCGACCTGAAACTGGCTAATCTGGCACGCGACGGACAACTGGTGCAGCTGGCCCGCGATACCGCTGCCAGCATACTGGATGCCGACCCACAACAGAACCTTCCCGAAAACCAGATTCTATGGAACAGACTGAATTATCTGAACCAAAAAGATGAGGATTGGAGTCAGATATCGTAAAAAGAGTTAAAAGACTTTGCCGTTCCAAAATTTATTTGTACCTTTGCACCCGAAACGTGGAAGAAGGTCCATTTAAAAGAAAAGTATTAAAAATAACCACATGCTGGAAAGAACTCTGGTTTTGTTAAAACCAAGCACGATACAAAGAGCTCTGATTGGAGAGATTATCAATCGTTTTGAGAAGAAAGGTCTTCGAATAGCGGGTTTAAAGATGTTGCAATTGGATGATGCCATTCTGGAGGAACATTATGCCCATCTGGTAAAAAAACCTTTTTTTCCTTCTTTGAAGGCTTCAATGAAGAAAACTCCGGTCATTGCCATGTGTCTTGAAGGAGTGGATGCAATTGCTGTGGTTCGGTACATAACAGGTTATACCAACGGACGTAAGGCAGATGCCGGAACCATCCGTGGTGACTATTGTATGAGTAACCAACAGAATATTGTTCACGCTTCTGACTCGCCAGAGGCCGCTGCAGTTGAGTTGAACCGATTCTTCAAGCCTGAAGAAATCTTTGATCTGGGCAACCTGAATATGGATCGCCTGTATGCAGTGGACGAAGCAAACTAATGCATAATTGAAAACAAGAATGATAGTTAAGAAGTTTATTTTCATGATGGTTATGGCTTGCGCTGCCACTTCCGGTGTCGCGCAAGACAAACTGGCCAGTATGGCTCCCGTTGACAAGAAGATGCGTACAATCGACAGTCTTTCCATTGTACGTCTGCTTCAGCATGAGGAGTCTGCTCAGCCACCAGCATCTGCACTCTATCCCGAGTGGAACAATGTTTATACCACCCAGTATGGCGTAGATATGCCTGATGAGTATAAAATTGACTTGCGTGGGTTCTGTATGCCTACGGATAGCCGTTTGGTTACCAGCCATTACGGTTATCGCAGGACTTTCCACCGCAACCATTATGGAACAGATATCAAGGTTTATGTGGGCGATACCATCCGTGCTGCATTTAGTGGCAAGATCCGTATTGTTGCGTATGAGGGAAAGGGTTACGGACGTTATGTTATTATCCGCCACCCCAATGGTCTGGAAACCCTCTATGGTCACATGAGCAAGCAACTGGTAAAGGAAGACCAGGTGGTAACGGCTGGTGAACCTATTGGTCTGGGCGGTAATACCGGACGTTCCAAGGGTTCTCACCTGCACTTCGAAACGCGTTTCCTGGGTCAGTTCATCAATCCTGAGAGACTGTTTAACTTTGAGATGCAGGATGTAAAGGCCGACTATTACGTTTATCGTTCTAACGGCAGCGGTTCACTCATGAATGCCAGTGGCGTTCTGGCTGCAGCTGAGGACGAAGAGAATAGCATTCTGGATAAGGAGGAAGAGAGCAGGGAGTTCCAGCAGCAGCGTATTGCTGCCCAGAAGGCAAAGCCCCGTACCTCTATTCATAAGGTGAAGTCGGGCGAAACACTTTCAAGTATTGCCAAGAAGTACCATACTTCTGTGAAAGAGTTGTGCCGCCTGAACGGTATCAAACAGAATTCTACCCTCAGTATCGGGCAGATTCTGAAACATAGCTGATAAGATTATATTTGTCAAAAGATACAGACGCCCAAGGAATTCTTCTTGTGGCGTCTTCTTTTTTGTATTTTATTTTGTATTTCCCTCGTTTCTTCGTAACTTCTATGTTGCAAACCAAATAATTGGCTGTTATTTTAATATTGTTTAATCGTTTTATCTCTAATTTTGTTATTTTTTACAGGATTACTGTCAAAGAATCCCCTTCCAGACACGAACCAACCATATCTGGAAAT